>JAMOPJ010000001.1 GCA_027064525.1 Archaeoglobaceae archaeon
TTGGGTCTACAGCGTAGAAATTCCTTCCAGTCGGGAGTATCTCGAACTTGCCCCTCGTTATAGCTCCAGATGGACTCGGTTCAACGTATTCACCCCTCAAGCCCTTCAAGAATCCATCGTATTCTTTCTTGCATTCTACAATCTTCTTCGCAACATCTAAAGCTTTTTCAAACACATCTTTCAATCTAAGCTTATCAACGACTTTGAATCCGATTTTTTCAATCTCCTCGTAGATGACATCGTAGCTTTCGCCATTCAAAAGTCTCTCAAGTATATCAACTGAAATCTTGTGGATAATCTCTAACAGTTCCCTATTCGTGTAACCGTTTGTAATACCCATGGGGTTTCTCTTGATTTCGTCGTAGTTCAGTCCAATAGCTTCAGCGATGACCCTCCTTATAGAGGGCGAATAATGAGAATCGTAAGCCATCGCCGTAACGACATACTCAGCCAATCTTTTCGCATTTCTTGGCGGGTTGCCAAATACGTGGAGTCCAAGGTTTATCTGCGACCCTCTCATCAGATCGACGTAGCGGTGGATCTCCTCTATTGTCACATCCTCGTTCTCTGGATTCCTTATCCTTATCTTACAATCTTCAGCCTTCTTTAGTATCTCCTCATACAGCTTTCTCCTCCTCGCATCTTCTCCCAAATCCTTCGCCTTCGCATACTGATTCAGAAGAGAATCGAGCTCATCCAAAACATCAGCCATCGCCATCGGCGGGTAGATGTGATCGATCAGAGTTGCGTAACTTCTCCTCTTCGCTATGACACCCTCCATCGGATTCGATACAACGTAAATGTAGAGGTGCGGGACATCGTCTAAGCTCGCTTCTGGAACACACGAAGGAGACAACCCCACACCCTTTCCCGGTCTGAACTCCAAATATCCGTGGGTTCCGAAGTGGATTACGACATCAGCCTTAAACTTTCTCGTTATCCATCTGTAGACAGCCCACCACTGATGTGGAGGAACTATCGTCGGATCGTGAAGGATTTTGCAAACCCTTCCATCGCACCTCGCACCTGCACACCCAAACTTCGGCTGAGGCGTTATGAAGACGTTTCCAAACCTAATTCCCGGAATCACAAACTTTCCGTCATAAATCATTCCGACAAGGGTTTTATCAACCTTTCCAGCCAAAACATCTTCGGGCTTTCCCCAATCTTCGATTATCATATTCCTCAAATCCTCTGGAAGCTCGTTGAACCATTTCAAGTAATCATCCAAGCCTACGAAATCTACAGCACCTCCGCATCTGACTATTTCCTCAACGGATGTCCATCTGAACTCGCTTATCGCCTTTCTCTCCAAAATTAGTCTTATCAATTCTTCCCCGCTCTTCGGAACACCATCGACAGTGTAACCCTCTTCCTTAAGCTTATGCAAAAGCCTCACAACGCTTTCTGGAACATCCAATCCCATTCCAACAGCAACGTTTGCTTCGAGTCCTTTGCACGGTGGATTTATCAAGATTATTGCTATTTTTACGTCTTTCTTGGGCTTTCCCCTAAGCTCAACCCATCTTTTGACCCTTCTAACTAAATAATCTACATGCTCCGGATAAGGCTCGATAATCTTGAACTCGTCAACGTTCTTCGATCCCGCTAAAAAAAGTGGCTCAATTGCCCCCGAAACCTCTGGAATTATTACACCGTAAACCTGTGTCATGTAATCAACGCCGTTGCTCTCTTTCCAATCCTTAACGGACTGATAGTATGAGCATATCGGAGAGAATATCGGAACGCCGAGCTTTTCCAACTTTCTGAGATATTCGATTCCGAAGGAAATCAAGCTAACAATAGCATCAACGACAACTTTTCCATCTTTTGTGAAAAATCTTTCAACGCTTTCGCCTATATCCACACCTATCCCAGTTGTCAAATCCTTCGGAAGGACGAATACTGGGATTACTCCAAATCCCTCTTTCTCAAAAGTGTTCACGATCTCTTCAACGTGCCTCGTATCTCCGTAAAGCCAAGAACTCCTCCAAAAGAGTAGACCGATTAACGGTCTCTTGTTGTATGTATTCAGATAATCCTCTAAACTTTCGAAAAAGCCCAATTTCGGATGGTATATTCCATGCATAGGAACATCTTGAGGCTCTCCGTAATCCCTTTTGTCCCCAGCCAAATTGGCTAAAAACCTGACCAAGTTTCTCAGATTTTGCTCTCCTCCAATAACGTAGTATGATTTTGCTTTGATGTAAACATTCGAAGGAACGTTCGTCAGATCTTCTAAGCCTCCCGCTGATATTATCTTGGCATTACAATTCTTCAAGCTTTTAACAACGGAATCGGGAAGTTCATGAGCGTAGACGAAAATAACTTTCGAGTTAAGGACTTTTTCAATCTCTTTCTCGCAGTTTTTATCCGTCAAGACTATTCCTTCGATTTTCTCCTCCTTCAAAATTCTTTTAATCGTATTCAGAGGTCTTGCACCGTATCCCAGTATTAAGCAGATCATACAATCACCCCGTAGTTCTACACACCTATATCTACTTGCAGTATTACTACTTATAACTCTTCTTGAAAAGCAATTACATTTTACGGATAAATATCATGGTATATGGAGAAATAGTATTACCAAACATATTATTGATAACTCAATAATCTGATACTACGAGTTCTGTCGATCCGTTCTTTGGTATTCTTGAACGTTGGAATATGTCGTGAGCAGTAGAAGTAAAGTAAAAATTAAATAAATAAAAATTATTTTTCAACTACAATTTTGAAAGGTATCTTCGATATTGGTCCGTAGCCAAACACTTCAACTCTATCGAACGTATCAGTGTCGTCAGTCTTCATCCAATGATCTCTTGAAGTATCTCCATATTTAAAGAGGTAAGAGGAATCTATTAACTCAACGATCAAAACATACTCCTGTCCAGGAATCAGCTTAGCAGCGGGAATTTCTGCTTTCCCATACTTTAGCGAGGTTATATAGCAGTATCCTCTGTCCTTATAGTATTCAACTTCTCCTCCTAAGGGATTCCATCCCCTCTTCGTGCATATCCAAACTGTTCCTTTCAAATCTCTTGGTGTGTTTATCTCTATGTCACTCGTCCTCTTAAACATGATCGTTCCATTTGAATAAATCCAGTCCGCTCCACTGATTCTGAACCAGCAGTTCTTGGCACTCTTGTTGTAGAACGTTATGTCTTTAGCATGTGCACACACAAACGTTCCATCAGGGCTTAAAACTATATCATTACTCTCTGCACTCGTAGAGGCGTTTACAGCTATCACTGCTAATCCAATGCATACTACTAAACCGAGAATTATTAATAACTTTCTCATAACAAATCACCGAATAGTAGCAGTAACATACTATTTTTAAGTTTTTTGATCTTAATTAATGTTTCAAATAAGCTTAATGATAACACTTATATTCATAAAATGTAACCGGAGACTATGAAAAATCTGTTCATTGCAATCGTAATCGTATGCATTCTTTGTACATCCACAGCGAGCGCACTTAAAGTTGAGATAAAGACTCCAAGTGTTGTTCATCCTAACGAGAAATTCAATATCTCCATTGTAGTTGATGAAAATTTACCAACTGTTGTCGGTGTAGCTCTAAATGTTCCAGAAGGATTTACGCTTGTAAACTGCTCGACACCATACAAGGTTTCTGGGAACACTGTATCCTTAGCTATGATAAACGATACGAGAGTAGAATGCACATTTAAAGCACCGTCAAGCGAAGGAACGTTTACAATCAGAGGGAGATGGGTTGACATGCTAAATGATGGAGAAGGCAAACTTGAAGCATCGATTTCCGTGAGCAAAGTGACCGCAACGCAGATTACAACTACCATTGTAGCACCCACGACCACAACCGCAACAACTACACATCCCACAGCCACAACAAAACAGACACCCGGTTTTGAATTTATAACGGCAGTTTTATCCATCTCTCTGATCGCGCTTAGGAGGTGGTTGAGATGAGAAAAGTTTTCATCGCTTTAATATTGCTTATCTCGTGTATTGGAGTAGTAAGCGCCAACGATTACATGGACTTGTTTAAAGGTGATAACAGAATAACAGAGAAAGAGCTTGCAAATATTATAACGGATTACATGCTTGGAAACTCAACGTTGAGCTTAGATGAAATTAGAGATGCCTCATACGTTTACATCCACTGGAATGGAGAACCGAAGTCAATTGTTGATTCAGCGAACAGAACTATAACGATATACAAGCCGATAAAGAGAATAGTAGCTTTGCATAGTGATGCTGTTGAAGCTTTAGTCATATTAGGTGCTGAGGATAAAGTCGTTGGGGTGAGTAAGTATACGAAGGAGTGCAAAAGGCAATTTCCAGAGTTGAGCAAGTTGCCATCCATAGGAAGTTGCTTCGATCCAGACATAGAAGCTATAGTAAGCCTCAATCCAGACGTGGTTATATCCTACGTCAGATGGCCAGACCCAAGCAAGCTCGAAGAGAAGTTCAAGCTCCTCGGTCTAAAAATAACGGTAATCAGGTTCGATTTTTACAAAGGTAGCACAATGAAGGAAGAAATTAAAAAGTTGGGTTATCTACTCGATAAAGAGGAGAATGCAAGTAGATACATCAAATGGTTTGAGAAGTATGAAAATCTTGTGAAGTCGAGGATCCCTGAAAAGAAAGTCAAGGTTTATACATGTAGTAAGCCCTTAAGAGCTTTTGGAGAAGGAACGGGGCTTTACGATCTGTCAGTTGCGGCTGGAGGAGACAACGTTCTTAAGGGTAGAAAAGGTTACTTTGACGTTGATCCAGAGCAAGTGATAGTCTGGGCACCAGATGTAATCTTAAGGTGGAGCTATGCAGGAGGATACGAAACAGATGAAATTAGTGGGATGAAAGCGGATTACGAAGAAATCGTCAACCAACCAGGATTTGAAAATGTGCCAGCTGTAAAGAACGGTAGAGTTTACGTGATATCCGCAGATCTTGCAACTGCTCCATCCTTCCCAGTTGCTCTCGTAACAGTTGC
>JAMOPJ010000002.1 GCA_027064525.1 Archaeoglobaceae archaeon
CGGCTCTCCCCATCCTGGCCGTGCAGCAGCGGCCAAGGGTGAGGTTGTTCGCCTATTAAAGGGGATCGTGAGCTGGGTTTAGACCGTCGTGAGACAGGTCGGTTGCTATCTATCGGGGGTGTCTGGGGGGCTGAGGGGAAGGAGGCTCTAGTACGAGAGGAACGAGCCTCCGGCGCCACTGGTCGACCGGTTGTCCGGCAGGGCACTGCCGGGCAGCTACGCGCCACGCGGCTAAAGGCTGAAAGCATCTAAGCCTGAAGCCGCCCCCGAAAAGAGCCCCCCGTTGAGGGCGCGGGTAGAAGACCCGCTTGATAGGACCGGGGTGTAAGCGGCGAGCCCGCAAGGGCGAGCCGTTCAGCCCGCGGTCACTAACGCCCGACGCCGGTAAGCCGGCCCCAGGCATAAGCTGGGGACAGATCTCTGCACGGCGGAGCAGAATTTTTATCACATTTTAATTGTTAAAAGCTTAGACGGTGGTGTTGCAATACTGTTGATGGAGTATTTAAATCACACACAATGTGGAGTCACGACCAGCTTAGACCATTACCATAGAATGAGTTATCTAATGTGACCACTAATTTCTTATCGTGTATCGCATTATCGTTAGAGGTATCGTTCAAGGAGTAGGCTTTCGACCCTTCGTTTACCGTTTAGCCAAGTCCATGAATCTTAAAGGCTACGTCAAAAACACTGGAACTGGCTGTGTTGAAATCGTAATTGACAGCAAGGTTGAAGAATTCGTTAAAAGGTTAAAGGAAGAGAAACCGCCGATGGCTGAGATTTCGAGTGTTGAAGTTGAAGAGATCGAAGATGTTCCTTTAAGCGACTTTGTAATAGAAAAAAGCGGCGGCAAAAAAGGTGGTCTTTCCTTACCACCTCCAGATATAGCGATATGCGATCAATGCCTGAAAGAATTGTTCGATCTCAAAGACCGAAGATACCTTTATCCCTTTATCTCATGCACAGATTGTGGAGCTCGTTTCTCCGTAGCCATAAGGCTTCCTTACGATAGAGAGAACACGACATTTGCTGACTTTCCACTTTGTGAGGATTGTAGCAAAGAATACTGGAACATTGAAGATCGAAGATACTATGCCCAATCGATAGCCTGCCCGAAATGTGGACCGCATTATGAACTCGTTTTGCCAGATAGAATTATCAAAGGATTGGATGCCATAAAAAACACAGCTAAACTCATCGATGATGGAAAATTCGTTGCAATAAAGGGAATCGGTGGCTATCATATAGCCTGCATAACCGACGACGATGTCGTATTCAAGCTTAGAAAAAAACTTGGAAGACCTCAGCAACCCTTCGCAGTTATGGCGAGAGATCTTGATACGATTAAATCGGTAGCCCATGTTAGCGAAGATGAAGAAAAAGCTATGATAAATTACATAAGACCAATAACAGTTCTAAGGAAGAAAAATCCAGAATCTTTCTTTGCTGTAGCTCCTCATTTAGATACGATCGGAGTCATGCTTCCGTATGCGCCTATACACTATATCCTCTTCAAATATCTTAAATCTGATTTTATAGTTATGACCTCTGCAAACAAGCCCGGAGAACCAATGTTCATTGATGACGGAGTTTTCAGCTTGGAGCTCGATGCAGTTTTGAGACATAATCTTAAGATCCACAACCGAGTGGACGATTCCGTGATAAAGTTTGTTGCTGGTAGGAGGCTGATAATCAGAAGATCAAGAGGTTTCGTTCCGAAAGTCCTCAAGATAGATGCCAAGCTCAACGGCTTAGCAGTGGGAGCTGAATTATACAACTCAATAACGGTTTTGAAGGACGGAAATGCGATAATTTCACAATACATAGGAAACACCGCCAACTTTAAAACATTTAACGAGTTCTTCAAGAGGGCTGTGGAATTTTTCACGAGTTTCATCAACCTTAAGCCGGACTTCATCGCGTGCGATCTCCATCCCCAGTTCAACACTACATTGTTCGCTGAGAAGCTCGCAGAAAGGTATAACTGCAAGCTAATCAGAGTTCAGCATCACTTTGCACACGCGATGTCTGTGATGGCTGAAAGAGAGCTTACGAAAGCTTTAGCGATAACCGTCGACGGAGTTGGTTACGGATTTGATGGCAGGGTTTGGGGTGGCGAAGTTTTGTTCTTAGACTTCGAGAAAGAAGAATTCAGAAGAGTTGGAAGAATCGAAAGCTTCAGACTTATAGGAGGAGATATGGCCACATATTATCCCCTAAGGGTTCTTTTTTCTCTAATCTACGAAGAGTATGGAGGTTACGAGATCCTGAAACCCTATGAAAAATATCTGCGTAAAGGCGAGAGCTTCGAAACCCTTGCGAAGATCTATGACATGGGAGTTGAATCGTCATCTCTTGGCAGGGTGCTCGATGCCGTATCTGCGATGCTCGAAGTCTGCTTTGAGAGGACTTACGAAGGAGAGCCGGCGATGAAGCTTGAGAGCATAGCTGAGCGATCCGATCTAAACTTTGGAGATCCAATAATAGAAACAGTTGAAGAAGAATCGATCTATTCGAAACCCTTCGTCGATGAAGATTGGAAGACAAAGACTGGAAAGGTTAAAGTTCTGAGAATAGCCCCAATATTTTGCAAAGCATTGGAACTCTACCTTGAGAATAAATCACTCAGAGGAGCGATCGCTTACGCTATGATAGACTATCTCGCAAAGGGTTTTGCGGAAATTGCAAAGCGGTTCGACCTGCCGATTGTAGTGAGCGGGGGGGTTACATACAACTCATACTTCACACCGCTCGTCGAAAGGTATATCGGAAGGAGGATATATTTGAACGAAGAGGTAGCATGCGGAGATAACGGTATCAGCTTTGGGCAGATATACATTGGGAGGTTTTTGGATGATCGTTAGGAGAGAGGACGGAGCGGGCGGAAAGTTCATGGTAGATTTTCTTAAGAAACACATAATCTCAAGGTTTGGCGAGTGCAGGCTTGGTGAGATAGCGTTGGCGGATATGGATGACTCATCTGATTTCAACGAATTCGTGCTGACAACCGATTCCTACGTCGTATCTCCTCCAATATTTAGAGGTGGAAGCATAGGTAGCTTGGCCATCTGTGGGACTTCGAACGATTTGGCTGTGATGGGAGCTCAGCCTTACGCCTTCTCGCTCTCTCTAATAATTCAGGAAGGTTTTGAAATCGAGAAGCTTGGGAAGATATTGGACGATGTTCAGTTCTGGCTTTCGAAGCTCGACGCAAATCTGATCACTGGAGACACGAAGGTCGTTGAGGCGAACATCGATATAATCGTAAATACAGCTGGAGTAGGAGTAAGGAACGAGCATCTCACAAAGAACCTCGAAGTGGTTCGGGACTTTAGGGATTATCCGTTCAACTGGGTAAGAGATTGTGGGCTCAAGGAGGGAGATGCGATAATCGTCTCTGGGAACATCGCAGAGCACGGCGTTGCTGTTATGCTTGAGAGAGGCTTTGAATTCGAACTCGATGTCAAATCGGACGTTTATCCAATATGGTTGTTCTTAAAGGATGTTTTGGATGTCGGAGGAATCACAGCGATGAAAGATCCTACGAGAGGTGGGTTGGCCGCAGCCCTTAACGAGATGGCTGAGAAGAGCGGCGTAGGTATAATAATTGAAGAGGAGAAAATACCAATTAGAGAAGATATTAAGGGATTCTGCGAGCTCTTAGGCTTGGATCCGTTGAGCATGGCCAACGAGGGGAAGGTCGTGATGGGAGTCGTTGCAGATATGGCCGAAGATGTTCTGAAGGCTTTGCACAGAGCTGGACAGAAAAATGCAGAGATAATTGGATATGCTACTTCAGAATTCGAAGACGTTGTTATGGAGACGGTCGTCGGAACCAAGAAGGTCATTCCTCCTCCAATGGCCGATCCGATTCCGAGGGTTTGCTAATCTTTTCAGTGCTTTTTCTTGAGCTCGCACAACTTTTCGACGATCTTCAAATTCACCTCTCCGATCTCACACCTCTCTTTGAGTTTTTCGGCTATCTCTTTTCCGATTTCCGTTCGGACTATTACAGTTGAGAATCCTTCAGGACTTCCAACGCTCCCAACGCTTATGTCGCTCTCAACAGCGGTAAAGTCCTCACAAACTTTACATCCTGACGGAACGATCGGATTGAGCTCCTTAACTGGGAAAGATCTTTCCCCATCTTCAAGCTTGACTATGAACTTCCCCTTGCTTATTCCGATCCACACTGCATCTCTTAAATCGATTCCTCTATCTGCTAAAAATCCAACAAGGGAATCGTAATAGAAGTTCTCCATGCAGAACAGCCCGAGCGCAAGCTTGACTTTTCTGAACGATTTGATTTTCTGAAGACTCCTCAGTCCAGATATCATGCAAGGAGTTCCCACAAAACCTACTCCGTTCTTGCTTCTAAATACAGCCTTTCTGAGTTCGGGCATCGAAGGTGCGAAGCTGTATTTCGTCCCTGCACATTTCTCAAGCTGTTCTGGCTTTGTGATCGTTGCAGCTTTAGGATACCAGTTTTCATCTCTTTTTACGACCACCGCTCTATCGATTATTCTCTCCTCCAAGGCGATCGCGAGAATTTCCGTAGCTATGCCTCCATCTTGTCCCTTAAACCTCTCAGATTTTGCTGCGAAAATCTCAAGAAAATTTCCAAGCCCGCTCTTTGGCTTGAAGCCCCATCTTGGGCATACCTTTATGCAGACTCCACAGTCCAAGCAATCCTCTTCCCAGTTTGGAAAGTCTATCGGCCTGCTTGGGTCTACAACTATGCCGTAAGCTGGGCAAATAGCTGAGCAAGCTCCACAGTGGCTACATATACCGGAATCAATTACCCTGGCCTTCAAGCTGGCGAAGAACTTACCCTCAACAACCCTTTGAGGGAGTCTAATTTTTGGCATGCTCACACCTCCACCAAGCTCAAGGCGTAGTTCGGGCAATTAACGACGCACATCCCGCAACCCTCGCAAACGTTTTGATCTATTTCGATAGTTCTCATGTCATCGGAATTATCATATCTTATAGCGTTCAGAGGGCATGTGATAACGCAGAGGAGACAGCCAATACATTCATCGACGAATGCAGACTTTTTCTTTGCAGAAATACCGAGCTTATGCTTCAGATCGATCAGAGCTTTTAAATCGTAAACGCCGTTTGGTTTTTCTCCATCGACTTCGATGATCGAGTTCCTCCTACACTTCTTAACGCAATCCATGCATGAGTCGCAATTCGAGTAATCGATAGCGTAAGATTTGAGGAATCGCCTACCGTCAAACTTGACTTCGATATCAATGGCGATGGCATCGTTCGGGCAAACCTTTGCACAAACACCGCATGCAATGCAATTCTCCATGATGTAGAGGGGATACATGACACATGCTTGCAAATCGCTATATTAATGATTTTTGATTATCAATATATCAGCTCCTCAAGCTTACCCTTCTCTATGCCCATTCTTATTTCTCTTGCTATCCTTCTGCCCATGAACATGTTCTCTCCCCATATGATGTATGAGTATGGTGAATTTGGAATTCCGACGTTGGTTCCAGCAACTATCCTCGCTGAAATCTCAAACACGAACATCTCAGCGTTGTCGTCGAAGACCGCCTCTACGCAGAAAGGCCCGACCATTCCTGGAGGTGCAATTTCCTTCGAAACTTCTACAACGCTCTTTCCAACCTTAAGGACTTTAGCCAGCAGGCTCTCCCTTAACACAACTGGAAAGTTCCCAATTACCGTGTATGTTGGATGAATTCCAGCGTTCAGCTGAACGTCAGCAGGAATCCTCCCAAGCCCATCGACCGGTTCATACCTCCTATCGATCGCTATGAGTTCAACCCTGTTGAGAATTGGGGAGTAGAAGAACGAGAAGTAGACATTCGCTCCGACCACATACTCTTGAATCTCAGCGTTCTCGATATCTTTATTACTTATCACACCACTCTCTACAAGCCTTTTTGCCTTCTCATAGAAATCCTCCGGACTTACGGCTAAGAAGTATCCCCTTCCACCCATAGCGCCGGGGTATTTGACTATCACGAGTCTGTCGATTTCTTCCGGCCTTTCGAACCTTTTAGGCATTTTCAATCCAGCCCTCTCGAGCCATTCTCTTTGCTTAACCCTGTCCGTTTCCCAGAGCATCAGCTCTCTGTTTCCAAAGAGAGGAATCATTATCTCATCCAGTTTTCCAATGTAAGCGTTGAACGAGCCGTGGGGAATCATTATCACGTTCTTTTTTCTCAGCTTCTCCTGAAGCTTCGGATCGAGCAGTTGTGGGTAGTCAGCTATTTCTACAATCTCATCAGCAACTCCGAAGCTCTCGTAGATTATTCTCTCTCTCGCTCTACAAACGCAGATCGTCCTAAAACCTTCATCCTTCGCCCCTCTCAGGATGTTCAAGGCGGAATGGCTTCCGAGGGTTCCAATAGTAATCTCATCGTAATCGTAATCCTTAAGGAGCTTCAGAATCTTCTCCCTCATAGCCTTGCGTTGAGCAAAATGCATAAAGATTTTATTCTTCCAGTTGAATCGTATTATATGCCGACGTATCTTTTCAGCAAGGATGCGTTTTTGGAATTCATAAAAAAGTATCTTGAAGACGATACGGTCGTAATAGTTTCCAGCGACGTCACCGATGTTGAGCTTGAGAAGATGGAGTCGCATTTGGGTGTTAAGGACTACTTCAAGGTTGAGTTTACGATCTCCGCAGATGTGCTGAAGAGTAAGGATGTTGACGAGTTCGATGAGAAGTTCAAGTATGCGATAGTCTTTGTCAAGAAGGACGAGCTAACAGACGAAGCTCTAAAGGCCGTGAGATGAAGATCCTGGTTCTTTCGGACACCCACCTCTACAGGCTTGAAGATCTACCGAATGGCGTGCTCAGAAGACTTGAGAATGTGGATATGGTCATCCATGCCGGCGATTTCGACACATATGAATTCTACAGCGAGCTTAAGGATGCCGTAAAACTTGAGGCTGTTGCCGGAAACAGCGATGACTTTGATATAATTCAGGAACTGCCCGAAACTGCGAAGCTTGATGTAGAAGGCCTGAGAATTGGAGTTACGCACATGCCGATATTCGATGATTTCTCGGATTTGGTTTACAGGGCAAGGGAGCTTGAAGTTGACGTCATGATCTTTGGGCACACACATTGTCCCTTTCTTAAAGAGGTTGGTGGAATAGTCTTGCTCAACCCCGGAAGCCCTACTCTGCCGAGGTTTAGCGTTCCGAGCTTTGCGGAGATAGTTGTAAACGATATCGTTGAGATTACGATCGAAGGTGTCGGAAATGAAGATATTGCCCGATTCAAGCTTGACCGAAGGAAGGACTGCCGTTGTTAAGGATTCGGGTGATTTCTACGAAGTTTACGAAAACGGTGAAATGATACTTAGCATTAGGAAAGATTTCGACGTTTTTGAGATCCTCGCAGACTTGGGGTTCGATTCAGTCGTTTACGATAAGGTCGAGCATCCGGAGGAGATCGAAACCTTGAGGTCTCTGATCAGGAAGGTAAAGTCTGCCAAGGGTGTTGAGAGATGTGGAGCGATAGCGATCTTCATCGGATTCGTTAGAAGGATATCGGACGGCAAGGAAGTAGTTCGACTCGAATACGAGAGGTTTGACGAACTGTATTGGCAAAAGCTGAAGGAGATCGAGAAAAGGATAAAGGAGAAGGAGGGTGTCGTGGACGTCAAGATATACCACAAGATCGGATCTCTGAAGCCGGGTGAGGATATACTCTACGTCATCGTTATGGGCGAAAGCAGAAAAGATGTTTTCAAACCACTTGAGGATTGCATAGAAATGATAAAGAGAGAGCTCCCGATATGGAAGAAGGAAGTCTACGAAGATGGAGCAATATGGGTTCACGATAAGTAGGGCTCAGAGCAGATCCGTGTCATCACATTTCAGTCCGTCAGCTCGTCATCATAGCCCACTTTTATTTGTCCGATGTAGTATCTAACTTTTGCCACGATGATGATAGGGGATCACTGAGCGGTGATGAGGATAGCCCCTCCTGAGTGGCTTAAGCCTCAGTAAGGCGCTTTCATCATGACTCAGCAAGGGGTTCGGATCATCATCGGCTACAGCCACCACGCTGTCAGCTTACAGTTATTCCAATCGTTTATCAACCTTGTAGCTGCTCTATGCGTGTCGGGTTCACCACCCTTTCTTAGAAATCCGAACTTTAACGCTATTTTTTCAAGAGTTTCCTCGCTCGGCTCAGGCTCAACTCCATAAAGCTCTTTGAAGTTCGAGCCTTCGGCATTCTTTATCTTCTCAAGGAGTATGAAAGCCGATTCCTCTACATCATCCGGAAACAGAATCTTTGCCCAATCTTGGCTTGCGAACTCCTTGGGAATAACTCCGGGCGTGTCCGAGAGCAGGAGCTTACCGCTTATCCTTATCCACTGCTTTCCTTTAGTATGTCCCGGGATTGGGGCTGTAGAGACGACGGTGCATTGGGCGAGCATGTTGATTATACTTGACTTGCCGACGTTTGGGAATCCCACAACCACGAGCTTAGCCTTTCTGTCTCTACCAAAGTAGCTTTTAAGACTTCTTCTGAGTATCCAAAATCCGTAGAATTTCTTGCTAGAGACGTGAACAACATCAACGGCATTGCTTTGCTCTTTCAAAACCCTTTTACATCTGTCAGCAAACTCTTTTGGCACGAGATCAACTTTATTGATGATTATCCAGAAAGGCTTGTTGAGTTCTTCAAAAAGATCTTCGAGCTTCTTACTTCTGAACTCGTTCGGACATCTGGCATCGACTACCTCCAAAACACCATCGCTACTCTTGATCTCGCTGATAACAGTCTTCCACGAACTCATAGATCTGTTTTATTTCAGGAGAATAAAACAGTATGGGCCCGGAGGGATTTGAACCCTCGACCGCCCGGTTATGAGCCGGGCGCTCTGACCTGGCTAAGCTACGGGCCCTAAGGTAAAATCTTAATTGAATGAATTTAAGCTTTATGCTATCCAACCATATCAGTTTTTAACATATTTATGGAAGTAATAAAGCTTGCACAGCGTAATTTTTTAGATCACTACATATAGCTCTTTAATTTTTCAACGCTTTCGTATACTTCCTCTAATATCTCTCTTTCAAGTGTCTTCACGAGCTCATCTCTGCCCTTCTCTTCTAGAATCTTTATCAATCTTGAAAAGTCCGCAACTATTGCTCTCGCTTTTTCTGGATCTTGAAGAGCAAATGACATTCCTATTAGCCTACCGACCATCAATATTGCAAAGTATAGTTTATTTCCCTCGTATCTGCTTTTTAGGAATTCTATAGCCTCTTCATCGCTTAGTCTTTTTCTTATTATCTCAACTACATCTGCGGTAATTTCAGCAGCTTCCTTTGCCGTAAGTCCGAACTCTCTATATAGCACGCTCATTGTGTCTAATTCGGTATTTACGAATTAAGACTTTATCTTTTGCCAAAGCTCTTCGATCTGTGGTATAACTTCTACTTCCTTTCCCTCCAAGCTGCCGTAGATCAGAGCTTGATCAAATGGAATTACAACATCTGGCTTAATTTTTTCCAGAATATTGGGCAGTGCTTTGTTCAGCAGAAGTATATGCTTCAATTTGGACTTTTCAGCCAACTTTCTAATCTTGTTTGAAAGTTCGAGCGATTCTATAGATGGTTCGGCAACGTTTACTATTACATCAGCCTCTAAATCAATCCCCCTCCCAAAATGCTCGATTCCGGCTTCTGTGTCCACTATGACTATCTCCCCCTCTTTTAGCTTTAATCCTTTTATAAACTCCTTCGCTAAAACTGCATACGGGCAAGCGCAGCCTTCGCCGGCATCTTCAATTTTTCCAATGCTGATTACACTTAAGTTGCCTTTAGCAGATAGAATTTCACTTGGAATTTCATCTATACTTTTGGGCAAGCTTATACGATCCTTAATTGCTTTCTTCACAGATCTTCTACCTCCTAAATATTCTGCCAGAGTTTTTGCCTTTTGTAATCCTAGCATCCTATACAGCCCGGGATTTGATTCGTCTATGTCAACGACGAGAACTCTGTAACCTTCATTTACCAGATATTTTGCCAGCATAGCTACTATCGTGCTCTTCCCACATCCTCCCTTTCCACAAACCAAAACTTTCATCCGCATCCTTATTATTCATAGCGACCTAAAAACTTTTGTTAGCGTTAGTCGATGTTCTTCTATGATCAGGGAAATCTACGTCGATCTGGATGCACACGGTGATATGGCTGACATTACTGACGAAGTCAGAAAGTTCGTAAAGGAGAGCGGAGTTAAGGAAGGGGCGGTTCTGGTTTTCAACGTCGGCTCAACCGGAGCCATAACGACCATCGAATTCGAGCCCGGACTGAGGAAGGACTTTCCCCGCATAATGGACAAGATAGCCCCTTATGGTGAACACTACGAACACCACAAAACTTGGGGAGACGACAACGGCTCAAGCCACGTGAAAGCTTCGATCGTCGGCCCAAGCATCGTAGTTCCCTTCAAGGATGGAGAGCTCTTACTCGGCACTTGGCAACAGATAGTCGTAGTCAACTTCGATACCCGCCCAAGAAGGAGAAAGGTGATCTTGCAAATATTGAAAGCATAAGGCTTACCAACCTCCAGCACCACCTCCACCGCTTCCACCACCACTACCAAAGCCTCCTCCGCTTGAAGAACTCGTAGTCTTTGCGAAGCTGTGAAGAGAGTGAAGGCCTCCGCCATAAACGTAAACGTCCGTTTCGGGCAATCTGATGTTGAGATCCTTCATAGCCTTAGACACGTTCTCACCGACGCCCAAAGCTGTTCCGTAAACGAGCCAGTCCTTCCAGATCGAGATATCCTCAGGTGCATACTTCTTTATCATCGCCATGTCCGAAAGGAATCTCCTGAATGCAACCCACTCAAGCTTCTCCTTATAGTGATCTCCCCTCCACCTTCCGAAGAGTTGCGAAGGAGCAACGACGCATGCGAGTGACTGTAGGAAGAACGCCAAACTTGGAATTGGAGAGATCCAGCCGAACACGATCACGACTATTATCGATGCTAAGAACAGGCGTATCAAAATCTTTCTGCCGGTTGTATCAACAAAATCCTTGGCGATGTTCGTCTTCGGCGGTCTGAGCAAAGACTGCCATTCCCTTGCGATCTTCCACTCTCTGTTCTTTCTCACCCTATCTCTAATCCTCTTAATATCGAACACGCCGTTCTCGGAATACTTCTCGAAGAACATGACCACTTTCCTCTCGTATTCGTCCAAATTCCCACCAGTTCTAAGAACCCTTACGATGAGATTCTTCCCCTCACTTTTGATTTCGAGGAATCCTCTCATGCTCAGATCCATTATCGTCGCCATCAGTCCGTTCAGATCGAACTCTTCCACATCCTTACTGAAGACCAAGTTGACGAACCAAGGCTTTCTCTTTTTAGGAACGTAGCTTAAAAATTCGGGAACTGTGAACTCCTTCTCGGTGCCAAACCTTCTGTAGATGAACAGGACGATTGCCGGATAAATCAAGACGATTCCTAAGATCGCCTTCTCGACGATGTCCTTGGAAAAGCCCATCTCCATTCTGTTGGCTTCCAGAGTTCTCTTCATAACGTCATCGACTCTAACGTAGTATCCCGTAAGCTTGTCGTGCTTGAGAATAGCTTCAATCTCTATAAGCCCGTTTTCGGGAGAGCTCCCGGTTATTACGTATCCATCTTCCGTTTTCTCAACCCTGCATCCCTCGAAATGCGGTATCAGCTTGACTATCAAATGTTTCGGATCTCTGACGAGGATCCTCACCTTATCATAGGGAACATGCTCGTCCGCCAACTTTATGTTGAAGTGATCGAACTTGCCGTCGGTGTGTATGGGCGAATATATTCGGAAAACATATCTAACCCTGTAATCTCCGGGACTAAATCCGCCGGAACTTACGATTCCTACTTCATTGGGTTTGGCATGCTTTCTAACGAGCTTCTCCTCTGCTGGCCCTCCATACCAAACGAAAACTCTTCCCAAGTAATCTCGAACGTAGTATGGATAGCTCGATTCGACTCCGAGCAGGGTTACGTTCGGCTTAACGTTTTCATGCCATTCGATTGTGAGAGGAATTTTCCACCTCCTGTATAGGCCGTGGAACTCGCCGAACTTAACGTGATAGACGTAATTCTCTTGTAGGTTCATCGATGGAACATCTAAGGTTGCGTAATAATCGCAAGTGAGCTGATTAATTTCAACTCCGACGCATGATATCGCAAGGGCAGCAATCCCTACAATCAGAACGAATACAATTATGAACACGAGCGCCTTCGATTCGCCATATCTGTCGTATATTTTGGCCGTTCCAACGTGAGCTATTATTAAAGTGAGGATGGCCGAAATTATTCCGAACCACACGATCAGAAAGACATCCATTATAAGCGAATGAGAATAGAAGTATTAAAAAATTTCGAATAAAGCAAAATCATTTTTTGGCCAAATATCTAAACAGTTCTTCCAAAGCTCTCCTTCTATGCGAAACCTCGTTCTTCTCATCTCCCATCTCCGCAAACGTCCTTCCGTCGTATTCGAATATGGGATCGAATCCGAAGCCCTTATCGCCCCTCATCTCTTTCGCTATCCTTCCGTCCACCCTACCTTTGAACGTGAGAATCTCCTTGCCATCGAAAAATGCCACAACGGCTAAGAAGTATGCTCTTCTATCTTCCACGCCATCCATCAGCTTCAAAATTCCCTCATTCCCTATCGTCTTGAAAACGAACGAAGAGTATGGCCCTGGAAACCCCTTCAAAGCGGGGATGAACAGACCACTGTCCTCTATGAAGAAGGGCTCTTTTATCTTCTTAGATAGCATCTCAGCGCTTTTCCTTGCGATCTCTTCCAAATCGTTTCCCTGAGGCTCAAGGTATTCTTCCTTTCTCCATTCGACTTCGATACCGTATTTCTCGCCTATGCTCTTAGCTTCTCTGAACTTACCCTCGTTGGACGTTATGAATATAACCTTCATACATGCCGGAACGTTCGGAAGTATTTAGATCATTCGATTCAAAAACGGTAAAAATTCGCCCGTTCTTCATACCGTGATGAAAGTGATGATACCGTTCAAGCTGAAGAATCCCAAATCGAGGCTATCTTCAATATTGACTTTGGATGAACGCATACATCTCGCAAAGCTTATGCTAAAGGATGTCGTGGATGTCGTGTCGAAGTTCACAGATGATATCTTGATTCTCGTTCCACCGAACACTGAAGTGGAAATAGATGCCAAGATAGAGGAGGATTCAAGAGATCTCGATTCTGCGGTAAATGCCCGAATTGTAGGAGATACAGCCATAATAATGTCCGATCTTCCACTGCTGAATGTCAAAACGCTCAAACGATTCTTCGATTGCGATGGCGACATTGTGATAGCTCCGGGGAGGAAGGGTGGAACTAACATGCTTCTGATTAGAGATGAGAGGTTTAGAGTCTCCTATCACTACGGAAGCTTCTTCAAACACATCGCAATCGCCGAGAGGTTGGGTTTGAAGGTGGAAATCTTTGATTCATTCTATGCAAGCTTGGATATCGACGATGAGAGCGATCTGCTTGAGTTGCTCATGCATGGAAAGGGAAAGAGATCGTGCGAGTATCTGAGATCGATCGGGTTCGAAGTCGATTTCTCAAAGAAGGATCCTACTTTGGTTAGGAGATCAAATGATCGGTTTTGATCCAGTTTCAAGCGTTATTCCAACCTTTTATAAGCTTCTTCGAGGAATCTTTCCCCTTCTCTAAACTTCTCAACGGCCTTAACTATCAGCTCCGCAACGTCGGGCCTTTCATCCCTAATCTTCTTAGCCCACTCTAAGTATTTGGAATTATGCTCTCTGCTGTGTTCGATCCAGTGCTCTAAGAGGTGCTTCAACCTATCCATGCCTTGTAACTCTTCGATGGTAACTTAAAATTTTCCACGATAAATACTTATAAATTCGGAGTGATACGGCAGTTTTCTTCACATTCATTCGACAAACGTTCAACCCTCTCCAAAAACTTGATCATGTTTCTCCAATGGCTTCCCATCCAGTATAGCTTTTTGCATTTCTCGCAATACCAGAGCTCATATCTTTGTCTTAGATCTTCCCTAATGCCTTCTCTTTTCATGACTTCCAATGCCTCCTCATCGCTCGGCTTTCGCAGAGGTGTGTTGCAAACGCTACATCTGTCCATCTTCAGCTCGAATTTGACACCCAATCTCATCACTTCCGCCATCTGCTCAGCCACATCATCAGCCTTAATTAGAAAAACCGGCCTTCCTACTGCCTTCGATCTCTTGAAGAGCTCCTTGTCTTTAGTAAGCAGAATTCTATCTGTGTGGTTGTAAACCATATAAGTATCCTCATCTCCATCGAATTCCAAATCTGCGACATATAGCGTGTCGTAACCAGCAATTCTAAGCCAGATTGCAAGTTTTTTCAGCATCCGATCGCAGATAAACTTAAGCTCGCTCAAGTTTGAGCCACCACCTGTGATCCGATTTCCTTATCAGTTCAGCCAGCTTTCTTGCCGTTTCGGTCTTGAATTTTAGGTTTTTTGTGTATTCCATCGCCGAAGGATAGACTTCAGAATACTCCTTAGCCTGTAAGAGGAGTTCGAGCTTGTCGGCATCCTTCACAAAATCCTTCAGATCCTCAAGCCTTTCGATTTCCTTCGTAAGCACTTCGGGCAACATATCAAGTTGCTCCTTCAAAACCTCATCGAAATCTGCTTCGACGTATCTTCTCGAAAGCTTGTGCAAATCCAAAGTCCTCGCCTCATTCAGATCGTGGATCAAACCCAAAAGACAAGCTTTGCACGCCTTGTCGAAGTCCTTGGTTTCTAGGAAGGCGACGATGAATGCGATCAGTGCCGTTCTGAAGCTGTGCTCAGCTACGCTCTCCGGCTCTTTTATCCCTATCTTGAACCAGCCAGATCGGGGAATGAGCTTGAGTATTCCGGATTCGAATAAAAAATCGACGATCTCCTGCATGAATGAAGGAAGATGGGTGTGAAGTTAACGCTTTCGGCCAATGGCGTATCCGACGGTTACAACTGCAAGTATTCCAATTGCAGATTCAAACCCTGGTATCTTCGGCAAGGATATCGGTAACCAACCCTTATTAGGTGTCGGAGTTGGTGTTGGTTTTGGTGTTGGCTTGGGATTCGGGTTGTCCTTCTTCGGATTGGCTATCGCTTTAACTACTATTACCTTGCTCGTTGAATTGGTTAAACCGTCTTCACTTCTAACGGTAAGTTTAATGATGTAACTTCCCGGCTTCGAATATGCATGCGTAACTGTTGCGTTGCTTGTCTTGATGATATTGCCATCTCCAAAATCCCATATATATTCGGATGCTGAGCTCTTTGCCACAAAGGTCACTTTCTCACCGACTTTTGGATTCTTCGGGCTGAATTCGAAATCTGCCACTGGCTTAACCTTAGATCTGAAGAAGCAAATTAATCCGTTCAAGCTCCCAGCTACAACCCTTCCGTTGTTTGAAACTGCTACGAAATCTATTTTGTCGTCGAAGTTGTCATATATCCACAGCACTTTTCCATCTCTATCAAATAAAAAGAGTTTTTTAACACTACTCGCAACAACGAATTTTCTGTTTGGAGAGATGTCTACCAAAGCTGGTCCAAACATTAGATTGACTTTCCATAGAGTATTGCCGATCCTATCAAATACGCAAACTTTTCCATTATCACAACCAACAGCTATCGTATCTATGTTAGAGGTGGTAGCTACGGAAATTGGTAATCCATCAGCTATTTCCTTCATTATTAGGTATCCAAACTTGTTGAATATGTATATAGCTCTCATCTCTCCACCGTTAACTAGAATGTAGTTACCATCATCGGAAATCTTTATAATAAATGGATAAGCCGAATTAAGCTTAGTAAATCTTCCAATATACCATCCATTCCTATATTCCCACGTCCAATCTTTTTGGCAGAAGAAATGTCCGCATACGTCCTTACTACATTTAACAAATAAATATAGATTACCAAGCATGTCTTCAGCTACAGCAACATTTCCGTTATTACATATAGCAACCTTAGCTACGTAACCCACCGTTTTGTATTCCCACAACTTTTTACCCTCATCGAAGTAGTGTATCTTTTTGTCCCCACATACAACTACACATCCATTTGAAGAGACTGCAACGGACGAGACTTTCGAATCAACTTTTCCTTTCCAAACCAATTTACTGTTATCCTCGTAGAGATAGACATTTCCATTTGTGTCACCTACTGCAATGTATTTACCGCAAATATCTATGCAGATTGCACGGATCTCTTTCTTCCAGAGTATCTTACTCGAATTGAAGACGTATAGATAACTACCATCGCAACAAACAGCAAACGTCCCGTTCTCGGAAATCTTCAAATCTTTAATCCAATGATTTACTTTAAACTTAAAACTTGGCTCGTTGATCATGAGGGCGTTGACCGGGATTAAAGCGAGCAGAAGTATGGCGAATGTGAGCAGTTTTCTCATAATCACGTCCTAATTTTTCAAAAATATAAAGATTGAGTGTATATACATATGCAGATACACAACGGACCCGCCGGGATTTGAACCCGGGTCAAGGGGTCCGAAGCCCCTTAGGATATCCAGGCTACCCCACGGGTCCTCCATAGCCATTATTCGAAAGGTATTTATAAGGTTTTGTGGCGGTTTTTAGGGGTCAATCATGACGTTAGACGTTCTTCTCGATGAGGGCAGTTTTTCAGAAATTGGGAAGGATGCTGGCTTTGGCACGATCGATGGCCGACCTGTTTGCGTTTATTATTTCAAGGGATTGTTTGAGGGATGTTCGACCGAAGTTGTAGACCTCGCCTTAAAGACGGGAACGCCTTTAATAACGATATTCGACTGCGAAGGAATTAAGATATCTCACAACGCCTTAGCAGATTTGGCCAACCTTCTCTCAAAGCTCTCAATCGCGAGCGGAGTGATTCCAAGGATATCGATAATCTTGGGTAACTGCCACGGAGCGTTCTGCTATGCAGAGACGGACTTCGTAATCGCCACCAAATCATGCAAGCTGAGCGTGGTAATGCCGGACATAATAAAGCTCGTGACTGGAAAGGATGCTGAAGTTGAAGGGATCAAGCATGTGAAGGGCGAAAACGTTCATTTCGTCGTTGAGAGCGATGAAGAGGCGATGACACTCGCAAGGAGAATCCTAAGCTATCTACCGCTGAACAACATGGAGGATCCGCCTATCACTGAAACGAGCGATGAACCTTCGAGGCAGACTGATCAGATAGCAAGCATAATTCCAGAAGATCCTCAGAAGGTTTACAACGTCAGGGATGTGATCACGGCAGTTGTTGACGACGGAGACTTCTTGGAAATTCAGCCAGAGTTTGCACAGAATGCCGTCGTAGGTTTTGGGAGGATGGATGGCGTTACGGTTGGAATCGTGGCCAACAATCCGATGATATACGCTGGATGTCTGGATCTGAACGCTGTAAAAAAGATCGCGAGGTTCGTCAGGTTCTGCGATGCTTTCAACATACCCATCGTAACGTTCGTCGATACTCCCGGATATCTGCCAGATAACGAGCAGGAGCTTTCTGGATTGCCTTATTACGCGACGAAGCTCATGCAGGCTTATGTAGAGGCTACAGTTCCGTTGGTCACAGTTATCCTCAGAAAAGCATACGGAGCTGCTTATTTAGCCATGGGTAGCAAGTTCGTTGGAGCTGATGTTGTTTACGCCTATCCCAATGCAGAGTTCGCCGTAACAGACATAGACACGGACGTTAGACTTTTGCATGGGGAGCTGAGTGAGGAAGAGAGAAAGAGGAAGCTTGAGGAATACAGAAGATGGGAGGCAAACGCAAACAAGGCTTTGGAGAGGAGGCATGTGGATGCGATAATCGATCCGAAGTGGACGAGAAGTAAGATAATAAACGCTCTGAGAATGCTCGAAACGAAGAGAAGAAAGCTTCCACCTAAGAAGCACGGGACGTGAGGTGGTTGTATGTCGCCTGAGGAATTCTTAGCTGCAATCGCCGCAATTCACAAGTATTTAAAAGACAGGAAGGAGATGCCGAACGATGTGGTTAGAGGAGTCAGCTACTGGAAAGCAATAGCGAGGGTTAGGCTATGAAGTATATCGTCAATGTCCTCGGGAAGAGCTACGAGGTTGAAGTTGAGGAAGTTGAAAGAGGAATTTTCGAAGTGGTCATCAATGGAAAAAGGGCGATTATAAAATTAGAAAAATTAAAAACATAATATCGAAATTTAAATAAACATTAATAATCGTTCTGGATAGGGTGGTAGCTTTGCTGGAGATCATGATTCTGAGCTTTGGTGGGCAGGGTGGTGTAACGGCGGCAAGGTTGCTTGCAATAGCGGCTTTGAATGAGGGGAAATTTGCTCAAGCAATTCCTCAATTCGGAGCTGAGAGGAGAGGGGCTTTAGTTAGATCCTTTCTGAGGATTTCCGATAATCCGATAAGAAGACATTCGTCCGTAAAAAACCCCGACATCACAGCGGTGTTTTCGGAGAAGATACTCAATATCGCTGATGTTAGGGCTAAAACGGTTGTGATTAACTCTAAACAGCCAAAGCTTGAGAATGAAGAGGTTTACTACGTGGATGCATCCTCGATAGCACTCGAACTGGGCTTGATATCCGCCGGCTGGCCGATCGTCAATACTGCGATGGCTGGAGCTATGGCGAAGGTTTTAGGATTTAACTTCGAATCTCTAAAGCTGGCGATTGGGGAGATCTTTTCGGGTAGGTTGGCGGAGCTCAACGTTAAAGCAGCTGAGAAGGCTTACGGGGGGGTAAAGAGATGGAATGCATGATCGCAAAGCCCTCTAAGGGCTCGGCAGGAAAGACTGGATTGTGGAGAACCTTTAAACCTGTTTACGATGTAGAGAAGTGTAACCTTTGCCATCTCTGCTGGCTTTATTGTCCCGAAAACGCGATAGATGTTCTTGAGGATCGAATTGTAATAGATTACGATTACTGCAAGGGTTGTGGGATATGTGCCAAGATCTGTGCTAAGAAGGCGATAGAGATGGTTAGGGAGGAGGAAACATGAAGAAGATTTTAACGGGAAATTATGCTGTTGCTGAAGCTGTAAAGATGGCGAGAACTGAATTCATTGCCGCTTATCCGATCACACCTCAAACTACCATTGTGGAAAGGCTTGCGGAAATGGTGGAAAGAGGGGAACTCAGCGCTGAGTTCGTTAGGGTTGAATCTGAACATTCGGCATTGGCAGCTGTTTACGGAGCTTCTGCTGGAGGTTTGAGGGCCTTCACGGCCACATCGAGCCACGGTTTATTGTATATGTATGAGATGTGTTGGTGGGTTGCGAACTCCCGTTTGCCGGTAGTTATGGCTTTGGTTACGAGAACTATCGGTCCTCCTTGGAATATCCATACAGACCACACTGATCTGCTCACGCTCAGAGATTCGGGCTGGATTTTGGCCATGTCCGAAAACGCGCAAGAAGCGTTCGACCTAACGCTCATAGGTTTTAAGGTTGCGGAGCGGATCGATTTACCCTTTGCAGTTGGACTGGACGGTTTTCAGGTTAGTCACACCGCTGAGGTTGTTGACATTCCGGAGCAGGAGGAAATCGACAGATTTTTGCCTGAGAGGAGGAGAGATAGACCGTTCGTAATCGAGCCAGGAAACCCGATCACGGTTGGTGGGCTTACGACGAACGAGTGTGCGATGATGCTGAGGCACGACATGATGAGGGATATTGAGAAGGTTGGTGATCTCGTTCGGAACTCTGGTTACATCAGGGATTACGATTTGGTTGAGAAGTATAGGCTTGAGGATGCCGAATACGTCGTTGTGATGATGGGCGCTTGGTGCGGGGATGCGAAGGATGCGATAGATATTCTCAGAGATGAGGGCGTCCAGATCGGGATGCTCAGGCTTAGGTTCGTCAGACCTTTCCCAGCGAAGGAGATTGCGAAAATAGATTGTAAGAAGATTTTGGTCGTTGAGAGGGACAGTTCGATAGGGAAGGGAGGGATAATTGCAACGGAGGTCAAATCTGTAGCGGACTCTCCAGTTCAGAGCGTCATGGCTGGGCTCGGAGGAGTTGATGTCGGAGTTGAGGACTTCGTAGCGATGTTTAGAAGGTTCGTGGAAGGAGATTTGGGAGAGTGGTGGATGTGAAGATAAAGGATCTTTCGAAGGAGAAGTATCTCCTGCCCGGAACGACCGCATGCCAAGGATGTCCTCACGCTTTGGGATTGAAGACTTTGGGAATGGCCTTAGGAGATAGGTTTGTTCTTGTAGTTCCAGCAGGATGCACGACGATAATAGCTGGAAGCAGGGATAAATCAGCTTTCAAGTTTCCATGTTTGCATGTCCCATTTGCTTCCGCTCCGGCAGTAGCGACGGGCTTAGGTTCAGCGTTCAAGAAGCTCGGCAAGAACGGGATACCGGTTGTATGGATGGGAGACGGAGGCTCTGACATAGGCTTTGCAACCCTCAGCGGTGCTTGCGTCAGGAAGGACGATATGATAGTCATAGTCAGTGACAACGAAGCTTACATGAACACTGGAATTCAGACGAGCGGGACGACATTTTGGAAGGCCAAAACGACAACTTCGCCGAAGGGGAAGAAGGAGGAGAAGAAAGATCTCGCTTTGATAATGCTAATGCATAAGGCCGATTACGTCGCCACTGCGAGCGTTGGATATCTGCAGGATTTCATTGAAAAGCTCAAGAGAGCGAGTGAGATCGAAGGATTTAGATTTATCCACCTTCACAGCCCATGCCCGCCGGGATGGGGTTTCGACAGTAGCGAGACTGTAGAGGTGGCGAGGATGGCCGTCAAATGCGGAGCATGGATTCTGTGGGAGTTCGATGGAAAATTCAAAATCTCCACTCAGAGCAAGCCTTACAAGGATAAAAAGAGAAGACTACCGTTAGCGGATTATCTCAAAAGGCAGAGGAGGTTTAGACACCTAAGCGATGAGGATATTGCCGAAATCGAAAGGAGGATTGACGAGCAGTGGAAGATTATTTTGGCTTTGGAGAAAGTCTTCAGCTGACCTCGGAGCTCCGATCTCATCACACTTCAGAGGGCAAGGGTATCCTCATCGGCATCTAACGTTTATCGGTCTGAGTATTTATCGTATTAACTATTATTTGAATCTTCATGCTAAGCTCGTCCATAAGTGTTTTGTTATTTTATCATGTCCTGATCTCTGAAAAACTTGAGCAATTTTAGATATCTTGTCTTCCAAACTAAATTCTTGTCGTGGAATTCAGGCATCGTTTTTGGATTGCAAAAGGGTCATAAATCAAAAACGTTCACGACGTTTCGATGCGAATCAGAGATAGACACATGCTAATCATCGTGTTGGCCTTAGCAATAGCCACGCGACTGTTCATGCTCACTGCAAGGCCGATGGATCACGACGAGAGCATCCATGCGTATCTCAGCTATATCCTGCTCAAGGATCACGCATACAGATATGATCCAGCTTTTCATGGACCCTTCCTTTATTTCGCAACAGCTGGATTATTCGGGGTTTTTGGCGATTCTGAATTCGTCGCAAGGCTAACTCCGGTCATCTTTAGCCTCGTTGCAATAGTCGTTGCCTTCAACTTCAAAAGATGGATCGGAAAGGGAGCTTACGTTTTCACGTTTGTGATGCTCTTCTCACCTTCGATCCTCTACTATTCGAGATACATGAGAAACGACATGATACTGGTCGGCTCGTTCTTGACGGTGGTTTACTGCTATTTCAGATATTTGGAGAGCGGAAAGGAGAGATTCGTGTATCTGGCCACTCTATTCTTCAGCATAATGATCTGCTCGAAAGAGAACGCATACATATACCTTTTCATCTTCATCAGCTTTTTGCTCCTGCACGGACTTCTGTCGGAAGGTTTGAGTTATTTGAAAACCAAGCTCCTCAACTGGAACGTTAAGAAAGTTAGGATGATCGTAATCTCTTCGATCGTGTTTCTGTCCGTATTCGTATCGCTATATTCGGCCGGATTCACGGATTGGGCAGGCTTGGAGAGAGCAACCGTTGGAGCAGTAGAGCATTGGGTAAAGATGCATGAGAACAGAGATCACTGGAAGCCGATATACTACTATTCTATTCTTCTACTTTCCTACGAGTTCATGCCTTTGGCTTTGGCAATAATTTCGATTCCCGAATTTGTGGAGAGATTCAAGACAAGAAAGATGAATAAATTCGAGTTGTTCGTGCTCTACTGGATGTTCATGACTCTAATAGCTTATCACGTTCTCTCCCATAAAGTTCCTTGGCTTCTCGTTCATCTCGTCACTCCGATGGCTCTCTTCGGCAGTCTTTACGTTGAGGAACTCGATAAGAAGATCACACTTCGAAACTTCAGAGCGTTTAGAGTTATGTTGGCCGCTCTAATGATTTTAACTATTTACACTTCCTTCTACGTTACTTACGTCGATTATAACGATGCGGTCAACGAGATGCTCATTTACATTCAAGTTCAGCCTTCAGCCGTTGAGCTCGCCAACAAAATAATCGATCTATACGAGCACAATCACAGCATAGTCATCTTCGAGCCTACGAACGACTATTGGCCTCTTCCATGGTATCTGAGGCACTATCCAATCCCCTTCATGAGCAACGGAAACTTCAGGAGCTTCGAATATGTCGTGACTTCGGAGAGGGAAATCGGTGTCGTTAAGGGAGAAGTGCTGGGTAAATATGAGATAAGACCATTCTACTACATGGTCCTAATCAAGATGCATTGAGATGTAACCGTTTTCGAAATCGAGTGGATCGATGGCCATGAGTTTCGAGATTTTTTCCAATCTGCTCAGCTCATCGGATGATAGTTCGTCGAAGAATCCCAAAACAGCTTTGCCGAATTCGGTCTTAGCTCCTCTCTCCTTAACGAATCTGTAACTGTTGTAGGCCGAAACGAGAACGTTTAGAACGTTCAAAATGAGCTTGCATCGGTAGATCTTTCGCTTTTTTGCATTTAATTGTTCGTAAATTCTCATTCCAATCGATATGGCCTCTGAGCAGTTCACGCTGCAAGGATAGAAGTTCGAGGTGAAGAATGCGAAGAACTCTTGGGGTAACTCCTCTGGAGGATTGGAGAAGTGCTTCAAAACATTGAAGAATCCGAACTCTAAGCACTCCAGAATCGTGGCGGTTTCTGGAGGGCTCGATCTTCCAAAAAAGCTGTTCCTCTTTAGTTCGACGAATTTGGATACGCAACACTTCGGGTAGCCTAACAGAGATCCTTCGATCTCGCTTATCTTCAGCCTATCGTCGATCGAACCTTTCCTCAAAGCTTTGACTTCGAGCGAAGCTAATTTTTCAAGCCTTTTCTCTATCGATCTCCTCTTGCTCGACCTACACACGTAAACGATCAGATCTGGGGAAATCTCGAACGTCAGAACTCTGCTCAGGATTGTAGGGGACACGATAGCATCCAGTCCCATCTCCATCAGCTTTGAGTAATCTTCTGCTCTCCTTACATCAGCTTCAGCAAATCTCTTAGCAAGCTTAGGATTTTCGAGAACGAGTGACCTATACTTGGCAATTTCCTTAAACGGATGGATTGGCATGACGCAATCCGTGAGATTTGCCTTTATCCTTTCGAGTTCGATGTAAAAGGCCGGATTCCTCTCCACTTTTCGGGATTAAAATCAAAAGATTTAAAACTTTTTTAGATAATTTTGAATCATGAACATAATTTTACTGGGTGCTCCGGGAGCTGGTAAGGGAACCCAAGCGAAGAAGATCGTCGAGAAGTATGGTATTCCGCACATCGCAACGGGAGACATCTTGAGAGAGGCTGTGGCTAAGGGAACCGAATTAGGAAAGAAAGCTAAAGAGTATATGGATAGAGGCGAGCTCGTTCCAGATGAGATCGTTATCGGAATCGTTAAGGAGAGGTTGCAGCAGCCGGACTGTGAGAAAGGTTTCCTGCTCGATGGATTCCCGAGAACGCTCAAGCAGGCTGAGGCATTGGATGAGATGCTGAAGGAGCTTGGCAAGAGCATAGATGCGGTGATCTACATTGATGTTCCTGAAGAAGAGGTAGTGAAGAGGATAGTGAATAGAAGAACATGCAAGAACTGTGGTGCCGTTTATCACCTCATCTATGCTCCTCCAAAGGAGCCGAACAAGTGCGACAAGTGCGGTGGGGAGCTATACCAGAGAGATGACGATAAGGAAGAAACGGTAAGACAGAGATTTAAGGTTTACATGGAGAACACAGCTCCGCTCATCGATTATTATGAGAAGAAGGGAATACTATACAAGGTGGATGGAACGAAGAGCATCGACGAGGTTTGGGAGCAGATCGATGCTATTTTGCAGAAGATCGCCAAATAATTTTTTAAATATTTTTGATCAAATAAGAAAGCTTAAATTAGACCTCAACCTATTAAACGTATGCCCGGAATCGTTCCTCACAGGCACTGCATCGTTTGTGGAAAGGCTATAGAGCCAGATCAGACGTTTTGCAGTGATGATTGTAAGGAAGCATGGGAAAGAGAGAAGAAAAGACAGAGAAACTTCACGATATTCATGTTCTTGATATTCTTGGGACTTCTCTTCATACTGATGTTTTCCGCACCGCACTGATCATTCGACCTTTATCTTTTTGCCTTTCTTTTCAGGATATTTCTTTTTGAATACTACCTCAAGAACTCCGTTATTGTATCTTGCCTTTGCTGACTCTGGAATAACCTCGCAAGGCAATTCGACGATCTCGTGGTATCTCCTGTTCTCACCCTCAGCTCTGATTTCGAGCGTTTTCTCAGTTGCATTGAGATCTATGTCTTCCTTCTTAACTCCCGGCATCTCTGCAATAACCTGAACTTCATCATCGGTCTCGATGACGTCTATCAAAGGTCTTCTTTCTTCAACTCCTTCTACTATCGGTTGTTTGGTTCCAAACTCCTTTATTTCGGGCTTTCCATCTGGTCCAATCCTTATCGAGAATCCTCTGACTATCGGTTTGATTTCTCCCTTCTCTGCCATTCTGAACATCTCCTCTATGTCTCTCATCATCCTCTCGAATATCTCGTCGAAAACTTCGAATTCTCTACCGAAGAACTCTTCGAAGAAATCGTCCCATTCTCTATCTTTCCTTCTCCTCCACCAAACCAATACGATCACCCCCTAAAAAGTTAAATTAAGCATACATCTTGTGGAACGTTTCCATTATCTCCTCATACTTCTTCAAGTCCTCCTTCGTTAGGCTCGGCTTTATTCTCTCAACCGCCTGCTTGAGGTGTTTTTTGGTGATCCTTATCTTTTTCGCTATCTCTTTGGCCTCCTCCTTGGTCATACCCGGTTTGACTGCCTCTCTTATGGCAAGCATTCCCGCCTCTCTGCAAACGGCCTCGATGTCAGCTCCGGTGTATCCTTCCGTGAGCTCTGCAAGCCACTCGCATATAACATCCCTAATCTTATCCTCCAAAGCTTTCCTGAGCTCGTCCGGCAACTTATCGATATCGCTCACACTCTTAACCTTCTCGAGCTCCTTCTCATCCACCTCGCCCTTAAGCCTTTCCACAGCCTTCTTTACATCTTCATCGTCGTAAGCCAATGGTTTTCCTCTCAGGTGTATCTTGAAGATCTCCCTTCTGCTGTTCTTGTCCGGTGGCGGAATGTAGATGTGTCTCTCTATTCTACCCGGTCTCAGCAAAGCTGGGTCGATCATGTCCGGTCTGTTCGTCGCTGCTATAACGAACACATCCTTCAGCTCTTCGATGCCATCCAATTCCGTCAACAGCTGGCTGACGACCCTCTCCGTCACATGGCTGTCAGCTCCCATACCTCTCCTCGGAGCTAAGGCATCGATCTCATCGAAGAACAATATGCAAGGAGCGACCTGCTTGGCCTTTCTGAACATCTCCCTAACATGTTTTTCGCTCTCTCCAACCCACTTGCTGAGCAACTCTGGCCCCTTAACGCTTATGAAGTTTGCATTGGCTTCGTTTGCAACTGCTTTAGCAAGCAGAGTTTTTCCAGTGCCCGGTGGGCCGTAGAGCAGAACGCCTTTCGGCGGTTTTATACCCGTAGCTCTGTAGATGTCAGGATACTTGAGTGGCCACTCTATCGCCTCCCTCAACTCCTGCTTCGCATGCTCCAATCCACCGACATCGTTCCATGTGACTTTAGGAACTTCTACAAGCACTTCTCTCATAGCAGAAGGCTCTATTAGCTTCAAAGCCTCTAAGAAGTCTTCTCTTGTTACTTTCAAGTTCTCAAGAACTTCCTCTGGTATCTCCTCCGCTTCGACGTCAATTTCACCGCTCTCGATCCTCTTCCTCAACGCGTGCATCGCCGCTTCTTTAGCTAAAGCGGCCAAATCCGCACCGACGAATCCCACCGTTAGATCTGCCAATTCTTCAAGCATCAGATCGATAAGCCTGTTTCTGACCTCGTTGAAGATATCCTCATTCTCCTTTAGGATCTTGACTATCTCATCCTCACTCACAGCTTTTTCGATCCTCTCGATAATCTTATCGACGTTTTTTCCTTCTTCTTTCATCTGCCTCAACACCTTTAGAACATCGTTTCTGTTGTAATCAGGTTCGATGGGCATTCCTCTGGTGTGAATCTGGAGGATCTCCTTTCTACCCTCTCTGTCTGGAACTCCGATCTCTATTTCTCTGTCGAATCTTCCCGGCCTTCTCAAAGCCGGATCTATAGCATCTGGCCTGTTCGTGGCTCCGATTACTATAACATCTCCCCTCGCCTCAAGACCGTCCATCAAAGCCAAGAGCTGAGCTACAACTCTTCTTTCGACTTCTCCTGTAACTTCCTCTCTCTTTGGAGCTATTGCATCGATCTCATCTATAAATATTATCGAAGGAGCATTCTCCTTAGCTTCTTCGAATATCTCTCTCAACCTCTGCTCGGATTCACCGTAATACTTGCTCATAATCTCTGGCCCGCTTATGCTTATGAAGTGAGCGTCAACTTCATTCGCAACCGCTTTGGCTATGAGCGTCTTACCTGTGCCCGGTGGGCCGTAGAGCAGAACGCCTTTCGGCGGTTCTATGCCCAAGCGCTGGAACAGCTCTGGATGCTTGAGTGGGAGTTCTATCATCTCTCTGACGAGCCTCAGCTCTCTCTTCAGTCCACCGATATCTTCATAGGTAACGTTTGGAACGTTCCTCTTAACTTCCTCGACCGGTTTCTCCTTTAGATCGATTTCGGTATTTCTGTTAACTATGACGACGCCCGTAGGCTTTGTCGAAACTATTACGAACGTCAGAACGTGACCGAAAACTTCAACCCTTATCTTCTGACCTCTCTTAACAGGTCTTCCCTCCAACAGCCTTAAAAGGTAAGCTTCACCACCCATCAGTCTAACTGGCTCTGTCGGAGCTATGACAAGCTTTTCTGCCGGCTTAGCGTCTACCTTTCTTATTCTGACCTTGTCGTCTATGCTGACTCCGGCATTGCTCCTAAGGCTGCCGTCTATTCTTATTATCCTCTTACCCCTGTCCTCTGGATAACCAGGCCATACTATTGCTGGAACTGAATTTTTGCCAATGATCTCGATGATGTCTCCGCTCTGAAGACCGAGCTCTTCCATCACTTCTGGATCGATCCTCGCGATGCTTCTACCCACATCTCTGTAATAAGCTTCAGCGACCCTCAACACGGCCTCTTTTTTCGTCATAACACATCACCTCACAACAATTATCATAATAACGCTTATAATATATATAACTACCTGATCCTCCAAATTACCTCTCCATCAACCACAACCCTTTCAACCAAACCTCTTTTCTCCAAACTTTCAAGGGTCTTCTCAACTTCGACGTAGGGTAAACCGAGCTCGTCAGCTAACTGTGGAACCCTATTAAGCCCCTTAGCGAGTCCAAGCAAAATCAGCCTTTCAAAGCAGTTATCTGACACCCTCTCGATCTCGTCTATTATAGCCTCGAACAGCTCGTTTATCTTGGAATTGATCGCACTCTGGAGTCTTGAGAATGTCTTTTGGAGTTCTTCAATCTTGCTGAGCATCCTGTTAATGTCAGACAAACCTCTTACACTAAAATCGAAGCTCTTGACTATTTCGGAGAGCTTCTCGAAGGTTAAATCAAATTCAGCTCCGTTTTCTGTCGTCATATTCGCGTAGAATCTATGCGGGGTTATCGAGATCTCGAGTCTAACGCTCTTGTCGATGTAATAGTATCTTCTTCTTCCCTCCTCAAAGCTCTTAATCAATCCAGCCTTTTCGAGCTTCTCCAAGTGCTCGAGAACGGCCTTTGGAGCCATTTTTAGGGAGTAGGATATTTCGCTGACGTAGCACGGTTTCTTGGCTAAGAGTGACAAAATCCTTCTCCTGCTTTCGTTCCCAAGCACCTCTAAGACCAGATCGATGTTCATACGATCACCTTAGATTATCATTGTAAAGTTACTAACATCTAGTTAGTAATTGATTATATAAATGTTTCGCTAATCAGAGTGTGATCGTATGGGGAATCTTGGATATCATGTAGTAAGAGTATGTTAGTAGTATTAAATATAAAAACATTATTATTTAATGTAAATATTCTTCCTTTCGTCCTTGATTTTCTCTACGAGCTTCTTGACGAAATCCACGACATCCAACGAATCTACATCGTTCAGAGGAACCCATTTAGCGTCGAGTGCATCGCTGTTCGGTTTTAGATATCCACCCACTACCTCAGCAAAGAAGTCGATTATGACGTAATGGAATCGGATTCTTCCGTTCTCTTCGATTATCTCCTCGCTAACGCAGGCTACATCTCCAACCTCAACCTTCAGCCCGACCTCCTCTTCCACTTCTCTCTTCAGAGCTTCGATGAGGCTCTCACCAACCTTTACGATTCCTCCGGGAATCGACCACATGTATTTGTTAGGTTCGTTGCCCCTTTTGACGAGTAAAATCTTTCCGTCTCTGATTATCACAGCTCCAACGCCTACAACTGGCTGTGTAGGATATTCGCGCATCCGAATCGATGTCGATTTTGAAATATAAAACGATTTTTCAGCAAACGTTAAATATTCCTAAGCCTACCTACGGCTATGGCAAAGAAGAGAGACGTTAAAACACCGCCTTTGATGTCCTCAGCTGGTATAATGAGATACTTTGAAGAGGAAAAAGCCCAGATAAAGATCAGCCCAAAGAGCGTCGTTGCGTTTGGACTCGCAACAGGATTCATTGTGATTCTGCTGAACGCGTTCTACGGATTATGGCCTTAGCATGCCGGAAATAGTCTTCGTTGGAAGATCGAACGTTGGCAAATCTACTCTCTTTTCTCAGCTTTTTGGTGTGAAGGTTAGAAAGGGGAAGAGACCCGGGACGACAATAAAACCGAACCAGATAAAGTTTAAGGATCTTATCATCACAGATCTTCCGGGCTTTGGTTACATAGCTGGAGTTAGCAGAGAGTTCAACGAGAAGGTTAAGGACTTCATAGTTCACTACATCGAAGAAAAAGCAAACGAGATAATGGTTGCAGTTCAGGTTATAGATGCAAAGTCGTTCTTGGATGTAGTTGAGAGGTGGGAGAAGAGGGGGACGATCCCCATAGACATCGAGATGTTCGAGTTTTTAAACGAGTTCGGATTCGATGTTCTCGTAGCTGCGAATAAGATGGACAAGGTAGAAAATCCAGATGAAACTTTGAACGGAATCGTTGAAAAGTTGGGAATGCAACCGCCTTGGTATCTCTGGAAGCATGTGATATATCCGATCTCAGCCAAGAAGGGGGAAGTTGAGAATCTGCGAGAAGGCTTGAAAAAGATCTTTATAAAATATAAGAGACACGATCTAATTCCAGTTTTGAAGAAGAGGAGAGCATGAGGAGGATTTTGCTTTTAGCACTTGCGATCGCCCTAATTCTATGCATCCAGCTTCAGCATCACGGGATTGAAGCCAAAGTCGTCAGGGTTATCGACGGAGATACAATAGTGGTGAGCATAGACGGAAAGCTTGAGAAGGTCAGGCTCGTAGGAATAGACTGTCCCGAAATCGAAGCTCACAGAAACAAGCCTTTCGAATATGATGCGATTACTAACCTGACATATTTAGCAGAATGGGGGTTAAAGGCTAAGGAATTCACCGAGCGCTACTTGGATCACAAAACTATCGAACTTGAATTCGACGAAATTGCTGGATATAGGGACAGATACGGAAGGCTTTTGGCTTACGTCTACGTGAATGGAACGGATTTCAACGCTCTGCTTATTGAAAAGGGATTGGCAAGAGTTTACGTTGAAGCTAAGTTCAAGAAGAAGTCTGAATACTTAAAACTTGAAGAGATTGCAAAGTCGAAGGGTTTTGGACTGTGGAAACTCGAAAAGAATGTAAAAACAAATTCAAGCGTTCAATTAATGCCCATTCTTACGAACAAAAATGTTAAGATATGTTGCATAGATCTATCATGGGATGCTTGCAGACAAGCTTGCGGAACTCAAGTTCGAGTTGGCTGAGACCTTCGTGCAAAGAGAAGCTGAGATTACGGCTGTGTTATCGGGTTTACTTTCTGGTGAGCCCGTAATATTGGTCGGAGAGGTTGGAACAGCTAAAACCGCTCTAATAGAAAGATTAGCCAAGATGATCGATGCTAGATACTTCTACTATCTCCTAACCCGTTTCACAGAGCCAGATGAGCTTTTGGGCACTTTAGACATAAACGCGCTTAGGGAGGGTAAATACGTCCGAAGAACCGAAGGCAAGCTTCCACAGGCTGAGATAGTTTTCTTAGATGAGATATTCAAAGCCTCTTCAGCTATCAGGAACATACTGCTCGACATAATCCTCAACAAGCGTATCTTCAGCGACGGAGTATACATCCAGCTCCCGATGCTCGCGTTATATACAGCAAGCAACGAGATAAGCACGGACATAGAAGACATGGCTTTCTACGACAGGCTTACCATCAGATGCTTCGTAAAGAGCGTTTCAGAAGACTCATGGGAAGAGTTGATCGAAAAGGGAGTTTTGTTAGATGGTGGGCTAGAAACACCGATCTTGCTAAGCGTTGAGGACGTAAAAGAGCTTCAGAGGATCGTGAACGAGAGATTCAAAAATATAACTCAGAACACAACTCTAATCAGAAAATACATAGAAGCTTTAGCTGTTTTGAGGCAGAGGGGTGTTAGGATTTCCGATAGGAGAAAGATTAAGGTTTTGAAGACCGCTTCAGCAATCTCGGTGGTTTACGGTGAAGAAAACGTAAGCTTAGATTCTTTGGCTGAAGCTCTGAAGTTCTCAGCGGTGCACGATGAGGATGAGCTAAAAAAGGTAGATCAAGTGATATTGGAGCTTGGATTGAGCAGTTTCTATCAGCACGTTCAGAAGATTCAGGTTATGACTGCGGAGCTTCAAAATGCATTGAATGCGAGTGTTACAGGGGGGATGGAGGAGCTCAAGATGCTTTCCGCCGTTTACAAGCGAGCTTCGACCGTGATGGCCGAAATTCCACAAAATCCTCGTCTCATTCCATACACGAGACAGCTAAGGCAGGCGATAAGTAGGGCTAAAGACGTTTTGGAGAAGAAGAAGGCCGAGCTATTTGGAGAATGATGCTCCAGAACAACCTCATCAACATAACGAATAAGGACTTTATCTATTCTCTTGTGTCTCAAAGGATAGGGGGTCATCTGCCCAAGGATATCCGGTCGATCTACGACACCTGCGAACATATACAGATAATAGCCACGGACTGCTACTTCCTTCACTACTCCCTCTACCCGTTTCTGAGGAATAGGAACGATGATGATGTTCTTGAAGAGGTTAGGAAGTTTCTGCAGGATTATATGAGCGATGAGAGATATCAAAGGATAAAGATGCTAACCACTTTGGATGACGAGATGAGTTTAGTTTACAGCATAGCTTTGGCCAAATCGATCATAGGTAAGATAATGGGGAAGTTGATCGGTGAACTTGAGATCGCTCAGCTTATGAATCCTGACAACAAGGTTAAATCCAAGATCGTCAACGCAGTCTATGCGCTGGTTGATGCGGGAGAGTTGGGCTTAATATTGGATTACGCCACTGAAGAAGCGGAAGAGGTTACGAAGAACGCGAACGAGATCAGAGAGCTCATCGGTGGAAAAAAGGCTGGAAAGGAGGCTGGAACCTTCAAGAAGGTGCTCGATTTGGCAGAGCACATGCTTTACGTTAAATTCATGAAGGAGATAGTTACGATGTCAAAGAGGCTTTCCGAATACGTTCCAAAAGCTTCTAAGATACTGAAGAAGAAGGGAAGATTTGGTGATGAGCTCTCAGGATACACCATGACGAAGAGAATTGAGAGAGCTCTTCCAAGAGAGATCGCTCTTCCAGATGAACTTTTCTTCAAGAAGCTTACGAGCGAAGGATTTCTGATGAGAGAGAAGCTGAGCGTTGCTGAAGGGGCATACTATTTACTTATAGATAAATCGGGAAGTATGTATGGGGAGAAGACGATCTGGGCTCGTTCGGTTGCCATGGCTCTATATCGAATGTCGATGACGAAGAAGAGAAGGTATTTCCTACGATTCTTCGATACAAGAGTATATCCTCCAGATACACCGCTGAACGATCCTGAAGATATCGTCGATGCGATTCTGAAGGTTAAGTCGAACGGAGGAACCGATATAACGAATGCAATCTCCACCGCACTGAGGGATCTTATGGAAAGGGGGCTCTCGGAGTTCACGAACACGATCGTGATTATCACGGATGGTGAGGATGTCGTTCAAGATTTGTCTAAGGAATTAAGAAGGGCTAACGCTTCGCTAATATCCGTTATGATCCAAGGGGACAATGAAACTCTAAAGGCTTTAAGCGATCAGTATATGAAAGCGGAGCTAAGCGAAATTGGTGGTGCTAAACTTTTGAAGATCGTTGAAGTTAGCTGATGAATTGATCTTGTTGCTCAAAGTATAGAGACTTTTTTTGATATTTTACCTCTGCGATATTTCATCAGCTTTTTCAGTCAGATAATCTCTAATTGCTTCTATCGCTCTTCTTAAAATTGTCTTGTTGTCATAGTTATTTACGATCTCAACAAGTTCGTTCTTATCAGCATCTCTCAATTCTTCGGCAATTTTAATCATGTTCGGAACCGCTCTAATGACATTATCAACGATCGTTACATCGGCCATCCTTGCCGTCCTCGATAGAGGATTCAAATCGATTGCTATGACCTTTTTTCCATGCCTCTTGAGAATTTCACATCTATCTCCATCTTCCAAAGGCACAAGGACTACATCTGCAATCAGAATACCCCTGCTATCTACGATCCTCCTGCCATGCTCCAGTCCCTTAAGTTCTGCATCACAACCAGCTAAAACTTTGGCTCCGAAGCTCTCTAAATATTCAGCAATCCTGCGAACTCTCTCTTTGCTGAAATGAAATACGTTTACCTCAAGCGGGGCGTTCAAAATCTCCGACAGCTTAACCAACTCCTCCGGCACGAGCACGGCTGTATTTCCATTTACAGATATAACTGGATGATCGGCAAGAAGCATCATAGCCACAGCCACTCTTTCAGCCTTCCATGCAAAGTCGTGCGTCTTCTCACCGAGCACGTAGTCGAACATCTCTCCCCTTCCATGTGCGATTAACCCCTGCAATACAGTTACACCTATCTTAACGCCCTCCACAAGTTTCTCTCTAGTCATTAGCGATTCATAGCGAGGATGCGATTTTGGAATCATAATCATGCCCTAAACAAGACGACTAAAAGCATTTTTCTTGACAATGTTTTTATCAATAGGACATTATTTATATCATCTAACTCTCCCACTTTTTAGGTTTAGCATTAATTCAATGAGACTATAATTATAAATTATATTTTATTTAAACTATTTTTAAAAAATTTTAATTAAACTTTAATATTAAATTTTTAAATAATTTATGTTATAAAATAAATATAGTGTCAAAATTAAAATCCTTCAAAAATTTATTATAAAGAATAATTAATCTAGAAAACAAAAATGAAGATTAAAATAATTTATAAATTTATTGAAATTTCAGAATTCCAAATTATTTGGAATAAATTTAGAGTCAAGATTTAGCATACTCATGACTCCAAGCAATTTTTGCAATGAAGGAAGGCTATAATCACAACAATCTTCATATTCCTATAATTTTTGGAATAGCTGAGTGAGCGAAATTAGCGATTTTCGGCTAACCGAAAAATTTTGATTCCATAAATTTTGGAATGAATTTTTACGAGAATTATAATAAATTTGCAAGATTTAATTTTAAAAATTTATCTGCTCTGAAGAATATTTTGAAAATATTTTAATTATGTTAAATAAATCTTTAAAAATTAATTATATTACTAAATTTATTTTAAAAATTAATTTAGATAAATTTTAAATTTAATATTAAATTTAATTTATTAAATCTTACAAATGTAAAATAATATCTACAGAGGGTCAAACCAAAATTTGTGAGTTATAAAAGATTCAGATTTAAGCACAAGGAAACGATGGTGACGATCATAGCCGAAGATGAAAAATTCTACAAAATTGCCGTTGATGCTATACTTGAAGCAAGGAAATATATTGAAGATATGATTAAAAAAGAACCTTTCTTTTATGCAACGCTCGAACCGATGGATTGTAATGGAAAAATCGTTGGTAGAATGTGTCATGCATCGAAGCTTGCCAACGTTGGACCTATGGCCACCGTAGCTGGAGTCATAGCTCAATATGCAGTTGAGAAGATGGTTGAAGCTGGAGCAAACTTTGCAGTCGTTGACAACGGCGGAGACATCGCGATGTTTTTAGATAGACCGATAACTGTTGGAGTATTCACGTATTCAACAACTTTAAGCTTCAAAATTGAGGAGAAAGGGTTCTATGCCGTTTGCACATCAAGCGGTACAATAGGTCACTCGATAAGCTTTGGCTTCGCTGATGCGGCAACGATCTTTGCAAGGGATGCCTGCATTGCGGATGCTTTTGCAACGGCCTTGGGCAATATGATAAAGCAGGAGTTTGGCAAAGAGGAAATCGAAGAAACTTTGAAAATTTTCTGGAATAGGGCAAAAGATCACATAGAGGGAGCGATCGTAATCAAAGGTGATGTGGTTGGCTTCGCTGGAAAGATTCCAGAGTTAACTAAAGCTGACGTAAAGCCCGAGCTAATAACTAGAGGCTGAACACGTTCAAAATCCAATTAGGTATCCAAACGAGGCAAATACAATTGTACCCACGACGTATATGGCAAAATAGTTAATCAACGCCGATTCCATAGCTCTTAATGCATTTTTGGTAAGTAGATACGTTGATCCTGCTGATAGTGCGAGCACGACCACAGCTTCTGGAGTTATTATAACGGGCCATTCAGCAATTATTGGATGTGCAATTATATCGTAGATGTAGTCTGATGGAGTGTACCACGGCACCGAAAACTCTATCACCTGCTGCACGTAAGGAGTAAAGAGAGTAATCCCAATTGATTTAAATAAGCAGGAGAATAAATCTGGAAATACCAAAGTGGCAGTTAGTTTAAACATCAAAGCCAAAAACATAGAAAGAGCAAATACTCTGTTTTCATCTTTCGAAATAAATTTTAATGGAATAGAGAAAATGATCGATAAAATGAATGCTACAACAAGTAGCCATACGTAGTTTGTACCCCAAAATGGTTTGTAAAATCTCATCTCTGGCGATAATACAGCAACGTTAAATGGAGTAGATTGAATAAAACCCGGTAGAATGAAAATTACCAAAAATACACCTGAAATAGTCGCTTCCTTTAATTTCCCACGATGGCACATTAAATAACTTGATATCCATACAGAAATCGCTAACAAACCAAGATTGAAGAGGTCAAAGGGTTTTATCGTGCTGTAGTATACCCTCCTCAATAGAGCGCCATCATCTGGACTAAGAAATATCAGGATCGTCAATAAAAATACAGAAACTGTGCCAAGATATAGAATTCTTAAATTGTCAAGGATTTTTCTCGGATATTTTTTAACAAAGTAGTGTATGCATAAAACAAACAGAAGCAGTAGTAGATACGTTAAATGTGCTGGAGCACTCAGCCAATCGAACTGTGGTTCGGGTATATATCGTTTATACATATTAAGTAACCTCATTACAAAAACAAAAATAATTAAAAAATTAGGAGGATGGTATGACTTTAGTGTACATTTCCAAGTTTACAGCTCCAAGGGCCCACCATAGGTAATATTCACAGTTCGGGTCATTAACGATGTAGTACTCATTCCACGTAACTACTCCATCAGTAGTATACTGATATCCCACACCAACGACTGAATGCCCTTGACTGTATCCTGGAAATCCATAGGGTGGAGCACTAATCATTACTGGACGGCCTGCATCAATTTCTGGGATATAATCACCGAAGTAACTGGCACCGTAAACGTTTACAGCATCGAAGCTGTAACCATGATTAGACGCCACAGTTTCAATCCCGTCATCAAAGTTCCACCACCAAGTAAGTCCAGTCTCATTGTCTGTTCCCATTGCGTAATGTAGCTCTTCTGTTAGATCCGTATGCTCGTTAGGTGGATCATCAAATTGAGTTCCATCATTCACATCTGTTGGCTCACTATACCACCAATCGGCATAGTCGAGATTAGAATACCCATTTTCACCCCAATATTCCAATATCATGGCAGCTGAAGTTGGAGAACATCCATCATCCCACGCAATGTGGTCAACCCACAATATCTTACCCCTAACTGATGGGGTAGATGCAAAAGGTGTTATAATATCTGATACTCTACCCTTCAATAGTTCTACATATCGTTTCCACAAATTCTTCCTTTTTTCAGCAATCGTTTTACCAGGTATTTTATGCTGTTTAAGGTACCTTTCAGACGCATCGAAAAGCGGCAGATATTTTGTTTTTCCAAATGATACATTTTTATTCAGGCTGTACTCAACTATTGGAACACCAGTTTTTCTGCCATTGACAAGAATTTGACCTACGATTTTATCATCTTTTACAACTTTGAAATCGTACGCTGTTAGAATGCCATCTGATGTATATTTTTTCTCCACATCTCCGATTTTTGCCCCTTTCCATACTTTAAAAGGCAGAAAATCAATCTCGTCACTAAGTTTTACAAGATACTTCAACTGATACTCTGCAAGCATCCTTGCCTCTTTTTCCGTCACCTTTTCAACAACTGAACACTCTATGGCCACTGTCGGCGTAATTAAGCTCATAGATACAGCTACAATTAGCAACACACCAAATATGTTTTTCCAAACTTTCACTCTACCACTTCCTTACGTTTTTTCTATTTAGACATTATTCTATAAGTAATTTCTGACCATATAATGAAAATAATATATTTAGAAAAATTAATGAAATCGGATAATACATAAAAAGCAAAAGAAACATAGGTTTTTCTTAATCATTTAGCGTTTATTATTTGCCATATATCCTCATCACCTATAACCACAAGTATAGAAGCTCTATTGTAGTTCAATCTAAGCAGTTCGACATATATGTATCTATTTTGAGCCTTGAACAGTGAATTTCTTGAATCTACAAAACTATTTCCACACCACGAGTGTGCATTCTCCTTAAGAGTAACATTTTCTTTTATGATTATGTATTTTCTTTTTAATATTAATATAAAATCATCATAACATTTCAGAGCTTTCGTGTGGTTCGTGTAGTAGAATGATGCGAAGTAGTAATTCCGAACCTTGATCGCACAAACACAGTCATAACCTTCCGGCTTCTCAAATGTCCAGTTGATTTTCTCACAAAATAACGGACATACGTGCTTCCCGTCAATCCTAAAATCCCTTAAATTCATCAGCAGAGCTACATTTTGTTCACATGTGTAGTTACCCACTATAATTGGCTTTGGTGGTAAATCTTCACACCCGGTATCGGTATGACTTCTGTTAATTATTATTTTATCGCTTACGTCCTCCTCATTATTGTTCATCCAGTTCTGTGTCCATACGAATATTAAAATCAAGAGAAAAATTATAGAAATTAGTATTATTTCCAGAGTCTTCCTCATAGCTTTCACTCCTTAAGTTGGTTTTAGGAGTATTGAGGTGGTAATCCCTTATCCTTGTATAGCATTACAAGTGGTGCATAGTTCTTTGTAGTTCTCACTCTACTACCTCTTCCTCAATAGATGTTTAGACCTTGATCTTATTAATATTATTTTAATAAAATAAAAATATATTAATAAAAAGTTAAATCCAGTTGGAGTAGCTTTCGAGAAAACCGTCAAAGCCGACTGTTTTCACCCATCCAGAACTTCTCGTGCTCGTTATGCTGAGCGTCGCAACTGGGGAAGGAATCTTGCCTACACCTAGGGATACCGAGATTCCGGTCGGATAGGAGAACGTTACCGATACCGAGAACGTATAGTCGTGTCCTCCAGTAATTGGTATGGCTCTCGTATTTCCGGCGTAGGTTAGACGATAATCGTCATAATCTGTAGGCAGGTGACCGTCCCAACTAACATAATCTCTATAATCTTGGATCGGATCGGAATTCGTATCGACGGCATACACTCTTTCGTAATATATTTTCTCATCACCCATTTCAAGCTCCGTTATTGCATACACATACTTTATTTTGAAGTATGCTGTATAATTGTATCTTCCAGTTAGATATGGACTTGAAAGCCCATCGTCAAGAGTTACCTCGGTATAGCCAGAGGTCCATGTTGGAGAGCCGTAGGGGCGGGCTTTACTTTCAACTTTAATTTTAGCTCCAATGGGGTAGCAGTATTTAATGAATATATCATCCCATGTCGCGAACTTGAGCACTGGAGTCATCTTGTAAGTTGTCCACACGCCCGGTGTTGGTTCGGATTCGACTTTGGGAATGTCTCTTAAAACGATTTTCACGGTTTTCGGCTTAGCTTCAGCGGGGTCTACAGAGAAGATAGCTACACCCATCTTTCCTTTGGTGTAAGCCACGACTTCGAGGTTTATACTTCTGTAGACCTTCATCCTTTTACCTTCTACTTCTAACGTTGTAATTTCTCTTTTCGGTAATAAGAGGTTCGCTGATACGATTCCAACTCCAGAACCCTTCCAAATTCGTCTCGGTCCATTCTCGGTCAGCTCGTTTATCAGAACATTCGCCGAAATTGGTCTCCCTTTCTCATCAACGACATGAACTGTTATTTGTTGGATAAACTTATCCTTCAGGTATGTGTCTATTGCTATCCCTACTATACTCCCTACTATTACTAAAACCAACAACAATCCAATTAACAACCTAATTCGTTTCATCATACCACCTCTATCCTCCAAATTACATTTAGACTTCATTCTATAAGTATTTTCTGACCATATAATGAGAATAATATATTTAAGAAAATATTTATTAAATTATAATTCTCAAGATATGGTCAGAAAGTTTATATATGAAACAATCATAAGATAAAAGTATATTATTTTATCATTCAAATCAAATAAACTTACTAAATCCTTTGGCAGTCCTTCAGCTTAATTTGGAACGCTTTGCACTTACCTCTCAGATTTCGTGTAATAATTCCCGATTAATTAAGAGTATCATCGACTGTTGCTCGTAAGGGTGTTCCAATCGATGACCACAAACGTGATATAGTTATTGTTCGAATTTAGCATGATGGATATTGATTACATATTCGAGGATGTAGTCGTAAAACCCTCAAACGCTCCGAAATTCGTTTTGAATGGTGAAGAAATCGATCTCTGGAGTGATGAATTTCTTCCATATCACTCCAAGAGCATCGTCGATTACGTTAGGGAAGCACTGCTTGAATACGAAAGGAGAGGAGAGGATCCGTTCCCAGAGATTGTAGGCAAGTCCGTAGAGAAAGAGATGGTTAAAAATGCCTTGATGAGCGGTTCGAATATACTATTCAAGGGCAGAAAAGGTTATGGAAAAACTACGTTCAGCAAAGCCATAGCAAAGCTTTTGCCGGAGAAGCTTTTGGCGATAAAGGGTTGTAAGATTCACGATGATCCTACCCGTCCTACATGCTTCGCATGCAAGAAGAAAGTGTTAGAGGAAAACGTAGTAGAACTTACGTGGGTTCCGAGAAAGTGGATTCGAATCCCCGGAGACCCGATGATGACCACTCGTCAGCTCATAGGCGGTATAAGCATTCAGAAGATTAGAGAAGGTTACGATTTGGATCATCCCGAAGTTTTTACTCCGGGTAGAGTTCTCAAGGCACATAGAGGAATAGCATACTTCGACGAGCTTGGTGCAATCCCTTCAGCGCTGCAAACCCTTCTACACGAGCTTTTGGAAGAGAAGCAGATAACGACTCCGGAAGGAGATATAGTTCCGATGAAAATAGACACGATCTTCATAGCCTCAACGAATCCGGCCAACTACAAGGGTGTTGCAGATATCAAAGAGCCCTTGATGGATAGAGTCGAGGAGATTCCGATAGGACCTCCAGAAACGCTCGAGGAGGAGATAGAGATTGGGCTGAGAAATATGAGCTTAAAGGAGGGAGCTATTCTTCCAATCTGGCATCTCAAGATCTTAGCGAGGATAGTTAGGCTTGCAAGGAACAGGAACGAGTGTAGGATTGCGAGCAGGATAGAGCTTGAACCTTCATGCAGAGCGACGATAAAGCTGTTCGATCATCTTAGAGCTTCAGCAACGAGGAAAGGGCATAGGTGTGCGATGCTGATAGACTACGGAAAGAGCTACGAGATAGTCAAACTCGGGCTGAGAAGTAGGATCGAATTGGATTACGAGGACGACATGACAAAGGATGATGTAATAGTCAAGCTTACTGAGGAGGCTATAAACAAGACGTGCACCGAAATTTATGGCATGATTCCTCGTGATTCCTTTGGCAAGCTCATGGAAGATCTATCGGATCTTTGTGGAGAACCCATAAGTGTCGATGAGGAGATAGACTTCAGGAGGTATGAGAATCTATACAGAATCCTCGTTCTGTTTGCTAAATCGCCTGATGAGCTAAATTCGGCCTTCGAAATTTTACTCGAAGCTATAAAGCGTTGCACAGGCTTGATAGATAAGGTAGATTTCGGAAGGTATGTCTATGCCGGCTATGACTGGGAAGCCTGAGTGTAGGTTGTGCGAGGAAGAGGTTGGGATAGATCAAAACCTCGCGAAAGATCTACTTTACTCCATCTTTAATCCGTATTACAGGGAGAAGGGAAAGATCGATCTGACGGAGTTTATAAAGAAACATCTGAGCAACGAAGAGCTGAAACAGTCTTTTGACATGTTCTCAAGCTTATTTAACGAGATTCTGAAGAACTTTAGCTACGTAAACACCTTTTGGATGGACAAAATCGAAGACTATAGAAAAGCGAGGCAAAGGGCTTGGGAGGAGATAAAAGACATGCTTAAAAGTGGTGAACTTAGCAGGGAAGATGTCAGTGCAAGCGAGCTCGTGAACTACTTCTACGAGGAGATAGTTCAGGATCTGATGAAGGAGGGCTACATTGAGGGAGTAATAGAGAGAATACACAGAAGGGTTTTGCTTTTCAGTAGTCAGGCGGAGAAACTGTTGGGAGAGAAAGTTCTTCAGCTTTCTCTTCAAGATTTGGGCAAAGGCGACTTCGGAGAACACGAGACGGAAAAGGAAGGTATGTCGATATTTTTGGGCTACGAAATCGTCGAGTTTGATCCGTTCGTTCACACGTTTGACATGATTGACATACAGGAGACGTTAGTCAAATCGGCCTTGAGAGATCCGGAGATCAATTTGGATGAGAAGGATTTGGTCGCGAGGATGCCTAAGCACGCTGAGAAGTGCGTATACGTTATGCTCATAGATGTGAGCGACTCGATGAGAGGTAAAAAGATCATCGGGGCCATCGAGGCTGCCTTAGCTTTAAAGAGCGCTATCAGAAAGAACAGCTTCGACGAGCTACACGTAGTTGCGTTCAACCACAACGTTCGAACGATTAAAGAAAACGAAATCCTAAATTTGGATGCGAGGGGAAGGACAGACATAGGTTTAGCTCTAAGAAAGGCGAGGGAGATACTGAAGGGTAGAAGGGGCAGCAGAATTGTTTTTCTGATCACCGACGGAGAGCCAACTTCGAGCTACAATCCTTATCTTACACCTTGGAGATGCGCCGTTAAGGAGGCGGAGAATTTGAGAAGTGTCGATGCTCATCTAACGATAATAATGCTCGGTAAGGACAGGAAGTTCTTAGAGCTCTGCAATAGAATGGCTAAAGCCAGTGGGAATTCGCACATACTCTTCTTTGCGGATCCTCTCGATCTGAAGCGTTACTTCGTGAGGAGCTATATGAGGAGAATCGGTAGATAGGTATTTTAGACCAACTCCTCAAGAACTTCTATAACTTTAACAAGAGGAAGTCCAGTCAAATCTGCGATGTCTTTCGGATTGCATTCCCGGGGAAGCTTTCCCAAAACCTTCAGAGCCCACATAACAGCTTCTTTTGGCGTTGCATAGGCAATCTCCCTTCCAATCTTTATCCTTCCAATCAGTCCTTTATCGACGAGGGAGTTCATTATTGCACTTGCGTGACTACGATACTTGAAGCTCGCAAATCTATCCGCCAATACCTTAAGATCTTCAAACGTTGCGATTCCCAATCTTTTTACGAGTTCGTAAGCATGTCTTTCCGCTTGAGTTAGTCGGACACAACCATAGGAATCAACTTCTCTCTTTAATGATGCAAGTGTTGCCGTTAAAACGTTGCTCAATTTTTCGTCGGATAGAAACTCAAGTAAGATGATCGCTAGCCTCTCACCATTCTCCAATCTCTTTAGCATTTCGCATAAATCTTCTATTGCCCCCATCTTCTCAGTCCCAGCAATATTATTGGAACTATTCCAATCCATTCGAATCCCGGAGACCTCGGAATTTCTTTCGACTTTACAACTATTGGAATCGATATCTCCCTAGAGGTTGCGTTTCTTTTATCGTTTCCAAAGTAGTAAACTATTATACCCCTTATGGTGAAGTTTCCCGGCTCGTTTGGTAAAACGCTAATCTTTATCGCCCGCATCTCTCCCGGATTAACTTTGAACACCCCTACGAACTGTCCTACTCCGGATTTGGTAAAATATGCGGATGTGACCGACATTCCCGAAGGAGGAATAAGTATGACTTGGAGTGTCATGTTGGGATTGTTGATCAGGTTTACCACAGACAGCGTTAAGCTGAACTCTTCTCCTACAATTGCTTTGGTTACATCGCTTCTCAGATCAATCGAAATGTCGGCAAATCTTTTTACGAAGATCGTCTTCTCGACGGCATAAGAATAATCTGGTGATTCCAAGGATATCTCGATCGTAAAGGTTCCACACCTCTTGGGAACGACCGGAACTTCGATCGAAACGTTGCTATTAGGTTCGATCTCTCTTATCTCTTTGTAACTATCTATTGGAAGATCGGATTTAATTCTGATCTTAAGATCCCTTACAGGTAGATCGCCCATATTTTTCAACGTTATTCTCAAAATGTTCATCTTTCCAGCTTTAAGATCGCTCGGACAAATACTGACATCCAAATTCGCCTGATGGGGTGGATGAGGTGGTTCTGGTGGTGGCGGAGGAGGTGGATGAGGCTTGGCCTGAACGGGCAAAATTAAGAGGAGGAATATCAGCACAGTTAACCTGACCATATCTCTACCACCACCGGTTTTCCGTTTTCGTCGAATATCGCGACTTCATGTTCTCTCGTTATGGATCTCCATCTTATTCTGTTGCCAATTGCGACTGGCTCCATTCTTCTTCCAAAATTTTCCTCCGAAAAAGCGTGGACGCCAAAATAAACCCTAACTCCGGGAATCTTCTCCTTGAATATCTCTGCAACCTTTCTCATAGTCTTTTTATCTTCCTCGGACAGCTCCGCAACACCCAATGGATGCGTGTGAATGTCGACGACTATGTTTGGTTTTTCTTCTCTCTCCTTTAATATATGTTCGATCTTTCTTTCGGTTACAGTGTAAACCTTCGTAGGTGTCGCGGACACTATCACGTCCGAAGAGGAGAGCTTATGTAACATATCCACAACGTCAACACCGCTGAGAATGTATGCGGTTTCGAGTTCGTTCATCGGACTTTCAACCCTAATTTCCATCTGATCTATTACACGCCTCAAAAAGATTAGATTAACGTTTGAAGCTTTAATGATTCTTTTTCTACCTCTCCTTATGGTTACATCGCACTCACCCTCGATGAATATCTTTATTCCCATTCAGAATCACTCCTCTATTCTTATTTGGGGCGGTTTTTTCCTTATTGCAAATATTATGGCGATTCCACCCAACACCACCGCAACAAATATTATTAGCATGGGATCGACGCTCGGAAGCTTAAATGAATCTATCGGTTCCACGATCTTGAATGGATGTGTTAGGCTTATCTGTCTGTAGTCATCCTTGTCATCATCTGGATAATACATCGCCATCGCATGAACGAAGTATTCTCCTGACTTTGCACCGATCACTTCAGCCTGAATCAATCGGCTGTTTCCCGGCGGAACCACAAAATGACCATGCAAAGTGCCAGCTCCGGAATCGGAGGAGAAACCTTCAGCGTAGATGTGAACTCCCGATGGAACTGAAATGTAAGCCTCGACCGTAAGTGGAACATCGTTTAAGGCGGGATTACTAAAATAGAACTCTACGAGCGTTGGTTGATCCTTCTTGATAATGTCGTTCAGCGGTCTAACCTTCACCACGGGTGGAACTCTGAACTTTCCAGTGGTTACGTTCATCTGCGTCGTATTTTCGGCGAGTGCACAACCAACGTTCAGCAACAGCAAAATGACTACAATAAAGAATTTTGTTCTCATACCATACCACCAACCGTAATTTTACGGTTTAAAATATTTAAAAATTTTGGTTGAGTGTGGTAGTATTGCGATGATAATATTATATAAGTAAACTTTTAATACTAAATTAGGTCAATCAATTTTACCAAAAAGTATAAATGTTGATTAACTAGATACAGCGGCACAAATGATAGAATTCATCATCTTTGCGATCACGTATCTGCTGATTGCGTTTCAAAAGGTTAACCTCAGGTTGGACAGGGCTTCGATTGCACTCATTGGAGCAACAGCGATGATCGCAAGCGGCGTTTTATCGCTTAGAGAGGCCGTAACGAGTGTCGATTATGACACGATAATTCTGCTCTTCGGAATGATGGTCGTAAGCTCTTACTTGGGTAGATCGGGCTTCTTTGATTTTGTCGCAAGCAGGATAATTCTAAAGGCCAAAAATGGAAGAAGATTACTTTTAATAATAGTTTTAACGTCTGGAATCCTCTCGGCATTTCTCGTAAATGATGTTGTCTGTATATTCATGACGCCTATCGTGGTCAGGATGGCCCTGATATCCGAGCTGAACCCAATTCCGCTCTTGCTTGCTCTATCCACATCTGCAAATATCGGAAGCTGTGCTACGATAGTTGGAAATCCACAAAACATGCTCATTGCGATGAAGTTCGGAATACCTTTTTTGGAATTCGTAAGAGTTCTGGCACCTATATCTGCCGTATCTCTTCTGATCTGCTACATTATTTTATATTCGCTGTTTAAATCTGAAATCTCCAAGTTTAAGCCAAAAACTTTCGATTTCAAGCTCGACAGATCTCTCATGGTTAGAATGCTGATCGTTCTGAGCGTAACCATATTTCTATTCGTTACTGAAATTTATCCTATCCCAGTTTCTGCGCTGATTGGAGCTACGCTGGCGTTTATATTCGGAGGACAGAGGCCCAAGGACATATTGAGAAACATCGACTGGTCTTTGCTCATATTCTTCGCTGGATTGTTCGTTGTCATTGCGGGATTTGAGAAAGGTGGATGGACGAGCTACCTGGGCGATTTAAACGTCAAGACGTTGAAGGACTACATAATCTTCAGTGGAATTGCCACAATTCTAAGTAACGTGATCAGCAACGTTCCATTCGTCATGGTTACCCTTCCAGTTTTGAAGACGAGAAAGTTGGCTTTCGTGTTGGCCATGGCATCTACATTCGCGGGGAATTTGACACTCATCGGCAGCGTCGCAAACATCATAGTCGCTGAGATGGCCGATTCGTTGGGGGTGAGGATTTCCTTCCTCGACTACCTCAAGATCGGCGTTCCCTTAACGGCAGTAACAGTTCTCCTAGGAACGGTTATGATATTTAACTCAATTTGACCATTTAGTAACTGCACAAGTAAGAAGCTTTATATGCTAAATATTCAATTTTATCTTCGGTGGTTTCGATGGAGCTTAAAGAGGTTAAGATCCCAGCAGATATCTACGAAAAGATCGAAGAGAGGATTAAGGAAACGGAATTTGAGTCAGTAGACGAATACGTAACTTACGTTTTGAGAGAGGTCTTGGCGAGCTTGGAGGAGGAAGAGGAACAAGTCTTCAGCGAGGAAGAGGAGGAGAAGGTCAAGGAGAGACTTAGGGCTTTGGGTTATCTGGACTGATGACGACGCTCATAATCCATCACTGGGATACCGACGGAATTACTTCAGCGTCGCTCGTCGCTCTCGTCTTGGATTACTTGGGCGAAAGCTGGAAGAACATCACTCCTCCAATAGGCAGATTCGAGTTCGACGAGCGAATTTGGAAGGAGATAGATAGGGCTACGGATGTCTTCGTAGTGGATCTTAACGTTCCGGAGCTCGTTGAGAGGATTGATAGAAAGGTCACGTTCATAGATCACCACATCCAGCCTAAGATAGAGAAGCCGAACGTCGAGCACATAAATCCGATAATAGAAGGAAAGAGTGAAAAGGATTATCCTTCCGCGAGTTGGGTGGTTTCGGATCACTTTTCAGTCTGGAGCTACCTCTCAACACTTGGAGCCATTGGAGATGTTGGAAGGAGGGTTTTTGATTGGAGCAGGAAGGCGATGGTGTTATTGGCTGAGTTCGGATTGAGGAAAGAAGATGCGATGAAACTCGTCTCTCTGCTCGACTCCAACTACATAGTGATGGACAGGGAGGGTGTGGAAGATGCTGTGCAGACCATTCTAAGCTCAGAACCTAAAGAATTGCTTGAGAACAAGAGGTGGCTAAAAAATATGAGTATCATAGAGAGGGAGATCTGGAGAGCTTTGAACAACGTAGAGAACGCTGGAAGATTCACGAAAATCGAGTTCAGCAGCGATTTCAACATAATCTCAAAAGTAGTGAGGAAAGCTGTGTGGGTGATGGGCTACGATGTCGTTTTGGCTGTGAATAGAGGATTTGGTGGAAACGGACAGATCTATCTGAGGATTAAACCTGAATTAGCTGAGGATGTGAACGTTCCCGCGATAATCAAAATGCTGAAGCTGAGGGGATTCAACGCGGGAGGTAAGAAGGATGTTTTGGGACTGATCTGCCCGAGGGAGAGGATAGATGAAGCATTGGGAATTATCGAGGGGATGTTATGAAGGTTTTCGTGATAGGTTTAGATTCCGCACCGCCAGAACTGCTGTTCAATGAATTTTTGGACGATCTGCCGAACATTCGAAGGATCTTGCAAAGATCGGTATATGGGCCTATGAGAAGTTGCATTCCAGCCATAACCATTCCGGCGTGGATGGTGATGGCAACCGGCAAAACACCGGGCGAATTGGGTTTATACGGATTCAGGCACAGAAAGGGAAACAGCTACAAGGACATCTGGATCGCCCACAGCCTGATGGTTAAGGAAAAGGCTGTATGGGATTACGCTGGGGAGAGAGGACTCAAATCTGTTGTCTTGGGAGTTCCACCTTCCTATCCACCGAAGAAGATAAACGGATGGATGGTTGGCTGTTTCATCACCCCTGATTCGAGCACGAACTATACCCATCCTCCGGAACTCAAGAGGGAGATCGAAAGAGTGGTTGGGGATTATATCTTCGACGTGGTTTTCAGGAAGGAGGAGAGGGATGAGGTTAAGGAGAAGATCTGGGAGATGACGGAGAAGAGGTTCGAACTCATCCGTTACCTCATCGAGACGAAGGACTGGGATTACTTCGAGTTCGTCGAAATAGGACTCGACAGGATTCACCACGCCTTCTGGAAGTATTTCGATGAGAATCATCATTTGCACGAGCCGAACAGCCCATACAAGAACGTGATCCCCGACTATTACAAGCTACTCGACAGAGAGATCGGAAAAACTCTCAAGCTCTTGGATGAGGAAAATACAGCCATTATAATAGTCTCGGACCATGGGATAAAGAGGATGAAAGGTTGTTTTGCCATAAACCAGTGGCTGATAGAGGAGGGGTTGCTTAAGGCTAAAGCCGATGGAGTGAAGCCGGGAACGAGGTTAGAACAGGTCGAGGTGGACTGGAGTGACACCACAGCTTGGGCTTGGGGTGGATACTACGCAAGGATCTTTCTGAACGTTAAGGGAAGGGAGCCGAAAGGGGCTATCAGGCTATCGGAATACGATAAGGTTAGAGATGAGATTGCGGAAATGATAAGGAGCATAAGAGGGCCGAACGGGGAGAGGTGGGATACGAAGGTCTTCTATCCGGAGGAGATCTATCCCGTTGCTAGGGGGGATAAGCCGGACATGATGGTCTACTTCGACGATCTTTACTGGCGTTCAGCCGGAACTCTCGGCTGGGAGACGAACTACCTTTTGGAGAACGACACCGGGCCGGATGATGCGGTTCACTCCGAATACGGAGTATTTGCACTTCACACGCCGGATATGGAGGAAAGTAAGCACATCCAGTGCACGATATACGACTTCGCTCCGACTGTGCTGAACCTCTTGGGTTTGAAGGATGTTTCGAATACGCTTAGAGGATATCCTTTGATAGCATAGTAAAAGTTATATCTAAACTTTTTTGAGGTTATATTAGATGTTCGTGATCTGGCTCACCGGGCCGAGCGGTGCTGGAAAAACTACTCTCGCAAACGCTTTGGCAAAGAGGCTTGAGGAGATGGGTTACAGAGTCGAGACGCTTGATGGGGATGGAATTCGAAGCAAGCTCTACCCAGATCTGGGCTTCAGCAAGGAAGAGAGGGAGATGCACAACCGCGTTGTGGTTGAGATGGCCAAGCTCTTGGCGAAGAACGGTGTGATCACCATCGTTTCCGTGATAGCTCCCTATAGAGAATGGAGGGAGTATGCGAGGAAAGAGATAGGTAAGTTCGTAGAAGTTTATCTGCGATGTCCAGTGGAGGTTAGGATAGAAAGGGATCCGAAGGGGCTCTACGCCAAGGCTTTGAGAGGGGAAATAAAGGGTCTGACGGGGCTGGACGGGGAGTATGAGGAGCCTGAGAATCCGGAGCTGATCTTGGACACGGACAAGATGAGCGTCGAGGAGGAGGTTGATGCTGTCATAAGCAAGGTTAAGGAGCTGGGTTATTTGGAGTAAAGTAATGCCCCATAAGATCTGTCTTCGATTTCTGGCAATGATTTTTCAATAATGTCTAATACTTGTTTTATATTTCATAAAATATAATATTAAATTAAAGTAATTTAAATAATTGTTGAAACTTCAAGATCTAATTAAGGTAAATATCTTGCAATAATCTCCTTCATGATTTCCGATGTTCCTTCTCCAATATCCAATGCTTTGGCATCTCTGTATGCTCTCTCAACTGCAGAGCCTTTTATTAATCCATGCCCACCGTAAATTTCAACGGCCAAATCAGCCGATTTTTTTGCAACCTTTGCAGTCAGAAGCTTGCACATTGCACTGAGCTTGGTAATGTCCTCTTTCTCAGCAAGCTCAGCTGTTCGGTATATGAGCGATCTAACGGCTTCGATCTCAGCCGAAACTTCTGCGAGCATCCATCTTATTCCTTGAAACTCAGCGATACTCTTTCCAAAAGCTTTTCTTTCTTTGGCAAACTTTACGGCCAATTCCAAGCATCTTTCTGCGATTCCCAAGCCTAAAGCCGAGAAAACCACCCTACTCTTCGAGAGCGTTGCCAAGATAACTTTAAGACCCTTCCCTACTTCGAGCAAAACGTTCTCAGCCGGAACCTCGGCATCTTTGAATCTTATTGACGCTATTCCACTACCTCTCATTCCCATGAGTTCGAGCTTTCTGAATTCCATACCATCGCATCTTTCAACGATAAATGCAGTGGGTTTGTCCTCTACCTTTGCAAGGACTATGAATACATCCGCAAAGAGAGCGTTCGTTATTAGAGTTTTGTTTCCGTTCAGGACGAAGACATCACCTTTCCTTTCAGCTTTGAGCTTTATCGATGCAACATCACTTCCGGCGTGAGGCTCGGTAACTGCAAAGGCTCCGGCACTCTTAGTTAGCTCTTTCAGCCAATCTTCATTTCCAAACGTTTTTATGCAGTTTACGGCCATATGATGTGCTGCTACCGTTAAGGCTAAGCCTGAATTGACCTTTGCAAGTTCTTCGACGATCTCGCAGAGCTTTGGGTATCCTTCACCCATACCACCCAATTTCTTTGGAATGGTGACAGACATCAGGCCTTTCTCGAATGCAAGTTTCAGCAGTTCTGGATCAATCTCATCCCTTAAGTCCATCTCGTAGGCTTTTGCTGAGGCGAGCTTTAGGATCTCTTCCATGTATTCTTGTCAGCTTGGATCTATTTAGTCGTTTGCCCGACGATAATCTAAAATTTTCGAACAAATTTTTGGTAAAATATATTTAACAGTGATCGATAAAACAGATCACTAAGAAAAGAATAGAAAAATATTTAAATCACGGTAGTGATATGTTAATTAATGAGGTCGTGACTCCACATTGTGTGTGATTTAAATATTCCATCAACAGTATTGCAACACCACCATTAATGATAGATTTTGAAAAACTTATCGATGAGGTAAGGATGCTAAGGAATAAAGGTTTGAGCTACTCCGAGATTGCAAGAATGCTCGAAGCAAATGGAATTAAGGTTTCGAGGGTCACGGTTATGAGGTGGTGCAAGGGGTTGCACGATCCTCGAAACAGGCTGAATTTGGTTAGGCTTGAACCCTCTCCAGAGCTCGCATATATAATTGGCGTCATATTTGGAGACGGAAGTGTAAGCTTCAGGAAGTCTGGTAGATCGTATAACTATCGCATCAGGCTTAAAGTTGTGGATAAAGAGTTCGCAGAAGAATTTTATGAATGTCTAAGATCAATCGGACTAAAGCCATCGTTTAGGCTTGAGAGGGATAGGACGAGATGTGACAGGTGGTGTGTTGAAGCTAACGGTAAGCTCCTCTACGAATTCTTAAAGCAACCGAAAGAGAAGCTGTTTGATGTTGCAAGACAATTTCCCACCGAGTTTTTAAGGGGTTTCTTCGATAGCGAGGGTTGTGTATACTGGAACGAGCGTAGGAAAAGACTATTGATCACTGCCAGCAATTACGATTTAGAGCTACTCCAATTCGTTCAGAAACTACTGGCATCGCTGAATATTCACTCGAAGATATATCTGCAAGCATACGAAGGTAAAAGCGTAAGAATCAGAGACGAATACTACGAATATAAGCAAGACTTTTACAGGTTGGATATATACAGATTATCTGCAGTTGCGGAATTCGCAAAGAGCGTTGGCTTTACGATTCCAAGAAAAGCCGAGAAACTTAGAGACAAACTTAGATTTTTGGGTTCATTTTAATTAGCAACCCATTATTTTTAATTTGTTTTTATAAAAATACTAGGATAGTAGCGGGGGGCCGATTTGAACGGCCGATCTGCGGGTTATGAGCCCGCCGGGATTACCTGGCTACCCCACCCCGCTTCAGTTATATTTTATTAGATGCTGTATTTAAATTTTTTTGTCCACCCTGATAATGTATTTGAGCTCTCCGACTTTGAATATCGTTCCTCTGACACTTTTTACCTTTACGAGCGTCTTTATGATTCCATAAAAGTCTCCGGACGAACTTGCAAAATTTAAAATTGCGGACAAAATGAGAAGTGCTCCGAATGTATTCTTTGCAAAGTAAGCTGTGAATATGAAAACTATGGTTAAAGCCTGTGGGGAAAGAGCCGTTACAAAATATTGCCAAATCTTGATCTCCTCGTAGTCCACCTGAATCATAATAGGTAACCTAAACAACGTTACAGGTTTGAGTTTGAAGTTTACTCCTACCATTTTCAACGTCATCAGATGTAGAAATTCGTGGAGTGCTATCGTGCTAATGGCCATGAGTAGAACTGCGATCGAACTGAGCAACGAGAATGAACCGTCTAAAAATCTAACGAACGTGTAGCCATCTTCGAAGGATATCGATTTTACACATAACAGCGGCGGGGCGATTAAAAGTAGAAGTAAACTCAACACGATTACCGCACATAGATCTCTTTGGGAAAATACCAAATAAATTTCCATACAGAATGTTAATCCCTCAAAGCGGTAATCAACTTCACGTTCGTGACGCCTTTGAGCGTCGTTATCTTATCGACGAGCCTCTTCACCTTCTTCATGTCGCCCTTCACGAGTATCATCTCAAGGCAGTAGTCCTTGTTAAGGTGGATGTGCAACGTTGTCGTTATGATGTCCAAGAAGTCGTGCTGGAGTGAGATTATTGCGTCGCTGACTCCTTTAACATGGTGATCGTAGATGACATTCACAACGCCGACGATTTCTCCCTCTTCTCTTTCGAGCCATTTATATTCCATGATGTAATTTCTTATTGCATCTCTGATAGCTTCGCTTCTCGAGGAATAACCTCTCGTCTTGATAATACTGTCGAACTCTTCGAGCAGATTTCTTGGCAAGCTAACTCCAATTCTTGTAATATTTTCTTCCATGTTTTCGTCTTCGATATACTCTATAAAAATCTTTTCTCGACTTTTACCCAAACTTGAGCGCCCTTCGGAATTCTAATCTCTATCGGCTTTTCGAACTCCTCTGCATCCTCCAAAACCCATACGAAAAGCTTACAATCTCCAGCATAGCTTTTAAGATCTTCGTAACTTACTTTATGCTTGTCGGAATGCTCGACAAGTTCTTCTGCCGTGAAGGGGCCCAAAACGTCCACGAGCTTAACCTTACCCAATATCTTGCCGTTCGAAATTATGAATATCTCTCCTCTGACGTTCGTCCTTCTCTTCCTAATCTCCCACACCTTCTCCCCCTTTACTATAAGGGATGCATATGGTTCTTTGACTATTAAACCTCTCATAAACGCATTTGAGATTTCTCTGATTATTAGAGCTACGACAAATTAAAAAACGTTCGTCCAAAAGTATTACGGATGATCGGTAAGATCGTTGCGAGAGAGATACCGAAGTTCAAACACCGCTGGTTTGGAACCCTCGACATCGAAGTCAACGGAACTATTTACACAGTCTATACGGCCGGAGTCGCGAAATGGCTCTTCGAAGAAGATAATGTGGAACTCGTGATAATATCCAAGCCCAAGGAGATCAAGGGATCTCTCGTCCTATTCTTCGACGATTACGAGCTCTACAGGTTTTACGGGAAGGATAAGATAAAGGTTTGGCCTTACTGGTGTAAAGAGGTGCGATCTCCCCGTTACAGCCCCTTCGGAAACATTTTGTATGAATACAGGATTAGAGCGAGGGAGGCCGTGTTCGAATCCGATTTCGAAGCTATTGCGGAGTTGGAGCAGTATCACTACGCATCGGAGAAGGAGAAGATTGCGTTATGGCGTTGTGACAGCTGTGAGGAACTGTTTGAAGCAAACGTAAAGCAGAACTGTCCGAAGTGCGGAAGCGATGACGTTCACATAGTAGAGATAAAGGGATCTACTCCCGCCTCAAGGTTCTTGATCCTCGAACTTTTAGATAGAGAGGAGTTCGAGCCGAGAATAGTTGCTTACGTTCGAGTGGATCCTCCCATTCCTCTGATGCACCGAAGGTTGCCAGATGGAAGAATCATTAGGAACATAAGGGAGAAGGTCTTCCCATACGGCTGGTTCCATCCTGTCTATAGCCCGGAGCTCGTTATGAAGCAACTCTTCAAGGAGCTTAGGCAGAAATTTAGCAAGAAGGTTGCGAGGCAGAAGCTTTGGGAGATCGCGAGCTGGGAGGCAATGAGAAGGAGCAACACAGCATGTGCGAGAATTGCGAGGGTAGTAGTCCATCCAGATTACAGATCCGACGGCTTGGGTGTTTTGGCTGTGAGGCTTGCGATAGAATGGATCGAAGAGAGGAGAATTCCGGAAATGAAGAAGAGAAAGCATCTGGTCGAGACAATAGCTCAGATGGCCCGATTCAATCCGTTCTTCGAGAAGGTAGGGTTCAAGTATGTCTGGGATACAGCTTCCGGCAGACCCGTTTTGTATTATCCGCTAACGGAGCAGGCTGAAAGATATTTGCAGAGGTTCTTTGAGAAGGATGAGATAGCGAAAAAGCACAAAGGAAGGCTGTGCGTATCTAAATACGGAAAAGTTGAGCTTTTAACCGAGCCCATAGTTTTCAGGAACGTTTCCAAAGTCTTCGAAAGCCATTTGGACATATCGAAGCTTGAGAAAGAAGTTCAGGAACTTCTATCCGCTTTCGGAGTTAGGCATAGGGTGATAGAGAGGCAGGTGATAAGGAACGCCACGTTTGAGATCAAACCGGGAGATGTTGTAGTAGTCGTTGGAGCGAGCGGTGCCGGAAAGACCACTCTGCTCAGGCTGATCCTTGGAGCGGTATCCGATATCGAAGGTGAATCTTTTAAGCCTACTTCAGGCGAAATAGAGGCTCCGAAGGCGAAGGTTGGAGTTCTAATCCCGCAAGAGTTCGAGCCGGAGTTTGGAGAGGAAAGCATCCTTGAGCATGTATATGCCAAAGCCGGAGATCTGCACGTTGCAGTTGAGATTCTGAATAAAGCAGGGCTTTCGGATGCCGTCCTTTACAGAGCAAAATATCGGGAGCTTTCTACTGGCCAGAAGGAGAGGGCGAAGTTGGCCTCTATTTTGGCAGAAAGACCGAGCTTAATTCTAATTGACGAGTTTGCGTCACACTTAGACAGCCTAACTGCGATGAGGGTTGCGAGGAAGATCGGAGAGATAGTCAGACAGGCTGGAATTACGCTTATAGCTGTGACCCACAGAAGGGAGGTCATAGATGCTCTCGAGCCGAACAAGGTGATATACGTAGGATATGGTATAACTAAGGTTGAAGAACGCAGTCAATCCAAATAATCTTTTAACTTCTCCAAGCAGAATGAGATTCTATATTCCAAACTTTCATCGGGCACGTCGATCACATTTTCTCTATCTACGAGCAATCTTATAGCCAGATCTTGAATCTCCACACAGCTTAGATCGTAATCTCTGAAGCCGTCCTTCGCGTTACTGCTCAAAGGCTTGCAGAAGAATATCAGATCGTATCTCCTCTCACCTAAACTCCTGAACAAGTTTACGTATTCTTTCAAGGTTTTCCAATCCATGGAATTCCAGAAGATCGTGTAGAATAGGTTATCATATACAGTTCTATCGCTTAAAACTATTTCAGCTCGATTCAATGCGGAATTTTCCCTCTCTATCTGGGTTTTCAGCACCTCAAGCTGGAACTGGAAATGATGCTTGCTCTCTCTGAGCTCCTTCAGATCTCTAAAACCGTGTCTCCTCTGAAACATCCTGAATACATCTCTCACGACTTCACCGACTAGCTCAACATCGTATCCTTTATTTCTCAGCTCTTCAGCTAAAGCGTTGGCTAAAGTCGTCTTTCCTGAATTGCAAGCTCCAGAAAAACCTATCAGCATCCGGTTTATAGCTTTGCAATTCAGAATAAAAGCTTAGCTCGATTAAGATATATATTTAAAAAAATATAAAATTAACCATTTCTTATAAATCTCTTGTATAACTCTCCGTTCCAGTAGATGTCCACTACGAGCGGCATACTTCCCGGCAAAGCGTGGCTCGCACAAGCTAAGCAAGGATCGTATGCTCTTACTGCCATCTCGATCATGTTGAGGATCTTTCCGTCAACCTTTCCGTTCTTAATAAGATTTTGAGCCGCCTTCTTTATGGATAGATTTATCGCTGGGTTGTTCTGAACCGTCGCAACTATAAGATTAACCTTCTCGACGACTCCATGGCTATCCGTAACGTAATGGTGGATCAGAACGCCACGAGGAGCCTCCACAACCCCAACTCCCTCGCTCGGTTTCTTCTTCGGAATGTTCCTCACGTCTTTGCTCGTAACTTCCTCATCCTGCACCAACTCAAGAATTCTCTCCGCCCCATACAGAATCTCTATCAGCCTTGCCCAGTTGTAAGCGAGGATGTTGTGAACAGGCTTTTTGCCAAAGAACTCGAACATCGCTTTGTAAGCTTCGTTGGCCAAAGGCGTTGCCATTCCATCTGCAACGTTCAACCTTGCGAGAGCGTTGACCCTATATATTCCGCTGCCCTTTCCTTCTACAAGCCCCTTCCAGCCGATCTGCTTGAGGTATGGGAACTTAACGTAGCTCCAGGGCTCTACATGCTCTGCTATGTAATCCAAGTAATCCTTTGCTTCGAAGGTGCATATGATGTTTCCTTCTGGATCCACGGCCTTCAAAATTCCATCGTAGAAGTTCACGCATCCGTTTTCGTCGACCAACCCTAAGTAGTTTGTCTCCTGATAATAGACATCCCTCTCCTTTATAAGCTCTAAGATTTCTTCGTTCTTCAAAACGTGATTCTCAAAGATCTCCAAACCTTTCTTCCCAAATTCAACGAGCTTCTTGGCCATCTCCTCGATCTTCTTTCTGTCTTCCTCCTCAAGAGGCTTGGAAACCCCACCGGGCAATCCAAAGACAGGATAGATCGGATGTCCGGCCAGCATCTCCTGAATCTTCTGAGCATATCCTCTGCACTCTATAGCCTCAGCGACTACCTCCTTTCCCAAAACGTTGAGGAGTCCAAAGATGTTCCTCTCCTTTGCATCGGCGGACATCAGAAGGAGATCTGGAAGAGAGAGTGCATAGAAGTGGAGCATGTGGCTATGAATCACGTGGGCGTTGTAGAATATCTCCCTGAGCTTCTTTGCCGTTTCGGTTGGCTCGACTTCGAAAACTGCATCGCAAGCCTTCGTCGATGCCATGTGATGAGCTCCGGGACAAACACCGCAAATCTTTGGAGTTATCCTCGGCAACTCCTCAACGTGCCTACCTTCGCAGAACTTCTCGAAACCTCTGAACTCTACAACTTGGAAGTAAGCGTCCTTAACGTTGCCATCATCATCTAAGATTATCTCGACCTTTCCATGTCCTTCGAGTCTCGTATTGGGATCTATACTAATCTTCCTCATTTCAGATCCCCCAATCTCGATTTCGGCAAGCTAAACTGATAGATCAGTCCTACAACGTCCTTAATCTTATCAACAGCCTCTGTGATCCTCATCGGAGGCAAATAATCTTCTCCGGTTCCTGCCATCGCTATTGCGGTGATAGCTTCAGTTCCAAAGTCGAATGCGTTCGGAACCTTTCCGTAGCAACCTCTGCAAGGCATGTTCGCCTTTATGCACCTCGCTCCGCAACCACCCCTCGTGACGAAGCCCAAGCAAATTATCCCCTGCTCCAAGAAGCATTTCTCCTGATCCGCAACGATTTCGTGCGGACGGTTAACGGTTGGAGGCCTGACCAACGACTTGAACCTCGGACAGTCGTAGCAGAGCGATTTGTCCGAGGCTAAGACCTTCTTCTCTGGTTTTTCTCCCTTCTTCAGCTTGAGCATCAGATCTACCATCTCCTCTATAGTCGAAGTCGAAGGTGGACAGCCCGGAACGTAGTAATCCACCTCAACGACGTCATCCAACGCCCTAACCTTATCCAAAAACTTCGGAAGGGTGAGCTCGAAGCCATCCATCTTCGTTACCTCTTGCGGGATCTTACCTTCAGTCGTGGATGGAGTTTCGACGTATGCTCTCTTCAGGATCTCCTCCGAGCTGAATTGGTTGCCCAAGCCTGGAATACCGCCGAAGCATGCACAAGATCCGTAGGCGATGAGAACATCGACTTTATCCCTTATCAACTTCAACTGCTCCTCCTGTTCAGAAGTCCTGACAGCTCCGTTGACTATCGCTATATCCGCCTTTTCGAGGGCTTTGAGATCTTCCTTCTTGAAATCCAACGCGACTGGCCAATAGACTATCTCAAACTCTTTTATGACGTCGAGGATCTTGACACCCAAGTCCAAGATCGAGACGTCACAACCTCCGCATGAGGCTAACCAATCTATAATTACCTTCATGATCTCAACCTCTCAGTCATCTCCTTAATCGCCTTCGCAAGTGGTCCCCACATAGCAACTCCTATAAACTCCCACCTGAGCCTGTCCGGGTTGATTCCAAGCTGCTTCATCGCCTCGTTCATGAGCTTAACCCTCTTTGCAGTGACATAGTTGCCCCAACCGTGATGGCAGTTCTTAGGCGGACAGCCGGCGATGAGAACTCCGTCGACCTTCTTGAGGATCTCCAGCAACGTGCCAGCGTTGACTGAAGAAGAACACCTTATCCTGATCGTTCTGAAGTTGGGTGGGAGCTTGATACCCTTCATACCCATGAGATCTGCAGCAGCGTAGGAACACCAGTAGCAGAGCAAGGCAAGAATCCTCGGCTCTCCCTCCTTTGCGTGCTTGAAAGCCACTTCAGCCTGATCCAACAACTGCTTGTCCTCGAAGTTTATCAGCTGGATCGCATGGTTCGGACAGACCGACATGCACAGTCCGCATCCTCTGCAGAAAGCCGAATCTACTTTAGCTCCATCTTCCTCCATCTTTATTGCATCGTGTGGGCACATCGAGGCACAAATTCCACATTTGGAGCATAGGTCTTTGTTTACGTATGAGACGAACTTCTGAAGTTTCTTTTCACCATCTTTGAGAATTTCGACTATCCTCATCGCAACTGCACTACCGGATTCCACGCTGTTCTGAACGATCTCCGGGCCTTTTGCCGCTCCTACGACAAAGACTCTATCAACGTAGGTCTCGTTCGGGTTGATTACCCTCGGCTGGAACTCTATCGGGAATCCGAATTTATCGGTGACAACTCCGAACTTCTTGAGTAGCTGAACTTCAGCGGGAACCAAAGCCTCAGCCAGAACGACCATATCCGCTTCGATCTCCTCTTCTCCGCCGTCCTCCTTGAAAACTGCAACCTTTAGCCTTCCGTTATCTGAGGTAATCTCGTCCACCTCTCCTTTGATGAACTCGACACCTTTCCTCTCTACCATCTTGTAGAAGTCCTCAAGCTTTCCGGGAGTTCTGATGTCCTTATAGACTACCGCTACCTCCGTTTCTGGGAATAGGGTTGTAATCCTATTGGCAAGTTTCATTATGACGGAGCAGCAGATCTTGGAGCAATATGGAACTCCGTTCTCACTCCTCGAACCACTACACAGAACGAAAACCAAGCTCTCTGGAGTTTTGCCATCGGATGGTCTCTTAAACCCCTTCGTCAGCAGCCTCTCGAACTCCAAGCTCGTGACGACATCTGGATGAGCGTAGTTGAGCTCTGCTATCCTGTTGAGGTCAAACCTACTGAAACCCGTAGCTATTACTACTGCTCCGAAGGTGTAGGTGTGTTGGATCGGTTTGGCATCCAAGTTAATGGCGTTGGTTGGGCAGACCTTAACGCATTCACCGCATTTATTACAATACTCTTCCAAGATGTTATAAGTATCTGGTATAGCGAGTGAGAAATCCTTGTCGATAGCTTTTCTCTTGCTAAAACCTAGATCGAACTGGTTAGGGACTTCGATAGGACATACTTCTGCACATTTTCCACAGCTGACACATTTATTGGGATCTACGAATTGAGGTTCCTGCTCTATAGTCACTGAGAAGTTGCCGTTAACTTTCTCCACATCTTTGACCTCAGCGTTTGTGATCACCTTTATCTTATCGTTAAATGTTGTTTCTCTTGCTATAACTGGCACGATACATTCGCTCGTGCACATCGAGCTCCAGCCCTCACATTGGAAGAGCAGAGGAATCTGAGCGGTGTGCCCTCCCAAATATGGCTTTTTCTCCACCAACACCACTTCAATCCCAGCCTTCGCCAGATCGATAGCACACTGCATCCCTGCAACTCCTCCACCCACCACAAGAACTCTCTTCTCCAGCTTTATCGGATCACCAGTAGGCCTATTCGACCTCAGCTTGACGTAGGCCATCATCAGCTGATCTAACGCTTTCCTCGTTGCTCCATCTCTGTCCTCGTGGACCCATGCACACTGCTCCCTAATGTTCGCCACTTCAAACATCGCTCTATCCAGACCGATCTCTTCGAGAATCTGAGCTATCTTATCTTCATTGAAAGTTAACGAACTTCTCTCCGAACACCCCACAAATAATAGCCTGTCGATCTTACCCTTCAACTCCTGAGCGACTTGCTTGTAGTCTTTACAGAGAAGTTCCACTCTCTTAACAATCGAAACGTCCTCAAGGCTCTTGGCAAAATCTACGAGTTTGTCGATGTCTATTTTATCGTTTAGAGTATTACCACACGTGCAAATAATAACACCGACGCTCATTTTGATCATTCTATTTTAGAAATTGTAGTATATAACATTATCTATTTTTATGCTTTTAAATATCTTTTCATAAAATTTAATAATAATAATTTATAAGCTTTAACAAAATCTTGTTCTAGTATTTGTTAAAAGAAAAACAAAATAAATAATAATTAAACTTCACGTGTAGATGGTTTGAAATACATAATTAAATGTTAATATTAAAAATTTATACAATTATTAATATAAAATTAATAGTATTATTAACTTTCTCTGTTTCGTATCGTAATTAATAGATAGAGCTTTGGATATTAGATACTAGTTTATCGTTGACTCATAATCCGGCTTAGTTCTCTTATGTTCTTTATTTTCCTTTAGGCTTCTTTTTTGGAGATCAGGTTACTTTTACAGAAATTTACGATAAATTTCAGAGATCCGTAGGCTTCTAATTTTAGGAAATTTCTAACTTGAAAAGATGGCCAAGGCCTGCGAGGAAGGCATGATGAAAACCTATAGCATTAAGGAAGCTAAGAAGATTTTAGGGCTTGATTAACATGAGAGTTGAGCTATCTGAAAAGTTTCTAAGGGAGCTAAAGTAGCTTAGCAAGCAAGATCAAGAAAGGATAATGAAAGCCGTTGAAAGGCTTGAAGATCTTTTTCTATGGATATTAGAAAGGTTAAAGCAACTAGAGACATTTACAGAGTAAAAGCTGGCAAGTGGAGAATTTTCATAAAGATTAACTTCGAAAAAGATAGTAGTTTACGTTCTAAAATTCGATTGGCGAGAAAGAGCTTATGATAGATTATAGCCATAGCTTTTTTCTTAGCTTTAAATCTCTTAGCTATAGCCTTCTCTTAAGGAAATAGTATGTAAAAAATTGTTTAGGCTTAAGTTAAAATTTCGCAATGGCTCAATTCTACTAAATAGCTTATGCTATTGCTAAATCTATAGATTATAGCTTAACTATTATTGTATCTGTAAAATTATAATAGCCTAAGTTAAGTTATAAGCTACATTTAGAAAAATTTTATGAAAACAATAAGACAAAATTAACACTATGGGTAGATAAAAATCTGGTAGAGTTAGCTAAGCGAAAAATCGGCAATCTATCGGCTTTTTTTGAAATAAAGGTTTTAGAACATCTAAAACTCGGAAATAACAGCTATAATGGGCCCGGAGGGACTCGAACCCTCGACCTCCGCCTCGTGAGGGCGGCGTCATAACCCCTAGACCACGGGCCCTAAAGGTATATTCAAAAAATTGTTAAAAAAATTTCGCTAAACTCCGCCAACACGAGATGCCTTCATTACATCCATCAGCGTAATCATGCCTATGGGCTTGCCCTTTTCTACCACGACGAGCCTCGCGAGGTTTTTATCGACCATAATCTTTATCGCATCTTCCAAGCTTTTATCAGCTTCAATCGTGACTACCGGCTTAGAGCAAACCTCAGAGACCTTAACATCCTTCGGTTTTATATTTTTGGCTATGACTTTGAACACAACATCCCTCACCGTGAGTATGCAGTATTCATCGCCTTCCATCGGCTCTACGAGCAACGACCTAATTCCCTTCTGAAGCATGAGGTCTATAGCTTCCTCAACACTTGCATCCGGCTTTATCGTTACCAACTCTCTCCAAATCAACTCCCTAACCTTCAAATCTATCACCTCTCGATCATGATCTTGAACATCTTTGCGGCGTTGACTATATTCTCAACTATTCTTGAAAGGTATATTATCAACTCTCTAAGCAAAACTAACTCCGCGGGCTTCAAACCTTCAAAAACCTCCTGACAGATCTTTAGATACTCGCTCTCGAATTTATCACCGATCTTAACTATTCTGTCCACATGCTCAAGGGCTTCATTTACCTCCGATTTTACGAAGGCCTTGGCCAAAAGAGGTTTTATGTGTTCGTAAAGTTCGGAATACTCGTCGGCTATCTCGACGATCTTACCGACGAGTCTCATAATCTCATCAGGGACTCTAAAGTCTCTTATGGTGAGCAAGACCGCCAAGTCTCTGCATAGATTGATCACGTTATCCTGAAGGACTATGAGATTGAAAACAGCATATTTATCGACCGGCAAAACGATAGGATCGGAAAGATACTTTCTAATCCTATCTTTAATGTTATCCGCCTTCTTCTCAATTTCATCGATCTTTTTAACGAGTTTTGAAATATCTTCTCTTCCGTAAAGTTCGAACATTCTCTTAACGAGATGCATACACTCAACGCAGAGGTTAGCGTGTTCAGATAAGTCTGGAAAAGGAGAATAGCCGAATACATCGAATACGTGCCTGATAAATTTAACCATGGATCATTTATAAGTCCGTCGTATTTAAAGCCTTCGAAAAGATTTGAATACCCAACGACATCCTCACGTTATGAAATATCTCCTTCTCATTCCCGATGGAATGGCCGATTGGAGAGTTGAGGAGTTGGGCAATCGAACACCCTTGGAGGTTGCCGACACACCAAATATGGATTTTCTCGCCAAAGAGGGTGCCTGTGGAATGGCTAAGACTGTTCCAGAAGGTTACGAGCCGGGAAGCGATGTCGCAAACCTGACGATTTTGGGTATTGACGTGCGAAAATATTACACCGGTAGAGGGCCGATCGAGGCTTTGGCGAAGGGAATCAAGGGAAAATTGGTGTTTCGGTGTAACCTCGTGTTCGTTGAGAACGGGATAATGGTAGATTACAGTGCGAATAGGATCGGGGATGACGAAGCAAAAGAAGTTATAGAAGCTTTGAACGAGGCATTGGAATACGATTTCGTTCGATTTCATCACGGAACGAGCTACAGAAACCTCGTAACGATCGATAGGGATTTCGATGAAGATGTAAAAACTACCCCTCCGCACGACATTCAAGGAGAGCCGATCTCCAAATATCTACCCAAAGACAAGGAATTGGCAAAGCTTCTGATCGATCTGATGGAGCTTTCCAAGAGAGTTGTGCCAGAGGTAACGAAGAAGGCGAACATGGTCTGGATCTGGGGGGGAGGAAAGATGCCAAACTTTCCGAAGTTCAAGGAAAGATGGGGCGTGAAGGGAGTCATGATCTCCGAAGTGGATCTGCTTAAAGGAATAGGGAGGGGCTTGGGTTTTGAAGTCGTAGAGGTTGAAGGCGTCACCGGCTACATTGACACGAACTACAAAGGATTGGCGAGAGCCGTGCTGAAAAGTTTGAAGGACAAGGATTTCGTCGTTCTGCATACGGAAGGAATAGATGAGGTCGGACATGAAGGTGATGCGGAGAAGAAGGTTGAGGCAATCTCAATCTACGACGAAAAGATCGTAGGTTATCTCATCGATAGGCTCGATTTGGAGGAGACGAGGATAATGCTTCTGCCAGACCATCCCACTCCCGTCAAGGTGAGAACACATGTGGCTGAGCCTGTTCCGTTCCTCATCTACGGTTTAAAGAGGGATGAAGTCAAGAGGTTCGACGAGTTCAGCTGTAGGAAGGGGAAGTTTGGGCTGATCGATGGGCTCAAGCTGATGAACCTTATGTTCTCCAAGTAGAGCTATGGAGACGATGGACGTTTCTCTGATGGAGAAGTTCTACTCGAAGCTCTTCAGCACACCGAAGGAGTTCGTATCCGCCGGAGTCATAGCCATCTCCATAGCCCTCGCCTCGTTTCTGAACGGGAGCGGATCGTTCTTCGGCATGAGATATCTCTTCCTCAGCTTGACAACTCTCCTCGTTCTGCTCATTTATCAGAGGTTTTTGAGGCTTGCGGTCAATAAGAGGAGGCTACTGTTCTTCGTCATGGTTATTCTAATATTCATCGAGTTTTTCGACATCCTTTCGGTTCACGTTTTCGGCAAAGATCTAATCGTTTTGGCTCCCGCTTCGATTACAGCCCTTTTAACCGTCTCCTTCTACTTCACATCCGAATCATCCGAATTCGAATCCACGCTCGCATCGTTCATCCTTTCCGTTCTTCTCTATCCTATATCTTACGAATTCTCGTTCCAAGCACCTCACAGAACGCTGGGATACATCCTAACCGCTCTAATCGGATCGATCTTGGGTTACCTCTTCATAAGATATCTCGACAAGGACTTCGAGTTCTTCAACGTTAAAAGGTTTCTCAAAGCCTTCCTGCTCTTCTGGCTTACGTGCGATGCCGAATACTTTGAAAGAGAGCTTAGAGAGGTTGGAGTTCAGTTCAAGGGTTGGGTGAAGTGCCTGAGAGTAGGAAAGGTCAGACTGATCTCAACGTCATTCCATCCCGGCCCTATGAGGAACATCGGAGGAGCGAAGCTGGTTAGACGAATACTGGCAATGGAGAACTCGATGTTCCTTCATACCGCCGTAGGACATGAGCTGAATCCGATAGATGACGAGAATGTCGCCAAAATAGTTTCGGCAATCAGGTGCGACGATTTGAAGCTTGAAGCGGAGAAGCCGTTCGAAATCGAAGGTAAAAAGTTCGTTCTGAGAGTGTTTCCGTTCGGTAAAGCTAAGCTGATGATCCTAATAGGTAAGGAAGAGAGTGACGACCTTCCTTTCGAGCTAAACGATGCTGTTGGCAAAGAAATAATGCTCGTCGAAGCTCACAGTGCATACAAGCCGAACTTCGAAGTCGGAAAAGAACACATCGAGGATGTTAAGGAACTGATTAAAAAGGCGATGGACGTCAAAACTGAGAAGGCAAGATTAAGATACCTGTTCAAGCGTATCGAAGTTGAGACCAAGAACATATGCGGTCACATCGCAATTCTGATCTTAGATTACGGAAATGATATGCACGCTATACTCATGCTTGACGGAAACAACGTCGATCTGAGCTTTAGGAAGGAGATTGAGGAATTCTGTAGGAAGAGGGGTGTCGTCGCTACGGTGGTCTCGACTGACAACCACTCCAAAACTGGTATCTCTCCCAAAATCGGATACAAGCCAGTTGGGGCAGATGAGGAAGACCGAAAGATAGTTTTCGAATTTTTGAATAAAGTATTTGCAGATCTGAGATTTGAAGATTGTAAAGATATCGGCTACGGCTACAACGAGGTTAAGGTGAACGTAATGGGTAGAAGGTTCTTCGAACTCGTAGATACGGCCTTCAGAAGTGTGGGTGAGAGGGCCATTTATCTCTTCTTTGCAATGATCGCCTTTCAGTTCGTTTTGGCTTCGATGTTGGGCTGGATGTTGGTCTGACGAATAATTTTATAAAAAATCGGATCGAACTTGATACATGGTTATCGGCGTTACTATGGTCAACGTTCAGCCGGGAAAGGAGAAGGATGTCTACAACGCGATAAAGAAGATCAAGAACGTGAGAGAGATATATCACGTCTTTGGAGAGTTCGATTTTGTCGTTATAATTCAGGCGAACAGCCTATCCGAGCTGAACAAGACAGTCGATGAGATCAGAGGAATTACGGGCGTCACGAAGACGCAAACGGTGGTAGGTGCAGAGATATCATGATTGCGGAGGAGTTGGCAAAGAAGCTCAGAGAGATAAGTATTGCGGAATTCTTCGAGAAGAACAAGCACATCTTAGGCTATTCGAATCCAGCCAAAGCGCTCGTTACATGTGTTAAAGAAGCTGTTGACAACGCTCTCGATGCAACAGAGGAAGCTGGAATTCTGCCAGATGTAATGGTCAGAATCGCTCGAATCGACAGATCCATCTTCAGGATTATAGTCGAAGACAACGGACCGGGTATAGTGAGGCACCAGATTCCTAAGATATTCGGTAAGCTTCTCTACGGCTCAAGATTTCATGCTATAAAGCAGACGAGGGGTCAGCAAGGACTCGGTATAAGCTCTGCCGTTCTTTACGCTCAATTGACGACGGGAAAGCCGGCTGTAATCATCTCAAAAACGTCTCCTAAAGAGAAGGCATGCAAAATGGAGATAATGATAGATACGAAGAGAAACGAGCCGGAAGTCGTAAGTGAAAGCGATATAGAATGGCACCGTCCCCACGGAACTCGAATAGAGCTCGAAATCGTTGGTAGCTATGTTAGGGAGAGGAGGCAAAGCGTTTACGAATACCTGAGGCAAACTTCAATAGTGAATCCACACGCTAAAATAACGTTCATAGAACCGGATGGGTATATCCACGAATTTGAGAGAGTGAGCAGCGAATTACCGAAAATTCCTAAGGAGATAAAGCCTCATCCGCACGGAATAGAACTTGGAGCTCTTTTGGCCATGCTAAAAACGACGAGGGCAAGCAATCTGAAAAAATTCTTGAAAGAGGAGTTCGTCAGAATCGGAGATAAGATCGCGGATGATATCCTAGCTAAAGCCGGTTTCAACGGAAGGGAGCATCCTCGCTCACTGAGTAGGAAGCAAGCCTTAAGATTGCTCAACGCTTTTAGGGAAGTCCAGCTCTTGCCTCCCCCTACGGACTGTCTTTCCCCAATTGGCTCGGATCTAATAATGAAGAGTTTGATGAAGGAGTTCAACGCCGAATTCGTCTACGCGATCACGAGAAGGCCGAAGGTTTACTCTGGACATCCTTTCCTTGTGGAGGTCGGCATAGCCTACGGAGGAGGCATCAAGAGCGATAGAATAGAGGTTCTCCGATTTGCAAACAAGATTCCCTTGTTGTATCAGCAAGGAGGTTGCGCTCTCACCAAGGCCGTAGAAAGCGTGAATTGGAAAGCCTACGGATTGCAACAGAGTAAGAACGAGCTACCCAACGCTCCCGCTGTGGTGTTGATCCATCTCGCATCGACGAACATTCCTTATGTTTCTGAATCCAAAGAAGCCATAGCGGGAATTCCCGAAATCGTCGATGAGGTCAGATTGGCTCTGCAGGAAGTTGGGAGAAAGCTGAAGGAGTATTTAGACAGAAAGCAGAAGTTACAAAAGAAAAAAAAGAAGGAGGAAGTTCTACTCAAGATAATTCCGTTGCTGGCGAAGAAAGTCTGCGAAGTGCTTGAGAGAGAGCCGGTCGATGCTGATAGAATAGTCGCGAGGATCATGGGCAAGGTTCACTTCGAGAGGGTTGTGGAAGGCGATAGAGTAAGGCTTAGAATTGCGAACTATTCAAAGGCTAAGAGAGCGTTTAGAATATATGAGATGTGTGAGGGTGATGTTGAGACCGATGGTAGGGTTATTCATGCATCGACCTATTCTACGATCGTTTGGAATGTGGAGCTGATGCCCGATGATAAAATAGAGCTCGAATACAGATGCAAAAGGGTGATCAACAGAAAACCGATTGTTGATGGCTTGGATGAGGAAATAGTGAGCGGAGCCGAAACTCATAAAATTTAAATTTTATGGTGGAGATTGTCAAGATGTAATATTTTTATAGTAACAATTTATAAGGTTATGTAATAAAGCGAAGGATTTGAGCCAGCTTAGGGTAGATTTGAATTGCACTTTGTTTTTAGGGAATCTATTATAG
>JAMOPJ010000003.1 GCA_027064525.1 Archaeoglobaceae archaeon
ATAATAGACATTTTCATCGGCTACAAGTACGCACCGATCTATAAAGCTCTGATGAACTTAGCCGTTGTTGTACTTGCAATCTACGTGCTAAAGCTATTGCTCGAGCATGAACACCGCCCTAAGGATTCTGAAAGCTCTTCAGGAGAGGAATAAAACACTATCAGAGCTTTCAAGAGAGGTAGGAGTTACAAAACCGACACTACTCTACCATCTATCCAAGCTTAGCGAAAGAGGTTTGGTTAAGAAAGTTCAAATTCGTTTACTACTCTCTGACAGAGAAGGGTAGGAACTACATCAAGTTGCTGGTATCGCTTGCAACATCAAGGGTTTTGTCTTGTGGACTCGTATCCCTTTTGAGGAATGATCCCTACGTTTGTTCATCGGTTTCTACAGGACTATCAACGATAGTGCAAAAAGGTCATACAGCAACTGTTAACGTTTGCGTAGCGGTCATACTATCCTTTGTTTTCTATTCATGTACTTTGCACTGTTGCTATTGAAGAGATAGTTAAACCTTGTAAACCCTTGCATTCGCCAAATCTTTTAAAATCGGAATAAAGGACAAACCGATATCTCCCGAAAATCTTGTATCATAAATATTTAATTCTATATCACTCTTTTTAAGCCTACTTGCGAGCTCGATTATCTCATCTTTAATTCTCTTGCCAAGTAAGGGAACGTTTGCCTTCCCGTCCGTTATCAGAAATGCTCTAATCTTCAACGTCTTTTCCTTCATTCTCTCCCTTTTGGCCAGCAATAACAGATTGTAGAGGGCTGAACTTAAAGGAGTTCTACCACCAGTTGGAACGTTTTCGATACTTTCGATAACCTGTAAGTAATTCTTAGTTGGAGGAATAACGATCTCGGCACGATTACCTTTAGCGACTATCAAAGCCATCTTAGATTTTTTAACGTATCCGTTCTCAACGAGCTTTTCCGCAATCCCCTTTGCAACGCTTATCCTCTTCCGAACCGCCATGCTACCACTCGAATCCAATACGAGAACCCAAAGAGTTGGAGCTTTCGACTTCCTAACCCTTACACGAATATCGCTCGAATCCAACCTTATGGGAGGAGTTTTGCCGTTCATAATAGCCCAGACAATAGAGCTGTAAAAGTCTACGTCTCTAATCTCATCTTTAGGTGGCATGTAGGAGATTGGGATTCCCTTCGAGAAGTTTATCACCGTAACGCTCGAATCTCTCGACGATCGGTAGCTGTTGAGATCATCCTTTAGATTAACACTCTCTATTCTTGGGATTTCCACTTCGCTCGAACGAAAGTTTTGCTCACCTCCTTGTCCTTTATTTCCACTGCCCCTATCCTCATGTTTATGGTTATGTTCGTGCTCTTGTTCATTCTGATTTTTGTTCCTCGCCTCTTCTCTACCATTTTCATCTTGCTTCAGCTTAGGGGGCTGAGGCTTTTGAAAGGGTTTGTCCCTAAGTCTGTGTGGCAATGCCAACTCCATCGCCTTCTCCAAGTCATCAAGCGTAACTCTCCTCCTTCCATTTAACGCGGCTATGGCTTTTGCCGTTCTTATAGTAGCTATCTCAGCCCTGTTTGTCTTTATACCCAATTTTATGACGGTCTCGGCTAAAAGCTTGATTAAATCTTCACTTATCTCTACTTTCGGCAGTATTTCCTTCGCCTTGACGATCTTTTCAGTTAGCTCCTTCTCCTTGTTCTCGAATTTCTTGTAGAATCCTATGGGATCCTCGTGAAACTCCTCAACCCTTTTGACGATTTCAATTCTATCCTCAGGATTCATTGGAGCACTTACCTCAACGCACAGACCGAATCTGTCTAAAATCTGCGGTCTTAGTTCACCTTCCTCCGGATTCATCGAACCGACGAGAATGAAGCGGGCGGGATGCTTGAACGAAATACCTTCCCTCTCTATGACGTTCCATCCCATCGCGGCTGAATCCAAAAGCGAATCAGCTATGTAGTCATCGAGCAGGTTCACCTCGTCGATGTATAGAATGTTTCTGTTAGCCTCAGCGAGTATCCCGGGCTGTAACGCCTTGACTCCATCCTTCAGAAATCTTTCAACATCCACAGTTCCAACGAGTCTATCTACAGTTACACTCAACGGTAAATCTACAACCCTCATTTTCCTTCTTGCCACTGGCAAATCCTCGCCGTTCTCGTATCTCTTGTAACAGCTGTCGCACATCTCCAATGGATTTGAAGGATTGCAGTTGAACGGACAATCCGCCACAACCTCAATTTCAGGCAAAACGTTCGCCAAAGCCCTGACCATCGTCGATTTCCCAGTTCCTTTATCGCCCTTAAGCAATACCCCGCCTATTAGTGGATTGACAGCTACACACAACAAAGCCAACTTAGCGTTCTCCTGTCCCACTATTGCCGAAAATGGAAAGATCAGCTTTTCGCGAGCTTCCATAACTTATCTACCTCCCCAATCTTCTCCATCCAGTGTTCATCATCCTCTGCGGTGTAAATCTCGATTAATCCGCCCTGTATATCCCCCTCACCTATATTCTCCTCAAGAATTCCCTCAATCTCAGAGTAAACCTCCCTAAGCCTTTCGATCAAATCTTCGCTCGTCTTCCACAACCCTCTCTCGTAAGCTTCTATTAACCTCCTTGCGATCTCTTCGAGTGCGTAAACGTTGTTTTCCTCGAACCACCTTCTCATCTCTTCGTTAAGAACGTATTTCTCGGCAATCTCGTCGAATATCCAATCTTCAACGAGGTTAGTTGTAGCTTCCCAGCCGTAGAGATGCAAAATCTTCTTCGAGAACTCGCTCGCCCCTCTGTAACCGTGCATCTTCATCTCCTCAATCCATACATCGTTGAGGAGTTTCGTCCTCGCAACCCTTTCGATCTCAACCTTAACATCCACAACCTTCGTATCACTCAAATCCCTTGTGTCCACTTGGACTATGTCCACGTTCTTCCCAGTCAAAGCATCTACAGCATTTTTGAAACCACCGTGGTATGCGAAGTAGCAACAGCAGTTCGTTAAATCGTGCTCGTCGCTAACGTGATTTCTGCTGATCACATCAACCTCCTTTAGGTTCAGCACAAGCGATTCGTGGGCATCAACTCCAAAATCTTCTCTGCTGTAGGCGTAACCGCTCCACTGAACCCAAACCTTTGCTAAATCTTCATCAGCCTTCCATCCAGAAGATTCGACTGCCAAGTTCACCCCCGCTCCGTAAGCTCCGAGCGGAGCACCGAAAACCCTGAATTTAGCAAATTTCATCGCTTCTTGAAAGCTCTTACCCATTTCAACCAACTTCTTGATGTGTTCGATGTAGTGCTTTCTCACGTAGTTCATTTCGATGGGTTCGTTAAGAGTTACGACCTTTTCGATAGCTTCATCTATTAAATGGATGTAGTTTGGCAGAGTATCCCTGACGATTCCGCTTATCCTAACCAAAACATCTATCCTCGGTCTTCCAAGCCTTTCAAGCGGTATGACCTCAAGACCTACAACACGATCTCCCTTCCAAACTGGTTTAACCCCTAAGAGGTAAAGGATTTGAGCTATCTGCTCCCCGTCGGCTTTGTAAGCATCGATGCTCCACAAAACCTGCCCAACGGTCTCAGGATACCTTCCATGCTTTCTCTTGAACTCATCGAGCAACTTCTCGGCAGTTTCAACGCCTACATGCCAAGCGGACTTCGTCGGTAAAGACCTTGGGTCTACTGCGTAGAAATTCCTTCCAGTCGGGAGAATTTCGAACTTGCCCCTCGTTATAGCTCCAGATGGACTCGGTTCAACGTATTCACCTTTCAAACCCTTCAAAAATCCATCGTATTCTTTCTTGCATTCCACAATCTTCTTCGCAACATCTAAAGCTTTTTCAAACACATCTTTCAATCTAAGCTTGTCAACGACTTTGAATCCGATTTTTTCGATCTCCTCGTAGATGACATCGTAGTCCTCGCCATTCAAAAGTCTCTCAAGTATATCAACTGAAATCTTGTGGATAATCTCTAACAGTTCCCTATTCGTGTAACCGTTTGTAATACCCATGGGATTTCTCTTGATTTCGTCGTAGTTCAGTCCAATAGCTTCAGCGATGACCCTCCTTATAGAGGGCGAATAATGAGAATCGTAAGCCATCGCCGTAACGACATACTCAGCCAATCTTTTCGCATCCCTCGGTGGGTTGCCGAAGACGTGGAGTCCGAGGTTTATCTGCGTTCCTCTCATCAAATCAACGTAGCGATGAATTTCCTCTATCGTCTTATCCTCGTTCTCTGGATTCCTTATCTTTATCTTACAATCTCCAGCTTTCTTTAGTATCTCCTCATACAGCTTTTTCCTCCTCGCATCTTCCCCCAAATCCTTCGCCTTTGCATACTGATTCAGAAGAGAATCGAGCTCATCCAAAACATCAGCCATCGCCATCGGCGGGTAGATGTGATCGATCAGCGTTGCGTAACTTCTCCTCTTCGCTATGACACCCTCCATCGGATTCGATACAACGTAAATGTAGAGGTGCGGGACATCGTCTAAGCTCGCTTCTGGAACGCATGAAGGAGATAACCCCACACCCTTTCCCGGTCTGAACTCCAAATATCCATGGGTTCCGAAGTGAATTACGACATCAGCCTTGAACTTTCTCGTTATCCATCTGTAGACCGCCCACCACTGATGTGGAGGAACTATCGTCGGATCGTGAAGGATTCTGCAAACCCTTCCATCACACCTTGCACCAGCACACCCGAACTTCGGCTGAGGAGTTATGAAGACGTTTCCAAACCTAATTCCCGGAATCACAAACTTTCCGTCATAAACCATTCCGACAAGGGTTTTATCAACTCTTCCAGCCAAAACATCTTCGGGCTTTCCCCAATCTTCGATTATCCTTTCCCTTAAATCCTCCGGAAGCTCGTTGAACCATTCCAAGTAATCTTCCAAGCCTACGAAGTCCACAGCGCCTCC
>JAMOPJ010000004.1 GCA_027064525.1 Archaeoglobaceae archaeon
CACCTACTCCACCTACATCTCTACTATCGAAAGCTTTAACAAGATTTTCTATCCAATATCTATCCGCTATACAGTCATCATCTATAAAGCAGATTATATCCCCCTCAGCATGCTTTATCCCTAAGTTTCTAGCTGTAGCTAATCCTTTGGGGCGCTGATAAATATAATTGAGCATGATCCTATTGTTTCTCGCTATCTTGATATAACTTCTTATCAAATCGTCATTAACGTCATCAGAACTATCTACAACAACTATCTCATAACTATCCTTTGGATAACTCTGATTGAAGAGAGATAATAAACATTCGTCGAATAGTTTCCTTCTATTATACGTGCAGATGACAACACTTACGAATTGCATCATAAAATCTTCCTCATAACCTTCTTAATTCTTAAGATTGGATTAGAATTAATTATAAAGGAATCGAGAAACGGTATATCGTATGGAATAGGGTTCGGATATTTTATGAACAGCGACTTCATGAAACCCATAATGTATAGCATCCTAACAATATTTCTGAGGGTAACATCTTTTACGAGAACAAAATCACGCTTATACAATCCCTTGAGGGTATTCAGTGTAAAGTCTAAAGTTAAAGTCAATATATTAGATACTAAGAAGTTACGCCAAGGTAGATATTTATATTTTTTACAAAGTAAACCAAACCCCAGACCATACTTATAGTATTGCTTGGTGATATCCCCAAAAGTTACCCTATGTTTGTGAATCACTATAGCATCTGATACATACTTTAGCTTGTATCCCATCAATCTAACTCTAATCGCTAAATCCCAATCTCCTCCATTTTTAAAGGTTTCATCAAAGCCTTTAACTCTAAGTAGTACTCTCTTAAGATATGCAGCGTTGCATGTCATAATTAATGCCATATTGGGAATCGTAACCTCATGAGTCATTTTTATACTCTGATATTTTTCTGCCCAAGTTTCCTGTCTGAAGGGTATGATTTTACCACCTACTCCACCTACATCTCTACTATCGAAAGCTTTAACAAGATTTTCTATCCAATATCTATCCGCTATACAGTCATCATCTATAAAGCAGATTATATCCCCCTCAGCATGCTTTATCCCTAAGTTCCTCGCAGCATAGGAACCCTTATTCCTTTGTGTGAACCATTTAAAATTACATGAAGTTTCATTTTCAATCTGTTTAAGTATATCCTCTGTTTCATCTGTTGATCCATCATTTACAACGATTATTTCATATTTATCTTTCGGGTAACTCTGGTTGAATAGAGATTCTAAACATTCTTTCAGCTGTTCCTTTCTATTATAAGTTGGGACAACTACACTTACGAATGGTTCTCTCTTCATTTTAGACCCCCTTATTATTAATAATAATACTAATTAAGATTAATTCAAGATTAATAATAAATAATAAATTTATCAGTCATTTGGACGTCTAACAATTTCCATATATAATTCATACGTCCTTTTAGCTATCCATATCCAGCAGTATCTCTTTGAAGCTTTATAGTTATGTCTACCGATCTTTATTAAATCCTTACTAGGTATGTCTATTGCTTTTTGAATAGCCACTGTTAAGGCCTTTTCATAGTTTGGATCATATAATACGTTTCCAGTGCCATTAAGAATATCTAAGTTACAGCCAATTGCTGGAGTAATTATAAATTTGCCAAAAGACATTGCAAGCATAACAGCTCCAGATGTTAAAATATCTTTATACGGTAGCACCATAATATCTGAAGCATTCATATATATCTGAATTTCATTATCTGGTACAAATTTAAAAATAATTATTATATTTTCATTATTTTTACTAGCTTCTATAATCTCAGTAGCAATTTGTCTATTAAAAGGCTTACCAGCTATTAAAAGTTTAATACCTTTAGCATTGATCTCCTTAAACGCTTTTATTAAATTATCAACGCCCTTATAAGGTCTAATCTGACCGAAATATAGAAGAACTTTATCAGATTCATTAAGATTTAAAATTTCTCTAGCTTTACTCTTATCAATTCTGTTCTCATAATTGTAGTTTCCGTGAGGTATAACGCAAACAGTTGAACTTGTGATGTTAAATACTCTAATTACCTCTTTCTTTGCATAAGGGCAGTGAACTATCAGTTTATCGCATAACTTTGCAAGGATTTTGCCAAAGAATAGCTCTATATTACTAAATATCTTCTCATGATTTACTATATTATGCACAGTCCATATAATTTTTATTCCCATTAATTTTAATAAAATTATTTCAAGGATAAATATAGTTGACTTTAAAATTGTTTTAAGTTTTGTACTTGATAAAAGAAAAGGATGTTGCCAGTGAATATGCAATATATCTGGTTTTCCTTTTTCTATCATACTTCTTAATATTGAAAATAATGAATAAGTTTTACCGAAATCAACTTTAACAAATTTCGACAACGAATCTGCCAATGACTTTTGATATCTATTAGATTTACTGTAATCTGGAACTAGTAATACATAAATTTTATATTTATTATTATACTTTGGAATAACCCCCCCAGTAGATTTTTATAAACTTTAATTAATTGCCGATTTAACTTTTTAATATTATATTTTGACTCAATAATTTTTCTACCAAATCTTCCCATCTTTGGCCATAGTTCTGGATGTTCGATGAGATATTTTAGTCTCTTGGCTAAAGCATCTATATCTCGCTTAGGAACAAGAAAACCAGACTTTCCATTAACTATAGCTTCAGGAATACCTCCAACATTTGTAGCTACTATTGGAAGTCCAACTGCCTGAGCCTCTAAAAGGACGACACCAAAGGCTTCACTTACACTTGGAAGAAGAAAGATATCAGATTTTACCATTAATTTAACTATCTCATCCTGTCTCATCCATCCTAAAAACTTTACTATATTTTGCAAATTAAGATCTTTCACAATTCTCTTAAGATAATCCTTTAAAGGTCCATTCCCAACAATTAGATATTTTAGATTTATTTTCGGGTTTAATTTTATAAGTTTACTGATAGCGAAAATACCATAATCAATCCCTTTTTCTTTAACTAATCTAGCTACAGTTAATATTGTAATTTCATCTTTAATATAATCCTTATTAAATTTATATTTAAATATAAAATTATCTGGATTAATGCCAGGATAATGAAGTCTTAACTTTGCATGGTCTGCACCTAATCCAATTAAATGTTTATACAAGTATCTTGAAGCAGCTAATATACAATCAGCATTCTTGAATAATTTTTGATAGATCTTGCCCCCAGTCTCAATACCTAATCTTACATCATAACCATAAAATGTTGTAATTAATTTAGATTTAATCCCGATATCTTTTAAATAACTGCACTTCACACCATTAGGACCAAAATGACAATGAACGATATCAAATGCCTCATCTAAAAAATAAACTAATAAATAAGGTAAATTTAATGAATATAATCTATTTTTAAATATATTTAATGAATTTAAAACTACATATGGATTTTTGTTAATATTTTTAATAACTAAATCTGTAGCTTTTATTGCGCGTTCAACTTTATTATGAGGGATTATTATATATTCAGTTCTTTCTAAAAGTTTATACTTTATTACATCATGATGAATTTTCTCTTCGTTTGGGTTATGAAAAGCGAAAATCTTTACATCGCATCCGTAATCTATTAAACCTGTTATTTGATTAAGTATGAATGTTTCGGATAATTTTGGAAAATAATCCAAGACAAATGCAATCTTCATATCGGTACCCTCCAGTCACTTTGTTCCTTAATTACATTTAGATAGAACTTTTATAATATTTAATATATCACGCCTAAGATCTTTATTAATTAAAGTTATTCCAAAATATAGTAATGTACTGATGATTACAAGTACTACAAACCAAATATAACTAATATATATTTTATATATAAATTTAAATATAACTAAGAATGTGCTCATAGTTAACGAGCCTATTATAAGATGTATCATATTTTTTATAAATTCATTAACTCTCATCCTAATAATCTTAATTATTATGAATGGATATATAAAGCCGATATCAGTAGTTAGTATGCTTAATGTAACTGCTACAGATGTTCCAACAATATTCCAATTTACTGTTAATGGATATATGAGTATAAAAGTTATTATTAGTCTTATAAATTGAATTTTTGTTATAATATCAGGTCTTCCAATTCCTTGAAGTAATGGCCCTGTGGTAGCACCAATAGATCTAACTAACCCAAATATTACTAAAACTTGCATTGCTGGAACCATTGGCATCCACTTTTCACCTAAGAATAATCTTGTGAACTCTGGAGCTAAAACTAATATTAAACCAGCTAAAGGAAAGGTTATAAAAGTAGTTACTTGTAATACTCTTAAATAAGCTTGTCTTAATTTTTCAATATTATCTTGCAATTTAGAATATGCTGGAAATGTTACCCATGAAATCACATGAGAAATCTCAGTAGTTGGTAAATTAGAAATTCGATAAGCCATCTGGTAAAAACCCAATGCTGTAGCACCAAGTAACTTACCAACGAATGCACTGTCTCCTTGAGTAATTAAAAATGTAAGTATACTCGAACCCAAAATCCATCTACCAAATCCAAAGAGTTCTTTAGCTTTTGTTACATCAAAATCGAGGCGAGGTCTATAGGGATGAATGATGTAACTCATAACACACATTACGAGATTTCCCGCGATATATCCGTATACCAGAGCCCATACATTCTGCAGTATCAAAGCGGCAGAAACTGCGACTGTAAAATCTGCAAGCACGCTTGTAAATGAGAGTGCAAAGACCTTGTTGAATTCGAGTTCCTTCTGATAATAGATAACTCCTATGTTTGTAAAGGATCTGAGCAGTATTGCAAGTCCCATTACTCGAATTATCGGTTCAGCTTCCGGAGAATTGAAGAATGAAGAAGCATAAGGCGCTATCAGGTATAGGATCGTAAACAGCATTAGACCTCTCACTATCAGAAAGGTCCATGCTGAATTTAGATAGGGTTCTATCCTTTCCCTTCTCTGGATCAGAGCTGCATGGAAACCAGTTTGCGAAAATGTTTCGAGCATACCCATTATAAGTAATGCGATACCCATCAAGCCGAAATCGTGAGGGGACAATATCCTAGCTAGTATGATTAGTCTAACTAAGTTGAAAATTCTTTGGACAACCCTAAGTGCAAATGCCCAAAACCCACTCTTTACGACCTTCTGTTGTAGGTTCGTTGTAGACATTTAACCACCATACCTCACAGTTTAATAAAATTTAAAGTTTCTTTAATTAATTTTATATCTATATCATCAATTATTTTAAGAATATATAATAATATTATAAATATTAAAGCAAATATTGTCACCGATATATTCACACCATAAACTTCCTTCAAAAATATACAGACAATGGACAGTAGCATGGCCAATATTGTGCCCTTCAATATACTAAAAAGCGTAGAATTGGATAACCCATAACCGTTTTTCACGATCCAGTAAGAATAGATTATGAGCACGTTGACTTCGGTAAGAACGGTTGCCATACTGGCACCAACATAACTGTATTTGGGTATGAGCAGCGCATTCATCGCTACGTTTAACAACACCCCATAGACACACACATACATAATTATTATTTGTTTATTTATTGATTTTAATAAATTTCTAATGTTACTATTTACAAACAGAAACACCTCGGACCATATCAAAATCTGAAAAACAATTATAGATTTATAATAATTTTCACCATATATAAATAATATTATTCTCTTTGATAGTAGTGATACTATTACAATTATAAAAATTCCTAATATTATCATATACTTCAACGATCTTTCGAATGCAAACATCAAGGAGTTCCTCGATGAAATATAGAGGCGGGAAGTCACTGGGTATATTGAAGCTATGACTGCGAGAGGTATTATATTCAGCGAAGTCACGAGTCTGTAAGCCGCTGAGTAGTATCCAACCGCTTCGTTACCCACCATGGCGGAAAGCATAACCTTGTCTATGTTGTAGAAGATCGTGGTTAGAACAGCGGAAGCCCAAAATGGAACTCCCTCCCTCAACAGAAATTTCCAAAAATCTAAATCAACCTCAAACTTTGGCTTTGCAAACTTTGCGATCATCAGAGATAAACTATACACCAACACCACCAAGCTCGCGAGCAGATACAGTAAAGCGAACGCTAAGATACCCCAACTATATTTTACAGCAACGATGCCACCTACGACCAACAGCAACCCTCTCAGCACAGTTCCAATCGTGATGAACTCGAGCCTCTCGAAAGCCTGAAAGATCGCATTCGAAATGACGCTGAAGGCGTCGAAGACTATCGACAACCCGACTATATACACTATGATAACAGTCCGATGGGGGTATCCCATCGCGTTTATCGTCAAACACATCAAACCGAACACTATCGCGACGAGTATGGCTTTAATAATCATTACGTTCCCAACGAACTTTCCCGCCAACCTTTTGTCCCTCGCAACCTCCCTTACAGTTAGTTCGTAAAAGCCTATATCCGAAAATATGTGAAACATCCCGGCGAATGCCAACGCAAACGACAGCGTTCCGAAGCCTTCCGCCTGGAGGTATCTCGCAACGTATATTACGAAGATCAAAGAAAGAACTTTGCCGGTAATTTCGCCGATTATCATTACGGCGGTGTTTTTAGCTATCCTACTTATCGAGCTCATGATCCCACTATCTCAAAAACCTCTTGAGAGGAGAGCTTAAAAATCTTAGCCAACCGAACAAACCGATCGCCGAGAACCACAGCTCGGGTTTCGGATTGAACTGAGACTTGTATCTGCTGAGCCTCGAATCGTCGCCAGCGTCCATTATCTCGAAGTATCTGTAACCGTTCTCCTTGGCCCACTTTATACCCTCCCAAATCGCCAGATCGTTCGGATACATACCCTTAAGACTCACCCTCGGTATTCCTATCCACAGCAGAAACCTATCCCTGAAGGTCAACCCAACGAAACCGCCCACAACTTCACCGTCCAGCTTTGCAGCGAACACCTTCATGTTCTCGTGGAATTCCCTAAAGAGCTCGAGCAGATATTCCCTGTAGTATCCTTTCGTCGGTTTCATTCCTTGAGCGGTAAAACGTTCCGCTATCATGACCCTTAGCCTATCGAGTTCCTTCCATTCCCCCAACTCGACTAAGCATCCTTCCCTCTCAGTCTTCCTTATGTTGTTCCTAACCTTCTTATCGAAGCTGCTCCAAATCTCATTCAACTCCCTTCCCAAATCTATGGACAGCGTGTAGTGGGGTGTGACCAAATAACCTCCCCACTTGAAAGGTCTCAAATCGTGAACAAAAGGAGGAGATCTTATTCGGACGATGCAACTTCCGAACTCCGACGATATAAAGTCGTTTAACACCGCAACGAAATCTTCAAAAGCTCTTTCGAATTTTCTGAGGTTTCCGTATTGCTTCGTAAAAACGACTCCTAAGTATAGGAGGAGAGACTTGGGCGGAGGTGAAAAAACCATAGTCAGTAAACTCTTACGAACGAATATCGGCAACACGCATAGCAGTTCGTCTCCGATGTAAGCCTCTATGGGATACAATTTCGTTTTCGTCTGCCTTTCGATGCATTTCAGCCATTCCCATGTGTGGAATATAGTCCCGTGATGCTGAACGGCTTCGTTCCACATGTTACGATCTCTCGCGATCTCTATCCTGATGTTCACGGGCATCACCTATATGTTCAGGTAATTTCTGCCCAGTTTGTATATGCCCTCGAGTATTCTCACGTGAAAGCTCCTATATTTTTTAACCGAAAATGCGACGACGAGGTCTGGATTGAACTTCGATTTGAATCTAGCCAAGCGTTCGGTTCCAGCACCGAACTCTTCGTAATATTTAAAACCATTTTCGCAGGCCCACTTTATCGCCTCCCAATGTATAAGATCGTTTGCGTATTTGGCGTCACTCTTGGCACCGCCGATCCAAAAAGATATTCTATCTTTAAAACATAATGCTACGATACCAGTCACTACCTCGCCATCTCTCCTACACAAAAATATCTTTATACTATCGGAAAACAAATCGCAGATCTCTCTCAGATAGCTCAGATTGATCTTCATCTTCAACCCCTGCTCTTTGTATCTACCCTTCAGCATTTCGTATATCGTCTTTATATCATCAGGCTCACCCATTTCAAACTTAAATCCCCATTTAATCGCTTTCTTGACGTTTTCTCTAGCCTCCTTTTTGAAACCCTTCCAAACATTCTCAACACCCCTCGAAATGTCGAGTATGTAGTGGAATATCAGGTCTATGTCGTAGTTGAGCCACTTGTAGGGTCTAACGTCTTTCAGATTCGGTGAAACATTCGTTAAGAAATAAGATGCTCCTAATTCCGAAAACACGAACTTATCGACGCTTTCCACTAAACCTTTAAGAATCGACAGCCTTTTGTCCTCTTTGAGATCGGCATAATCCACGAGTGCTGGGCCGAGATAGCTTATGCCAGTATATGGTGGTGGTGAAAATGCAAATTTATAAAAATATTTAGATTTTGAGAATACGGGATAAATTCCCACAGGCGTAGAACCTTTATATATGACCAAAGGATGGAATTTGAATCCCAAACGATTCTCGACCGTTTTGAGCCACTCCCATCTGTGGAAGAGGTGCGTATGCTCAGATGCAATCACGATCTCGTTCCAAAAGTTGGCATCATGGCTGATCTCAGCGTGGAACCTCATCACCCTTCACCACTTCTCTAATGCATGATAATATCCTTGCAAAAGCACCGAATTTCCTAACAGAGAAATAAATTTCCAGATTTGCGTTGAATTTTGACTTGAACGGAAACAGTTCGTATTCCTCGGCGCTCATGATCTCATACACCCCATAGCCCTGAGCCTTCGCCCACTCTATACTGCTCCACAGTAAAGATCCGTTTGGAGATGTTGGTAAATCTACCCTTGGCAAGCCGATCCAGAATTGAACCCTATTTCTATAAATCAAGTTAACTATACCGCTCACGACTTCCCCCTCGAATTCCGCAACGAACGCCACGATGTTTTTATTGAATGTCTTAAAGATTTCTCCCAAGTAATCGAGCGAACAGTGTATTCTCCCCCTCTTCCTCATTATATCATACAATGCCGACAAGTCTTCGAGCTTGGCACTTCGAATTTCGAAGATCTTCCAAGCCTTCTTTATGTCCCGCCTCAAGCTCCTGCTGAGCTGTAGCCACACGTCCTCCAACCTACGATTCAGATCGACTACGTAAGTGTATCTCGGCTCGACATAATATCCACACCACTTAAAAGGACGTGCATCTAATATGCCCGGCGAAGTATGGATTAGAATGTAGCTCGGCGAGAAATTCGTCGCGACGTATTCATCAATAGCTTTCCAAAAATCGAGAAAGTATCTTTCGATTTTACTCCTCTTGGCGTTGGGAAACTCCACGAAGAGGGGTCCCAAATAGTAGTTTTCGACACCGTGCGGAGGAGAGAGCAAAAGTTTAATTCCAGCATGCTTGAACATAAAAGCCGGTAATGCCCCGATCGGCTCCTCCCCTTTAAACACGACTAGCGGATAAAATTTGCAGGGAACACGCTTCCCAAGAAAGTTCTTGGTAGCATACCTCGCGGAGATCTTCAGCCATTCGAGATCATGGAACAACGTTCCGTTCGACGACCTGTCGAGGATTGAATTCCAGATCTCCTTACTCTCTACGATTTCCACATTCATGATTATACACTTTTTATTTTAAACTCAGATTTTTTACAGTATACGTCCAAATAGCCGTTACCACGCCTGATCGTCACATCGGAATCGTTTACGATCAACTTCGATGGAGAGTATATCCTAAGCGGGATGCATCCCTCGACCCTTACACTCACGAATTTACCCTCATACTCAACGGAAACGTTCGAATTCAACCTGTTCCTCCATATCCTCGCTATATCCTCGGCCTTGGTAACCAGAGCATTCTCTCTTTTACAGAATTCGATCAGATCTCTATAGAGCTTCGCCCATCCCGGATACTCGTCCTCGTCGAATACCGCGTGGTGCCAGAGCAAAGTCAGCACACCTCCCATCCTCTTAACTTCCCAAAGGGTTTGAACGCATATCCTCCAAGGATCGTCTTCTCTGAAGACCGCTATGTCCTCGATGTGCAGAGGTATCTGCAGAACTCGCAAGAACCTCTGTCGTTCTTCGTCATAGGGGTAGAACGGATAACACGTCCCCCACCTGAAACCAACATAGTGGTTGGATCCCAAGGTCGTGTCGTATTCGAAGCCGAGGCTCTCCTGTATCCTCCAAGTTTGGGGTATGTCTAAGTTCAGATTGTGCTGGCGAATACCGATCACCCTCTTTCCGAGAATTCGCTCTAATTCAAGTTTTTCCCTCTTCAACAAACTTCGATCTCGATAGGAATAGAATGATCCGTGAAGCCCAACCTCCCAACCCCTAGAGTGGAGGAATTTTATAACATCCGCAACGTCGTCGAATTCGTATCTCCTACCCAAATGTCTCCAAGTGCTCGGATCGGTTATCTTGACTTTGCCGGTTTCCTTCAAGAAATACAGTGTAGATCTAACACCCATGCTCTTTTCGAGCTCGATCAACTTTTCAAATGTCCAGTAGGGTTCCTTACCTTTCATCTTCCGTATAAACGATCTCAACTCCTTCAATACACCTTCTAAGTCTCTATTCCTCAAACTTCTCAAGCTTCTCGTGATGTATTGATACGTTTTCTTTATTTCGTCGACGTCGTGGGTCAGACAAACCGCAAACGAATTATCCGTCAAAAAAGGTTTCGTTATCAATATATCGTTATTGCCAATCATTTTTTTGATCATGTCAAACATTCTATTCGAGATGATGTCAAGATATGGTTTCCCGACGAGTCTTAAAAATAAAGATCTATCCAAGTTCCTCTCAAGATTGCCGGAAATAGTCAAGTAAATCAACGCAAAGATATCCTGATCGATCACCAGTCTATTACCATCGATATAAAATCTGATATTCCAAATGACATCGTTCACAAAATCTTTTAAGTTAATTTCAAAATCAGATGGAAACACGACCGAATAGCATCTGTCGCCGAATTCGATTTTTATCGTGCATTTACGATTTTCACGTTCTATTGTCCTACATTCGGTAACGATGCCAAACGTATCTCTAAACCATTTCCACGCCACATTTACGTAATCGTCGGGTAACCTGTATTCATTCATCGACTTTCCTCCATGCGTAGCTCAACGGAACCTTTGATATCACAAACCTCCTCTTTCCAGATCTAGTTGGAGGTATGCTGTCCACGAATTCAACATCGATATTCATGCAGTCTCCGACCTCCTTCCTTATTTGTGATATAATATACTGTAAATCTTTTTCTGTAAATTTATTATTTCTTACTATCTTTATGTTGAGCTCGTCGATCTTCTTCTGGATGACCTGAAACTGATCGACCCCCTCTATGTATTCAAACAACCAAGTGAAGAAGTGAACTATCAGGAACTTTCCAGTCGGCGTGACCACGATGTCAGTGTTTCTACCTTCCACAGATTTAAGCATGGACAGACCCCTTCCACAGGAACAGGAATCGACGGAAGGTCTACCGACATCCTGAATGTTGTATCTAATAAACGGCATCGCATAGTTGTAAAGACTCGTGAATACGATTTCACCAAGTTCACCGTCTGAAACTTCTTCACCCTCTCTCAAGACCTCGACGATCACGCTTTCGTCACAGATATGATAACCCGAATGGGAGTTGCATTCGAACGCGATCGGAGTGCTTTCACCACCGTAGCCGTCGAACACTTCACACTGAAAGACCGATTCTATCAGCCTTCTGTAGTGTGGAAAGAGGGTGTCGCCCGTGGTCATAACGGCCCTAAGTCTTGGAAACTCCGGATTATCCACATACTCTTTAATTAAATTTGCGATCGTATACATCGCAGAAGCGTAACCACGAATTATCGTTGCGTTTTGCATCAAACGATAGTAGTAGTCTATGGAATTTTTATCTACACTCCGTATGTATATATATGTGCATCTAAATAGTAAATCTTGTATTTTCTTACTAATTTTTGTTCTCGGATTTAAACTTATTTTGACGTAGGGGTCACCCAAACTGTATCCGGCCCAGCTCCAGCATCTAAAAGTCTGGGCCCACCCGATACTATACGCCCGCTTGTCGACGTAATACTTCAGGGGTTCACCGGTGGAGCCACTACTGTGGGCTACGATATACCTCGATTTCGGTATATTTTTAGCTAAGAGTTCACTAAGATTTCGTCTTATATCATCTTTTGTTAGTATTGGTAACTTCTTTAGATCTTCCTTGGTTTTAATGTCTTCAGGCTTTAAACCGAGTTTTCTGAATAAGCGATGGTAATACGGAACATTTTTGTAGGCATGATTTATTAAAGCTCTGAGTTTTTTATTTTGAAACTCTTCAAGTTGCTCGGGTTTCCACCACTGAGATTTTTCAAGAAATGCTAAATCGGCTTTGATCGTTGTTCCCATCCATTTTTCCAGCACTGGAAATATAGCATTTCTAAATAAAATAGAATACATAATCGTTCACTCCTTATCTGCCATTATTCCTATATTCACGAATACTATCTGGATAACCTTCTACAAGATTGACCATCCATTTTGTGACATCTATCTTATCTTTCAATAGATTTTCACGCTTAGCACGCCACATTTTTTTAATTGCGCGCCCTTTTTCAAGCAATTCGACTGCTTTCAGTAGTGCCTGATTTTGATCAGCGTAGAAATAAAGCAACCCATATCTATCTCTTAACTCACGAAAGATACCCGTGAGACTACCACTTGGCAATCCGTTTGAGGTCGATTCAATATGTATTGCAGGTGTGCCCAAAATAGCAGATTCTACAGCCATCGTTCCTCCTTCACCTATATATAATCGAGCGTAATAAAGCAAGTCATGAAGTTTTTCGGGATTTAATGGTAACTTATATTTTTCAAGTGATCCATTAAGTTTTCTTTCTGATGAAATGAAAACATGTCCAAACTCCTCCAAAGTTTTTATAAGGCCCAACTCTGAATTCAATCCTCTTAAACCTACATCATGATAAGCACTCCACGATATTAATCTAACAATTATTATACTATCTTTCTCAGATAGCCCCAGTTCATCCAACACATCAGAGTTTGGTCTAAAGTAATTTGGATGCAGGTAAGCCAGCTCATGATATCCCTCGTATCTTATATGCTTACTACCAAGGTCTAGCCTAAAGCTTGCCGGTGTGCACACAACACTTGAAAATGGAAAAACCAACCATGTATATTTAACCAGTTCGGTATCTGTAAATATAATCACTGGTTTATGCATTAATTTACCAACATGCGATATATATGGATCGTGAATACCTAACAACACATCTGGTTTAAATTTTATTGCTACTTTTAGTAAATTGAAATCAATTTTTAACATATTAAAACTTTTACCTAAGATTGTCTTCTTGCTCTTACCCAAATATAGGTAATTTAAATTATATGCTTTCAAAAGTGGAACGACTACATCCTTATCTCTTGCAGTAACTAATACAGTATGTCCATGATCTTCCCATAGCTTGATAGCATTCCGAAAGAAATGAACATGTGCAGGATGTCCAACATCAATAAGAATTCTAATACCAGTCACCTCCATAATTTACATCTACATTTAGTATAAAACTATAAATTACAATTATCTAAAAATGCCTAAAAACACCAATCAAGCAAACAAATTAAATATTGAATATTGAAATATTAAAATTACTTCAATCTAATTCTAACTACATATGCCGCTATTGCAATTATAGACATCATTGGAATCAACATCGTCATAAATTCTGGTATCGTTATTGGAACATCCTCATTTCCACAAGGCTCACAGATTCTAATAACCTTAGGTAACGGTGCATCTGTTAATTTTTGACCCACACTCATGCCCACAGCAGTCTTAGGAATTGCCAGTTCTATAACATAATTTTTCATATTCCAATCCAAAACACCCATATCAACCCATGCACCGATGGCTTTCTTACCAGTGTATGTAGCATTATTAATATCGATTGTCGCAGGTGCCTTTGCAGGACCATGCACAGGTTCTGTCCAGCAATTGTCGGTTGGAGTTTCATAGATTCCATATAATATACCCGATTCTGTATTCAGTTTAACGCCAAATTCATAACCATATCCACCCGTAGCAGTGTTAGCATCTAAGTTTAAGGCTAGGTCACCTATAGCCCAACTTGGAGCAGACACGACTAACGCTATAAAGATATGCGTATCATTTTCGTCCACATACATTGCTTCTATGTCGTAGAGCTCTTCACCTATTGGCTCCTGATACGGCTCATCGTAGTATGTATAGCTGGGGCTTACACCCACAATGTGAACTCCAACGTAGTTTGTATATTGTTCTGAATCTTTATCGTAATTGTCCTCTACTACAAACCTAATTCCCGGTAAGTCGGGAACCCACGTATCATTTTTACTCCAATCTCCCGTATATAATTTGCTCAAACCCCAGTCGTCGAGTTTACCATCTATTACGTGATCGTATGCCAACGCCTGTTGTGGTATTACGAACAACAATATTACCATTATAGGTATTACCAATATTTTCTTTTTTATTTTCATTGACATCTACCCCCTAACTTGACGTTTAACCCTTAGATTGAAAGTATAAAAATCTTTCGTTTTCTATAAAGAGGAAATAATGATAATGATAACGACACTTATAATCATACTCATCCAATCTATTTTTGGATTATTAGATGAGAAAGAGGTATTAGCAAAGCAGCGAATAGTATCCAGCCAATATGTGAATGAGCGATCATCATAGCATCCAGTCCATAGTAGTAAGCCACTACGACCAAAATCAGAACCCTTAGAAGGTTTGCGAGATAGCAGGCTATAAGCATCACCAAAAGGATTTTCAAAAATTTTCTCCGCTTCATTCGCTGTATCGTCAGGTTATATGATATCAACATACTTACGATGAGCAACATCGAATACCAACCAAAGCAAGCCAAATCAATTTTTAAAATTAAGTTTTGAACTCCTAACACTTCGATCAATCTTACTTCAGGGATCTTTACGTTCAAACCTAAACTTGAAAGGATCAACACCGCTGGCAACGTAACGCAATAGTGCCCATAGTAGTATGGCAACGTAACGTCCAACTTCTCTGGGATTATGAACAACGATGTAAAGAATACCAAGAATACTGCCGAAAAGTATGCTCCAAACTTACCAAGTTCGGCATATCTTGTTCCCGATGCAAATAAAAATAGAGAAAAGCCGAAGAGTATTATCATAGAGTCAAAGGTCTGGATTTCGAAGTGCGTTAAGTAATTATATGAGATGTCAGCTATGACTATTAGGATACCAAAAATCATTAACAGTGGTGATTTTTTTATTTCCGATTTAACGGGAGTTTCCTTACTTAATATTACCAGACATACCCCACTTAATATTAAAAACAGGACGCCTAAATATATCGACCCATAGGCTAGTTCTATGAATGAACTGACTACCAATACTGCCAACAGTAGTAGTAATATATTAATATTTAATTTTGGCATAACCTCACCTGATTATCCACCTTATAACCTCAAACGCCTCAGCGTATTCGGTGTTTATCTGCACACCTCTCGTCCTTGCGAGGCTTCTTATAAAAACATCGTTGAAGTATGGCCTTCCCATCTGCGACTTGTAGCACATCAATGCTTTGATCTTCAGATCTATATGCCTCTCCTCCAAAGGGATGAAAGCTGTAGTGTTGAACGTTATGTTGTTCCACGGTTGTTCGTAGCCCAGTATAGTGCAACCTTTGAAAGCTCTGAGTGTCTCCTCCATCACCACCCTATGATCTTGGTGGGTGTCGTTCGAAGAAGGAGTGAAAACTATATCTGGCTTGATATCGTTCCTAATCCTGATGAGCGTATCTAATATCTCCTGCCTCAAGCTTGGAAAGTTTCTGACCTCGAAGTCGAACAAGATGAGCTTATCGTTATCGATCCCTAAAACCTTAGTAGCTTCTCTGACCTCCCTCTTAAGGATATCCTTTGGAAAACCATCCGGAACTGATTTTTCACACGCTGAGAACGCAACGTAAAAAACCTCCTTCCCCTCTTCAACAAGCTTGGCGATCGTCCCACCGCACCCGAGTTCCCCGTCATCGGTGTGGGGGCTGAGAATTAGAACTTTGCTGAACATCTACTCACCTCCAAGGATTCCGAGTGGATCGATCTCCTTGTTTTTTATAGAAATAGCATTCATTACGTCGTAAATAGCAATTGCACGGTCATCATACACAATATTCTTTCTTAATATATAAAATTCATCTTCAAATGATATTTCAGCACTGTGAACTGCAAAGTTCCAGCACTTCAAAACTTTGCTAAAGCCCTTAGACAAAAATATGTCTATAACGGATGGTGTCACTTTGAACACGTTACACGCAATTAAAATTTGAGCGTAGGTATGTTTATAGTCATGTATCAATTTTTTTGAGTAATTTTTATCTATTTTATTTTTAAGCTCTATTCTCTTTGTCCTTATCCGATCCAAAACCTTCTCTAAATTCAAAAGATCAGCATCGCTGATACCGAGCATCTTCCTCAATCTCTTCAGCATCAGAGTATGTGTTAGGCCCAAATAGTGATCCTTACCAACCCAAGCGAGAGTAAAGGGAAGGTTGAATCCTAACCTTCTTGAAATTTCATTGGCAATTATACCATATCTAAGGCCTCCTCCCGCTCCTGAAATGTAAAGCCTCGTTCCGATTCCATCAGCCATAACTATGTTTCTCGTAACCGCTCTGGGACTGATGTTAACGTAGTAGGAATCTATGTCGCCTACATCTAACTCGTATTCAGTTTTGCATATCGGGCAAACTCCATTCAACTTACTATTTTTTATAAAAACGTCAACCTTACCACCACATTTGCAGTGATACCAAAATGGAGCTAAATTATCAGGAATAGTTCCGACGTCCGATAAACCTTTACTAACAACGGTTTCATTGTATATGTTATTGAACTCATCCCGCCTATATATCACGCGCTCGAAAGCATCCTTAAGAACACCTAAATCGTGCAGATTCGAATATTTAAAAAATAAAACTTTCAATCCCAAATAAATGTTCGTTAACCTCGAAAAAAATATTGCATTTATCTCCGACAAGCTGTTCCCGAGTTCGTAGCTTTTCCAGAGCTCCTCTATAATCAGATCCAAGTTTAATCTTGCGTCTTTATTTCGACTTAGAACCTTAATATAGACATTTTCAATCGTTCTGATAACATTTTCCCAAGCGTTTTTTGATGGCTTCGGTAAGCTATTAAACCTCTTCCACTTATCCTTCTCAGGAATCCTAACACCTATAACCGTAAAGCCCTCCTTCCTAATATCTGGAATCTTGTTGTGAGTTAGTAAGCTGGCAGTTGCTAAGTTATAGTCAAAGAAGCCAAACAACGGAATCGAATTCGGCATCTCATTATAAAAAAAATGCAATAGGTATGCCTTCCTCCAAACACCAGAATATGGAACAAAGTTTGGTTGATGAGCGGCTTCAAGAACGATTGTATTTTCATTTACGTCGTTATCAAACAATTCAGCAACATAATCATAGGTCTCAGCTTTCTTATGAAATTCTTTAGATACTTTTATTATTCCCTCAATATTGCGTATTTGATCTTCAGTAATCTTTTTGTTAACTTTTAAAATCAATTTTACAAACTCATTTATTTTCATCCGACCGTTGCACCTCCTCGCTTTTCCTAATGAAGTGAAGCTCTATTCTCCATACCAATAACGCCAATACGGTCAGCGTGAGCAAGGAGAGGAATATATTTAGAGGTGTCGTTGGGATATGCAGAACCAGATCTATGAACAGAACTGTCAGGATGTCCGCGATTATGCTTAGAGCTCCTGCGAAACCCAACCTCTCTATCGGACTTAGCTCGTCTTTCCTTGGAAATAGAGCGAGCATTATCGCGTAACCAGGAACGAAGAAGAGGAATATCAGACCGAAGATTACCCTGAATGCGTGAACGATCTCAGCTATCATGGTATCTTCTCTTAAAAGTCATTATTATTAATATTACTATCTGTGAAATTAATAGACCCAACATGTCCGCCATTAAGTCTCCAAGGCTCGTAGTTCTATTTGGAACGAACATCTGATGGATTTCGTCCGAGATACCGTATAGAGTCCCAATCGCTATCGTCAATAGCTGTGGTTGTTTATTTATAACATCCTTTACAGCCGGATACAGCGCGAACCCAAAACCCATGTATAGTAACGAGTGACAGAACTTGTCGGGATACTTGACGGCAAAGTAGAAAGGATAGGCAAGGAACTCCAAGCCTAGTCTCTTCAGGAGTATGAATATCTGCAGCAGATATCTGACCTTAACAGGATTGGGAGGGGAAGATTGAGCAGATAAGTAAAATATGAACCCCGCATAGGCAATGGCAATAGCAATGTGAATCAGTTTTCTCATGAAGTTTTGGAAGTCTGAAAGTATAAAAATATACTGCTGTAATTCACCTTATGATCATACTAACAATAAACATAATTTGAATATTTATAAATAATTTGATTTTGTAGATACTTTAACGATTTGAAGGAGGTGAAAAATGCTGAAAAGTATTCAAATGGTCGCAATTGTCTTCGCCATGATACTGTCGATGGGAATCGTTGCTGCAAATGGATGCCATGGACTTTCGATCTCAAAAGATGATGGGGTAAAGGAAGTATGCGTAGGAAAAACTATCACGTATGATATATGTTTCGCGAACCCTACTAACAGGGATGCTCATGGTGTTGTTATCGTGGATGAACTTCCAGCTGGTGTTCAATTCGTTTCCGCTACTGGTGGAGGTGTTTACGATCCTAATACCCATAAAGTAACGTGGAATATGGGAACACTTTCTGCAGGAATGCGGGCATGTGTGAAGTTAACAGTTAAAGTCGTTGGCAAACCTTGCACATGCATAAAGAATAAGGTAAAGATGTATTCAAAGGAGTTCCCAACCGCTGAAGCTTGCGATTGTGATCACATACCGTGCAGTTGCCCTGAACTATCACCCTTGGCGATAGGAGTCCTCGGAATTTTTGCTGGAGCGGTATTGGTATTGAGGAGAAGTTAACGAAGAAGATAATATTTATTTCTTCTTTTTTATTTTCAATTCTGCACAAAGTTATTATGTCATTACGATTTTAACCGAAGAACATGGATGATGAAGAGTTCGAACGCATAATGATGAAATCCGCAATCATAGCAATGGTCACCGGTGTTATAATTGCAGGCTACCTCGTTTGGATGATGTCACATGAATCGTATTCTGCTCTCTACATATATCCAGACTCATATTCAAACTACGTCAAACCCGGAGACGTTGTGACGTTCAGATACGGTGTTAAGAGCTACGAGATCCACGAAACCCAATATTTCCTAAAGATATATTTAGGAAACAAGTTGATCAAAGTTAAGAAGTTCAAGCTCAGGCCAGGCGATACGTGGGAGGAAAACGAAAGTGTAAAGCTTCCAAAGGACATTAAATTTCCGACAAAGGTCATGCTCGTTCTTACTGCGAACAACAGAACTTATGAAGTTCACTTCTGGCTTAAGGGAAAGCCTCAGTAAGGAATCGGCAGGCTTATCAGGCAGAAAACTATAGTTAAAGCATACATCGCCAGAACAACTTGTTTTTCAGTCATCCTGAAGTGATAAGGCAACAACCACTTCAACGTTAGCCTGTTTGGAACCTCAAGCGTTCCGTCTTCTCTTACTCTTCCGAATTTAACGAGCTTCCACCTATCATCATTGGGATGAAGCTTTCTCATGATCCTCCAGTAAACATACATCAAGAAGTTAACGGTGTGTGGGATCAGCATCACGAAGCCTGAAACCAAAAATCCGCACGCTACTATACCCAACCCAATCGTTGCTCCCATCGTCATAGCTCCGACGTTTCCGTCGAATATCCTCGAAGGATACCAGTTGTAATAAAGCAATCCAAGCACCGCTCCAAGCATGCAGCTCAGTGTGAACGTCAGGTTTCTGTTGAATATTATTGACTTCACAAGCAGAAAGAACATCAGTATCGCTGACAGTCCTACAGCCAAACCGTTGAATCCCGAATGCATATTGACAAGATTCGCAACTACCATTACGTATAACGGAACTATCAGGTAAACATAGAGCAACCCTAAATCGACCTCTCCCAACAACGGCAGAATCACAGATGTCGAATTCATCTCCAAAGCTACGGGAATCGAAAAGAAGAGAGGTATAAAGACTTTCGTTATTCTCCCAACATCGATGAAATCGTCGAGCAGTCCGAAGACCCCGAAGAGGAGTATAGTCATCGAAGCTATTAGCTCGAACCTGCTGATCCTACCCAAGGCAACCATCACCGCAAGAATCGTGAAAAAGACGATAAGAAGAGAGATCCCACCGCACGTCGGAACCTTTCTGAGATCCCGCTTATAGTAGTCGGTAGCGACAAAACCTCTCTTTCTGAACTCCGAGATTTGAAACCTCACTACGATCAGCGACAGGAGCAAAGATGAAATCACGACAAACGCCACGTCTTCCGGTTTCATTTGGATTTGCTCGATCAACTTGATATTAATACTTTAAGGATCCATCATTATGAGTAATTTTGAGTTTAAAGCTGTCAAATACGACATCCGCCTCTTCGGGCTCGATCCATTTAAAACCCAATCTTTCAACCTCTTCGAGCGTAAAGAGATCATCATAGACGTAAATTTTCAAACCTTTATCCTTTAGTAACTTTGCCAAGGCGAGGTTTCTACTGTGATATATCTCCTTCACACCCTCTCTGAACGTTATTCCCCTTATACATATCTTAACTTCGCTGAGAGGTTTGTTAACCTTCATACACGCCAAAACTATTTTATCCGCCCAATATTTTACCATTTCATCGTTTATTTCCCTCGCAGTCCTAAGCAACTTCGCATCACTGAATCTCCCTTTTCTTTCAGCTAATTTTATTAAAAACCATGGATAGACTGGAATGCAGTGCCCCCCAACCCCCGTAGAGGGTTCGTGGATGTGGCAGTATTCGTGGTTAGCATATTTCCTCGCCTCATAAAAATCAACGCCCATATCTTCAGCTATCTTGAAAAGTTCGTTCGCAAGTGCTACGTTCACATCTCTATAGCAACCCTCTATAACCTTTATGAACTCAGCAGTTCTCGCATTCGAAACGAGGTGCAGATTCGGAATGAACTTCCTGTAGAGTTCGTATGCAATTTTCCCGCTCTTTTCATCTACCCCTCCTATAACTTTAGGAAACTCTCTTAGCCTTGAAATACTGTATCCTGTCATTATCCTTTCTGGAGAATACGCCAAATAAAACTCCCCAAGCTTGAGTCCGCTCTCCTCTTCGAGCCATCTCCGCACGAGGGTTTCCGTTGTCATTGGAGGGAGGGTTGTTTCAACAACTACCAGATCGCCTCTCTTCAAAATTTTACCGACAGATCTGAGAGCGGATTCGAGTATCCTAAAGTCTGGATTGTAATTTTCATCGACGAAAAGCGGAACTATTATTATGAACGCCGTGCAATCTCTAGCATCTTCGTAGTTTGGAGTTGCGATTAGGTTCTTTCCTCCGTGCTTTCTTATGAGATCATCCAGTCCTTTCTCCTCAGGAATTGGATTTACGCCGTTGTTTATCATTCTACACTTCTCCTCATCAACATCTACACCTATAACCTTCAGCCCGCTATCCGCTATCACCGCAGCCAACGGCAACCCGGCTTTTCCCAATCCGACCACGGATATCACTGCTGACACCTCACGCAACGGAGTTAACGACCTCAACTATATGCCTAAGATCTTCCCCGCTAAGAGCGGGATGAACGGGTAAACTCAAAACCTGCAAAGATGCCTCCTCAGCAACCGGGCAACGATAATCACCGAATCCCAATCTAACGTATAGCGGTTGTTTGTATATAGGCTTTGGATAGTGGATAGCACATCCAATGCCGTTCCTCCTTAGGTATTCCATGAAATCGTCTCTGCTCATCGGAAAATCCTCCGTAAGCCGGACTACATACTGGTGATAGACATGTTTCACGTGCTTTGCCTCATAGGGTTTGATCAAGCCTTCAACCTTCAAATGACGATTGAGGTATTCGGCGTTCTTCCTCCTCTTCTCGTTCATATCATCGAGCTTTTTAAGCTGAGCCAAGCCTATAGCCGCTTGTATGTTCGTCATCCTGTAGTTGTAACCGAGTTCTACATGGTTATACTTGCCAATCTCCCCGTGACTCCTTATGAGCCTGCAACGTTTGGCAATCTCATCGTCGTTGGTCGTTATCATTCCTCCCTCACCGGTGGTCATGTTCTTCGTCGCGTAAAATGAGAAACAACCGATTCCAAACGTTCCAACCTTTCTACCTTTGTATTCTGCTCCATGCGCTTGTGCTGAGTCCTCAATAAGAATCAGGTTGTGATCCTCGCAGATTTCAAGGATCGCATCCACATCGAAGGGGTGACCGAATATGTGAACACCTACGATCGCTTTGGTCTTCGGCGTTATCTTTTCCAAAACTTCATCTGGATCGATGTTAAACGTCCTCTCATCTATGTCCGCAAAAACGGGCTTTGCGTTCTGGAAGAGTATAGCATTGGCGGTCGCTATGAACGTGAACGGGGTAGTAATCACCTCATCTCCTTCTCCAATCCTGCAGGCCTTTAGAGCAACATCCAACGCTACGGTTCCGTTGGAAACTGCAACAGAGTATCTGACCCCCAAGTAGTCCCTGAACTTCTCTTCAAACTCTCTAACTACTTCCCCATGGGCTATAATCCCAGATTTAAGAACTCTAATGACGTTTTCAATTTCCTCTTCATCAATTTTCGGTTTAGCAATCGGAATCATCCCATCACCACAAGAGCAGGTAACAGATATCAGTCTAAAAGTAATTAAAAATTAAAATTTTCTAATAAATGTTGCTAATAGAATACCAATAGAGACCATGAGACCAAATGGTGATATCTCCGGAATCGAACACTTTTTACAACAGCAGCAATATTGAACTATATTATCCAAAAGTTTGGCATTATTCCAATGCTCTATTCGACTGTTCATCCACAGCAGCTCATCTCCGATTGCTATTATCTTTCCACATCCTGCGCTCTCGTTTACGGCGATAAAGCAATGTCCCACGCTGTCCAAACCCAATACCTTCGAATTGCCAAAAACAATAATTTTCGAAGATCCCGTAGCACCTACTATGGACCCCAAACCCCTAGTTATGGGATGATCGACAAAATTCCTAACCTCCATCCGTGCACGACCTCTAAACTTTATGCCAAATTTTTCAGAGATCTCGTTTGCAAACTTGTGATTACCGTCTTGCGTTATAACCAAGCATCCGCCAGATTTAACCCAATTTATGATCGCATTAACTTCATCGTCTGGAATATCCTCATCCGGCGTAAGTATGAACAGAACATCATAATTCTTAAGCATCGAAAGATTTACGTGCTTAGTAAATTCAACAGAACACCTTTCTTTTAGAGCGCTTCTGAATTTCTCCCATCTTCTTGAATCCTTGTAATTGTTTATACCATCATGCTGAACCCAACTATCGTATAACACCAGAGCTTTACACCGCACTTGCTCCGCTGTGGCAATTTGTATCAAAGATGTCAGCAGTATTGCCGCCAAAAACATCTTTTTCATTTTTTAAATCCTCCAGCTTATATATTTCAACTGGATCTAGTTTTAAACTATAAAAGGTTTTCTGAAGATGATCCTGCCAACTGACTCCAGCCAGCCTACCCTCATCGACTCGGTTCAGCTGGCCGGGTTTAGATGAAATCCCTTATAACATCTTCGGAAACTTTAACATACTTTCTAACGATTTTAACGAACGCCTCCTTCTGATGAGAAAACGATACGGAATAAATATCTGCATACCCCTCCTTTTCGAATTCCATCAGGATTAACCTTATTTGAGCTTGAGAGAGCTTGTAACCCCTGCTATCCAAATATAACTTAAGTTTGTAAAGTGAATTCACAAAATAACCCAACTTCTTACCAGCATCGGATGACGTATCCTTAACCGCACCACATTTCTTGCAATGAGGATGCAATCTAAGCACACCATTTTTCATAGGCAACCAATCTTTTTTTGGAGAATTCTCATGTAAACAATATTCCATATTTATCTTCATACTGATGCTGTTAGATAAATGTTTCGATTACTATTGATACACTACTATAATTACGATTATAGGAATACTCATGATATAATTGAATCTTTGTCAAATTATAATTTTCGAAAAAGTAGAATGGAAAAGTTTAAAGTCCTTTTGATTTGCCTACGTTCATGAAACTTCTGCTCATCCATGCTGATTACATCGAATACGAGCCTAAAAAGAAAACTAAAATCGCAGAACCTTTTGAAGGGAGAGGAGAAAGAGTAGAGGAGTGTCTTGTCGTCTTTACGGCTGTCGAGAAGGGAGACAACGGGGTTGTCGTCGAAAAAGCTATTGAGGAGATAAGAGAAGTTGCGAATAAAGTTGGAGCTCATAGGATAGTCGTTTACCCTTACGCTCATCTTTCATCCGATTTGGCCGATGCCGAAACCGGAGTTAAGATCCTCAAACTTTTAGCTGAGAAACTCTCCAAAGATTTCGAAGTTCATAGGGCTCCCTTCGGTTGGTATAAGTCTTTCAAGATCTCTTGCAAGGGTCATCCACTCAGTGAGCTTTCGAGGGAGATAAGGGCCAAAGAGGTTAAGGCTGAAGCTGAAGAAGAAAAGGAGGTTACGGAAGCTTTGAAGGCTGAGGAGAAAGTCAAGAGCTACTGGTTCATACTAACGCCCGATAAAAAGCTCGTAGAGATAGAAAGGTTCGACTTCACGGGTTATGAAAACTTGAGAAAGTTCGCAAATTACGAGATTGCGAAGAGGAGGGCAGTGGATAAGATTCCACCTCATGTGGAGCTCATGAGGAGATTGCAGATAGCAGACTACGAGCCGGCTTCGGATTCTGGACATCTGAGATACTACCCAAAGGGAAGACTAATTAAGAGCTTGCTTGAAGAGTTCGTTACGCTCAAGTGTATAGAATACGGAGCCATGGAGGTTGAAACGCCGATAATGTTCGACAGGGAGCATCCGACACTTAGAAGATATTTAGAGAGGTTTCCGGCGAGGCAATATATTTTAAAGGGAGACAAGAGGGAGTTCTTCCTCCGTTTTGCTGCGTGCTTCGGGCAGTTCCTCATTGCCCACGATTCTGTCATAACATACAAGAATCTTCCCGTCAGAATGTATGAACTCACGAGATACTCCTTCAGAAAGGAGCAGAGAGGTGAATTGGTCGGTTTGAGAAGACTGAGGGCCTTTACTATGCCAGATATGCATACAATTGTAAAAGATATGGAGCAGGCTAAGGAGGAGTTCTTCAGGCAATACAAGTTGGCTGTGGATGTTTTGAAAGAAATCGGGTTAAATCCGGAAGATTACGAGGTTGCGATCAGAGTTACGAGGGATTTCTATGAGGAAAACAAAGATTTTATCCATTCGCTCGTTGACATTCTCAAGAAGCCTATACTCGTCGAGATGTGGGATCAAAGATTCTTCTACTTCGTTCTGAAGTTCGAATTCAACTTCGTAGATGCTCTGGATAAGGCTTCGGCTCTCTCAACTGTCCAAATAGACGTTGAGAATGCAGAGAGATACGACATAAGCTACGTCGATGAGAAGGGTGAAAAGAAGAGACCTCTCATTTTGCACTGCTCTGCAAGTGGTGCGATAGAGAGGTGCATGTATGCTCTGCTTGAGAAGGCTCACATGCAGGCTGAGAAAGGTTCCTTGCCTATGCTTCCAGTATGGCTTTCTCCAACTCAAGTTAGGGTGATTCCGGTTTCTGAGAAATATTTGGAGAAGGCTATCGAGATCGCAGAAGAACTGAGAAAGCGTAAGGTGAGAGTGGATGTAGACGACAGAGATGAAACACTGGCGAAGAAAATAAGAGAGGCTGGAAGAGAGTGGATACCGTATGTGGCAGTTGTAGGAGAAGAGGAAGTCAGGGGAGGTTTCCTAACGGTTACAATCAGAGCAGAATCGACTCTAAAGGAGCAGAAGAGGGTTAAGATGACCATAGAAGAGCTTTCGGAAAGGATAAAAAAGGAGTGTGAAGGAAAACCGTTTAAACCCCTACCACTTCCGATGTTGCTGTCTCAAAGACCGTCGTTCAGGTGATGAGTATGGACGAATACAAAGAGGGTTTGATCAAAACGTTCGTTCCTATGGTGCTGGGTTGCATAGCCGGAGTGATATCGTTCATCATTACAGACGGAATCCGATCGAGAGATCCTCTCGGCATAATCGTGCTAGTTTTTCTGATATACGTAAATAAGTTTCTCCTGCCGAAGCTTAATGTGAGTTTGGAGGGGAAAGACTGGGCCGGAATAGCATTGATGGCGTTTGCGAGCTGGTATATAATCTGGACGTTGTTACTCAACATTTGAAAAAAATTTTATTCCGAATATTATATTCCACTTTATGGATAGGCTGACCGCAATGCTGATAGCGTTTCTGGCTGGAATCGTTGGTGTAGCCGTTGCTATAGCTCACTTCTTCGGAATATTGTTTCTAATAAGGCTTATCTTAGGCTTGGGGTTCTTGGGGCTTGCGATAGTTTTTGCGGTGATGCTTGGAATTCTGATATATGCAAGATCTTTCAAATACGCATTGCTTTCGGCTATAGGCCTAATTTCATCTGCCTACGCAGTCTATCAATGCTACACCTGGCAAAATCCAATGCACGTTCTCTACATCATTATCGCGTTCGTTTTAGTGTTGATCTTCGGAATATGGTGGATATCAGAGCCCGATTTGAGTATAATTGAGAGGTTGAAGAGTGCTACCTCTCTCGAAAGATCGGGCAACTACAGAGCCGCAGCTAGGAAGTTCGAAAAGAAGGGAGACTACATAAAGGCGGCGGAGTGCTACATAAAGGCTGGAATGCTCGAATCAGCTGCGTGGTGCTACGAGAAAGCAGAGAATTTTGCGAAGGCGGCAGGGCTTTACGAAAGACTCGCGAAGGAAAAGGGAGAGGCATACTACTGGAAGGAGGCCTACGAGTTCTGGAAGAAGGCTGGGAACAAAGCCAAGGCGGCAGAATGTTTGGAAGAATACGCAAAGGATGAGCCGTGGTATTGGGAGGACGTTGCCAAGCTGTATGAAGAAGTAGGAATGAAGGAGAAAGCTGAGGAGGCTTGGAAGAAGGCGCTCGAATATTACATCAAGGAAGCCCAAGAAGAGGGCGTTTTCTGGGAAGATGTTGCAAAGATATACGAGAGATTAGGCGAGAAAGAAAAGGCCAAAAAGGCTTGGATAAAATACGCCGAATACTGCGAGAAAGAAGCAAAGAAGGATCCTGCATGGTGGAAGCACGTTGCCGAAGCTTACGAGAAATTAGGAGATAGGCAGAAGGCTGAAGAGGCCAAGAAGAGATATGAAGAATACAAAAAATCGAGGGAAATAAGAACTGAGGCTTAGTATTAGCATACACTCTTTTGTTATTTTTTAAAATTTATAAAAACTTACAAAATCAAAAGTTTAATTAATGTTTGTAATTAGTCTTAATTATGAAAAAGCTTGTTATCATAGTATTCTTAATCTTAGCTCTTGGAGCACTGATTTTCCAAACTCAAGCTAAAGTTGAAGTTCCAAATAACACAACCATCGTCGTCACTGGAGAGGCAGTGATCGATGCAAAGCCAGACATAGCGACTGTCTGCTTAGGTGTCGAGACAGAATCGGAAAATGTCACCAAAGCTTTGAACGAGAACTCAGAAAAGCTTACAAAGGTTATTTCCGCATTGGAAGGACTTGGAATTCCTGAAGATAATATAACAACAACCTACTTCAAGATCTATCCGGTCAGAGATTACAAAACAAACGAGCTTAAGGAATATAGGGTTGTGAACGAGATAAAGGTTAAAACGAGTAATCTGGACAAGATAGGGAAAATAATAAGCATGGCGATTTCCTCTGGAGCCAACAGGGTTGAATGGATCGAGTTCGGACTTAGCAAGGACAAGGTTAAGAAACTCAGAGCAAAAGTGATTAGAGAAGCTTGTGAGAATGCCAAAGCAAAAGCCAGTGCCATTGCCGAAAGCTTAAATCTGACAATCATCGGAATTTTGAACGTTAAAGAGCAGTCGACCTATTTCCAGCCCTACAGAGTTTATGGATCCGAGCTTGGTGCGATTCCAATTCCTACCCCAGCTGTGACAAGTCCCCCGATAAAGCCCGGTGAAGTAACCGTGAGCTTCAAGATTGTCGCAACTTTCATCGCTCAATAAACTTTAATTTTTTGTAACGAAATTTGAGTTAATGGATGAAGCGATAAAGGCTGGAAAGATATCCGTAATTGCAAATGTCATTCTAACGATAGCCAAAGGCTTCGCTGGGATCTTAGCAAGTAGTACCGCACTTATAGCGGATGCTCTTCATTCTCTCGTCGACATTCTTGGCTCCGCTCTGGTTTGGATTGGAATCAAGATTGCACAAAAGCCGCCAGACGAATCCCACCCATACGGGCACTTCAAAGCTGAGAGCCTCGCAGAGTTGGGAGTTGGGTTGATAATAGTCTTCACATCCCTATCAATTTTGGTAGAGGCTGTGAATAACCTAATAGCCGGATTAAAGCCGAGTTTTGAGCTCTATGCCTTGGCAGTTGCGTTGACATCGGCGGTGATAAACGAAGCTCTTGCGAGGTATAAGATATCGGTTGGAATAAAGACGAAATCATCGTCGCTCATCGCTGAAGGTAAGCACTCAAGAACGGACATGATTTCAAGCTTATCAGTTGTTTTGGGATTTATCTTGGTTTACTTTGGATACTGGTGGGCTGATGCAGTAGTAGCCATCGCGATATCTATTTTGATCCTTCAGATGGGTGGAGAGATCTTGAAAAATGCTATAGATGTTCTGATGGACAAGGTCGATGAGGAGCTCTCAGTGAGAATTAGGAGAATAATTGAGGGCATTGAAGGCATCAAGTCGGTAGATTTCGTTGCAGTTAGAGGAACCTGGAGGAGTAAGATAGTTGAAGTTCACTTTACAGTAAGCTCCGAAGTTGGAGTAGAGCAGATAAACGAGATAATCAGGAGAATTGAAGGATTAAAGGATAGCTTTTCGGAGATAGTTAGAATAATTCCAGTTGTCAAGATTTCAGAGGAGATTAGGAGAATCGCCATCCCGGTGGATGAAAACGACAACTACGTAGGAGATCTAAATGCAAGATTCTTTAAAATCATAGATTTGAAGAGCGAAAAGTCTTGGAAAATTCAGAATGAATTTTGGAACGCTCAAAAGATGAAAGGATACTTGATAGCTGAACTGTTGAGCAAAAATAAGGTCGATGCGATTGTAGTTAGAAGAATCGGGGAAGGAGCTAAAAATCACCTGAAAAGCAAGGGAATTATAATAAAGTTTGCGGAGGATATAGAAAACTTGGAAAATTTAATTGCCCAAATCAAAAGCGAATAATAGAGTGAAAGCAAAATTAAACTTAGCTCTCCAAAACGATCTCTATGTTCACGTCTTTTGGCACCTGAATTCTCATGATTTGTCTCAGCGCCCTCTCGTCCGCGGCTATATCTATCAGCCTCTTGTGAATTCTAAGCTCCCAGTGGTCGTAAGTTTCACTTCCCTCCCCGTCTGGAGCCTTTCTAACTGGAATCACAAGTCTTCTCGTTGGAAGCGGAATTGGCCCACTGATCTCAACACCGGTCTTCAAAGCTATCTCTTTAATCTGGTTGCAAATTTTATCCAAATCCTTTGGATTCAATCCAGAAAGTCTGATCCTTGCTTTTGGACCTTTAATTGCCATAACAAACCACCCAAAATAAAAAAAGAGGGGTTACTTTCTCGGAGTTACGTCGATAACCATTCCAGCGGCAATCGTCATACCCATGTCTCTGACAGCGAATCTGCCGAGCGGTGGAATGTCCTTGACCTTTTCGATGACCATCGGTCTTGTTGGCTCAAGCTTGACGATTGCTGAGTCACCAGTCTTCAAGTATTGTGGGTTCTCCTCCTTCACTTGTCCAGTTCTTGGGTCGATCTTCTTGATGAGCTCAACGAATCTGCAAGCAACCTGAGCTGTGTGGGCGTGAACTACTGGCGTGTAACCGACTGTGATAGCAGTCGGGTGCTGTAAGACGATGATCTGAGCCGTGAAATCCTTCGCAACCGTTGGCGGGTTGTCTGGATGTCCAGCGACATCTCCTCTCCTGATGTCCTTCTTGCTGACACCTCTGACGTTGAAACCGATGTTGTCTCCCGGATAGGCCTCCTTAAGTGGCTCGTGGTGCATCTCAATGCTCTTTACTTCACCTACAACGCCCGGAGGCTCGAAGATTACCTTGTCACCGACCTTGAGCACACCGCTCTCAACTCTACCGACTGGAACGGTTCCGACACCCTTGATTGAGTAAACGTCCTGAATCGGAATTCTGAGTGGCTTGTCTACAAGCTTCTCTGGCGGCTTGAGCAAGTCGAACGCCTCGAAGACAGTCGGGCCGTTATACCAAGGAGTCTTGTCGCTCCTCTTGTAAACGTTGTCACCGTAGTAAGCTGATGCCGGAATGAACGGGATCTCATCGACCTTGTAACCTACAGCCTTGAGCAACTTGGCTACCTGGTTCTTTACTTCCTCATACTTCTTCTGGTCGTAGTTTACTCTGTCCATCTTGTTAATTACTACGATCATCTGGTTGATACCCAATGTTCTTGCAAGGAAGACATGCTCCTTTGTCTGTGGCTGAACTCCCTCAGCAGCATCAACTACGAGAATTGCGGCATCAGCCTGGCTAGCTCCCGTGATCATGTTCTTGATGAAGTCTCTGTGACCCGGGCAGTCGACTATGGTGATCATGTATTTGTCAGTCTCGATCTTCCTGTGAGCTACGTCGATTGTAACTCCTCTCTCTCTTTCTTCCTTAAGCCTGTCCATTACCCAAGCGAACTCGAAGGTAGCTTTACCTTTCTCCTGAGCCTCCTTCCTGTACTGCTCGATGATATGCTCTGGAATCTGTCCAGCCTCATACAGCATTCTCCCGATCAGTGTGCTCTTTCCGTGGTCTACATGCCCTATAACCGCAACATTAATGTGCTCCTTCTCCTTCGGCATTTACACCACCTCAAAGGTTTTTCAGTTGCTAAAATTGAAGGGTATATAAAACTTTCACCGCTCGTTAACGCAAGATAGATATATTTTGGTTAAAAATTAAGAACATGTGCATACTCGTCGGTTTGGATGGATCGAGCCAGAGTTTCAGAGCTCTGGAATTTGCACTCGAAGAGGGAAAGCTTAGGAACAAGAAAGTCGTAGCAATACATTCCCTCTACGGAGGAACCAAGACAGATGAAGAGGACATTCAAAGAGGAGAAGAAATCCTAAAGAGAGCAGAGGAGATGGCAAAGGACTACGGCGTTGATATAGAAACGCATTTGCTCGTCAGAGGTAAGAGTCCGGGAGAGGACATCCTCGAGTTCGCTGAAGAGATCGGCGCAGAGATAATAGTGCTCGGAATGAAAAGAAGAAGGTCAATAGAAGAAATGATCTTAGGTAGTGCTGCAAGATACGTAGTAAATCATGCGAATCAGCCCGTAGTTTTGGTCAAATGAGCCAAGATTTCGATTGCGAAATCTATCTCATCCCTATTTATTATTAAAGGCGGAACGAACCTAAGGGTATCTTCGGACGTTGCGTTTATGACCAATCCCTTCTCCAACGCTTTCGGAACGAGGTCAAATGCATTGTTGACTTTTGCACCGATCATCAACCCAAATCCCCTTGGCCTTAATCCTATCTCCTCAAGTTCCTTTCTGAAATATTCACCCATTCTTTCCGAATTCTCGACGAGTCTCTCTTTTTCTATGATCTCGATTGTTGCGAGCGAAGCTGTGCATGCTAACGGATTACCGCCAAACGTCGAAGCGTGCTCCGTCGCTTCAAGCTTCTCAGCAATTTCTTCTCTAACGCCAACACCGCCTATCGGAAAGCCAGAGCCCATCGCTTTGGCCATTGTCATCACATCCGGCTGAACTCCAAAATGCTCCTTTGCAAACCACCTTCCAGTTCTGCCGAAGCCAGTCTGAACTTCGTCGAATATCACGATAAATCCATGCTCATCCCTCTCCTCAAATATGGCTTTCATGAATTCCTTGTTGGCTGGATAAACTCCAGCTTCACCCTGAACCGGCTCAACTATGACGCAAGCGGTATCGTCGTCGACCTTCTTTTCCAAGTCGTGGATGTCGTTAAATTTAGCGAATTCAACGGGCTGAATCAGAGGCTCAAAAGACTTTCTGAACTTCTCCTTCCACGTTACCGAAAGAGCTCCCATGGTTCTACCATGGAATGATCCGCTAAAAGCTACGAACTTCTTTCTACCGGTAACTTTTCTCGCAATCTTTAGCGAAGCCTCGACTGCTTCCGCTCCGCTATTGCAGAAGAAGAACTTGTCCAAGCCGGTGATCTTCTGAAGCTTCTCTGCAAGTTCGATCTGCGGTGTCGTGTAGAAGAGGTTCGAAACGTGGACCAATTTCTGGAGTTGCTCTTTGACTTTTGATATAAAGTGTGGATGGCTGTGTCCTATTGCAACCGTAGCTATTCCCGCAACGAGATCGAGGTATTTGTTGCCCTTGATGTCGTAAAGCCAGCATCCTTCCCCTCTAACGAACACAACTTTTTGCCTTTTGTAGAATGGGATCAGAACTCTGGATTCTCTCTCAAACCAGTCCATGATACTTTAGACATTAGAAGAATTTAAAATGGTTATTCTACGAGAACTCTTCCAATATAAATGATCGTATTCGTGGGAATGTGAATAACTCTTAGCTCTACGACAGTTCCCGATTTTATCAGAGCTACAGTTTCGTTAAATCTAATTTCATCACCTACGCTGATAAAACCATCTTCACAATCTCCAAACGCATACATGTCGAATCGTGTTGAGTTCCAATGATAAACGAAGCATCTAAGTGAATCGTTCCAAGTTAACTCGTATGCAGTGTTAGGGGTCACATTTACAATTTGAAATTTGATATCTTTACAAATAAGCGTGTCTCCTCCGTATAATGTTGCGGTAAATAAGTCTCCACTGTTTGAGTCGATATCTGATGGAGCATCGTTGAGGATGAACTTAACTTGGGGTGAACTCTTTACCTTATGAGCTACTCCAAAAACCAAACCTGCAATAACGGCTGAAAGTATGACTGCTACGGTTACCATCAGCATTGTTCCTATGACAGGTGATGTACCTTTCTCATAGTTCATGTTTTTCACCTTATATTTCAATTTAAAATAAATATGTGAAAATAAAGAATATAATTTCAATCTTTAACTTAAAATTAAATTAGAATCTTATTTTTAGTTCACTAGGACTCTTCCATCATAGATCACAGTGCCTGTTGGTATGTGAATGACTCTAAATTCTATAGTCACTCCTGAATTTATATTTGTGCCATTTTCCCATACAGTGAGAGTTTCTCCAACGTTAATCATATCATCATCATTTGCATCATTTAATGTAGCATTAATATTGCTACCGTTAAATACATCATTACCACTCCACGTTAACGTGTAAGTCTGATCATTTGTTGTATCTACGACCTGTATTCTAATATCGTTGCATCTTAGATCCTCACCTCCATATAGCGTGGCTAACAAAACTTTTTCATGATTGTTAGTCTCAGTTAGAGCATTTGATGCATCCTCAAGCATGAACTGCGCCTGTGGTGCACTCTTCACCTTCGAACCCATTCCGAAGACGAAGCTGGCAATTACTGCCGCCAGTATGACCGTTATTGCGACCATTAGTATGACGCCGATTACTGGACTTACTCCTTTCTTATCTCTCAACAACCTTACTCTCATGTCATCACCTCCAACACCCCTCTAATTATAATCATCACAATCATGTTATTTAAGCTTTTTGGTTTAACATAAATCAATAGAATGCATAAAATAAAATATAATAATAATTTTTAATTAAAATTAATTTTTAACAACCTTAAAAGTTCTAATAAATCTCTTATAAATTTCCCACTGTTCTCTACTCAGAACGTGAAACTCAAACGGAGCATCGATAAACATCTTCGTGAGTTCTCCGAAGATCTCAAGTTTCTTGTCCCTATCCTCGAACTCATCCGAAACTATTGCAATATCAACGTCTGAAAGACCTATGGAAAATTCATCACTTAAAATTGAACCGTAAACGTAGATTTCGAAGTTTTCGACTTTACTCTTCAAAAACTTTCCAATTTCTAACAGATATTTATCGAGATTTTTTACATACTTCTTCCTTCTCTCATAGGTATCCTTCAGAAGCCCCATAGCAATCTCCTCAACTTTTCAAACATTTTCAAAGCTTCTTCCACCTCATCTCTTCTGAACTCCTCGGGGAAATACCTCGATGATATATACGCAAATTCGAGGTTTCTCAAAGTCGTCCAGTTTTCTTCCAGAAATGTGTTCAATTCATCGCTCTTAAAAATTTCTGCCAAATCTCTAATGAGTTTTCTTAGGCTGTGGGTTTTCTCGAAGAAACCCGTAAGATCGAGCAACTTCGCCTTCAGTATCAATTGGCAGGCTTGCTCGATATGAAACATGGCCAAATCGTAATCTCCTCTTTTCGTATCTTCGATTGCATCCTTCACGAAACCTTCAGCCCTTCTCAGGAGAAATGCTACCTCTCTTTTCATCTCCTTAAGTCGCCTCAAACGTATATGAACGTTTTGGGCTACCTTTCAGTGATTACTCTTTTTCCCCTCTCGCAGGGAATCACCCTTATCTTTGCATTCGGAAACTCCAGCCTGAACACCAATCCGTCCAGAACCCTATCCAAAAATACCGCCAAAGCTGCAACTTCGCTGTGCGGCTGATTACCTATGGCTATGTTCAAGTCGCTGAGATCGTAAACCTCCTTTGGCACCTTCTCGGCTCCGACAATTACAAGCACCTTATTAGCTTTTCTAATTTCTTCTATTTTCTCTGGCAGAGGAATACCATACATCGTCAGATGAACTTTTAAGCCGTCAAACTCCTTCAACAACTTCTTCCAGCTGACATGTTCTATGAAAAAGTCTCCACCCCATCTCTCAACGACATCCTTAACGCTGTTGAAAACGGATTCATCGTAGGTGTCAAAGTATATTCCCCTAGCTCCGAAGGCTCTTGCAGTTAAAGCGACGTGAGTAGATATTCTCTTATCCCTCTCGGGGCGGTGTCCGAGCCTTAAGACGTAAACTTCCATATACATCACTCTCGCGAGCTGTTCAAATTTTTATTCTCTCAGAAATCTATATTAATCCAGCATGCTAAATTGAGCAAGCTCTTTTGAGGTGATGATTATGAAGGCTGTAGTTCTGGCGGCTGGTTTAGGGACAAGGCTAAAGGCTAAGATTCCCAAACCGTTGGTTAAGGTAGCTGGTAGGGAAATTCTTTACAGAAGTCTCAAAGTTCTCTCTGAGCTTGGGGTTGAGGAGTTCATAGTCGTGGTTGGCAAAAAAGGGGAACTAATAGAGGAATTCCTTAAAAGGCATGGGTTCAAGTATAGAATCGTCAGAAACAACTATCCTGAAAGAGGAAACGGTTATTCATTCTATCTCGCCAAGGATTACGTCGATGATAAATTCGTCCTCATAATGGGTGATCATGTTTACGAAAGGGAGTTCATAGAGAAAGCAATTAAAGGGGAGGGGCTAATAGGAGATCGAATCGCTAAATTCGTTGATATTGCCGAGGCTACGAAAGTTATCTGCAAGAACGGAAGGGTGGAAAGGGTGAGCAAGAATCTTGAGAGGTTCGACTACATCGATACTGGCTTCTTTGTTCTCACGCCGGATGTCTTCAAGCATGCGGAAGAATTGGTTAAATCCAAGCATGAAGTCTCTCTTTCCGAAATTATAGAGAGGGCTAAGGTTCCTGTTACCGAAGTTTCTGGCTACTTCTGGATGGATGTCGATACTCCAGAAGAACTAAAGAAGGCAAACAGACTTATCGTTAGAATGAGCGTTAAAGGGACTGGAGATGGATTTATTTCGAGACATTTGAATAGAAAAATTTCGCTGCGACTTTCTGAAATCTTGGTGAATCGTATTACTCCGAATCAGGCTACCGTTATGAGCTTCCTTATTGGAGTTTTATCAGCTTTTATAGCATTTTTCAGCGTTCCGTTGGCTGGGATAGTTTACCAGATAAGCTCGATTCTTGATGGTATTGATGGCGAAATTGCAAGAGCAGCTATGAGAACAAGCAGATTCGGTGGCTGGTTTGATTCTGTTTTGGATCGATACGTAGATTTTCTATTCTTGCTGTGCTTGGCGATCGTGAGTAATTTAAGTTTGATCGGTTGGATAGTGGCGTGTTTGGCTATGTTTGGTTCGTTTATGGTAAGCTACAGCACCGAAAGATACAAAGGAGCATTCTTCAGCGACTTCTATAAAGATTTCAAGTTTAACTTCCCGGGAAAGAGAGACGAGAGGATTTTCATCACCATGATATTTTGTCTGTTTGGCTGGATATTCCAGCTGTTTGTTCTGCTTGCGGTTCTAACGAATCTGAGAGTTTTGGCAACCATCTACGTTGTAGCAAAGCACAAGCTTGGACAATGATTAAACTATTTCTATTATTAAATTTTTATAATATAATCGTTACAGTAGCCATCAACGATAAATAGCATGCGTTGAAATTCAGATTGATGCGTAAATTTAAGAGAATCGAAGCCGGAAGTTACTACAGCTATTTAAGCGAGGGATGTAGGCTTTGCAGAAGAGGAGCTAAGCTCGTTTTATTTGTCACCGGCTTATGTCCTCACAAATGCTACTACTGCCCGATTTCCGAGGAGAAACGCGGTAAAGATGTCGTATTTGCAAATGAGCGTGAAGTTAAGTCGATCGAAGATGTTAAAGCTGAAATAGAGCTGATGGATGCTTTGGGAGCTGCGATAACCGGAGGGGAACCCTTAGTCAAATTGGAAAGAGTTATTGAATTTCTTAAGCTGTTTAAGGAGCTCGATTTGCATACTCATCTCTACACGAGCATTCCAGCCGATAAATCCGTTCTGGAGAAACTTGCCAAAGCTGGATTAAATGAAATCAGATTTCATCCAATCGATCTCAAAAACGTTAAATCTTTCGAAGAATCGGTCAAGGCTTCCAAATCCTTAGGCTTGGAGGTAGGAATTGAAATTCCAGCCTTAAGGTTCAGCAGAGAACTGGCAGAGTTCGTAAACAGGCACGATATCTTTTTGAACGTTAACGAGCTTGAATTTTCATCGACGAACTACGATGAGCTTACTAAGCGGGGCTACGAGCCGAATGAGCACTACGGTGCCAAGGGAAGCAATGAGATAGCAAGACAGTATGCTGAAATCGTTGAAAAGTTCCACTACTGCACCGCAAGATTCAAGGATAAAGCTCAGATGCGGAGAAGATTCATTAGAATGGCCATGAATCATCCAGAATTCTATGAAATTACAAGGGAAGGAACGCTTATATGTGGATTTATAGAAGGTGATAAAGAAAAAATTGAAAAAGCGAAACAACTTCTAATATCAAAGGGTCAAGATTTTGTTGAGGTTGAAGGTGGAATAGAAACGTCCGCAGAGTTCGTTGAGAAGTGGGGTCAAACTTTAAAAGCCGAAGGCCTAAAAGTGAGTATTATAGAAAGATATCCGACTTCAAAGAGAATAATCGTTGAAGTCATTCCACTGTGAGGTGTTCATGTGAAAAGGGAAGAAATCGAGGCTAGACTAAGAAAATATTTGGAAAGGGATAGGAAGGGAGTTAGGAAAGAGTTACTCAAGTTGCTCTTGGATGGAAAGAAATACACGACCACCGAGATCTACGAAAGGCTCAAAGAGAAAGGGTTTGATTTAAATGCAAGAGGAGTTTCCGCAATGGTTGGATTGATGAGTGCTCGCTTGGGAATTCTAAAAATGGAGCTTGGAGAGAAGAACAGATATTTCTTGAAGCCTGAATATGTAGACCTAGTAAAATCAATTCTTGAGGAATTTGATCGTATATGTTGAGTAAAATTATTTATAAAATTTACGAAATTAAACTTTTGAAGGAAGTTAAGGCTAAACCCATTCCAAATCACATAGCTATCATAATGGATGGGAATCGAAGGTTCGCAAGAAAGAGAGGTTTACCACCCTATTTTGGGCACATGTTTGGCACTAAGAAGGCAGAACAGGTTTTGGAGTGGTGCTTGGAGTTGGGAGTAAAAAATCTAACAACTTACGCGTTCTCGACGGAGAATTTTAAGAGAAGTGATGATGAAAAAAGACATCTCTTCAGCTTGATTGAAGATAGGCTCAGAAAGCTTGCAAGAGATAAGAGAATTCACAAGAACCGTGTTAGAGTTAGGATTGTTGGAAAGAGGGAACTTCTTCCAGAGAATGTGCTGAATGCTATTGAGGAGGTTGAAGATGCGACTAAGCATTACAACAACTACCGATTGAACATAGCGATAGCATATGGCGGAAGGCAGGAGCTGATTGATGCAATAAAGGAAATCTTACGGAAGATTAAGCGTGGAATTTTGAAGATCGAAGATATAACACACAAAACCATCGAAGAGCATCTCTACTCGCCAGATGGCGACTACGCAAGCGTGGATCTACTCATAAGGACTGGAGGTGAGCAGAGGCTTTCGAACTTCCTGCCTTGGCAATCCGCAAACTGTATAGCTTACTTCTGCGATGTCTATTGGCCGGAGTTTCGTAAGATCGATCTTCTGAGGGCAATAAGGACTTGGCAGGTTAGAAGATTTGGGGGTCAAAAATATAAATAGCGAACCGAAAAGGTTGATTCTATGACGTCAAAGGTGATGTATGAGTTCAAAAGGAAGCTTGAGGAGTTGGAGAAATATAAAGGTAGAGGAACCGAACTCATCACGCTTTACATTCCTCCCGGAAAGAACATCGCAGATGTTGCAAATCAGCTTAGGAGTGAGCTTAGTCAGGCCGAAAACATAAAATCGAAGCAGACTCGAACTCACGTCATAGCCGGCTTAGAGGCAATTCTGCAGAGATTGAAGATGTTCAAAAAACCTCCAGAGCACGGAATGGTGATAGTAAGCGGTGTTGTGGAGATAAACGGTAAGGAGAAGCACATTACGGAGATAATCATACCGCCAGAACCTGTTCCTCTCTACAAATACCACTGCGACTCAAAGTTCTACCTCGATCCACTGAAGGAGATGCTCAAGGATAAGAAGCTCTACGGGCTCATCGTTCTTGACAGAAGAGAGGCAACCATAGGACTGCTTAGGGGAAAAAGGGTGGAGGTTTTAGCCTATACAACATCTATGGTTCCCGGAAAGCACAGGCAGGGAGGCCAGAGTAGTGTCAGATTTGAAAGGCTTAGACAGATAGCCATCCACGAGTTCTACAAGAAAGTCGGAGAGAAGGCCAGCGAGGCTTTTCTACAGTATAAGGATGAACTGCTAGGCATCCTTATTGGAGGACCCTCTCCTACGAAGGAGGAGTTCTACAAAGGGGAGTATCTGCACCACGAACTACAGAAGAAGGTCATAGGGCTTTTCGACGTTGGCTACACCGATGAGAGCGGTCTTTACGAATTGGTAGAGAAAGCTGAAGACGCCTTGCAAGAGCTCGATCTCATCAGAGAAAAGAAGTTGATGAATAAATTCCTTAAGGAAGTAGTAAAGGACGGGTTAGCCGCTTACGGCGAAGAGGAGGTAAGAAGGTATCTTACGCTTGGAGCAGTGGATACCCTTTTGCTGAGTGAGGATCTAAGGCTTGAGCGAGTTCGCTACAGATGTCCATCGTGTGGGAAGGAGAAGGAAATCACTCTTAAGGATGAGGCTAAGAGGAAGGTAGTCTGTGAGGACTGCGGTGTTGAGATGGAAGAAATTGAAAGGAAGGATGTTGTTCTTGAACTCTCCGAGCTTGCAGAGCAAAGCGGAGCGAAGGTGGAGATTCTCTCAACTGAATCTGAAGAGGGAGCGATGCTCTTCAACGCATTCGGAGGGATTGCGGCTATTCTGAGGTTCAGACCTCAATGAGAGGATGCTATCTCCTCTTTCTAAAACTTGAAAAGGATAAGGTCATTAAGGTTGGAAGCTTGGGTGAAATTGAATTCAAAGCCGGTTTTTACGTTTACGTTGGAAGCGGGATGAACAACGTTCTCAAGAGGGTAGAGAGACACTTCAGAAAGGATAAGAGGTTGCGGTGGCACATAGACTATCTGACCGTTCAAGCGGACGAAATGTATGCATTGATAATCCCGAGCGATGTTAAGATCGAGTGCGAGCTGGCTAAGTTCTTTGCCGTTCACTTTGATGGAATAAAGGGTTTTGGCTGCTCGGATTGTGATTGCGAGAGTCATCTGTTCTATTTGGATTAAACGATAACGTTTTATTACTTGTCGACTTTCGCTGTTCGATGTTATCTCCGTTTGAGGTCAACCTGTTAAGATCACTTGAAATCGGAAAGCTATACTCAATCGATGAGGCTTCGAAGGTCGCTAAGATAAGCAAGGATGCCGTTTTAAAAGCCGCCTATCTTTTACAGGAGAAGGGATACGCCGAAGTCAAAGAGGAGATCAAGAAGAGCTATAGACTCACGGAGGAGGGCAAAGAATATCTCAAGGAGGGACTGCCGGAGGAGAGGCTGTTCAAAATTCTGAAAGAGAGAAGGAAGATCGAGTTGTCGGAACTTGAGAAAGAATTTGGAAAGACTCTGCTCGGTATTGCATTGGGATGGCTGAAGAGAAAGAAGGCTGTCGAAATAGAAAACGGGAAGCTCGTTCTCGTCAGAGATGACGTCAAATTCGAGGAGAAGGAAGCGCTAAAGCTCATAGCGGAAGGTAAATGGAAAGATGTTCCAAGAGATGTTCTAAGAACTTTGCTCAAGAGGAAGCTGATCGAAGAGGATGAAGAGAAGGAGATATTCGTCAAAATTCTACAGAAGCCGGAGGTTGAGCTCAAAGAGTTCATCACAGATCTAACACCGGAACTCATAATTTCGGGCAAATGGAGGGAGAGGGAGTTTCTTAAATACGATATCAGAATTCCGGCCAAGGAGATATTCGTCGGCAAGACTCATCCCTACGAGAGGATAATAAGGGAATGCAGAAAGATTTTCTTGGAGATGGGATTCACTGAGATTAAGGGACACTACGTCCAACCATCTTTCTGGAACTTCGATGCACTCTTCCAGCCTCAAGATCATCCGGCTAGAGACATGCAGGATACGTTTTATCTGAATAGGTATGTGGATGTTCCCGAAGACTTGGCCGAGAAGGTTAAGCAGACGCACGAGAACGGATGGAAGACCGGATCAACGGGCTGGGGAGGAAAATGGGACGTAAACAAAGCGAGACAACTCGTGCTGAGAACTCACACCACCGCAATAACTATCCACTACTTGGCAAAGCATCCAGAACCACCCGTCAAGGCATTCTGCATCGATAGGGTTTACAGGAGGGAAGCCATAGACCCGACGCATCTGCCGGAATTCGACCAGCTTGAGGGAGTAGTTTTGGATGAAAATGTGGGCTTCAAAGACCTCTTGGGCTTGCTTAGAGAATTCTTCTTAAAGATGGGGTTTGAAGATGTTAGGTTTAGGCCCGGTTATTTCCCCTACACAGAACCGAGCGTTGAGCCTGAGGTTTACGTTGAAGGCTTAGGATGGGTTGAACTTGGGGGGGCTGGGATCTTCAGGAAGGAGGTTACGGAGCCTTTAGGAATAAAAGGAAGAGTTTTGGCTTGGGGTTTAGGAATCGGAAGGTTAGCGATGCTTCGCTTAGGTATGAAAGATTTAAGGAAGCTCTATCAGCCCGACTTGGGCTGGCTGAGAGATTGTCCAGCTATCCGGCGATAGTTAAATCGATTTTATTCTTTTATAAGTTGTTATGCATATCAAACCGACGATCTCACCAGCCTGAACGGATCTATTCGTGAGAAGTGTTCGGATAAAATCGTAAATCGTATGGTGGATGGTGGGCGGAAATCCCAAGAAAGGAAATAGCAAAATTTTCGGCTCTTCCCAAATTCTATCCAGAATTAGGTGCATCGCACATCCGAATCCGATCTCTCTGCTTAGCAACGCTGTCGCAATCGTGAAGAGGAAGGAGTGAGCGATGAATCTGCCCGAGCCTATTCCAACGAGCGTCAGAGGTTTGTCCACCAAGTCAGGCAACATCGATCCCAAGGCAACCAATCTGAGATCTCTGAGCTTTAACCGCCTTTGGAGTAATCTACCGAAGAGTAGAGCGATTCTTATGTGGGCAAGAGGATACATGGCCAAACTTCGGACTTAGAAGTAAAAACTTTTATTCTCCAAGCTTGAAAGGAGTGCGATGCCAGTTGTTACGCTCTACTGGGACGAGCTTGAGAGGCTCGTAGGCGTTGATAGAGAGACGATACTCAAAAGGCTACCTATGCTCGGATGCGACATCGAGAGGGTTGAGGATGATCATCTTGACGTGGAGTTCTTTCCAAACAGACCAGATTTGTATAGTGTCGAGGGAGTTGCAAGGGCACTGAGAGGATTTCTGGACATAGAGCTTGGATACAAGCATTACGAAGTGAAGAGGGGTAGTTGGAAGATATTCGTCGATCCTTCCGTTTTAGAGGTCAGACCGAAGATAGCCGGATGTGTCGTCAAGGGTGTGAAGATGAGCGATGAGGTGATCAGATCCCTCATGGAGGTGCAGGAGGATCTACACTGGACTATTGGAAGGAACAGAAGGAAGATGGCTATCGGTGTGCACGATCTCAGCAAGGTGAACTTCCCACTCACATATAAGGCTGTAGATTCATCTTTTGCATTCGTTCCGCTCGATTTTGACAGGGTTATGACTGTGGAGGAGATTCTCAAAGAGCATCCCAAAGGGAAACAGTTCGCCTTCATATTGGCCGGAAAGGACAGATATCCAATGATAATCGATTCAAAAGGGGAAGCTATCTCCTTCCCACCGATAATCAATGCTGAGAAGACAAGAGTAACTGAAAAGACAACGGATCTCTTCATAGACGTCACAGGCTTTGATGAAAACGTTGACAAGGCTTTGAACATCCTCGCAACGATGCTCGCTGACAGGGGTGGAGTTATAGAATCCGTAGAGATAATTTATCCTGATAGAACGGAAGTAAAGCCCGATCTGAGCCCCAAAAGGATGAGAGTGTCGAAGTCCGAAATATTCGGTCTTTTAGGTTTTAAGCTCAGCGATGATGAGATCAAGCTTGCCTTGGAGAGGATGAGGTTTGGAGTTGAAAAGATATATGAGGATAGTGTGGATGTTCTCATCCCACCATACAGAGCGGACATAATGCACGAGTGGGATGTTATAGAGGATATAGCGATAGGTTACGGCTACGACAGGATAAAGCCCGAGTATCCCCAAACGAACGCCATAGGAATGACTCACCCTTGGAACGAGATGAGGGAGATCGTGCGAGAGATAATGATCGGACTGGGCTTTCTTGAAGTCATAACCTTCACTCTTACAAGCGAGAAAGTTCAATACGACTACATGCGAAGGAGAAGGCCAAAGCCGTGGGAGGGCTTCGTGCCGGTTATGCATCCCCTAACGGAAGAGCACACGATAGTCAGAACGGACATTCTGCCAAAGCTATTAGAGGTTCTCTCGCAAAACAAGCATCATCCGATGCCTCAGAAGATATTCGAGGTTGGGGATGTCGTCATTGCTATGAAGAATAGGCTCAGGCTTAGTGCATGCATAACGCACTCGAAGGCGAACTTTGCGGAGATTAGAAGCGTCCTTCAAGCGGTTATGAAGGAGTTGGATCTTAGCTGGGATGTGAACGAAAGTGAGGATCCAGCGTTCATCGAGGGAAGGAGGGCGGATATAATCGTAAGCGGAAAGAGGGTTGGAGTGTTCGGAGAGATTCATCCCGAAGTTTTGGAAAACTTCGGGCTCACAAATCCCGTTGTAGCTTTCGAGCTCGATATTACCGAGATTTTCGATTGCGGAGAGCTAATTTAAGTTTTTTCAAGCTTTAACATAAAATTTTGGTAAAGCTTAAATATTAGGTAAATAAAATCAAAAAATATGATGAGAGTCGGAGATGCGATGGTTAAAGATGTAGTTACCGTAGATTACCGAACTCCAGTTAGAGAGGTCTGTAGAATTATGGGTGAGAAAAAGATCGGTAGCGTTTTGGTAACGAAAGAAGGAAAACCTTATGGGATATTTACCGAAAGAGATTTGGTTTCGAAGGTCTTGCTTGAAGGTAACTTAGATGATGAGGTCGGAAAATACACATCATCACCGCTCATCACCGTTTCTCCCGATTACAGCTTGAGAGAGGCGGCAAGAATAATGGCAGATATGAAAATAAAGAGGCTCATAGTCATCGAGAACGATGAGGTTGTAGGTATTTTTACGGCTGCGGATTTGGCGAGGGCAATTGCTAAGGCTCCTTTGGATTTCTGAGGTGATGTAAATGGCTTTGAAGTGTGTAACTTGTGGTAAGGAGCTTAGAGAAGACGAAGAGGGAATAACTTGGAGAAGATGTTCGATCTGCAAGAATCCTGTCTGCTTAAACGACATAAGATACATAGGAACGTGGGTAAGAGGGCTATACAAGAACTACGTAACCGTGATTCCAGTTTGCGAGAACTGTCTGCCAAAATCAATGCTAAAGAGATTGGCTGAAAAGATACACAAAGAGTAAAATTAATTTTTTAAATCTCGTGAATTCAATTCAAAAAAGCTTAAAATTCGGTTCAAACTACCAACGCTACGATGCAGATTCAGATTTATGGTGCTGGAATCGCCGGAAGTTATCTCTACGAGCTTTTATCTCAAAACGGGTTCAAAGTCAGAATCTACGATCTGAGAAACAAGCCCGATTGCAGATGTGCTTGGGGAATCGCATACAACGAAGCCAAAGAGCTGTATAGGAAGATTGGAGTAGATTTGGACGATTACATCCTCTCAATACCCAAGGAGGTCGTTATCAACGGCAAGATAGTGCTCAAAAATAAAAACGTTTACATCTTCGATAGGAAGAGGCTCTTGGAAGATCTCTGGAAGGATTTCGAGTTCGAGAAAGCTGAGGCGGACATCGTTGTGGATGCGACCGGCTGTAGCAGAGCTATTTTGCCAAAGATTGAAAACGATAGCATATATTACACGATTCAAACTGTGGAAAAACACGATTTGGATGAGAACATATACGTTCAGATGAGAAAGACCGGATACGCTTGGGCCTTCCCATTGGGCGATCGATGGCATATCGGTGCCGGAGATCTAAGCTATGAGAGGGCTATGGAGCTAATTCATCAGCTTAGAGAGGTTTATGGAATTAAAGATAGAGGAAACGAGTGTTACTGCAAGGCAAAGATAAGGATGCTCCCTCCGTCTGAATGCAAACCGATAGTTTATGGGAATGTTTATGGTGTGGGAGAAGCCGTTGGATGCGTGAGTGGGGGAGGAGAAGGAAACGCTCCATCGCTGAGATGTGCGTGGATATTCTATGAATGTCTCGCAAACGATAAACTCGACGAATACGAGAAGAGGGTGCTTGAGGAATTCTGGTGGATCGAAGAGGAACACAAGTTCGTTAGGGCTGTTCAAGAAGGAAAGAAGTTCACTGCATTGAGGTTGCTGCCAAAGGTGGTTTCGATCGAATCGAAGAGAAGCATCCAGCAGTCGGTTAAGGATATAAAGAATCTTCTGAACCTGCTCAGGTGGTAGCATGTTCTACGACATCAGATTTGTAAGAACGAAATCTCTGACGATATCACTCGAAAACGGACGAATTGAGAAGGTGAAGTGCGACGAATCTTCGGGAAAGGCTTTCAGGGTTTTAAAGAACGGATTCTGGGGATTTTTCAGCACGTCCGAAGATATAGATGATGAAGAGGGAATAAAAAGGGCAGAGGATAACGCGAAGGGGAAGGGAAGAAGCAAGATCTGTGAGATCGAAGTCAAGGATGGAAGATTCGTCTTAAAGCCGAAGATCGATCCCAGCGAAGTTTCCATTGAGGATAAGGTTCGACTGATAAGGGATATTGAGAAAACACTTAGGGAAGATTTCATCGTGAGCACGAAGATAGTTTACATCGAAAACGTTAGGGAATTCGAGTATAGGGATTCTTCCGGCGTTGAAGTTCGCTATGTAGTTCCACGCATAGGCATGATTGTTCAGGCTGTGGCGAAAGACGAAACGTTGCAGTTTTACTCCAAGAGAATTTTGAAACCAGCTGGCTACGAGATTTTTGGAGATAACGTGTTTAAGATGGCCGAAGAAGTTAAGAACGTTCTCAAGGGATTGATCAAAGCAAAATCTCCTCCTTCCGGCAAGATGAACGTCGTCGTCGATTCTTCGCTGGGTGGGGTCTTCATCCACGAAGCTTTCGGGCATGCTGTTGAAGCTGACCACGTTCTGCAGGGTTCGAGCGTTGTTGCGGATAAGATCGGAAAGATAGTTGCAAACGATTGTGTGAACGTTTATGACGATCCAACGCTCAAGGAGTTCGGCTTTTATCCGTTCGACGATGAGGGTGTTAGGGCGGAGAAGAAGGTTATAATCGAGAACGGTATTCTCAAAAGTTTTCTGCATTCCCGTGAGACTTCAGCGTTGCTGAACGGTAAGCCGGGAAATGCAAGAGCTCAGGGTTTGGACTTTCCGATCGTCAGGATGAGCAACACCTTCATAGATGAGGGAGATCTCAGCTTTGAAGAGTTGCTTGAGGAAGCTAAGAATGGTGTCTATTTGGTTGGATCAAGAGGTGGGGAAACGAATCCGGCCACTGGTTACTTCCAGTTCAACGCCCAGTTCGGATACATCATAAGAGACGGCGAGCTTGCGGAGATGATAAGGGATGTCTCGTTAAGCGGGAACACCCTCGAAATCCTGAGAAGCATAGAACTCGGCAAGGGTCTGGAGTTCGATCCCGGCTTCTGCGGCAAAAACGGGCAGCTCGTGCCGGTAGCTGATGGTTCCCCTCCCGCTTTAATTAAGGCTTTGGTTGGAGGTGCCTAAATGGACGAAATAATCCGATATCTCGATAAAAACACCGACGCATGGGAGATATATTGCAATAAAACCTCATCAAAATCGATATCGATAGAGAAGGGAAAGATAAAGATTATCGAATCTTCTGAGGATTTGGATTACGCTGTCAGAGTCATAGTGAACGGAAAGGTCGGTTTTGCTACTTCCTCAAATCTCTCGATCGAGTTATGTGAGAGGGCGATAAAGATAGCGAGGATTTCGGAAGAGAAGCTTAAGGAGCTACCGATCGGAAAGAAAGTCGATGTGGAAGGTGTTTACGATGCCAAAGTTGAGAGGATAGACTCCGACTGGCTAATCGAATCTGCCGAAACTCTGATCAACTCTGCAAGAGAGGTGGGAGATGTAAATCCGGCTCAAGGATACGTAGAAGCTTCAGTTGAAGAGATTAGGCTGATGAACTCATACGGAACCGACTTGGAGGAAAAGTTAACAATGTGCGAGACATTCTTGGAGTGTGTAATCGGAGATAGTAGTGCGTTCGAATTCGATCAGAGCAGAACTTCAAAGATTGATTTGGAATTCGTAGGCAAAAGATCTGCCGAAATTGCTGTGAAATCGCTTAAAGCTGAGAAGATCGAGAAAGGAACATACGATGTAGTTCTTTCTCCGATTGCAGTCCATGAATTGCTCAGCTACGCTTTGTATCCCGCTTTCTTCGCTGAAAACGTTCTTAAGAGGAGAAGTCCTCTTACAGAGATTGGTAAGCAATATTTGGGGGAGATTACGCTCATAGATGATGGAACGATTCCATACGGTTTGATTAGCTTCTCTTTCGATGATGAAGGAGTAGAACCAAAGGAGACGATCGTTTTCGAGGAGGGTGTGCTCAAATCTTACATAACGGACTTCAGACACGCCTTGGAGATGGGAATCGAACCGACTGGGAACGGGCTGAGAGGGGACGATCTATATCCAACCACATCTCCAACGAACGTAGTTTTGGAATTTAAAGAGGAGTCAAAGAACATAGAAGAAGACGCACTGATCGTTCACGCCCTCATTGGTGCTCATACGTCCAATCCCGTAAGTGGTGACTTTAGCTTGGAGTGTATGAACGCATTCTTGGTTAAGGAGGGTGAAAGTAAGGCTGTGAAGTCTGTGATGATCTACGGAAATGTCTATGAACTGCTGAAGAATGTCGAGGCATTTGGCAAGGACGTTAGGCAGATCGAGAATACGATCACACCTTCGATAAGATTCAGGGATGTCGTCGTGAGTGGCTGACGAATTTTTCGAGCTTCGTAAGAAAGAAGACGATGGATGTCAGCAGAACTATATCCACCCAAGCTTTGATTCCTATAGGACTTGCGTGGAGGTAGTGTCTTAAAGGCGAATACGTTGCGATTAGCTGTAGAGTAATCATTGCGCAAACACCGATAGCAAGAGCGACGTTTTTTAATCTAATTGAGGTTCCCATCAGGTAAAATATCTCAAAGAGGACTATTGCGTTCATCGCTACCGTTCTACCAACACCTTCATCAGCATATTTGAAATAAAGGATGTAAGCGCAGAGGGTTAGTATTAGAGACACCCACAGAATCCTGAAGATAATCGCTCTGTTTATCAGTTCACCCGTCATCGGCTTTAATTTAAGCAGATTCGGTTCCCTTTGCTCGAACACCAATGTAGTTCCAAGAAGAACCGCAGTAACCGTATTAATCCAGAGGATCTGAACTGGCAAAATTGGTAGGGCTATTCCCAACAGAAAGGCCACGAGAACTACAAGCCCCTCCCCCAAGTTCGTAGGTAGCAGCCAAGCGAGTATCCTCTGAATTTTTCTAAAGACGTTTCTTCCCTCTTCTATCGCATCCACGATAGTTGCAAAGTTATCATCCAGAAGGATGATCTCAGCAGATTCTTTGGCAACTTCAGTTCCGGATCCCATTGCAACGCCTATATCTGCACTCTTCAACGCCGGAGCATCGTTTACACCATCTCCAGTGACGGCAACTATCTCGCCCACCTCCCTCAAAAGCTTGACTATCCTGAGCTTTATCTCCGGAGAGACCCTTGCAAATACGTTTACGGTTTTCAAAGCTTCTTTGAGATCCTCATCGGACATATTTTCCACCTCCTTTCCGGTCAAAACTTCGCCATCGATTCCCAGTTCCTTAGCTATGAACTGTGCTGTTTTGGGATGGTCTCCGGTGAGCATGATAACCCGAACTCCAGCCGATTTGCATTTCTCTATGGCAGAATAGCACTCCTCCCTTGGAGGATCGATCATGCACTGGAAACCCAAGAACACCATGTTCTCCAGTTCAAACCCCTTAAAATCTTCGAGAGGCTTGTAGGCAAAAGCGAGAACTCTCAGTCCCTTCTCAGCGTAGCTCGACGCTATTATGTATGCTTCGTGAAAATCGAGCTCTTTCAACTTTCCATCCACAAGCTTCCATCTGCACATGGCCAAGATCTTTTCAGGAGATCCTTTGACGTAGATTCTGACTTCTCCGTTTTCCTTAGTAGCTATTGCCATAAACCTCCGAGAAGGATCGAACGGTATCTCGTCTATTACCTCAAAGTCCCCTTCAATCCCCAAATCGTGAGCGATCCTGAGAAGGGCTACTTCTGTCGGATCTCCTCCTTCAGTAGTTCCGTAGATAGCCTTATTGCAAACGTATCCGGTCTTTACAGTTAGATACAGCTCGGAGTGATCCTTCACACTATCGTGCAACAACCTATCAACATCAAATTCCTTATCTCCAGCGAATATTTTAACAACGCTCATCCTATTCTGAGTTAAAGTTCCGGTTTTATCCGTGCATATCGTCGTAACACTTCCCAATGTTTCAACTGCTGGTAACAACCTTACAACTGCGTTCTTCTTAGCCATATCTCTAACTCCTATCGCGAGAGTCATCGTAATAAGTGCTGGAAGGCTTTCTGGAATCGCCGCAACAGCTAAGCTTACCGATGCTAAAAACATGAAGGTTTGGTCGTATCCTCTCAAGATTCCGACCGTAAAGTTCAAAGCGGACACAAAAATCACGATGAAAAATATAAATCTGCTCAGCTGCTTTATCCTCCTTATCAGCGGAGTCTCTACGCCCTTCTCCACTCTAGCACTCTTGGCAATTTTGCCCAACTCCGTGTTCTCCCCAGTAGCTGTAACCACTGCTCTGCCAGATCCCCCAACGACGAGCGTTCCTGCAAATACAGGGCTTCCGACGGATTTTTCAACCGGCAAAGATTCTCCCGTTAGCAGAGACTCGTCCGTTACCAGACTTTTTGCATTTAGTAGAACAGCATCCGCGGGAACCTTCATTCCAGCTTCAAGTATTATCACATCCCCGGGAACAACTTCCTTAGACGGTATGTCCACGATTCTACCGTCTCTCAAAACTCTCGCCTTAATCTCTATAAGTCTCTTCAACGCATCAATTGTCTTCTTGGCTTCCCTCTCCTGAAGGTAGCCGATTACAGCACTGACCAACACGACTGCAAATATTATCGTTGAATCCACGATCCTATTCAGCATTAAGGTGATCGCTCCAGAAATAATCAGAATGTAGATGAGGGGACTATTAAACTGAGATAAAAATCTCAAAATCTCGCTAATCTTCTCCTCTTCCTTAATCTCGTTGTAACCGTAAATTTCAAGCCTAAGCTTGACATCATCACTCGATAAGCCATTCGGAGAGCTATCAACAGTTTTAAAGATTTCCATGAGTTTTTCCGTCATTACAATGTTACTTTTTTGACCAAATAGTTAAGTGTTTGGAGAATTTAATGAGATGCGGGGGGTGGGATTTGAACCCATGAATCCCCCAAGAGGTGATCTTGAGTCGAGCGATGTTTTTAGGCAAATTAGGCAAAATAAAATCATAATATTAGAATTTAACTGTATCACCGTCCATCAACCAGCCGGCGACAAAGCTCTTAGACATATCTATTGTCTCACCCACACAACAGACACAACACACTGCTAACGCAATCACCAGTGATATCCTCGAAGAGTAAGGACATGTTTGAGACTGTAGTTAAACCAGCTATACGTAGGTTCAAATAACAGAAACTAATAACATCATTAAAAGAGCTTGAGTGGTGTGTTCTCATGGTTGATGCCCAACAGATAGCGGAAAAAGTTAGGGATTTACTTTTGGGTGAGCTGAGAGACGAGTTTAAAGAATTCAAGGCAGAAGTAAGGGGACAGCTTGAAGGATTTAGACTGGCGATAGAGACTATGAACAGACGGCTTGACAGCTTGGAAATGAACATCAACAAACGCATAGATAGCGTCGAAAGAAGACTTGCAAACATCGAGAATGAGGTAAGATCTTTAAGAGGTGAAATGTCAGCTCTGAACAGGAGAGTGGACGATTTAGTTAAAGAATTGTCAGAGGTAAAAGTGGAGTTGAAAGAACTTAAAGCTAGGGATGAGATAATCCAAGACTTAGTCAGACGAATTAGTAAACTTGAGGAAAAGATAATGGTTTGACTACTTCCCGCACTGAATGAGAACTCCTACGAAGTCGTTCGTGTATATCCTCATAACCCTTTTCATGCACGAGGACACATGTCTACCAGCTCAACAATAGCAGTTTCACTATCGTAGTCGATGATCGGTTGTCCAACCGGTTGGACAACTCAGCTAATATCAACACTACAAATAAAAACGCAAGCGAACTCAATACCGGAATAAACACAATTGAGAACAGCAATAATTGGGGTTTGCAAGGGGCGATAGCCCCTTCATGCGGGGGGTGGGATTTGAACCCACGAACCCCTTCGGGAGGGGATCTTGAGTCCCCCGCCTTTGGCCTGGCTCGGCAACCCCCGCTCGTATTTTTATATTGATCGGCATCATTTAAGCCTTATGGTTATGCATCCAAGAACCTATCCTCGATGCCGAGCTCCTTTATTATTTCCATCTGCCTTAAGGCCAACATCCTCGCAGATTCCAGCTCGGATTCTTTGAGAATTCGCCCATTCTCCATAACCTTTTGAAGCAGTGGTTCCTTTCCTTCGGGAGGCTCGTCTTTGAACAGCCTAATCTCATCATCCAGCTTACTCCAATTCCTGTAAACCTGCTTCATGCCCCCCCTCTTTCCTCTTTTAGCTACGAACTTTCCTTCCCTCTCAACTATGTCCAAAGCGAAGTCCATGGGTTTTGCTCCGGCTATTGAGGTTCCAACTCCGAACGCATCCACGATATCCCTCAGATTGAGCACATCTCTAATGCTTATACCTCCGCTGACGAATATCTTAACATCCTTCCTTCCCCTGATGTTGAGTTCCCAGCGAACCTCCTCGACTATCTTTCTGAAATTACCTCTTCTCGACGATGGTGTATCCAACCTGACTCCGTTCACCCTTTCGACGTTCTCTATAGCAAGGATCGCCTCCGTCTTCTCGTCGAAATACGTATCGATGAGCATTGTCCTCGGCACATCATCATCAACAACCTCATCGAAGGCCCTCCAAGCCTTTACCTGATCTCCGAAGCATATTATGAGTGCATGGGGCATGGTTCCCATGCTCTTTATTCCAACGTATTTCTCGGCTGAGAAGTTGCTCACGCCATCCACTCCGCCTATGTATGCCGATCTTTCTATCACAGCAGCCAACGCTGGATGCATTCTTCTCGTTCCAAACGAGAACACCTTTTTATCTCCAGCTGCGAGCTTAAACTTAAATGCCTGAGTAGCAACTGCTGAGGAATGACATACGAATCCCAATAAAGCTGTTTCAAACCTCGCAAAATCCAAATACCTTCCAACAATCGTCAAAACTGGTTCATGAGGAAAGAATAGACAACCTTCGGGCATCGCGTATATATCAACCGGCTTGCCTTCCATAAGCTTTAGAACGTCATTCAAGCCGGCAAATATTCCCCAGCTCGATGTCGTAACCTCAGCTACAACCTTCGGATTAATTCCTTTAGCCTTCAAAACCTTTTCAGTCCATATGAAGTATTTATCTGTCACTATTCCGTTTTTTATGTCCTCCTCGCTCACGATCAGAAATCTCATGCCTCATCACACTCGCAGGGCTTTTTGCCACACCTAATGCAGTAACCGGGGTATTTCTTTTTTGCCTCTTCCTCCAAATCGATGTCGTAAAGATTTGCAAGCGAAACGAGCCAAGCTAAGACATCCGCCATCTCCTCGCCTATAGCTTTGACATCGTTCTTCCTCACAGCCTCTGCAAGCTCTCCAACCTCCTCTACTATCCAGAGCATAGTTTTCTCGATTCCCCTTCTTCTATCCCTATCGTAGTATAGCTCTCTTATGAGTTGCTGGAAATCTTTTATGTGCATGCATTCGAATAAGTCAAATTGTTTTTAAACGTTTATTCGTGCCAATTCCAATGCGGCGACGATCAGCAAGATTGCAAAGATCACGTTTGGTGCTATCGAATATAAGGTAACAAGAATCGGTGGTGGAATGAGAAATATCAGGAGTGGCATTAGCGGTGTAAGAATTGCCTTGAGTATGAACGCGAGAGCTATGAGTAGAGTTGGTCTCAATTTTGATTTTGAGTATGCGTAGAGATAAGCGACTATAACGATAACAAACAGAAGACCGTTGACAGCAAGATTAAGGAGTGCATGTAGGCTGATGTTACCCAATCCCATTACAATCTCACCGGAATACCTTTCTCCTTCAGATACCTCTTAACCTCCTCTATTGGTATCTCCCTGTAGTGGAATATGGAAGCGGCTAAGCAAGCATCGGCCTTTCCCTCAACGAATCCTTCATAAAAGTGCTCAAGCTTTCCTGCTCCGCCGGAAGCTATTACTGGAATGTTGACAGCCTCGCTTATGGCCCTCGTTATCGGAATGTCGTATCCAAGCTTCGTTCCATCTCTGTTCATAGAAGTTAGAAGAATTTCGCCAGCGCCAAGCTCCTCAACCTTCTTGGCCCAGCTCACAGCATCAATACCGGTCGGCTTTCTGCCACCGTATATCACGACCTCATACCATGCCTTCCTTCCGTCTTCGAGTGTTATTATGTGCTCCCCCTTGCTTAGATCGAAGTTTCTCCTGCAATCTATCGCAACGACTATGCACTGCCTACCGAATATGTCCGAAGCTTCTCTTATGAATTCCGGATTCTTTACAGCGGCTGTATTTATCGAAACCTTATCCGCTCCGGCTGATAGTATCTGATTTATGTGTTCTATAGTCTTTATTCCACCTCCAACCGTGAAGGGTATGAAAACTTGCTCAGCAGTTCTTTCAACTACATCTATCATCAACTCTCTTCCGTGAGGTGAAGCCGTGATGTCCAAAAAAACAAGCTCGTCGGCACCCTCTTCATCATACCTCTTTGCCAACTCAACAGGATCGCCGGCTCTTCTAAGGTTCACGAAGTGAACACCTTTAACTACCACGGCACCATCCTTATCGAGGGTTACGTCCAAGCAGGGGATTATTCTCTTAGCAAGCATGCCCTAAGATGCCACGAATGAAAGATAAAGCTTCTGCTAATAGGCAATAACGAAGTCTTCGAATTCTCCAGTTGCGGGCTTTTTCTCAACGTGAATTTTTTTAACTATAGCAAGAGGAGGCCCTCTCCTTATGTTTGAGAGGAACTTCTCAAGTTGGTTCTCCTCTCCTTCCGCAACTATGAACACCCTACCATCGGGCAGATTTTTCACGTATCCTTTCACTCCCAACTCTTTTGCAACCTTCTTCGTGAAGTATCTGAAGCCGACTCCCTGGACTATTCCTTCGACGAACACTTCGATCCTCGTAATCATCACATAATAATGTTAATCATCAGGATATATAAACCCTGTCCCACCCGCTATACTCGTTATATTACATATCGTCATTACCGTTTCAAGCTAACACAATTGAAAATTAAAAATCAATATGAATGCTTATCTTCACGATTAAACCTTAACGATCAGGATTTGTTGATGATATACTCCGGATTTATCGATTTTTCGCGTTGGTGTAATTTTTCGCAAAAGATGAAAAAATTAATATATCTTAATGATGTATAACTGTCCTAAGAGGATAGCAACACAACTCTATATGTGAGCAAGAGTTGATATATACGCGGTATAAAATAATTGAATGCTATATTAACAAATAGCATGAACCGAAAAGTCAGTCAATTTTATTTCAACTAAAAATACTTTAAAATTATTTTAAGTTAACAGTTTGTCGAACTATAAACTTAAAGAAAGATTTATTAATTGTAACGTTCAAAATACGATTATGAACAAGGTCGTGCATGTATTACCGGTTGGTTTAAATAAGGAAGTGTTACTTGAGAGCACGAAGCTGAGCGGAAAGCCTATTCAGAAGGTTTATTTGGTGCTTGGGAAGGATGACAAGGAAGAAGTTTACAAAAACGCCGATGAGATCGAAAAGACATTGAGCGTGCTCGTGGAGGTTAAGAGGATAATGGTCGATAAGGCTGAAATTTATGCAACAGCGCTGGATATCCTAAAGGTCATAAAGGAGGAGCTCAAGGATGGCAATGAGGTTCTGATAAACGCTTCAGACACAACAAGAGAACTCTGCATCGCCTGTTACATCGCTGCCCAGCTTTCTGGAAGCAAGCTATACATCGCCATAACATCCGATGGTAAGATAGAGAAGGTCATCGATGTTCTTATACCGCCTCTGAAGAAGATCAGTGATGACAAGCTGACGATTATTAAGACGATCGACGAACAGGGTGGAGAGGTCGAGTCTATCAACAAGCTCATCGAACTGCTTGAAGGTAAGACCGAGGACCAGAAGAAGTATATGGCCCAGAGAGCGAGGATGAGTTATCACCTTAAGGGACTCGAAGAGGACGGACTCGTTGAGATGAAGAGGGAAGGAAAGAATGTCCGGATAAGACTTACAGAGCTTGGCAAGGCCTACGCCCTTATGGCAAACGAGTAATTTTCAATTTTTTATTTTTGCATTTAAAGCATTTATACCGTTTCGTGAAATCGTCGATATGCATCTGATAGTCTGTAGCACGGAAGATTTAGCTTCTCAAAACATAAAGTCAAACTTGATCGATCTGCTTGATCCTGAAGAGAGAAAAGTAGGAGATTATCTTTTCTACGATGCTGGGGACATCGGTATAATCGAAATAAGAGAAAGGCTAATCTACGCGGACTACTTGGACGAAAGGCTAAGAAGGCTCGGTCTAAACTTCAGCGAAATCCTCTTTGCATCTCGTCACAGTAGCAAGGATAAGAGGAAGATATTTTCCGTTCACGTCTCTGGAAATGTGGCGACAGCTGACTATGGTGGAAAGCCTTACTCCTTAGCCAAGCCGTCTCCGATTCGAATCAAGAATTACGTATTGGCTTTGAAGGATAAGCTCGACAGGAAACCTGAATTCCAGTTCACGCTCGAAGTCACCCATCACGGTCCTTCGGAGATCTCAACCCCCTCAGCTTTTTACGAAATCGGATCTACCGAGAATGAATGGAAAGATGAGGAGGCTGGAAGGATAGTTGCGGAGAGCATGATAGAGGCTATAAGGGATCAACGATCGGATTGGCAGATCGCAGTGGGTGTTGGGGGAACACACTACGCTCCTCGCCAGACTGAGATAATCCTGACGACCACATTCACATTCGGACACAACTTCGCCAAATACACGTTCGATGGCTTAAATAAAGAAATTCTAATAAAGGCCGTTGAGCTCAGCGATGCTGAGTTTATCGTAATAGACGAAAAATCCACGACTTCGGCAATAAAATCTTTGATTAGAGAGACTACCGAAGAGTTAGGAATTCAGATGCTAAAATCAAAAGACGTCAAGAGAAAGTATAAGCTTGTTGAAAGTTAATCAACGAGAGTTAAAGAAAACGTTAAAAATCCTCAAAATTTTTCGTAAGGTTATGATACTCAAAGCCAAGATCATCCCCATCAAGATCGGTAGAGATGCTGTTATCATGAATCAGGCTGATGCCGACGAGTTGGGTTTGCTTGAGGGGGATAGAGTTAGGATCATCGCCAAAAAGTCAACCGTCGCAACCGTTCAAATCGCGATGGGTTTGATCGAGAGAGGTGAGCTGGGAATCTGCTACGAGCTTGCCGAAGCTTGCGATATCGAAGACGGAAGCGAGGTTAAGATAGTTCCCGTCCCAAAGCCTCCTTCCGTAGAATACATAAGAAAGAAGTTGGATGGAGGAAAGCTAACGAAGGACGAGATATATCGAATCGTCAAAGATATTGTAAGCAACGCACTGACTGAAGTCGAGCTCACGGCCTTCGTCCTTTCAAGCTACATTCACGGTTTGGACTTCGATGAAATAGAGTGGCTCACGAGAGCCATGATCGAAACCGGAGAAACGTTAACGTTCGACGAGGGAACTGTAGTTGACAAACACAGCATTGGAGGAGTTCCGGGCAATAAGATCTCCCTAATAATAGTCCCGACAGTTGCTGCAGCAGGTTTGCTAATTCCAAAAACTGCGAGCAGAGCCATAACTTCAGCGAGCGGAACCGCAGATACGATGGAGGTCTTAGCCAACGTAACGCTCAGCGTTGAGGAGATAAAGGAGATAACCGAAAGGGTCGGAGGAGTCATAGCTTGGGGAGGAGCGACGAACATAGCTCCTGCGGATGATAAGATCATAAGGGTTGAATATCCACTTGCAATAGATCCTCGTCCACAACTTTTGGCAAGCGTGATGGCAAAGAAGGGAGCTATTGGAGCTAAGAACATAGTCATAGACATACCCGTAGGAGCTGGCTCGAAGGTTCCGAACATAGAGCTCGGAAGAAAGCTTGCGAACGATTTCGTTGAGTTGGGAAGAAGACTAGGTTTGAACGTTACATGCGCTTTGACTTACGGCGGACAGCCTGTTGGAAGGGCAATAGGCCCGGCCTTAGAAGCTTGGGAAGCTTTAAAAACTATGGAAAACAAAAGCGGGCCACGTAGCCTAATCGAGAAGGCCTTAGGAATCGCTGGCATATTGTTTGAGATGACTGGTAAAGCGGTCAACGGTTACGCCTATGCTGAAGAGATATTCAAGTCTGGAAAAACCCTTGAGAAGTTCAAGCAGATAGTTGAAGCTCAGGGGGGAGATCCGAACGTTAAATCGGACGATATTCCAATTGGAGACAAGACTTTCGATATCGTAGCCCCAATAGATGGAGCTGTGGCTGTAGTTCACAACCATAGGCTTGTGAAGGTGGCTAGAGCTGCTGGAGCTCCGAAGGATAAGGGAGCTGGAGTTCTGTTGCACAAGAAGGGTGGACAACACGTAAGGGCGGGAGACAAACTTTTTACCATATATGCTGAGAAGGAGTGGAAGTTGGATAAGGCTATTGAAATAGCTATGAGAGAGCCACCACTGATAGTTTCAGGTATGATCCTCGAAAAGTATCCTTCGTATAGGATAGTTTGAGGTGGTGTTATGACCGTTAAAGAGGGTTTGGAGGACGTTATTGCCTGCAAAAGTAGCATAAGTAGGGTGGATGTTGAGGATGGAAAGGCGATCTTGGAGTATAGGGGATACAACATTCACGACCTAGCAAAGCACTCATGCTACGAGGAGGTCGCTTACCTCTTGCTCTTCGGTGAGCTTCCAACGAAAAGTGAGCTAGAAGCATTCAAAGAGGAGCTTAAAGATTTGAGGGAGCTTCCACCTCAAATCATCGGTCTGCTTACACATCTCCCACCGTTCACGCATCCGATGGTCGTTTTGAGAACGGCCGTATCTTACTTAGGTTCGATGGATAGATATATCCATTACAGAAGCTACGAGCACAGCGTCGAGAAGGCTAAGAGTTTGATTGCCAAGTTCCCGACGATTGTAGCATACTATCATCGAATTAGGCAGGGGCAGAATTTGGTCCATCCTAACGATGAACTCGATCACGCAGAAAACTTCCTTTACATGCTATACGGTGAAGAACCGAGCGAATTGGAAGCTAAATGCTTGGACTTGGATTTCATTCTGCATGCGGATCATGAACTGAACGCCTCAACGTTCGCTGCAAGGGTTGCTGCGTCCACGCTCGCAGACATGTATGCTTGCATAGTCGCCGCCACGGGGACTCTGATGGGGCCGTTGCACGGTGGAGCTGCTCAGAAGGTCATAGAGATGTTCAGAGAGATAGCCGTTCCTTGGAGGGCAGACGAATACGTCAAGGAGAAGCTCAAGAGGAAGGAGAGGATAATGGGATTCGGTCATAGAGTTTACAAGAACGTAATGGATCCAAGGACGCTCGAGCTCAAGGCTTTGGCTAAGATGCTCGCGGAGCAGAAGGATTCCAAATGGTTCGAGATAGCTGAAGCCGTGGAGCAGGCTGCTTACAAGTATAAGAAGCTTCTGCCCAACGTCGACTTCTATTCAGCATGTATCTATGCAACCCTCGGCATTCCAGACGATCTATTCATCCCGATATTCGCAATCGGAAGGATAGCAGGCTGGACGGCACACATCATCGAGCAGTATGAGAACAACAGATTACTTAGACCAAGGGCGCTCTACGTAGGCCCAAAGAACAGGAAATACATTCCTATCGAGGAGAGAGGCTAAGACGGGCAACATCGACAACATCAATTTTTCTTGGAACATCCAACACGAGCTTCAAAACGGCATCTACCTTCTTCCAACCGATTCCGAACACCACGGGAGTGCTGAGACCCAAAGCCTTGAGAAGCTTCTTCGGATTCAGGCTGGGATCGCCGGTGAACAGAACCAAGTATCTATCTTCGACGTTCGGAAGTTCGAACTCGAACTCGTATTCTCCGCTCTCGTTCGCTTCGAACAGTGTTGCCCTATAAACCCTGAGCGGTGGAGTTGAGAGTGTTAGTTTGTATCTGGCATCGATTTCGATCCTAATTCCTCTCGATCTCCCTCGGACATGCGACACCTTCCCAATGATCCGCCCATTTTCAAGCCTTAAACTAACCTGAGCGTAGGCGTCGTCGCATGAAACCACAAGAGTGCTCTTATCGAGCGAAATCTTGTAGTTTAACCTTTTAAGAGGGTATATCCCTATCGTTCCGCCCCATATGTTTCTGAACTCCTCCAACTCGTAACCTATGAGCTCGATCCATTCCGGATAGCAAGAACCGACGACTCCACCGTATTCCAACTCCTCAAGCTCGATAGCATTCGAATGGATTGGCTCCCCTATCGTATCCGTAAATACGTCGATGTCGATTTCCCCATTTTCACTCTCTGCTCTCACCAGCAACCTCGCCTTAATGAGCTTCATGGTCCTCGGCAGAACGAGCGTCTTATCGTCCAACTTTAGCTCCTTTACGAACTCTCTGAATGTCTTGGAGAACTTGACACCAACTGTGAAGTTCCAGATTCCGGCGATAAGGCCAAAGATTCCGAGAATTACGGATAAAACTCTGAAGAATACAGGAGGGGATTCAGGAAATCTTTCGCTGAAAACTCCGAACGTTATGGCGAATACTGCGATAAGTATAACGAGCGCCGATGCTAAAAGCCTCGGTCTGTATTCTAAAACTATTATTTCAACCATTGATATCGGCTTAACATCTACATCTTAAGATTTTCTATCTCTACAGCATCAATCGATGAAGATATATATGGTTAATATAATCTTGCTCCATGTTCGAACTCTCAGAGAGACTTAAGAAGCTTCCTCCATACCTCTTCGCAGAGATCGACGAGATGAAAAGACAGAAGGAGAGGGAAGGTGTTAAGGTTATAGATTTCGGTGTCGGCGATCCGGACATTCCTACGCCTAAGCACATTGTCGAAGCAATGCAGAAGGCCGTCGAGAAGCCCGAAAATCACAAGTATCCAAGCTACGAAGGAATGCTCTCTTTTAGGCAGGCTGTTGCGGAGTTTTATAGAAGAAGGAAGGGTATTCAGTTGGATCCGGAGAAGCAGGTGATATCGCTGATCGGATCAAAAGAGGGTATAGCTCATCTCCCGCTGGCATTCGTAAACGATGGTGACTACGTGCTCGTTCCAGATCCGGGATATCCGGTATATTTTGCCTCAACTCTGCTCGCAGACGGAGTTCCGTATAAGGTTCCTCTTAAGAAGGAGAAAGGATTCTTACCAGATTTCGAATCGATTCCAGATGAGGTTGCGAGGAAGGCGAAGATACTGTTTCTAAATTATCCGAACAACCCCACAACGGCGGTTGCCGAGAAAGAGTTCATAAAGTCAGCAGTGGACTTCTGTAAAGATTATGGCATAATATTAGCCCACGATTTTGCTTACGGAGAGATAACCTTTGATGGTTACAGAGCGAAGAGCTTCTTGGAGGTAGGTGATGCCTTTGAGGTTTGCATAGAGTTCAACTCTCTCTCAAAGACATACAATATGACCGGCTGGAGGATAGGATTTGCCGTGGGCAATGAGGACATTCTGAAGGGCTTACTGAAGGTTAAGACGAACGTTGACAGCGGAGTGTTTCAGGCTGTTCAGGAAGCTGCTATAGCTGCTTTAACTGGAAGTGACGAGTGCATAGAGCAGAACTGTAAGATCTATCAGGAGAGGAGGGACGTTTTAATTAGAGGTTTGCAAGAGATCGGCTTAAACTTTGAGAAGCCGAAAGCCACGTTCTACGTTTGGTGCGAAGTTCCGGAAGGTTACACAAGCATAGAGTTCACAAAGAAGCTTCTGAATGAGGCTGGGATTCTTGTAACGCCGGGAGTTGGATTTGGAGAGTATGGGGAAGGGTTTGTCCGATTTGCACTGACGAGAGATGTGAAGGTTATAGAGGAAGCCATAGAGAGGCTTAAAAATATTGATCTTTAAAATTTTATAATTTTCGAAAATGAAAAGTTAATTAAAACCCAACGTTGATTTTAGTTTCATGTTTATATTCGTGTATATCACCTGCGAGAGTTTGGATGAGGCAAGAAAGATTGCAAGACATCTGCTTGAGAAAAGGTTAATCGCTTGTGCTAACATATTTCCCGTCAGATCGCTCTTCTGGTGGGAAGGCAAGATCGAGGAGTGCAACGAATTCGTGATGATCGTGAAGACGAAAGCCGAAAGGTTCAAGGAACTCAGAGAGGAGGTAAAGAAGATCCACAGTTACTCTGTTCCTTGCATCTGCGCGTTCGTTGTTGAGGAAGGAAATAAGGAGTTTTTGGAGTGGATAGAAAAGACGGTTGAGCATGAGGGGTAAAACTGCAACGTATGGCGATAGGAGGGAGGTCATATACAGCAAAGAGCACTGGGAAATTCTAAGGCGGAAGAGGGGGAGAGCGAGAGAGGTAATGGAGAGATTGAACGAATTCGGATTGGAGCCGATCTTATACGGCTCGGTTGCGAGGGGAGATGTGACTAAGGACAGCGATGTCGATATCTTCATTCCCCTTCAGGTTCCTTCGTATAAGATCGAACTGGCTTTGGACGGTTTCGAGATTTTGGAGAAGAGGATCGTTCAAGCAACGCCAAACTATGCGATAAAGGGAGAGTTCGTGCTCGATGAGAACACCACAGTGAGCTTTCCACTCGTGAAAATGAAGGAGAGGGAGCTCGATTTCTACAGATTCGGAGGTGCTTTGAGCTACGAGGAGCTTTTGCTCGATAAAAGAGTTGCCGGAGTTGACAAGAGGCTCGTTTTGATAGTTCCGACTGGGAGAGGGCACGTGGAGATTCCGATAGATGAGGTGCAGTCCGCTGAAGTTGCTAGAATCTTGGGTGTTGGTATAGAGATAATTGAGGAAAGAAAGAGGGTTCTGGAGAGAAGGAGGGAGAAGGGAAGGACGGGAGTGTTTTTATGCGAAACGATTCCACTCGAATCGAATTTTGAAACGGTGCTTAAGGTTATAGCCGGTAGAAATCCGGCCGTTAGGAAGAGGTTGTTGCAGGATTAGGCGGTTGTTTTGCTCACGATTTTCCAAGTGAATGTTGCTATATACATGAAAGGAGTGTCGAGAAGGGCTATCGCCACCTTTATGAGATACTGCCCAAAGATCATTCCGAGGAGAATGTCGTTTGGCACAACGCCGTAGAACGCCAGCGTTATGAATGTGCACGTATCTATGAGCTGGCTGACGATCGTGGATGCGTTGTTTCTGAGCCACAGATGCTTACCCTTCGTCTTCTCCCTCCAAAAGTGGAACGCGTAAACGTCATGTGTTTGGGAGATCAAGTATGCAACCATCGAAGCTATGACGATCCTTGGAGTCAATCCGAAAACTTTCTCGAAAGCTTCGGCAGTTTCAATGCCTATCGGGGCTGGTTTCCATAGTAGAGCTGTAACTATTGCAAGCATTGCAATTATGTTTGCAAAAAATCCTGTTATCACGGCTTTCTTTCCGTATTCCTTGCCGTAGATCTCTCCTAAGACATCCGTAATCAAGAAAGTAGCCGAATAGACTATTACTCCTGCCGGAACGATGATGCTGCCCACCGTAACGAGCTTGGATGCTATTATATTGGCTACAACCGTCAGAGTCGCAAAGATACCTATGGCTATCTCTACACCGAACCTCTCAGCCAAAGCTACTACGAGCGTTACAGCGCTGAGCGTTAGAATAACCCATGTAACGAACTCGATCACAAAAACTCAGTAGTTCTTTCAAAATTTAAAGTTTTGGACTCGAAAGTATAAAATACCCTTAACAGCTAAATAATATCGAGCGGGGGTTGCCGAGTCAGGTCAAAGGCGCGGGATTTAGGGTCCCGTCCCGAAGGGGTTCGAGGGTTCAAATCCCTCCCCCCGCATTCCAATTCTGTCAAATTTCAATACGAACAGTTTGTTAAAGCAATCCAGCTGAAGGATATTTCTGATGATGAAAAAAGAAGATATGAGAAAGTTGTTCATGACTTCCTTGAGAAACTTTCTTACAAACTTAATGATAACGACATAATTATTTATATAAACAAATTAAAGAAAGAATTTGCACCTGGAACAGCAAGAAAGCATGTTCTTCGTATCAGAGCTTTTCTTAAGTTCATTGATCATCCCCTCGCAAACCAAATCGAACTTCCGAAAGTACCTAAGAAACGCAGGAAATTGGTCGTGAAATCTCACCACGTTGCATCAGCTGTTCAAGATATTCTAAACACGAGCAAATCCGATAGCATTAAACTAAAAGCGGTTGCTGCAATGCTGCTATCCGCAACATCGGGGATGCGAGCTGAGGAAATTTACAGGCTCAAGCTCGATGACATAGATATTGATAGCAGAACAATTCACATCAAAGCTGAAATAGCAAAAGACTATGAGGATCGAATCACATTCTTCAGCGAGGAAGCGAAAGAATGGCTACTTAAATACCTTGCAACAAATCCTGATCCAGATAAGCTCTTCGCTAAGTCCAGCCTAAAGCATATTTGGACGTTGATACAGGTTAAAATCGGCAACATCCCGTTCAGGCTCAAACATTGCAGAAAGTTCTTCTCTCAACAGAGTGATAGGTTAGGGATGCCCACAGCAATCAAAAAGATGCTTATGGGCCATGTTCTTAGCGATGAGGAGTTTGTAATTCCACGAGGCTCAGATATTGACCTATCGCATTACGATTTCCAAGATGAAGAAGAGTTAAAAAAGATATACGATAAATATTGGAAAGATTTTAGGATTTTAGGCTAAACTTGCAAACTCTTAACTCGCTCGAACAGCTCTTCAAGCTCTCTTTCATATCTCTCTGTTACAATCTGCTCCAAGTTTCTCTCGAAGTTCAAACAATCTTCAGCTGACATTTCGTCAATCTCATCTTCAATCGTTTCCTCAATACTCCATACTTTCTCTTT
>JAMOPJ010000005.1 GCA_027064525.1 Archaeoglobaceae archaeon
GAACCGAAAGCTCTACACCCAAGGAGTCTGCAACCCTCTTAACTTCTTTGGCTTTTTCCTCGCTCATCTTAACTCCGCGAACGAACTGAACCTCCATAGCATCTAACCCAAGCTCCTTGATCGTCTTTATACCTCCGATCGTCGATCTATCCTTCGAGCAATTTGGAACGCCAGCTGTTCCAAACTTCATGGTGTATGTTAAGACTTGCCATCACAAAACGATTTCTCAAAAAGCTTTTATTTTGTTTCATTTGCGAGGAGCTGTGAAAAGGCTCTATGCGGATTTAGGTCTTTTGATTGTTGCACTGATCTGGGGTGTAACATTTCCTGTCGTGAAGGTTGCCGTTGAGAGCATATCTCCCTTCGCATTCAACGCTATTAGATTCTTTATCGCGTGCATCTTTTTTCTTCCGTTCGTAAGCTTTGAGGGGTTTAGGGATGGGTTTAAGATTGGCATAGCAACTTTCTTGGGCTACTCCTTTCAGACAGTCGGCCTGCAATACACCACTGCAACGAATGCCGGATTTATAACTTCCCTCTACGTTGTCTTGGCACCTTTGATAGCATTCGTTCTTTACAGAATTTCTCTAAGGGGGATTGAAGTTTTAAGCACCTTTGTAGCTTTGGCTGGGCTGTTCTTGCTCACCGGCTATGAAGGATTCAACTGGGGTGATATTCTGATGCTCGCTTGTGCATTCGCATTTGCTATGGAGATTGCCATGATTTCACACTATTCGAGGGAGATAAATCCTACCCAGCTTGCGTTCTGGCAGATTCTTGCTGTGGCTGTTCTGTCCACTCCTTTTGCTGTCGCTACTGATAAGTTCGTTCTGAATCGGGATGTAGTAGTCGCTCTGCTGGTAACGGCGATATTGGCAACTTTGGTGGCAAAGCTGATGCAGAACTGGTTTCAACGGTGGACCAAGCCGGCGGATGCTTCAGTTATAATGTCGATGGAGGGTGTGTTTTCCCATATATTCTCCGTTTTTATGCTTGGGGAAAGTTTGAGCTTAATGCAATACGTTGGAGCGGGCTTGATAGTTCTCGCAGTTTTGATAGTCTCGATCTCATCAGAGTTTTAAAATCTACGTGAGTAATTAAATTATCATGAACGAAATATAGAACATGCGTATAGTCGAAATACTCCAAGAGATCGACAGAGCCCTTCTAATCGGCATCGGAGGTGGAGGAGATATAGTCAGCACTCTGATCGTTGCGGATTTCTTCGAGCTCTTCGATGTGGAATGTATCCATGCGGGAGTGGTTTGGGAGCGAATAACCAGAGATCCAAAGCCCGGTCCTCGCTCGATTGAAGAAATAGAGAATTGTAGAATTATAAACGAATGCTTAGCTTGGGTGAACGAGAACAGCAGGATAAACGGACTTAAGCCGATCGTAGCTCAAGTTTCGGAGTTTTTAGGCAAAGAGGTAGTTGCCGTGGACATAACGAAAGGTGAGTTGGGTGTTCGAAAAAGTCTGAAGGAGTTCGTCGAAGCTGAAAATATAGATCTTGTCGTTGGAGTCGATGCTGGAGGTGATTCCCTAGCGAGAGGAAAAGAGAGGAACCTTTGCAGTCCGCTTGCCGATTCTATAATGCTCTCAGCTCTGAGCAAGTTGCGATCGATCTTAGCTGTGACCGGCTTTGGAAGCGACGGAGAGCTTAGTAGGGAAGAACTTGAAACCTATCTGAGCGAGATCGCAAAGGAAGGTGGTGTGTTGGGCGTCAGCATACTGATGAAAGATAGAGCGGAAAGACTGTTCGAATTCGTTAAAGATGTTCACACCGAAGCTTCCCGTATCCCGATAGTGGCCGGGATGGGTTTTAAAGGAAAACACACCATCTGGGAGCATTATGATATAGAGGTTTCGATACTGAACGCTCTGACCTTTTACATCGATATCGGCGTTCTGCTCAAGTTCACCCCGCTACCGAAAGTTGTTGAGAACAGCGAAAGCATATTCGAAGCCAACGAGCGATTGCACGATTTGAGAATTAAGACTGAGCTCGATTTTGAAATCGAGTGGAGCAAACGTAATATTGGGTAAATTAGAACCATATAACATGGAAGAACTCCTCAAAAAGCTCAGAGATAAAACGATAACACGTGAGGAGTTGCTTAAGCTGAAGGAAATTCTTGAGCGAAGGATCAAGGAATTCGAAGAGAGAGGGGAATGCGAGAAGGCGCAAGCCGAGGCGGTGATCTTGGCGATGGTTGAGAATATACTCAGAAAGTATTAAATCGTTCAGCCGAATCTGCGATTATGGATCTTGAGAAGCTCAGGAGATTTCAGGAGGAGCTTGCCAAGCGTGTCGTTCTCAAGGATTTCATAAGGCCGGACGAGCTTAGATTCGTTTTGGGAGTTGATCAATCTTTTGTTGGGAAGAAGCAGGAGAAGGTTATCTCAGCTTGCGTTGCTTTAACGTTTCCAGAATTGAAGCCGATAGATCAGAACGTCTGCATTGAGGACGTCAACTTTCCATACATTCCAACTTTTTTAATGTTCAGAGAAGGGGATCCGGCAGTAAGGGCGGTTAAGCCTGTTTTGGAAAAGCTCGACAGGAAAAGGGCAGTGATAATCGTAGATGGTAGTGGAATAGCGCATCCGAGAAGATGTGGATTGGCGACTTACATCGCCCTGAAACTCAAGACTCCCGCGATCGGAGTTACTAAAAGGAAGCTCTACGGTGAAGTAGAGTTTCCGAAGGAAGAAATGGAAGCAAAGCCGATTTACGATGGAGATGAGATAATAGGTTATGCTTTAAAGCCATGTAAAATGTGCAAGCCTATATTCGTATCTCCGGGTAGTTACATAACCCCAAAAACTGCTTTGGAGATCGTGAAAGCCTGCATAAGAAATCATAAGCTTCCAGAACCGATAAGACTCGCCCATGAGCTTGCAACCAAGTCAAAGTCTCAGAGTCTCTCTTTCTTCATGGAGCTGTAGAATTTCTAAAACCTTTTAAATGCCAGAATCGTAGTTCCTATGTGGAGAGGATCGAGGAATACCTTGAGGCGATGCTCGACATTCAGAAAGAGAAGGGGAAAGTAGTAAAGACGAGTGACTTAGCTAAAAAGCTCAACGTTAAGCCTTCGAGCGTTACTGAGATGCTACTTAAGCTCAGCAAAAGAGGATACATCGAATACCAGCCTTACCATGGTGCTGTTTTAACTGAGAAGGGTAGAAAAGTAGCTGAAAGAATAAAGCGCTATCATAGGATATTTGAGACGTTTTTCAGGGATTTCTTGGGAATCGATGAGGAGGAGGCACATAAGCTCAGCTGTGAGTTGGAGCATCACGTAAACGATGAGATAGTCCAAAAAGTCTGTAAGATCATTGCGAGCGAATGCAAGATCTGCGAGAAGTGCGATTTTAAGGTCATCTCTTTGGTTGAAGCCGAGCCCGGTTATTATGAAGTTTTAGCCTGTCCATCAGCGGTCAAGATGATTGGAATTAGACCGGATGTGAGGCTGAGGGTTGTGGATAAAGGTGTGGTTGAAGTTGAGGGAGAGGAGATAAGCCTGTCCGAAACGGTAGCTGAAAAAATTATTGTCAGAAAGATCTCTCAAGAATAGTCATAAGGTCTTTGACATCTGTTCTCCTTGAGCATAGATCTATCAACCTCTTGAGTTTAATTGCATTCTCGGCAAGTTTTGGCAAGTCACTCTTATCAAATCCAAGCTCTTTCAAGCTCGTCGGAGCGTTTAGGTCTTCCATAAGTGATCTTATGCTACCAAGTATTTCCCTGATCTTTCCAACTTTCTCTGGAATAACGGGTTTGATGTATTCGAGTAGAGCATCACCAACGATTGCAACGCATATACCGTGAGGAACATCCTTGGCACCTCCAATCGCGTGTCCTAAAGCATGTCCTAAATGAACTCCAGCATTTCCGAAAGCGATTCCAGCTATATACGATGCTATTGCCATGTTCATTCTCGATTCTATATCTCCCCAGTGATAAGCTTTCCTTAGATTCCGCGCGATCAGTTCGATCGCTTTCAGAGCGAGGGAATCTGTGATCGGATTCGATCCCGAATAGGGACTGTCGTAAGGATAAGATTCAGCAGGCTTTACGGTGTATGCTTCGATAGCGTGCATAAGAGCGTCCAAGCCCGACGAAGCCACAATTTCAGGTGGAGGAGTTATGTTCAGAGGATCTATGATCGCAAAGCTTGGAAGTAGACATTCCTGAACTATTCCAACCTTAATTTCAGCTAACTTTACCACCGAAGCACATGTAGTCTCACTTCCCGTCCCTGCGGTCGTTGGAATAGCTATGAGAGGTTTTAGTGGTTTTTCCACGACGATCCCTTTTCCAAACGGCTTTGGGAGGTAATCGAAGAAGTCTTCGGGCGGATACGTCGTGTATAGGTTCAGGAGCTTTGCGACATCTATTGCACTGCCCCCTCCAAGCCCTATGATCAGATCGAAATCCTTTGCAACTTCAATACCCTCTTTAACGCATTCTACATCCGGCTCGGGCTTGACACCGCTCCAAACTTCGTATTCGATTTTCTCCTCCTCAAGCGACGCTATCACCCTTCTGCAGATCTCGCTACTACCAACTCTCTTGCCGGTAACTATCAATGCTGAATTAGGCTCGAATCTTTTGGCGATCTTTCCAACATCCTTAGTTGCATCGATTCCGATCTTTGCGGGTGTAGATCTAAAAGATATCATAATAGTAAAAATCTCCAACAGTTTTATATACTATCGAGTTTAAGGGTCTCATAGTCGGAGGGAGACCTATGGAGTCCTTAGTTAGAGAAGCTCTTGCGAGAGCCGAAAGAGAGAGAAGAGCACCAGCGGAAGATCTTGAGGAAGATATCCTTCAGGTTTTGGAAGAGCTCAGAACCGTTATCAAGGTTATAGGTGTGGGTGGGAGCGGTTGCAATACCGTTTCGAGGATGTTTGATGAGGGGATTGAGGGGGCGGAGCTCATAGCGATAAACACCGATGCCCAGCATCTTTGCTACACTAAAGCTCACAAGAGGTTGCTGATCGGAAAGAGAAGAACGAGGGGTTTAGGAGCTGGAAGTCTTCCTCAGGTTGGTGAAGAAGCTGCAAGGGAGAGCGAGGATGAAATCAGGAGGCTTGTAGAAGGAGCGGACATGGTTTTCATAACCTGCGGTCTTGGAGGTGGAACCGGAACCGGCGCTGCACCGGTGATAGCTGAGGCTGCACAAGATGCCGGAGCCTTGACGATCGCAGTCGTTACGTTTCCATTCTCGGCTGAGGGAGCTGTTAGGAGAGCTAACGCTGAAGCTGGATTGGAGAGGTTGAGGGAAGTAGCCGATACGGTAATAGTAATTCCTAACGACAAGTTGCTTGAAGTCGTGCCGAATTACCCAATACACATAGCATTCAAGGTTGCCGACGAAGTTTTGATGAGGGCTGTGAAGGGAATTACGGAGCTAATAACTAAGCCAGCTTTGGTGAACTTGGACTTCGCAGATGTTAAGACTATAATGGAGAAGGGCGGAGTTGCGATGATTGGACTTGGAGAGGCAAGCGGTGAGGATAAGGCAGCGGAATCAGTTAGAAAAGCTCTGAAGTCTCCGCTGTTGGATGTTGATATAACCGGAGCGAAGGCAGCGCTGGTCAATGTAACCGGTGGGCCAGACATGACCATAGAGGAGGCTGAGAGTGTGGTGGAGGAGATATACAGCAAGATCGATCCAGAGGCGAGAATAATCTGGGGTGCTATGATCGATCCCGAGCTTGAGAACACTATGAGGACTCTTGTAATTGTTACTGGTGTCAAGTCTCCGCAGATACTTGGCAAGAAGACACCCCATCTCTCGAGGAGATTTGGAATAGACTTCGTGAGGTAAGCTTATATATCGGGTGTAGCTGGATTGGATTATGCAAATTCCATCGATCAGCGAATTACAATCGAAGCTTCAGGAATACATAAACGTCTTAAAGATGGCGAGAAAACCGGATAGGGAGGAGTTTCTCACCACTGCAAAGATATCGGTAGCTGTTATGTTCGTAGTCGGATTGGTCGGTTTTCTCATATATATACTTATGGAGATTGTTCCAGGGGTGTTCAAGAAATGAGCAAGTTCTTCGCCGTCAAAACTACGGCTAATCAGGAAAGGCTGGTTGCAAATCTAATGGACATGGCCGTCAGAAAGCACAAGCTAGGAGTTTACTCGATATTGGCTCCAAAGGAGCTTAGAGGATACATCATAGTTGAAGCCGAAGACATGCAGAACGTTTTGAAAGCTATAAGAGGTTTGCCACACGTTAAAGGTGTCGTTAGAGGAGAGATCGACTTCAGCGAAGTAGAGCACTTTCTAACGCCCAAGAGGGCTGTTGAGCAGATTAAAGAAGGATATACTGTTGAAATAGTTTCTGGGCCCTTTAAGGGTGAGATGGCCATAGTTAAGAGAGTAGATACCGCCAAAAATGAGATCACGGTTGAATTGCTCGATGCAGTTGTTCCTATTCCCGTTACGGTTAAGGCTGATCATGTTAGAGTGATAGACAAAAAGGAGGGGTGATGTATGCCGGTGCAGGTTGTTGAGGTTCTCGTTACTGGAGGAAAAGCAACTCCTGGCCCTCCGTTGGGTCCAGCGATCGGCCCTTTGGGATTGAACGTTAAGCAGGTTGTTGATGAGATAAACAGGAAGACGAAGGACTTCGAGGGATTGGCAGTTCCAGTGAAGATCATCGTAAAGGAGGACAGGAGCTTCGAAATAGAGGTGGGTGTTCCGCCAGTTTCAGCGCTAGTCAAGAGAGAGCTTGGGATTGAGAAAGGTGCACACAAGACCAAGCACGAGTCTGTTGGAGACCTTACGATGGAGCAGGTGATAAAGATAGCGAAGATGAAGAAACCCCAGATGCTCTCATACACGCTCAAAGCAGCGGTTAAGGAAGTTCTTGGAACGTGCGTTTCGATGGGGGTGACTGTTGAAGGCAAGCATCCGAAGGAAGTCATAAGAGAGATAGAGGAGGGCAAAATAGAGATTCCGGAGGAAGATTGAACTCTCTTCTTTTTATGGATTTTTCTAAGGTTGCATTCAATTATACTGGAAAAGTTCAGATTCCAGCTGGAGATAGGCTTCTCCAACTTCTGGACATTCGAGATCATGAAGATGTTTTAGATTTAGGCTGTGGTAATGGCAAATTGACTTCGAAGATAAGAACACTGACAAGGGGAAGGGTGGTTGGAATAGACGTATCGGAGAAGATGATAGATTTGGCGAGGAAGTGTAAGGGTATCGAGTTTCATGTCTTAAGTGCGGAGGATATGAGCTTTCATGAGGAGTTCGATGTCATCTTCTGCAACTCTGCCTTTCAATGGTTCGATCCTCATGTGGTTCTGCCTACGTGTTATGATGCTCTGAAGAGTGAGGGTAGGATTGGCGTTTAAGCTCCGGCTAAGAAGATCTACTGTCCGAATTTCATAGAAGCGTTTGAGCAAGTTCAGAGGGAGATAAGAGCTTTTGGATCCTTTAGAAGTCCTTAGTTCTTTCTCGATAACGAAGAGGAATACGTGTCATTATTCGAGTCTTACGGATTTAAAGTCGATTACTGTAAAATTGAGAGATTTGAATCGTATCATACTCCAAAGGATGTTTTTGAGATATTCATGACGGGCGCTTCTGTTGGTTATCTTAATCCTGAATACTACGATGAGGATATCGGAGGATATGTCGAGGATGCCATGAAAATTATTATGAGATCATTCGAAGAACAGGCTGAGAATGAATCGATCAAGCTAATCTTTAACAGAGTTTTCATAGTAGTAGCCGAAAAACCTTAAGCATCGATGGGTTTTCTTTGCTTTTGTTTTTTCTAAATAGAATTTTTAGAACGGTCGTCATCCCCGCTTAGTTCTATAGTTTTAGATCGTCGTCTCTGCAATGTCCTTCACTCTAAATCTAATTCTAACTTTGATCTTAGGAGAACGGGTTATTCAGACATTTGTATGGTTGTATTATCTTATCGTGTCTTCAATTCTATACATAAGCAGAGCGTAAGCGTTATATTCCTATAAGCTAAATCGCTTATGAGTGGGGTCGTGGCGTAGCCAGGTAGCGCGGCGGGCTCCAGCGGTGTGATGACGAACGGGTCTGCTGATGTGTGATGACCCGTTGGAGCTCTGACCGAAGAGACCCGCTGGTCGTGGGTTCAAATCCCACCGGCCCCACTCCCTTAACTTTAAAATCTCTGATGATGAGTGATATTCAATGAGAATTTTCATCGTAGCGTTGCTGTTGCTGGTGTATCCTGTCAATGGAGCGATAATCCACGGGACCGTCTATTCTTGGGAGAACCTTGAACCATTAGCCAAGGCGATAGTGACGATAAACACGACTCCAGAGCAGAGAGTCGTAACAGAAAACGGAACTTATTCCTTCGTTGTTCCTCCCGGCACTTATGTAATTAAAGCATACTACTACAGTCACGGAGAGCTCGAACTTTACGATGAAGAGAACATAACAGTAAAGGAGAATGGAACTTACGTTTTAGATCTGATTCTTTTCCCTCCGCTCACGAATCTCAGTGAGGAGGAGATTCCGAAGATTCAGGTTTCTATCGATAAGGAAGAGCAGAGTAAGATTTTCCCGTTTGGATTGGTTGTATTGGCTATATTAGTGGTGTGTGTAGTTGCTCTGTTCTTCGTTTATCGCCGGAGGGGTGAGACGAAAGAGATCGCTGAGAGTAGAGATATTGAAATTGAAGAATTTCCGGAAATAGAAGATAGTCCAAAACGAAAAGCTGAGGAATTACCCGAAGATCTGAAGAAGGTTATAGAAATAATCAAAAAGGAAGGAGGAAGAATAACCCAGAAGGAGCTTAGGAAGAAATTGGGTTATTCTGAAGCAAAGGTCAGTCTGATGATAGCCGATTTGGAAAGAAGGGGGCTCGTGGAGAAGGTTAAGAAGGGGAGAGGCAATATAATATTCTTGAAGGAATGACTGGCCACAGCTGATCAACTATTAACAAGATTTAGAATATCCTCTACATCCCAAATTTCTATTCCTCTTGGTTCTCTTTCAACTGTAGTTTTATCTGGAACGATTAAAACTCTCTTACATTTAAATTTATGGAGATTATTTTCAATTTTTTTAACCTCGTTTCTGCTAACAAAATTCTTCCACTTAACTTCTCCAACAAGTTTAATTTTCTTGAATTCGAACAGAGCTACATCGACATCGAAGTTTTTCTCTTCGATTCTCTGGTAGGCTAATCCAAAGACCTTGGATAGTAGATTTCTGAAAAATTGCTCTACGTGGAACGAAATCTTGCCGTCGATCACTTTTCTTATAAAATCTACACTGATATCTATTTCCGTGTATGAATACTTTTCCTCCAAATAGTAGTGCAGATCGATTAAAGGAGAAATGTGGTAGTATCTGAACCTTCTCTTGCCGTAAACTGTTATGCGTTCAAGTATCCCCATTTCCGTTAGAATGTTCAGATACTTTTGAAGGATTCCAGGGTTATCTTTTGCCAGCAATCCTCTCGAAAACAATAAGCTCGAAATTTCTGTGCTAACGTTCTTACCATCAGCAACAGCTTTCATGATTCCTTCGTATATGTTCGTAAGTTCTCTTTGCTCTTCACTAAAGATCTCTCCAATAAGCTCTTTAACCATTAATCGGGCATCGTATAGATAGTTTGCTAGGAAATCTCTAAGTGGTGGCTTATAATGTGGGATTAAGAACGGCTCTCTCAGATATACGGCAGCTTCAATTAGCTCTTTTCCTGATATATCCTTTGAAAGTTCAAGTAGGATGTCTCTTTCGTCTATCAGTCCTATTCTTACGGGATAGATTAGCCCAAGAAGGGGGCTTCTACCGTTGAGAAGTTTTTTCGAGAGCCAGAGAGTAGATGTTATTAGCGTAAGTTCGCCCTTTCTTCCAATCGCATGCAGAAAGTCCAGAAATTCATTGGGCAATCTGTGAAATTCATCTATGACAATTCGTTTACCCATCAAAGCTCGCAAGATTGTTAAGAACTCTTTGTAGGTATATTTCTCACCAGTTTTTTTATCAAGAACCGTTGTATCACGATTTACGAAGAAGAAGTAATCGTAATCGGTGAAGTTTTCGATGAGAAAAGTCTTACCAGTTTTTCTTCTTCCGTATATCATCCTCCAAGGCTTGGCTCTCTCAACTCTATCTATATCTATTCTCTTGGGAATTATTCTCATGGGCATAATTCTTACGAGAATAGTTGATAACGTTTTTGATTTTTGAAAATCAAAGTGTATCTTACTTTAATTGCAAAGAAGGAATACGACATTGCGAAAACATCTAAAGGACCCTAAGGTAATGTCGGGAATCCAATGGAGTATCTTAGATCTGCCTTAAATTTAATCAATGGGGCCGCCGAGATTTGAACTCGGGTCACCGGCTCCCAAAGCCGGGAGGATAACCAGGCTACCCTACGGCCCCTCGTTTGATTTCCTTTAGATCGCTTAAAAAATCTATCGCATGGACGTTTTAATAAAATCCTAATAAATATATACTTAACAGCGCAGATTATATTCCAATGAAGTTTATTCAGGATCCGATCCATGGCCATCTGAGGCTTGAGGATTGGCAGATCGCGATAATCGATACGCCGGAATTCCAAAGGCTTAGGAGGATAAGCCAGATTGGATTTGCCAACCTCGTTTATCCCGGTGCGAACCACACAAGATTCGAGCATTCATTAGGAACGATGCACATTGCAAGAACACTCGTCGAGAAGATGGAAGCGGACAATGACGAGAAAAGGGAGATCGTAGCCTCAGCACTTCTCCACGATATCGGTCATGCCCCCTTCTCCCACTGTAGCGAGGTTATTCTGAGCAGATACCTTAAAATTGCTCACGAAGACGTCGAGAGAATTCTGAGGAGGGGTAGAATCAAGGAGGTTTTGAAGGAACTAGGATTCAAAATCAGTCGGATCATCAGACACATAAAGGGTCAATCAGAGTGTAACGTTGTAAGTGGAGATATAGATGCCGATAGAATGGATTACTTGGTTAGAGATTCGCACTACACCGGCGTAGCTTATGGAGTTTTCGACATCTCACGCCTTCTCAACAAGATATCGTTCGAAGGAAAAAAGATGATAATTGAAGCCGGAGGACTTAAGGCAGCTGAGTCCCTCCTAATCTCAAGATACATGATGTATCCGACCGTCTACTTCCATCACGTTTGTAGAATCGCAAGAAAGATGTTCGAAAAGGCGGTGGAGTTCTGCATAGAGGAAGGCTCTCTAAAGCCTGCAGATCTGCTTAGAATGGATGATTACGATATCGTAGCCTTTCTCAGATCTCATGGTGGTTATCCATCCGAGATTATGGAGAGGATAGACTCAAGAAATCTGTTCAAGAGGGCTATATATGTAGGGATCGACAAGATAAACATTACCGAGGTTCAGAGGATAAATTCCAAGAGAGCCGAAGTCGAAATAGCTGAGATGGCGGGAGCGGATGAGAAGGATGTGATCGTGGACATTCCACCCATCGAAGAGGCAAAGGAATTCAAAGCCATCGTCCGAATCGACAACGAACTCAAGAGCTTGGAGGAGGTTTCATCTCTCGTTAGAGCCTTGAAATTAGCTGAGAGAGATGTCTGGAGGATGGGAGTCTATACCAAGAAGGAACTCGTGGAAGAGGTTAGAAAGGCGGCCTTAAAGTTCTTCAACATCGAAAGAACGCCGAAGCAGAGGAGACTGGACGAACTGTTTTAATCGAACGTGATAAATAGCAAAGTTTAAAAATATTTATTACGACAAATCTGTATGAGTTTGCTAAACACTCTGTTTAGCATCTTTACCAAAAATCTCGTCAGCATACCGATTCTTCAGCCAGTAATAGCCAAGCTACTTAAGATTTCAGTGATTAAATATATCGTCGCCTTGATTCTATGGAGACCGGCCTTCGCCATCCTCATATTCCCCGGGTTGGTCGGCTTAATGCTCTCCCTTCTGATCATAATATGGTTCGAGAGAAAGCTAACGGCTAAAGTTCAGTGGAGATATGGGCCCCTCGATGTCTCTCGTCCAATTGGGGGTATAATCCAGCCCCTTGCAGATGGTATGAGATACTTCTTCCAGGAGGTCATAATTCACAGAGATGCTCACAAGGCATACTTCATCCAGTTCCCCATTCTGTCGTTCATCCCGGCTTTGTTGCCCATACTCGTGATTCCAGCCGGTGCCATAGTTGCGATCAGAACACCATATGCGATTCCGTTTGTTGTGGCCGTTATAGCCTTGATTCCCGTCATAATCTTGGGTATCGGTTGGGCTACGAACAGCAGGTTCGCATACATCGGAACGGTCAGAGAAGCATTCATGTATTTCGCATACGAGATCCCGTTTATAATTGCAGTTCTCGCGATGGTTCTCATGTATGGCTCTACCGACATCTACACGATAGTTCAAAAGCAGACTGTTCCCGGGGCAATTCTGAACCCGTTGGCTTGCTTGGTGTTCTTCATTGCAGTGGCTATGGCTACATCGAGGTTCCCGTTCGAGATCCCAGAAGCAGATCAGGAGATAGCCTTTGGACCTTTCGTCGAATACAGCGGTATCATGTTCGGTATCGTCATGACACTCGCATACGAAAAGCTGTATCTGTTGTGTCTGCTGTTCTCGTTGCTGTTCTTGGGCGGATGGAATGGGCCAATGGTTCCGGCTTTGGGCGATCTAATGCCGGTGATTTACCTCTTCATCAAGACCATCGTTCTCATGGCTATCTTCGTGTTCTTCAGATCGGTGTATCCAAGAATTAGGCTCGACCAAGCGCTGAAGTTCAGCTGGAGTCACCTGCTTTCGATTTCGATAGTTTCGCTCGCATTGGGTGTTGCTCTGAGAGTTGTGGGGGTGATGTGATTGCCGTTCAAGATCGAGCTTCCGAGCATGAAAATCGTTGATCAGATCAAGGGTCACCTTTCAGCTATAAAGACCGGTCTTGAGGAGGTTTTAGCTCCAAGCAGAATGACGATCCAGTATCCGAGGGAGAGGAGAAAGTATCCTGAGAGGTTTAGGGGTCTCATAAGGTTTGATCCGACGAAGTGCATAAGTTGTTTCCAGTGTGCCTTCATATGTCCAGCCAATGCGATCCAGTTCAAGTTGGCTCCGAACGGGAAATACTATCCATGCGTTGATTACGCTAAGTGCATCTTCTGCCACTTCTGTGTTGACACGTGCACCAAGGGAGCTATGCAGTCTTCTAAGTTCCACGATGTCGCATACAAGAGCTTGGAGGAGATGTTTACACCAACGGAGAAGCTGATCGAGAAGCCGGACATGAAGATCGGAGACGTTGAAGCTGTTGTGGAATTCGTTGAGAAAGATGGCAAGATCAAGATAAAGAGAGAGCACACGCTGTATTTGGAAGTGTTCCCAGAGGAGGGTAAGATCGAACTCGTGAAGCATCGTGTTGAAGAATGATCATCTCTGGAAAATTTTTTTATAAAAATAACATTTTTGAAGGTTGTATCGTAGTCGAAGATGGTGTTATCGTCGATATTCGTAAGAGCGTCGATTCGAACGAAGTGGTGAACTTTCCGAGAGGATTGATACTTCCGGCTGGGATAGATGTCCACGTTCACTTCAGAGATTTCGAGGAGAGATACAAGGAGACGATCGAATCCGGTTCCCTCTCCGCCTTGCACGGCGGAATTTGCCTGATTGTAGATCAACCGAACACCAAACCGCCCATAGTTGACGATAAAACTTACATTGAGAGGATCAAGAAGGCTGAGAAGACGACCTTCATCGATTACTCTCTGAATTTAGGCCTAACAGAAGGGAACGCTCGCAAAATATCTGAAATTTTGAGCCGAATAGAAGAGATCGCAAATGTTCCAGCTATCGGCGAAGTATTCCTCCAGCACAGAACCATGCAGGTAAGTTACGAAACGCTGAAGGCGGTTCGAAATGAGATCGACAAGCTCATTACGGTTCATGCGGAAGATGCAAGCTTGATTCCTGAAGAGTCGGTGAGACCTAAGGAGGCTGAGATAGTGGCTGTTAGGAGATGCATCGAGTTCGGGGACTTCTACTTCTGCCACATCTCCACTCCTGAAGCTCTCGAAATGATACATCGCTCGAAATCGTTTGCAGAGGTTACTCCACATCATCTTCTGCTTTCTGCTGGTAAGATTGAATTCGAGAGAGTGAATCCGCCGCTGAGGTCTGAGAATGACAGAATCGAACTCCTGAAGAACTTTAGCAAAGCCGATGTTATAGCCTCAGATCATGCACCACACACGATTGAGGATAAGAGGGAAGGAGCTCCGGGATTCCCCGGAGTTGAGACCATTTATCCTCTCATGCTCAACTTGGTCAGGAAGAGGGTAATTTCTCTTAGGGATCTCGTTGAGAGGATCGTCGTCAATCCAGCAAAGATTTTCGGATTTAAGGGCTATTCCGGCATTGAAATCGGAAACTACGCTAACTTTGCAATGTTCGATCTATCGGATGTTAGGAAGATTAAAGCTGAAGATTTGCACTCCAAAGCTGGATGGACACCTTATGAAGGATTCGATGCGATATTTCCTAAGACTGTATTTATCAGGGGAATTAAGGCTCTTGAAGATGGAGAGGTGCTGGTCGATAGGGGATTCGGTCACATATGCATGACAAAGACGAGGATGACATAGGCGACGAAGAAGATGAGACCAAAGCAGAGAGCTTGAACCGGAATCCTCCGCTTGGCTATGTAATAAAGAAGGACGAGGGAAATCAGAGTGGTTGCGAAGACGCTCATGTATGCGTGGTTGTCTAAAGTCCATGACGTCATCAGCAGACCCAAGCCCGGATAGAACGTCGAGTAGAGGATCTTTTCTCCGACGAGCGAGCCTATGCTTAGAGTGTCTCTTCCCCTGTATCCCCATATTATTGCGCTCGCCGTTTCCGGGATCGCTGTTGCCATCGGAACTATCACCAAGGCCAATCCCATCTCGCTTATTCCCGTCTGGATTGCCAACTCCTTAACCGAGCCTACGAGCTTCTCGGAGCCAATGTATAGGAGTATGATCGAGCATAGAGCTTGAATTATCATGCTGATCGTCGGATGAGGAATAAGCCTGCATATGTATAGGTCGTCGGCCTCCTCTATTATCCCCGAAAGTCGCTTTCTGAACATCATCCAAACGTAGCAGAGGTATGAGGCCAAGAACAGTAATCCGAAGAGTTTATGAAAACCGATTATCGATGGAAGAATCGTCAGCGGGAAAAGAACCGTTACAAAGATGTATGGGATTATCAGAGATCTGTCGACCTCAAATATCAGATCGTCCCTCTTCTTCATGATGTATCCTATTATCGCCGCCAATCCGACGAGCCCATATGAGAGGCTCGAAGCCATGAACGGCTGACCAAATATCGTTCCAACACCAATCGTCTCTTCTTTCGCAACGAAGACGGCCACTAAAAACACTATCATCTCTGGGAGGGATGTGAAGAGAGGAGAAACTATCGCTCCGATGAATGATGAGCCCAAAGCAAAGCGACAACCGATGTATTCCACGGTGTTGACGAAGAGCATGGCCGCTAGGAACACCATCACAATACTGCTGAGTAGAGATAGCAGTGTGTCGATCACCGATCGCTCTTGAGAAAACTGAGATAAATTACTTTTGTTAAACTTACATTATGAAACTCGAAAACGTTCAGGTTGAGGTTTCGACGCACTGCCAACTCAGCTGTTTGATGTGCCCGAAACGAATCTTTCGAAGAGAGTGGATTTCCGGGCACATGGATATGGAGATATTTAGGAGAATACCTTTCGAGAAGTTCAGATACGCCCATCTTCAAGGCTGGGGAGAACCTTTGTTAAATCCTAACATAATCGAGATGGTCGAGTTTGCGAAAGCAAAAGGATGCAGGGTTGGAATAACCACGAACGGCCTTCTGTTAGATGAGTTCGCTGAGGATCTCGTTAAAGCGGGCATAGACCTAGTGGCGGTTTCGATAGCGAGTGCAGATGAGAAAACTCATCGAAAGATAAGAGGATGTAAACTTTCTGATCTACTCGAAAACATTAGAATGTTGTCCAATATCAGAGGCAAGCCCAAGATAACGCTCGTCACGATGATGCTTAAGGATACGATCAACGATCTGCCGAAGTTCGTGGAGATGGCGAAGGATGTCGGAGCTGACGAGGTAATAGCTAACAACCTCGACTACATTCCTTCACCGGATCTGACGGGATTGGAGGTCTTCTCAGAGAAGGAAAATCGGGAGGTTTTGAATGTGATAAGGAAGGCTGAAGAGTTGGCAAAAAGATTGGGTATCTCTTTCTTCGCAAAGCCCATAAAGCTTGAGGAGGCCTTGGTTTGTGCTGAGGATCCGATAAGTAGCTGTCTGATCACTGTCGATGGCCACGTGAGCCCTTGTGTCTATGCCCATCTCCCGACGAGGTCAGATGAAATCATCAGAGTGTTTAGGGGGAAGGTTGTGAGGGTGAGGAAGCGATACTTCGGAAGCTTGGTGGAAGAGGATTTTGAGAAGGTATGGAAGTGTAAAGAGTATAAGGACTTCAGAGCAAGATTCGAGAGAAGAAAGAGAGCGATCGATGAATTTCTCGTGCTGGAACTTCCAGAACTGCCAGATGTTTGCAAAACCTGCTACAAGGCGTATTCAGTCTAAATGAAATTTCACGATCCTGCAGAAGTAGTGTTGATGGAACTGCCTCATCCAACTTGGGATCGATTCCATGTCGAACCTCATGTGGATCTCTATCTCCCCCCTATACCCCTTTTCCTTAAGCGTATCCCTTATTTTTTCGTCTATATCTTCTAGATCTTCAGCTTCCACCGTAAAATCGTTACATCTTGCTATCCAACGGTTTTCATAGGCGAGAGAAACGTTAAGTCGCATACTAAAAATAAAAAAATAAAAGGACTACGTTTAGGCGTGGTGTATGAGCCTCATCGAGATCCAGTAGAGTATTGCAAGTAGTATTATCGCTAGTATTATGCTCCCTGCGACAAGCTTCCTCTCTATCGGTAATATCTCCTCCTCCATTTCGATCACCTCACGGTGTTGCGCTCTGCAGTAGGAACTTGTGGAAGTCCGCGAAGAATATCCAGCTTATCGCCAGTCCGATCCACAGTATGAAGCCGAAGAGGCAGACGAAGTAGATCAGCGCAAGCTTACCCAGTCCTTCCCTCCTGAGCGTTGAGAAGTCCGAGATCAGTCCGATGCTGAAGAACGTCAGTGCGAAGAATATCCTTCTGAAGTTGTTCATCTCAGATTTGACTGCGAGTGCGAGCGGTGCCAAAGCTTCCTTATGAGCTTCGGGCGAGACACCCTTGACTATGGCCGAAGCAATCATCAGTATTATGAAGAACGTTAGGAAGTAACCGATGACGAACTTCGGGAATCTATACCAGATCTCAAGCTTCTCTACCCTCTCGCCCGGCTTTCTCTCGATGTAGTAAACCCAGATGACTGCGAGTATGAACGCCCAGACACCGATGAATATGTCGATGAATATCTTCGTGATTATAGCCGCGTTGACGATCCAACCCTTAAGAGGAGCGAACTCCGGATGCTGACCGGTTATCAAAGCGTCTACTATCTCACCGCTTGCAGCGGCGGCACCATCAGTCTTGACAGCCAATCCCATCCAAGCTCCAGCCACCAACGGCTGGTTCCAGAGGAAAGCTGCAGCCAAGAAGGGTATGATCAACAGCTCAACGACAGCAAACACGATGACCAAAGATGCAACCATTACCGGCACGATTGGCCTTGCCCTAATTGCACCACCGGTCGCGATCGCAGCAGAAACACCACAGATGGAAATACCCGAAGCCAGAGGAGCCGCCCACTCCCTCGTTAAGCCGAAGTATCTTCTTGCAATCCAATAGACGAGAGCCCAGTATAGTAGATACGCTTCAACGATTGCACATAGACCTCTGAATAGGAAGTTCGCGAGGATCTCCGGCGGAACGGATGGAGCCTTCAAACCAACAACTGCACCTAAGAGAACGATGGCCGTTTTGATGAACCACTCGGGCTTTGCAGCCTCTTTAAGTTGTTCTGCAAATCCTTTTGCGAAGTTTCCAATGAGTAGACCTACAATCAGAGCCACTATGTATCCGGCTTCTCCCGTCATGTGCAGAGACCAAGGAAGTCCGTATTTCTCTGGTTTAGTTGCGGCGATCCATGCGTTGTGCCCAATTACCCAGCAGAGATACGTCGCGAAGAATATGAACGTAAATCCTCCCACGAACTTTTTGACATTCCAACCCATCGCTGCAGCGCCTATCGTCGTGAGGATCAACAGAACGATGTATGTTACTATCAGTGAGCCGATTGGACCTAAGTAGGCGTAGTTCTTCGATGCCGGGCCTATTGGTGTTATTGTTGCATTCCAAACTTTAGCGCTGACGACCCAGCCCATCAGGTCAACGCCGTAGGCCGCTGCGAGGCACAGGAAGAATATCAGCATTCCGAGCCACAGCGACCACCAGTCCTCCTTTTTCCACAAGGAGGACCAATCTATTCCACGTTCAGCCATCAATTATATATTAAAATTTAGGAATATTTAATACTTTCCAAACAATCTCTTGGATCGTTTATTATTTGCTAAAGCGTGTATATCTAGAGTTCGAAAAATTAGAAATGAACTGAAGTTTTAAGAGCAGATGGCATAAACTCTCTGCTAATGGTGAAGGTCAAGTTGTTTGCGAACTTCAGAGAGATCATCGGTAGAGATGAAATAGAGGTTTCAGCGATTACATTGCTCGAACTACTCGAATTTCTTGCCAATAATTATCCCAAGCTTCGGTTTCTAATATTTAGAAACGGTGAGATAAGCGATTACGTCAATGTTGCCGTGAATGGCAAAATCGTTAAGGATTATAATATAAAGCTGAAATATGATGACGTTGTAGCGATATTTCCACCCGTAAGCGGTGGATGAGCTTTAAGTTTTGCTCAAAGCTTTTAAAATTTTAAATCGTTAAAATAGCAAAAATAGCAAATTTTAAATATTTTGTAGCGGTTGCATTGTTGATTATTATTAACAACAATAAATCAAAGGTGATAGACATGGAGAGAACAGAGATTCTTGAAAAGATTAAGGAGGCTGAAAGGAAGGTTGAAGAAGACATCAAGAAAGCCGAGGAAGAGAAAAAGAAGATCATCAACGAAGCTAAGATGAAAGCGAGGCAAATCATCGAAGATGCTGAGAAGGAAGCTGAGAAGATTAAGGCTGAAATAATCGAAAAGGCTAAAGCTGAAATAGAGAAGGAAAAGCAAGAGATCAAAAATTCCCTCAGTAAGGAGGTATCTGAGGTTGAGTCGAAGGGTAAAGCGAATTTACAGAACGCTGTTGAGTTTTTATATAAAGAATTTATAGGGATGATCGAGTATGCTTAAGCCGGAAAAGATGGTTAAGGTCTCCGTAGTGGGGCCTAAAGATCACTTTGAGACAGTGTCCGAGATACTCTATCGGCTCAACCTCATCCACATCGAGGATCCTGTTGAGGACGAATACTTCAAGCTCGGTGAACCATTCGAAAAGGCTGGAGTAATCTCCAAGAGCTTAGTTCAGTTGAGAAGCATTCTTTCCTACCTTAAACTCGATCCAGAGAAATTCATTCCGAAGAGAAAGTATAGGGAAGAGGAGATCAAAGCTGAACTCGACAGAAAGCTTGAGGAATATAGAACTGAGATCGGTGCTAAGATCGACAAGATAAAGGAGCTTCAGGAGAAGATTAAGGCTTTAGAAGACGAGCTTAAGGTCATCGAACCTTTGAAAGCATTGGGTATTCCGCCAAGGTTGCTCAAGGATTACAAGACTATAAGAGCGTTCGTCGGATTCATAAAGGCTGATCCTTCGCCGAAAATTCAGAGCATCACTTCTGACTACGAGGTCTTTCTGAAGGATTACGGTAAGGAATACGTAGTTGCAGTTTTCGTAAGGGTTGAGCATGCTGAGGAAGTTTACAGGGTTCTTCAGGAGTTGGGCTTCAGAGAAGTTACCGTTCCAGATATCGAAGATTACGATTCGAGGATAGCTGAGATAAACTCCGAGATTGAGAGCCTCAAGCAGGAGATATCAACGCTTGAGAAAGATATTGAGGATCTCAAAGCGAGAGAGGCGGAACTGATGCTCGCGATTGAGGAATACCTCAGCATGGAGCTTGAGAAGTCAGAACTTCCGTTGAAGTCGCTCGTTTCGAAATATGCGTTCGTCATAGTAGGTTACATTCCAGCGAAGAGCTTCGACGAGTTCAAGTCTGCCGTTGAGTCCGAAACGAACGGAAAGGTTACGGTTGAGAAGCTTGAGGATAAGGAATTTGAACCGCCGACGAAGCTTACGAACCCACCGGGTGTAAGAAACTTCGAGATTCTAACGCTGACATACACTACGCCTAAATACCACGAAATTGATCCTACGGTAATAATGGCGATATTCTTCCCGCTGTTCTTCGGAGCGATGCTTGGTGACATTGGTTATGGGGCAATCATCGCCGCTCTCTGTCTGTTCCTCAAGAGAATATTCAAGACTGAAGGCTGGCAGAGGCTACTCAACATCGGTCTGTATTCAGGTATCGTATCGGTGTTCTTCGGTTTCATATATGGTGAGTGTTTCGGTCCGTTCGTATCGGTAGAAGAGGGCAAAATATCGTTTTTCAAGCACTTCCTATGGCCGATTCTCAACGCCATGGGTGTTCATGAGTTCGAGCCCGCTTTTGATAGAGTTTCTCCAATAGGTATCAAGGTTCTGTTGTTCGTCACGATCGTTATAGGTATCTTCAAGATCCTCTGGGGCTTCGCACTTGGCTTCTACACCGTGCTAAAGGAGCACGGTTTCAAGGAGGCTATGCTTGAGAAGGGTTCGTGGATCCTCGGTGTCTTAGGCTTGGCTTGCATAATCTTCGGATTCGCATATAACTTGGGTGTGTTCCACTACTTCCTCGGAATCGGGCCTACAGAGGGAAGTGGTATTCCACCGCTGCCATTGCCGGGAGTTGTGAAGGGATGGCAGCAGGGTCTGAACGCGTTCTACTTGGCCGCTCTGCCGCTGATACTGGTGTGGTTCGTCCTGTTCGTAATGGCCGAAGTTCCAAAGATGGGTGCGATGGGAGTCATACTCGCCGTCGAACTGCTGACGTGGTTCGGTCAGATCGTCAGCTACGCCAGAATTCTAGCTATTGGTCTCTCGTCGGTTTACATAGCTTTCGTCATGAACTTCATCGGTGTGGGGCTCATCGACCCGCAGGGAATGTGCATACCCGTGCTTGGAGTCATAGTGCTGATAATAGGCCACCTTATAAACCTCATACTCGGTGTCCTCGATCCCGGCTTACAGTCCTTGAGATTGCACTACGTAGAGTTCTTCACGAAGTTCCTTGAAGGTGGTGGAGTGTTGTATAAGCCGTTTGGTAGAATAAAGAGGTTTTTGGAGTAAAGGAGGTGGTGTGAATGGCGGAGGAAGCGATTGCGAGGGGTTTGATTGCGGTTGGTGCTGGTTTAGCTGTAGGATTGGCTGGAATTGGAGCTGGACTTGGTGAGAGTGGAATTGGAGCTGCTGCTGTA
>JAMOPJ010000006.1 GCA_027064525.1 Archaeoglobaceae archaeon
ACTTCTAAACTTTTCTTGTTCCTCTTAAATACCTTAGACCTCCTTGCTCTCTCAATTAATTCATTAATAAAACCTTGCATAGATAATATTAATCAATTCTATTTTAATCTTTTGTCTTGACAGTCTCATCTGGTAGTGGGGTAACAGTGTTGATAAATACTTAAATCATGCACAGTATGATATCACAACCCAAAATCTTAGTCTGATAAGAACTTATATTTTTATTGTCATCATTACTTTCCATATCCACGCATAGCAAAACTAACATTAAAAAGTTTTTGAATATCTATCAGCAACTTTATTTAATTAAAAATTTTTCATAAAAAGAAATTTACAGAAATAAAGCTTAAATATCTTTTTAATATAATTATATATGTATGGCGGCAGGGAGGAGGGTAAAGTGTAGGCAGTGTGGATACGAGTGGATGTCTAAGGCTAAGAAGAAGGCTCCAAGATGTCCAAAGTGCAAGTCAAATGATGTAGAGGAAGTTAAAGAATGACTAACTCCCATACGTTTCAATTTAATTTTTTAATTTTTAAAATTTAAGTTTTTATTTCTGACCAATTTCCCCTAAAGTTAAATCGCCAAATCAATCTCGAAAATTAAAAAGAAAGAAATTAAAGTTCAATTTCAAGCTCCTTAAGCTTCTCTGGCGTTGGAACTCCGTCAACCCAGCCCCTAAGCTTGTAGTATTCCTCCTTCATCTTGTCGAGCTCTACAACATGACCCTTTGCTGGTCCTTCTGGCATTGGCTCTTGCAGGAGTCTCTTCGGCAGTGTGTCGTCCTTTCCGGTAAATCCATACTTGTTCATTATAACTCTCTCTAAGTTGTATATTCTCTCACCTATCCTCATAAGATCCTCGGCACCCATGTCCCAGCCTGTAACGGCTGACAACAGCTTGGCGTAGTCCTCAGCACCCAACGCAAACGTCGTGAACAGACAGTTCACAGTTGAGTTCACGACGCACGTGAAGTCTTGGAAGGCTTTTACCCACTGAGCCTTTCCTTCTATCGTAAGCGGATCGATCTTCTCTGGCAGACCGAGGATTTCTGGTGAGATCGTGTAACCGGTGACGTGGCATCCTCCCCTGTTTGCAGTAGCGTAAGTCAAACCGATACCCTTTGCACCTCTCGGATCGTAAGCTGGAAGCTCCAATCCTTTCACGCTCATTGAAAGGTCTGGAGCACCAAAGATTTCGGCCAGTCTCTTTGAACCTAATGCAAGGTATCTGCCAAATCCAGCCTTGTATGCTGTTCTCCAGACAGCTTCAACCATCGCTGCTGCGTTACCAAATCTTAGATCCAAGCCTTCTAGCACCTCATCGGGGATGTATCCTTTTTCTCTTAGCTCCATAGCACATGCAATTGTTGATCCCATCGAAATCGTGTCCAGTCCGAGCTCATCGCAGAGGTGGTTTGCCTTGATGATTGCACCCAAATCCATCACACCGGTGGAGTTTCCTAAGGCCCAGATCGACTCATATTCCGGCCCCTCAGAGTATAGAATTTGGAAGCAACCCTCCTTAACTGCGGTAACTCTTCCACATCCGATTTGACATCCCCAACATGCCTTGTTCTTGATCAAATACTTCTCTGCTAACGTCTCACCGCTTATCTCATCTGCCCTCTCGTTCACTCCCGTCTGCCAGTTCTTATACGGCAAGATTCCAGCGTTGTTGATGATGTTGACGAGTATGGCTGTTCCATACTTCTTCAATCCTTCTCCAGTTACTGGATTGCTCCTCAGCTTTTCTATCGCTTCCTTTGAAGCTTCTTCAAACTCGTCTGGCTTAGCAGGTTGTGGTCTCTGATCTCCTCCAACGACTATCGCCTTAAGCTTCTTAGAACCCATTATAGCTCCAACACCAGTTCTTCCGGCCGCTCTGTGTTCGTCGTTCATTATACATGCAAACAGAACTTGATTTTCACCAGCAGGCCCTATGCAAGCGACGCTGCTTCTAACGCCCACCCTATCTTTAAGAATCTTTTCGGTCTCAAAGACATTCTTACCCCAGATGTCCTTAGCACATTTTATCTCTGCAGTGCCGTCTAAAACCTCCAAATACACAGGCTCTTCGGATTTACCTTCGATGACAATCGCATCGAATCCTGCAAACTTCAAAAACGGACCCCATCTTCCACCGGAGTTCGCGCTAGCGATCGATCCCGTTAGAGGAGATCTTAACGCCATTACGTGGTATCTACCGGATTCAGGAAATCCTACTACACCTGTAGCTGGGCCGGTTGCGAAGATCAGAACATTCTCCTCGCCAAACGGGTTAATGTCTCTCGGAGCAATTCCCTTCTTTTCATAGGCTTTTAAATAGTCATATAGAAGTTTGACAGCATATCCTTTACCACCGAGGTATTTTTTGGCTATTTCCATGTCCGTGGGAATCGTCTTAATCGTGCCATCGCTCAAGTTAACTTTCAGAATTTTACCCATATATCCGCCGCTCATTATACTCCATTTTAGCACAAAACTATATAAAAATAGTCCTACACAAAAACTATCGATATGTATATCTAGAAATATCGACAGATTTTGACAGAAGACTTATTATAATAATATTACAATATTAATGAAGTAGTAATCGGTGTTGGAATGTCCAGAAAAGCTAAGGAATGCAATGCTCCGAACTTCGTCTTTACTCGTTACAGTAGATAAAAGATCTTACTATGCCTTCAAGAAGTTTAAAGAATTGGTTTGAGAAAATACAGCCAATAACAATCAAAACGTTTATAGTTCAGCCAGCCAATGCATGATCATGTTTGCTGACGTTTATATCGAGCTTAAGGAAGGTGTAGCAGATCCAGAAGGAGAAGCTACAAAAAAAGCTTTGAGGCTTTTGGGTTTTAGAAAGGTTAAAAACGTTTTTACAAGGAAAGTTTTCAGAATCGAAATCGATGCGAAGAGTAAAGAAGAAGCTGAGAAGGAAATTAGAGAGATGTGCGAAAAGTTGCTTGCAAATCCCGTCATTCAGAAGTATAGAATCGTTTGGATTGAATGAGGGATCTTTATGAAGGCTATGCATCGCTATAAGAAAGTTGATGTTCCTTTCGAGCTTTATGAAATAGACATTTTGAATGCTACAGACGATGAACTGGTTGCTATAAGCGAGGATTTGGGTTTGGCTCTCAATCTCGACGAGATGAAAAAGATTAAGGAATACTTCAAGAAGAAGGGAAGAAATCCCTACGATATCGAGCTTCAATCGATTGCCCAAGCTTGGAGTGAGCACTGCTGCTATAAAAGTTCGAAGTGCTACCTGAGGGAGTATCTTTTTGGCATTGAGAAAGATTACGTCATATCTGCAATAAAAGAAGATTCTGGAGTTGTCGAATTCGATGAAGAGTATGCTTACGTTGTTGCGCTTGAATCTCATAACCATCCCTCAGCAATCGAGCCTTACGGAGGTGCAGCCACTGGCGTAGGAGGAATTTTGAGGGATGTTCTTTGTATGGGTGCTCAGCCCGTAGCTCTAATCGATCCGCTCTTCTTCGGCAGACTTGACACACCGGAAGATAAGATTCCGAAAGGAACGAAGCATCCACTTTATCTGCTTTACGGAGTTGTTGCTGGAATTAGAGATTACGGAAACAGGGTTGGAATTCCCACGATTGCTGGAATGCTGTTCTTCGACGATTCATACCTCACAAACTGCCTCGTAAACGTTGGCTGTATTGGGATTGTGAAGAAAAAGAACGTTATACCATCAAAAGTTGGAGGAGCTGGTGATCTTTTCGTCTTAGCTGGCGGAGCTACCGGAAGAGATGGAATTCACGGCGTTACATTTGCTTCAGCTGAATTGGATGAGAGCAGCGAAGAAGAGGCAAGGAGTGCCGTCCAGTTGGGAAATCCAATAATGAAGGAACCGCTCATTCACGCTTGTTTGGAAGTCGTTGAGAAAGGGCTTTTGACAGGAATGAAGGATCTGGGCGGTGGTGGCTTAAGCTGTGTCATCGGAGAGATGGCATTGGCCGGAAACTGCGGAGCTGAAGTATGGCTCGACAAAGTTCCGCTCAAGGAAGAGGGAATGGCTCCTTGGGAGATCTGGATCTCTGAAAGCCAAGAGAGAATGATGCTGACAGTAAAGCCAGAGCATGTGGACGAAGTTTTATACATATTCCAGAAGTGGGACGTTCCGGCTACGGTGATTGGAAAAGCCACTGAAGATAGAATTCTGAGAATATACTACAAGGGCTACAAGATCTACGAGATGGACATCGACTTCGTGGTTAGAGCTGTGGAGTATTGCAGGCCGTATGTGAAGAAAAAGATTGAGGCCATCGATGAAACTACTCCACCTTCAGATTACGCTGAAGTTCTTTTGAAGATGCTAAGTCATCCGAACGTTGCAAGCAGAGAATGGGTAATAAGGCAATACGATCACGAGGTTAGGGCTTGCACCGTCATAAAGCCTCTTCAGGGAAGGATCAACAGAGAGGGACATGGAGATTGCCCTGTGATAAAGCCAACGGATTCTTGGCGAGGAATCGCTGTGACTGCGGATGTAAATCCGTGGATGACAAAGATAGATCCATTCTGGGGAACAGCCTCGTCCTTCGATGAAATGGTGAGGAATCTCGTTGCCGTCAATGCGATTCCCCACAGCTTTGCAGACTGCCTCAACTTTGGAAATCCGGAGAAGCCGGAGAGGATGGGTGAATTCGTTGAATGTGTTAGAGCTTTGGGCTGGATGTCCAAGGGCTTTGGATTGCCTTGCGTTAGCGGAAATGTGAGTTTCTACAACGAAACACCCCACTCCGCAGTGGCTCCAACTCCAACTCTGATGGGTATAGGAATAGTTGAGGATATCCGCAAAGCGATCACTTCGAACTTCAAAGGCAAGGGAGAGATCGTGCTCGTAGGAGAGACACTTAAGGAGTTCGGCGGAAGCCTCTACTGTGAGGTAACGGGGCAGAGAAGCACGATCGTGCCGAAAACATCTCCAAAGAGGTTGAAAAGGTTTACAAATGCGATGCTTGAAGCTTTTAAGCAATTCAAGGTTTACGCCTGCCACGATTTGGCTGAGGGGGGGCTGGCCGTAGCTTTGGCGGAGATGTGCATAGGTGGCGGTATCGGCTGTGTTGTCGATATCAGCAAGCTCAGAGGAGAGAACTACGTCAAGCTTTTCGCAGAATCGAACACCCGTTGGATAGTTGAGGTTGATGATGTGGAAGGATTCATGAGGTTCATGAGGATGAGGGGTGTTCCATCGTATTACATTGGAATCGTGGAGGGGGAGGAGCTGAAGGTTAAGGGATTATTCTCCATTGGCGTGGATGAGCTCGATAAGGCTTGGAGGAACGGTTTGATTAGGTTTACGGGTTGGTGATCGTTTTTAATTTCAATTATTTTCTAAATTTCTATTTTTAGAATTTTATAAAATATTGTCAAAATCTAATAAACCGATCAACTTCCGATATAAATTCTAACCACCCTTTTTGCATCCAAGTCTATCAACGCAGAAACTGTCTTTTCTCCATGCCAAGTGACGCTAAACAGCTCCTTCGGAGCGTAAAACTTTGCAGATGTTTGAGGAAGTATTCTTCTCACAGTAACGATTCCATTTGCATTTTCAGCTATCGTCCTATTCGATAGGGCTATTCCGATCAGCTCGTCCTTCAGAGCTTGAGGTAGAGCTTCCAAGCAGTAGGATTTTAGAATGAGGGTTCCATTGTCGTTCACGAAGATGTAATCGTCCTCACCCTCAAGCTCGGAGCACTTGGCTTTGACGAATATCTTGTTGTCTTCAACCTTAACGCTCACGTTGTCGTATCTGTAGCCGTCAAAGGGATAGAGGTTGGACTTTACAAGATCTGTCAAATTAGCACGATGTTCTACAGCCTGATGTCCCAAACAGCCCAAAAATAGGAGGGAAAGGAGAATTAACCACCTCATTCTATCTCTACCTCTACGTTGAACATGAAACAACCTTTAGGCATCACCTCAACCATCCAGACTCCGTTCTCCGGGTTCTCTATCTCGAACGTGTAGCTCTTGCTAACGCTTACGACCTTGTAGATTCCCTCCACTTCTTCCCAAGGTGGGTTGCTCCCTCCCAAAGTCACGATCATTCTCTCAAGAATCTTGGGTCTAACTTTAACCTCCCCATGCGGAGAAATCAGCCTGACGTTCACGTCCGCTTTCGATTCGAACGGACTCTTGACGGCGATGAACGGCAGAACGAAGTTCGGACTTAAATCGGTGCCCACCTTAACCCTCAGCACGCTCGCGTTCTCAACTCTGAAAACCTTGACGAATGGCTCGGTCGGTTTCTCGTAAACCATCAGGTTTATACTGACCCTCCTTGCCCAGTCCTCCAAACCCGGATCGTCTATTCCCAAATCTATATATCCTCTCAAAGTTCCCTTAGCCGTTGAAGGGACATTCACGATTATCTTGACCTTCACCTTGGAGTGGGGTGGAATTGTGGAGGGTGCTTCGATCTTAACCATATCCTTCGTAAGGTAGTTCGTATCTGGTGAGTAGAATTCCTCATGTTTAAGTTTTGGATCGAGTCTGAATAACTTATCTCCAGTGTTTTCGACCGTTATGTTGAAGATGTAGCTTTCCCCAGCCTCCACGTATTTGAATATATTCTTGGGATAGATCTTAACGCTCGGTGGTATCCAGACGTAAACAGACAGATGGAGGACATTGACAAACCTCGGTGTTTCGGTCGGATAAGGAGAGGGAAAAGTATCGTTCGTAAACGCAATCATACACGAATAGCTTCCCTTCCCAGCGTCCTTCGGCACTTTAACCGTAACTTCGATCGTCGCCTCCTCGCCTGCTTTCAGCACGAATTTGCCTCTACTGAACTTTATCCAATCTTCATCCATAACTCTCTCTGTATATGGTGGAATGACGATCTTCGGATCTATTGTAACATCTTTCTTCGTAGGATTTTTGATTCTAACATCGAACGAAGTCTCTTCTCCAGCTTCCAGTCTTACGTATTTGAACTTGGGCTCAATTATGAGTCTTGTTAGATTCTTGTAGGGGTGTATGACTTTGGTTGCACCTGAAACTTCCGATACCGGAATAGGTTTCACAAACTGTGCTGACGCTGAAGCCAGAACTGCAATCAAAATTAAGGCCGCGAACAACCTATGCAGATACATATGTATGATTTGATTTAATACTACATAAACTTTCTGACCATATCTTGCAAATTATAGAAATTACTTGATAAGTTGCTCTACGTTACTTCTTTATAAAGAAAATTAAGGATATTCATCATGTTTGAATACCTAAGAATGTTAACAACCACTCCCTTAAAACTTAGGTTACTGACGGAATTACGAAACGCAAAGAGTATTACGATGTTATCGAGATCGTTGAAGGTTCCTCGTGATACGATAAAACCACACTTAAGAAAGTTCATCGGTATGAATCTGGTGGAAAAATGTAGGGATGGTTATAAACTTACAAATCTTGGATATATAGCACTTGAAAGAATTTTGGAGGTTGAAAAACTCCTCAACTTAATTGAGGATGTAGGAAACTTCTTCAACACACATGATATCGCATCGATACCCAAAGAACTTAGAAAAGAAATTCATCATCTCCACGGTGGATGTGTAGTCAAGAAGGAGAGCCCATACGATCTACACGACATCTGGATCGATATGCTCAGGAATTCGAAGTGGATAAAGGGTGTTTCATCCATTTACCATCCCAAGTTTCCAACTCTATTTACGGAGCTGGCGGAAGAAGGCAAAGACATACATCTGATTCTAACCGAGGACATATTCAAGAGATGTAAAGCGGAGCATTCGGAGTTGTTGCGAAAGTTTGTGAATTCCGGAGGTAAGATCCATACGTGTAAAGAGGCAAGAATAGCATTTATAGTAGCGGAAAAAGGATTTACTATGAATCTATATACAAGCGAAGGCTACGATGCCGCTAATATTTTCGTGTGCAGAAATGAAAACTGCATACACTGGGGACTAAGGCTGTTCTCTCACTTCTTGGAAAGTTCCGAGGAAGTCGACCTATGGGTGTGCGAAAATACCCATGGTGAAAATTGAAGGAATAAATTTTATATTACAAAATTCCCGAGGATCTATAGGGGGAAACCATGCGAGTATTGAGGTTACTCTTAACAGTGGCACTTGTCACCGTTCTTCTACTAGGATGCACGCAGATGTCTGCGGAGGAGATTGCAAAGAAGATGCAAGAAAAATACGAATCGATCAAGGACTACAAGGGAGTTCAGAGAACGATAATAGAAACGAATGGAAAAACACAAGTCATTGAATACGAATTCGCGTTTAAGAAGCCCAACAAGTTTTGGATGTACGACAAAAGAAGAGATCTCCTAATGGTCTTTAATGGTAACAAGATGTGGACATATGATAAGAAAAATAATACTGTAACGGTCATAAATGTCACCGCTCCATCACAAGAGTTCAAACCCGACTACAGTGAATTGGTAGAAGACATCTTGAAGAAGTTCGACGTTAAACTCGTTGGAACCGAGAAGTTATTCGGGAAGGATTGCTACATCTTAGAGCTGAAACCGAAGAGGAGTGCCTTATATCAGAGCATAAAGATGTGGATCGATAAGGAATACTGGTTCCCGTTGAAGATGCAAATTTCTATGAAAGGCCTGAACATGACCACCGAATACATCGATGTCGAGTTCAACACCAACATGAGCGATGAAATCTTCGAATTCAAACCGCCAAAAAATGTGAAGATAGTTACCAAAGAACCGCCTAAGTTCGAGATGTTTAGAAGCGTTGAGGAGGCTCAGAAGCACGTTCAATTTAAGATATTAACGCCAAAATACACCGCCGGATGTGAGCTTAACAGCGTTATGGTTACGAATAACTCCGTCCATTTGAGCTACATGAATAAATACGAGGGAAGGTTCTTTGCTGTAGAGGAAAGACCGAATTCATCGGTAGACAGCACGATTCCCACTGAAAATGCCGATGTTGAGGATGTTAAGATCGGCGATACTAAAGGTAAATTCGTGAAGATATTCAACGTAGGTATGGTCGTATTCGAGAAAGGAGATCTGCTGATAAGGGTCAGCGGAAACTTGGACAAGGACGAGCTGATAAGTGTTGCCGAATCCATAAGCTAATTAATTTTTTATATTTTTCTTAAAATCTTAAGGGATCTCAGGGGATCGAATATGAAGGATGTTAAGCTTTTGCTACTCTTCGGTTTACTTTTTTTCTCAGTTATAACGGTTCTTAACATCGTGAAATACGTAAGAACGAGAAAAGGATTTGCAAAAACGTTAGCTGGGTTAGTAATGGTGTTTTTAACTGCGGTGATTTATTTCGAGATTTACGCACTCCTGATGCCCGCTCTGATCGCATTCTTTTTAATGAGCGTATACGCGATAGTAGACATATTCACCGGCAAAACTCTACCAGAAGAGATAGCAGAAGAGCTAGAAAGGATTGAAAGAAAGCCAAAATGGCACGATATTCTGACGTGGAAGCCCCTACTGATTTTGAGGGATAAGTTTGGAAACACTGTAGCCACAATAACATATTCCGCGTTTATGTCCGCTTTGGGGGTCGTGGGTTTCTTTGCTTTGGCTACGGTGTTCGAATTACCCGTGTCTATGGCAACTATAGGAGCTTTAGCTATGACGATGTTCGTGATTTACGGTCTGAGCATATATAAAGCTTTGAAAAGATTGGAGATGAAAGGATGAGTAGTCATTTATATACACCCTTACCGCACTCAATACGTCCAACCGCATCGATCCAGCCGTTCGGAGGGTCTTTTAAATCCACCGTCACCCATTCATGGAACTCGTTCCCAGTCCATCCGTAGCTAAACCACTCGTTTCTACCTTCGAGTGAAACGTAGATATGCATTTCTGTGTCGCCTTCGTATTTTGCAAAGATCTTGGTTTTAAATTTGTAACACTTCTCCTTACCAACCGCCATAGAGCACTTCGCAATCTTAACATCGAACTTCGGGTTCAGGTTGTAATCTTCGAACGGATTCAAAGTGTTTACAGTTCTGTTGATCATAACTTTGATTTCCAGATCGTTCAATTCGGGCATTTCTATCGTTACAACTTCTTTGGGAGTTTCTCCCGGTTTTATGGGTATCGGAGCCGGCATTCGAACAGGTTTGATGACTTCAACTTCAATCTTTAGCATCTTGCCGTATGGCGTATCAACTATCGAAACGTTCCAGTTCCTTGGCTTCGATACGATTTCGAGCTTTAAGGGTGTTCCGTTTAGGCACGGATAGGGTAGAATCAGAGTTACATTATGGATAGGTTTACCGTCCACAACCCTATCACCGACTCCCAAATCGATTCCAATGAAATACCTAAATTCGTGTCTCTCCGAACCCTTAACGGGTTCGTTGAACACACAACCGACGATCGACAGAGAAAATATCACCAGTATTGCCAAAATGTATCTTTTCATGTTTTATCTGAATGTTACGATAACTTAAAAATTACGAACAAATATTTACGAGCTTATCTTGCAAGACTACACCCTCCACATGAACATTAACACGAAATAGAAAATTAAAACAGCGTAGGATGCGAGATTACTGAAAAACGATAGTTTGAGAAGTTCCAACCTTTTGATTTTAATAAATGCAGTATAGACGAGAGATTCGATTAAAGTTGATAGGAGAAATGCGGATAACATCGTTACTACGAAGCTGCTATGTGACGGTAAAACCAGTCCTACCGCTGAACTTACCACGTTCGCCACAAAGACCGCAATAAAGATATTCCTGAAAGATATTTCAACCTTTACTAGAACAAACTCGACATACGTTGCAAAAACTAAAATTTCGATGACTACAATAAAAGGGAAAAAGGGTAAAGTTACAAACGTTAGCGGAAAAATCACATCTGCGGAAGCTACTTCCGTAGTAAGGGCTAAACAAAACATAGTCAAAATCATTCTCGTTAAACGTTTGTCATTGAAAAAACGTATCATCGCCCGTTCGATGAGAGTGCTACTCGACACGTTTCTAACCTCCTGCTAAATGACCCTATATCGACCTTCGATTATACGATAGTTACCCACGTTATCGATGAGGATTATTGCATAGTCTACCATGCTACCCGCCGGCAGAGAAGGCAGGCGGAACCCGCTGTTCGTATCCATTTCGATGTATCGCCATGTGTCGTTGACACGATACGCAAATATAGCCTTGTAGATTCCACTATTGTCCTTACAATTCACCCAAATATGGATCGGTTGATTCGCAAACACTTCGGTGACGTTGAAGAATCCATCGATAACTTCCGGCGGCTTTGAATCTCCGAGAACGTAAATAGCATAGTGCTCTTCGTCGTATTGGAATACGGTGTAAATTTTGCCGTAGGCCACGCTCACCTTTGGTCGCTCGGAAGCTTTACCGTCGTGCTTCAACTCGAACAGTTTTCCACCATTATGTCCCAGAATGTAAACCTTGCCGTAGCTTTTGGGTTTCATCGATGGAAGAACTACAACATTATCGGTAACGATCGGAGCTCCGGGAATTTCCCCATCCGGCAGATCGAATGTAAAAATCGTGTTACCGTTGAAGTCCATGGCTACAAGTCCCTTTTTACCTAAAATCTTTGAAGCGTATATGGCTTTATCAATCGCGATCTCATCGACTCCGGCATCCTTCTCCCAAAGGTAGTTTCCGTTTTCGTCGAGAACCGCAACGTTGCCGACAGAATTCACGAAAACTAGTCTTCCATCCTTGTATGCAATCCGTTTGATCTTACACCAATGCTCGTATTTCCAGACTATCTCACCACTACTTAACTTGAATGCACGTATTTCTTTTCCATTAGCTACGAAGAGCTTGCCATCACCAGCACAAACGGCACTTACGTTCTCTCTGAACAACCTGCTCCATAGAACTTTTCCATCATTCTTTGATAAGCACGACACAACATTCGGAGTTGCCACGATAATATAGCCTTCAACTATTAATATGGACTTGGCCTTACACACATTGGCAGTCCAAACGATCTTACCAATTCTTTTGTCGATCGCTAGAAGTAATTCTGAATTTGCTAAATATAGATAATCACCCAAAGCGTAGCAGTTTGGACTCAGGTTTAGAACCCACATGTTGCCAGTCCTTTCATCGATGGCGTAAACGTTCTTTTCACATGCAACGAATATCGTTCCATTCTCAACCAGAGGATTGAATTTGATCTTTTCCGAGAATCTGAATACATGTAAAACTTCGGCGATCCTCGGAACTTTAACCGATATCGACCTCGTGCACCCGTAGTCAGAATCGATCATTTTCCAAGATCTATTAATATCAGGTAAAAACATCTTCACCATTAATTCGGGAGGCCTATCCGTTTTACAGATTTCTCTATACATTTCCGGAAACATCAACCTTTTAGTGGCAAGAAAGACCAAACCGGAGTGTCTCTCAAATACTATCGTTCCACCTAATGAAGGACAGCGATAAACGTAATACCAACCGAACCGCTTTAATCTGGATTTACACCTGAAAAACTCCTTCAGACCATACCTGTTTATCGTCCTATCGATTGATTTCGAAATCTCATCCTCGCTCATTCGCATCAGAGGTCTAACAAACTTGTAATTTCCAACTAGTTTAAACGAATCATCGAATCTCAAAATCGTATAGTTTACCCTTAGATTTTTAAAATCCAGCATAGTTACGATAACATACCAATCAGAGTAAAGACCACCCCCAGTCGTGCAAATATGCCGAAAAACGATTCCAGAAAAGGGATATCTAATATTTACCAACGACACGACTTTTCTCCAAAGTTCTTTGGCCTTAGATTCGTTTCCATTGAGCACGTAAAAAGGTTTTACACCCTTTTCGACGATTTTGAGTATTTTTGCATTCGTTCCTATTACCTTAGCCTCGACAATGCTACCCAGCTCCGCTCTCATGAAGTCCTCTTCATTTACGAAATATCCAGCGCATTCGTCACCGTCGAACAGCATGAGTATGTAGTTCAGTCGAGAATACTTTTCTCTGAGCTTTCTCTTGACGGTATCGTTTAAGACTAGCTCGGTGAAGTTGAATTCTCTATCCTTTACGATCAATCTTACTCCAGTATCGTCGTAAAATTCTACGGCGATTGTGTAGCATGTGTCACCCCTAACACCCGTTATAGCTTTACCACAGACGAAGTATTGAGAGCCTTGGAAGCTTAGGACAATTACGACACATACCAAAAGAGATCCCAAAACACCCAAATACAAACGTGAGCGAGACACGGTTTAATAAATTATACTGGGCCAGATAAACTTTCTGACCATATACTGATAATTATAAAATTATATGATGAAATAATACTTCAACCGTGCATAATTTTAATCAACGTCAATGTATATTTGTGGAGCTGTTATAACTGCTTTGCTTTTGGCTAACCTTACGTGGTGCGTTTTACCCGAATTCGAGTATAGAACTACGCTAAAGTAGAATGATACGACATCATCATACTCGAAGTCGACATCTGTAAATAATCCGATAGCGCTTGCAGCGGTAGCGGCTCTGCTGCTGATTTTTCCGGCAAGCACGAGAGCGTCAATGAACTTCATGCAGTCTATAGCAAAGTGATCAGCTCCGAAGTTCGATACATCGAGCTCGTAATATGGATAGTCCCTTCTCGTTGAGGTGTAATATTTATATTCCCATTCATCTACATCGGGAAGCTGTGCATTCGGAGGTTTGTAAGTCACCCCAGCAATCGTGCTCGGATAGAAATCCTTAACATAAATTATTTCCATTGTGCTAATCGGCTCGTCATCGAGATACATCACCCACTTCTCATACCTATACCTAACATCCATCCAAATGTAATAGTCATCTCCTGTTGGGAAAGACGCCATAGCACTACCATAATCGTCCTTCTGAATAACGTTGTAGCCAGCAACGCTCCACGAACCCATAAATACGTTAACACTAAACCCTACCTTAAAATTCCCAGCGCAGAAAAAGTCCACCGCCCCCCAACTCGAATCGTCGGGATTTATGTAGCATAAAATGACTGGTAATGTGCGTTCATAGACATCTTCTATCGACCAGTAGAAGTCGTCTAAAGTATGAAAGTTCTCTAAGTCTAACCTTGAAGATAACTTTTTAAGTTCATCAATCTCTTTGAACTTCAGTTCAACGCTTTTACTTTTTAGATGATCCCAGTCAAAGTTTACACCTTTAACAGCAATCTTATCCTTAGATACTGCAACAAGCAGTAATAAGGGCTGTGAAAGTGTTCTGTTCCTCTTGTATTCATTAATCCATACTTGCTTAAGATCTCTCAGATATAGAGTTATGTCAGATTTGCCGCTTGGAATTTTGTATTTGCCAATATTCTTAAAACCAGTAGGATAAAGTGCAAAGACGTAAAGATTTGCTTTCTCTGGACTTTCTACTCTAATTGTAACACTATTCATTATTACCCCTACATACACTATCCCAACCATTACTGCCAACAAGATTATTAATGATCCAACTAACAATCTAATCCGTTTCATCCTATCACTTCTTTTTCTAAATTATTACTGTTGTATACTTTGATAAATATTATAATATGCTGCGTCATTATTTACTTAACCTCTCAACTCCGAGATCTTGACAAAATATTGTGAGTTTACCTTCCAGATTCTTTAGATATAATCGCACTTTTTCGCTCTCATTGAATTTTATTGGAGTTCTCACTGTTACGATGATTTTAAGCTTGTTGGAGGGTAGCTGATTACCTTTGATGTATCTATCCACGGTCAAGTAGACGTAGCTATAGATGCCCGAATACATATCTGCCTTTAAATCAACCCTATCAACGGTACAGTCCAGTATGTAGTCTGATTCATTGACTAAGTACGACTCATTGAAGCATTTTAAGTCAATAGGACCAACCTTTACGTAAACCAAAACCCAACCATCCCCCATCTGAATTTTAGAGGAAGGAGATTGTTGAATACATCCACATATGATCACTACTGCAAATATAATGGAAGTGATAATTCTAAAGATCATATTTACACTTTTTTGGTGTTCACACTAAAAGGTTTACTGGAGAAATTAAAATAAAAAGAGTAAAAAGAGTAGAGAGTTAAAATATAAGTGCTACTGTTGCGTACTCACCGCTTCCATAGTATGATCTTACTTTCCAGTAGAATGTACCAGTACCCTTAGCATGAGCGATTTCTTGGGAGTATGTAGAATATCCTATATCGTCATAATCAGTCGTTGTAGGTACTGAATTCCATTTGACATATAGGTCAAAATCAGCGGTATCAGGCCCTGAAATGAAGGCATATCCATGACCACCGCCAACTATTGAATAGACATCATCATCTCCACTGTTTGAAAGGTATCCTGTCTTTCTACCACTGTCTTCAGTAGGTCCACGCGTTAATACCCAGCACTTCCAATGGCCGCTCCCTGAGTATGATCTTATCATAATGTATAATGTTCCCGAGCCAGAAGTTGTGAAATACTCTAAAGATGTCGCACTATAACCCCTAGCATCGTAATCAGTGGTAGTTGGCGGTGAGCCCCACTTAGCATATAAATCAAAGTCAGCATTTTCATTTCCTGCTAAAACTACTGTATACTTCGTATCTCCAGAGACAGAGAAAACATATGTCGCGCCTGTACCGCTAAGATATCCTTGCTCGAAAGCTACTAATACACCAGAAGGTAAGCCAGTTACATTCCAATGATAGTATTTCTCAACAAAATATCTCCCATACTGGCAAGATACACAACTGTCATACTTTGATCCATATGTCTCAGTCACGAGTTGCCATGATCCGGAAATGTAGATACGGAGATCCATAGCTTCTATGTCTGGTAGAGATGTTGGACATGAACTAAAGTAATATTCCCAGATTTCATAAGCATCTGAATTATCTATTGTGGCTCGTGTGGAGCATACTTCGTCCCATCCATTTTCAGCGTAATTATATAAGTACACTTTCCAGTAAGGTGGTTCATGCTTGATTAGAACTTCATAGAATTTACCTTCAGGATACTCCCGAACGTATTTACTAAGGAAATCTGAATTAATTGGTATAAGCTTGTCCCAGAAACCTTTACTATGATTCCATATTCCAAGAGCTTTTGCAGTTTGACTCATTCCTTCGGCTTTCCAGTATGCTGTTACAACTTCATAGGGGCTGTGATTTGGTGCATTAAGTGCTGGAGCATATAATGTGCTTCCTACTGGTACTTCGAGTTCAGTCCTTACTTCATGCAAAGCGTATATGGCCTCGATACTCTCCCAATATTCTTCCTTGATATACGTTCCAAAACCTTCTCCTGGATTTGGTGTTTGCTTTGGTAAAGATGAGGGAGTATTTATACATACCGGACAGATCTTCTTCTCTTTATTTTCTTTGCTTTTTTCTTCTTCTTTGTTACTCTTGCCTTTATATTCGCTACCAGTCCCTATTTCGCTTATACAGCATTTCTTCTGGAATTTCACTATCTTATTGAGGTAGGATATGTAGAAGCTACCATTTCGCAATGGTATTCCCCAATAGTAGTATGGACTCTTTGGATTACGGAAGTACAGAGGACTTTTCGGGTTCATTATGTCAAGCATCTTAATATCTTCACTCATGGGCTTACCTTTTATTTTAGAGAGATCGTTGGGTAATTCCCTCATTACGTGGCGTCTCACTTGGGAACTAACAACCTTGAGATTTTCATGAATTTCTTTACCTTTCTCCTTTGAATCCTTATCATTGGCCATTGCTGGCGATATCGTAACTCCAAACAATATTAAAACCACTAGTAAACCCACTATTCTTTTCCATATTTTCATTCAATCACCCCATTTCCTCTTTCAAACCATATTTTAGGCATTATCCTATAAATATCTTCTGACCATATAATGAGAATAATATTTAAAGGATTAAATATTCAAAAATATAATTTGTGAGATATGATTGAAAATTTAGTAAAAATTATAAACTAATATTAAAATTAATTATTAAATATTTAAAATGTGAACTATTTCAGGTATCTCTTAGCATCAAACCTGCAAGCGAAAGCATTAGCCCAAACAAGCACAGCAAAAATTGCCCTAATGATATAGTCTCTAGACGAATAAGGGAGAAAACCAATAGGGCAAGTCCAAAGAGCTGAAGCTTCATGCCTTTCATTTCATCACCCCCTTGTTAAGTATTTCAAGAGTTTTCAACCCCCAATACGTAGTGCTTTCATCGACTTCATCAGAATAAGGTCTTAGAGACATGCCACCCAATGGACACTCACATTTCTTAAGCCAATTCAGTAAAGAAGTTACATTATAGCGTAAAGACCCTTAACTGCGAGGTATGTTGAGTATATATTTGCCGTTGCTTGGTCACCCATTCTGAATGAGAATCCACCATCTGGAAGTTGACAATTACGGATAAATTCGACAGTTTTAGGGTTGTTATACCTGTATCCTAATTCACGGAGAGTTAGTACCGAATACACAGTGTAATCCAGTCTTTCCCCAAGTGAACCATCCGCTTTTTGAATGGACAATATTTTTTGAATAATAAGATCTTTCGTTGACTTGATTCGTTCTGTCATAAGCACGAAACCGGGTGGGTGTAGGTCGTCTAACACCACTTTAACGACCGTCTTAACGGTAGGTAGGAGTGAGGCGAGTGGTAGCGAGTGTGAGGGTGTTAGTAGTGTTAGTGACGGTGCTAATGGTAATTCTAACAACGGTGTTGATAACGGTGTTAATGGTAGTGCTGAGGTAGGACCGTTAAAGGAGGTACCGTTAAGCAGGGGAGCGAGGAAGGCGTTAGAGGAGTTGTTGGAGGAGTACGAGGGTAGGGAGTATCGTTTCAGTTTTATACCGAAGTTTAGGGCTTCTCAGGACTGGTGGAAGGTTGCGAGAGTTCTCTACACGAAGGACTTGGATAGAATTACGGAGTTTGACAAGGAGAGGTTGGGATTAACGTTTGAGGCTTGGAAGGATGAGGCGAAGGAGAAGGTTCTGGTATTTCTGGATGAAGAGGGTAACATAGTAGTGGGGGACTATGTAACGAGGTTTACTTCAGAAAAGAGGGCTAGGGAGCTTATTTGGAAGTACAACGTAGCGTGGGACATTGCGGCGTTATTGTTTGATACGGCAGTCTTTATAACGATAACGTTACCACCGATAATGCCGTTGAGGATTATGCAATATGCTCAAACGTTTATCAATCACAGGCTCAAGGCGTATTTGAGGGAGAAGTACGGTGATAATATACTGTTCTCCGATGAAGTGAACTATCTATTGGAAAGATTTAGTGGAGAGGATGTTAGGAAGATGATTTTGGAGATAAATGAAGTGTTTAGCAACAAGAGGAAGGTTAAAGAGGTTGGGTATGGGTTGAGGGAACTGTTAGAGTTTTTGGAGTTGGATTTGAGTAAAGAGAATCTGAAGGTGGCGAGGGATGTATTGGAGATACTGAAGAAGGCGAGGAAGATGAAGACACCGCCTCACATTAGGTCGTATGAACCGCAGACTAACCTGGCCCCACATAATAATCTTTGGTATTAAGAGGATCATGGATAAGAGGGAGTTTACGCTTTGGTTAGACCAAGTATTAACGAATTTCTTCTCTAACATGGGACACCACGTAAAGAAGACGGTGAACAACAAGATAAGTGAGGAAGAGGAGAGATGGTTGAACAAGTTAGGCAAGAAGTTGCTGAAGAAGTACGTGAGATACAAGAAGAAACACAGGGGTTACAGGGGGCCGGTGAACTGGGTTACACCGATAAAGAGGAAGAAGGTAGTTGAAGAGACTGAGGATGGTAAAAAGATAAGATATTACTGGGAGTTCACGAATCCACCGCCTGATTACGTAAAATTCTTGCAAGAACAAATGGAAAAGAGGGCTAATGGTAACGAGAGAGGATTTGAAGTTGGTAGGTATGGCATTACGTGAAGAAGTACCTGATCAAGAACCTCAAGGAGATATTGGAAGAGGGGATGAGGAACGCTGGTCTTATTGGATCTGCATCTGCTGATGCGGAATTAGAAGATGGATCTGTAAGTGATGCTAAGGGACCGCCGATAGAGAAGTCAGAGGTTAGGAAGGTATGGAAGAAGGTTGGGGAGGTTTTAGGAGTTAAGACTGAACACGAAAAGCAGGATAAGAGTGAGGAAGGGGAAGTATAGTTAAAGATGGTAGATGACACTACTGGAAAGAAGAGGAAGAAGAGAAGGAGAAAGAGTAAGAGAGGGAGTAGTTGGGGTAGCAAGGTGAGGTTTGAAGAGGGTAAAAGGAAGAGGTTGGTTAGTTCGATAAAGATGGGGTGGTACTGGCTCACGAGGACTCCGTTCTACACTGTAAGTCCCATCTTCAGGAAACCTAAGCCGAAAAAAGAGAAAGCTGGATGGGAGTTTTTGGGAGCTTGGAGAGTTGATGATCTGGATAGGTTAATGTGGTTGGAGAGGAGGAATAGGATGGGTGTTTGGTGACGAGGAACTGATTCTGTAATATTTCAGCCATTGATTATACTTTTTGAACGTATTGGGTGGTATGGGGTTGATGACGGGGATTTCTTTGAGTTTACGAGCGAGTTTCATGTCGATTGTATAGATTGTGGCTCTGAACTTTTTTGCGAGTGAGATGATGTAGCCGTCTCAAGATTCTACGTTGTAACCTAGTGCGTTTGTGAGAGAGTCTAGGGTGAGATCTATGTTTAAGTCCTCGTAGAAAGCTGGGGAATAAGTTTTTAGGGTTTTGGATAGGGCTTGGTAAGCGGAAGTTTTGTCGACTTTGAGGTATTGGGTAAGGATGTGGTAAGCGCCTAGTATTGTGGATGTAGGGATTAGACATTTTCGTTTCCACTTTAAGACGTCTGATAAGAAATCGAGTGCGGAGTCTTTAGCGGGATTTTCGAAGTGAGAAATGACGATGATTCCGACGTCTACTATTCCTTCAATCCTATTTTTTTCAAGGAGTAGCTCTTTTTCAACCATTTTTCTTCACCTTTAACTTCTGCTACGAAGGGTTTGGGAGCGTTGTTTCTCAAAAATTCGATTAATTCGTCAACTCTTTTTTCGAGATCATCCTTTTGAATTTTGATGACTATTTCATCATCTTTTACGGTTAGGGTTAGTTCGGTGTTTTCCTTGATTCCAAATTTATCTCTAACTTCCTTGGGGATTACGATTCTACCGTATCTATCAACCCTGACCTTCACGTTTGGCATTAAGTTTGGAAATTTATTAATATTTTGGCAAATGGCAATATAAATGGTGTAGATGTATGGGTAAGTGGAAAAGGGTAAAGCCTACCGCTTTATACCTGAACTGCCTAAAGAAGGGGCATAAGGTAGTAGTGAAGTCGTTTTCGTGGGGCTTGTTGTATTTAGAATGTCTAGATTGTGGTAGGGTATGGAGGGCACATGTTTACAGGATGGACTGCATAGAGGATGAAGAGGTTCCAGAGGTGTTTGAAAGTGGAGATTTTGAAGATGTTTAGCTGATTCTTTGAAATAGTTGTTTTTTCAACGTGATAGAAGAAGATTAATACTTCTATGACGAAGTGCAGATATGAGCAAGATCATAGAAGTGATTTATGAGAAGGGAGTATTCAAGCCTCTACAAAAGGTAGAACTGAAAGAGGGTGAAAGGTTGAAAATAGAGATTGTAGAAGACATTAGTCACTTAAGAGGGAAGTATGGGAAGAGGAAGATAGATTTGCAAGAATTGAGGGACGAGATTTATGACAGGAGAAGTCATCTTTGTTGATAGTTCTTAGCGTTTTTCGTAGAGGGTATAGATGTTTTTGGAAAACTGAAAGGATTGCTGGTTACGTCTACGAATGTAATTGAAGAAGTCGCTTATGTTTTGATAAAGGAACGAGCAAAGGACGTAACTGGTATAAGTAGACACTACGACTTACTAACTTATCTGAGGGAACATTCGGATATTGTTAAGCAGGTAGCGGATGAAGTTATCTCAGATGTTTCAAATCTTTTAACTGCGTTGAAGATTGTCGTTTTAGCCCCTGCTAATTACTCTGAGATGTTCGATGTAATTAAGAATTATGGTCTTTTACCTAACGTTGCTCTTATAGTGGCTACCTGTAGATATTACGGGATAAAGAAGATAGCAACCTATGACGAGGACTTTAAGAAGGTTGATTTTCTTGAAGTTGTGGAATTAGAAGATAGAAGTAGTTGATTACTAAAATGAAACCGAATAAGTGTATTGGAAGTTTGAATTTATCTTATAGTTGAGTCATAAGGCTGTAATGAGGTGGTGATTTAAATTGGGAGGGCTAGTTGTTCTGTTTAAACGTGTGATTGTAAATATGTAACTGTTCTGTTGAAAATTGTAGGGTAGTTGAATGTAGGAATGTAATTGAGTTTACTAAAAGTGGTTGTTCATACACTTGCTAAAGCTTATGACTTATTTTCAACAGAGGGTAATGCTACAGTAATGTTTATATTCACTTAGGGATATAAATGGGAGATGATATGTCCACATTGCAAGTCGATGGAAGTGGTTAAGATGGGACATTATTTCACAAAATCAGG
>JAMOPJ010000007.1 GCA_027064525.1 Archaeoglobaceae archaeon
CTATATCTCTTAAATAATCCAGATTCTAACGCTATCTTCTCTAATCCCTCTAACTTCTCCCTTAAATCCATAATGTAGTAAATTATTACTACCCCATATAAATCTTTCTGTTAAAGGGTCAGCACCGATTAGGACAAGAGATATATATTTATTGCATCACGATACGTTTAATGATCGGTGAGATTTCAACTCTCTTCGGCTTGAGGGTCTATACTGATGAAGGAAGGTTTATCGGTGTCGTTAGCGATGTCATAATCGACTTAGATAGGAGACAGATAAGGGGTCTTGCGTTGTCCGAGTTCAACAGAACTCTAATCGATTCAAAAGCGCCGGGAGTTATTCTGCCATACAGACTCGTTAAGTCCGTCGGGGACATAGTCATAATTAAGGATGTTTTTAAGAGAAAAAAGAAGCATGAAGAAGAGAAGGAACTGGAAGTCTCGTGAGCTTTATTCTAAGCTCCTAACGCCAAACATTTTTTTGGTCCGGTTGGACGGGAGGAACTTTTCCAAAGTTTTAGAGAACTTTGAAAAGCCATATGACTTGAAATTTGCTAGGATTATGGTAGAATGCTGTAAGGATATTATGAGAGAATTTAACGCCGGCTTTGCGTTCACGTTCAGCGATGAAGCGACGTTTTTGATGAGTGACATCTTCGGTTGCAGGCTTGAGAAGATAGATTCAATAATCGCATCCGAGTTCGCATCGAGAGTTTCTCTTAGACTCGGTTTTCCCGTCGGATTCGATTCTCGCATAATTTTTGCAAATCTCGATGAAATAGCCGATTACTTGGCTTGGAGGCAGGACGAGGCTTGGAGAAATCATTTGAACAGCTACGCCTTCTACACATTGCTTAAGGAGATCGGAAACAGGAAGAAGGCTCAGAAGATGCTGGAGGGGAAGAAGAGCCCAGAGTTGCATGACATACTGCACGAGAGAGGAATAAATCCTGCAAAGACTCCAGCTTGGCAGAGGAGGGGAATTATTCTGTATTGGAAGGAAATAGAGCTTGAAAAAGAGTTTCAAGGTAAAATCGTTAAGTTCACGCGTAGGAGGATAGTTGAGGAATGGAATCCTCCTCTATTTGATAGTGATGGGGGTAGAGCACTTGTAGATAATATAGTTAAAGAATGGTTTAAAAACGGTTAAAAATTAAAAATAAAATTTACTTGTTGAGATAATTTACGGTTGGCATCTCCATGCTTGGGTTGTAGTGGCAGTCCCAGCAGACCGGTCTGACCTCCATGAATTCGTGGCACTTCTTGCAGTAGTTTTCGTAGTCGTGGCACTTCCAGCATTCTGTGAGGCTCACGTTGAACACACCGTTATCGGTCGGGTATTTTCTGATACCGTCTCTCACAGCTGCCTCTCTCCATTCGTTTAGAAGTTCCATGTGGTATGAGGACATCCACTTAACACCCTTTATACAGTTTACACCCTTTGGTTGAGCCAGTTCCTTATGTATGTCTTCGTATTTGATGTTGCCTGCGGTGACCCAGTATGGCATTGCTAAAAGTATTAGGAATGCAACAATACCCAAAATTACATACGGCTTGTGATACATACTCACTCCTCCTCCCTAATCGGTGTTCCTCTTAGGTCGTATTTCCTATCCTCCGGTTTCTCTCCCAGAGCGGTGAGAACCAGTGCGTTACCTACCATCTCCATTGGCCCACCGATCTCAACTGGGATCTTCCAGTATTCCACCGCAACTGGGAACTGAGCCTTGTCTATAGCGCACGGTGTTAGCATTATGTTGACTCCGTATTTCTTGACCACATACCTCAAAGCCATCATTCTCGGCATGACTCCTCTCATCCTGAGCTCCATCAGCTCGTCTGCGAGCATTCCACCTCCAGCGGCACAGCAGTATGTCTTCTCTCTGATCGTGTGCTCGGGCATCTCGTAGAAGTGATTCATGACGTTTCTGAGCACGTATCTTGGCTCTTCAAGCATTCCCATACCTCTCGCAACGTTGCATGGGTCGTGATATGTGGCCTTCCAGTGGTCGTTCCTGCTCTTATCTATGTCGATCTTCTTATGCTCGATGAGTGCCGCAACGAACTCCAGTATGTGAATCCATCCGTGCTCACCAGATATGAACTCGTCGAGCCTAATTCCCTTGAGACCTCCGCTTATCTGGCCCAAATCGGGATCTTCCCAGAATCTTCTCCACTCTTCGTTCTTCGGCAGGTTGTTCATCGTGTTTATGAACTGGTGCTTGTCTCTCCACATGTGTCCGCATTCTCCACCTATTATGAACTTGACACCTAATCTTTCTGCTTCTTTGTATATCTTCGAATTCAGCAGCTGTGCAGCTTCATAGCTGTGGAACGTTCCGAAATTACCACCCTCACTCGCATACGTTGACCACGTTACGGTTATTCCGTATCTCTCCTCAAGCTCGTTGAACAGCAGTAGGTATCCGAGCATCACATACCAGTGGGGTGTCGCGAAGTAGTCTGCTGAAGGTGCGACGAATAGAACGTCGGCACCGGGCTTGTTTATGTATGTGTGGAGCTCAAAGCCCGTTATGTCCTTAAGCTCCTCAAGACCCTGTTGTATGGCTCCGGCCATACCTCCGGCGTAGAGACCAAGGTGGTTTCCTGTTCTGGCTGAAGCTTCAATTGAAATGCACATGAATCTCTGGTTGATTCCTATCCTGCTGAGTATTCTCCTCGTCCACCATACGATATCGGCCGTGTCTATTCCGTATGGGCAGAAGAGTGAGCACCTCCTACAGAGTGAGCACTGGAGCATGTAGTAATACCATTCCTTGATAACTTCCTCGGTGAGGGGCCTTGCACCAGCCCAATCGCCGAATATCTTGCCGAACGGTGTGAAGTGGTATCTGTAGACAGATCTTACCGTTTCAGCTCTCATAACGGGCATGTTTTTGGGATCGCCGGTTCCGATGTAGTAGTGACATTTATCGGCACATGCACCGCATCTGACGCAGATGTCCATGAAGACCTTAAATGCTCTGTTCTTTTCAAGCGTGTCTTTCATCTCATTGAGAACTATGTTTTTCCAGTTTTCTGGGAGCTTCCAATCCTTCTCAAGCGGCTCTCTTACAACATCCCCAAAAGGCATCTTGAAGAAGTCCGAGTTAACCTGCTTCGGCAGAGCCATGTAGCTGTAGAATCCGGGTTTGTAATCCTTCTCGGTAACGGGTTTTAGCCACTTCTTCCAGAGCGGAAACTTCTGCTTGATCTCAAGTTTCTCCGGGACCTCACTCATTCAGACCACCTCACAATTCCTCAGGCTTAAGCACGTAGTTATTCTCAGCAATCTCATCAAGCTGATCCTTATACATCTCGTAATACGTATCCCAGTCAAGCTTCTTGCACTTGAACACGTGTCCATCCACGGTTATACCGACCCTCGCAAGTATCGGAACTTCTGGGTTCGGATCCCACGGGTTGACGTGTCTCCTCATTCTGTTGTCGTTCGGCATGTTCCTCGTCGGGCTGAACCAAACGCCAGCGAAGTGCATCACTTTGCTGAACGGTAAGTAGGCTATCGTTATGCATACGAACGTGAAGTGTATTAGGAACAACCAGTGAAGGTTGGCCAACACCTCTGGGCTCGGCGGGTGGAACGTTATTATGCTGAGGGCAAACATCTTGACGTAGCTGAGGTCAGCTTTAACGACGTATCTCAGAAGCAGTCCACTGACAAGTATCACCGCCATGAAGAAGAGTATCAGATGATCGGATGGAAGGGATATACATCTCTCCTTAGCCAAGAATATCCTTCTGCCCCAGAGGAAAGCGAGACCCACCAATGCAAGAACACCCGTCATCAGGAGTGGAGGAACGATTGCTACACCAACCAGTCCATCGAGGTATTCAATTAAGCTTACGAACTTCGGTGTCGGGTTCGTGAAGAACCTCAGATGTCTTATGACTATCACCAGCAACGAGTAGTGGAAGAGTATCGCGAATACCCAGAGCCACCTCGTGTCGGCGTTTTTGCCGGCCTTTTCGACGTAATACTTGGTGTTTCTGAACAGACTTCTGAATAAGAAGACCTCGAAGATCATCCTGACAAAAGCCCAGAATTTGTTCGAAGGTGAATCTATTTTATCTATCCATGTTCTCCTGATGAATCTGAAGCATGGTTGCTGTCCTGCTGTAGTGGGAATTTTTAGTGGAACTGCGCTGTTTGCCCAGTTTACTATCCTGTAGATCACGCCAGCAATGAATATTGCGATCGCTATGTATGGTAAAACATAAAAGATATACAATACCCCGCTCATCACTTCTTCACCTCTCCCTTCTCAATTTTTACAGCTTTTTCTGGCAAGAGTGCGAATATCTTTATACCAATACAGTAGGCCAAGTAAACTCCGGCAAGCAATCCGAAGACGATCGCCCACTCAGTCCAGCTTGGGTAGTATGGCACTATGTGGAACGGTTTGACGACTTCGTATCCTGCAAATACTTCGTATGGATATGACAGTCCCGGAACGACCAGCGTGTATCTCTCGCAGAACACCGCAACGGCGACGATCAAACCAGCAGCAATCATCGCCCACTCTCTCTTTCTGAACGGGCTGAGCATTATCGCCAAAGCGAGTAGCATCAAACCGATCTGACCAATCCAGTAGACATACACCACTGGCGTCTCGGGGCTGGTGATCATTCTTAAGAACGCCTCATGGCTTGCGGGCATGTAACCCTTCTCGAATCCTTCGACGGCGAAGCAGTAGATCAGCAAGATCACCATCGCACCCATGATCTTCGTCAGCGTCCAGAGTAGATCGAGGTCGTATTCTCTCTTAGTCCACTTGAACGTTAGGATGTATGTGGGTATCAGCAAACCTAAACCGCTCGCGATAGCTGAGATTATGAACAACGGAGGTGTGAGTGACGAGTGGTAGAAGTCGTTCGAATAGACGAATCCTATGATACCTCCAGTTCCACTGTGAACGAGAACTGCCCATCCGACTGCAAATACCGCAATGCACCTTACCAGAAACTTCTTTTCTTCAAACTGTGCCAGCAGGTAGACGAAACAGACTGCGAAGTAGCTTGAATACAGGAATGCGTTCCATGAGAAGATCGATGTCGGGTTGAAGTGGATCAGGAAGTTTATGCTGTTAGCCGGGTTGCCGATGTCCGTGAAGATCGCACCCATAGCCGCAACGATCATCGCAGCTGCGAAGAAGGCTGCGCTCCTTGAGAATATCTTGAACTCCTCCTTCTCAAAGACTCCAGAGAGAGCCGAAACTATCAGAGAGCCGGCACTCGCACCAATGAAGTAACAGACGGCTGCAATTCCAAATCCCCATGGAACTTGGTTGTTCAAACCGGTCAACTGCTCACCGTGTATCCACTGTAGGTAGTAAGCGTAAACACCGATGAGACAGATGATAAGCCATATGGCACAGATGGCATAGTATCCAGGTGATGAGCCGTCAATCTTCTTAAAATCTATCTTCGGAACCTCCACGCCCATCGTCAATCACCCCACAACTTATACTTAACCTTAGGATTCGTTCCCAGATATGCCCTCAACGTTAGGACCTTGGATGTCTTCAGTATTTTGGAGACTTCGCTGTTCGGATCCTTCAAGTTGCCAAATATCAGTGCTTTGTGTGGACAAGCCTCAACACAGACTGGCTTTGGCTCTTTATTTTCTGCTCTCTCTCTGTCTATCTTCCAAAGACAGAATTCACACTTCATAACGACTCCGTGCTTTCTTATCGGTGCCTCTGGATTTACCACTCTTAAGTGCTCCTCTGGCGGCTCCCACAAGAATCTTCTTGCGTTATACGGGCAGGCGATCATGCAGTATCTGCATCCTATGCATCTGTGAAGGTCGACGACGATTATTCCGTCTTCTCTCCTGTAGCTGGCCTTAGTTAAGCAAACTTGGACACACGCTGGATGTTCGCACTCCTGACACATCACTGGGAAATAGAGCGGTGCCGCATCTTCTCTTTCTCTGACTTCATATATTCTAATAAGGCTATAGTAATACTTCTCGCTCTCCGGAACGTTGTTAGCCTTGTCGCACTCCCTTATGCACGGTGGTTTTACTTTTTCAACGTCGTCTATTCCTTCCTTTTCCATTATCTCCTTGATACATTGTGTGCACTTGTCGACGTCGATGATCATTCCCCATTCGTAATTCGATAGTTCGCTCTTGTGCTCTTCTTCACCAATCGATAGCGCTTTACCCGTTGCGATTGTTGCTGCACTTGCGGTGACTAATACCAGAAATTTACGTCTGGAGATCATACATCTACCCCCTTCTTAAAACTGAATTGCTGTCTCATTTTAAACCCCCTCTTGTGTAAATTTCAAAGATTCTGGTTGTTTTCTCCGTCCATTTCTAATTTACAATTTATTAATTTTTTGGTTTTTAATTAGTCAAATCGAAGTCTCACGGAGTCTGACTCGGGAAATATGGACTTATTAATGAGTCAATAATTTATAAAAGCTATGATCGATTAGAATCGAAATAGACAAATACCGTAAATTATTTATGCGAGTAGCCGATTTTAAATAATGGGGGTGAATGAATGCCAGAACTAGAGGTAAAAGGAAAGAAGCTTAAGCTTGATGAGGACGGTTTTCTGCAGGACTGGGAGGAATGGGACGAAGAAGTTGCCGAGGCTTTGGCTAAAGACACAAGATTTGGTCCGGCTATTGAGTTGACGGAGGAGCACTGGAAAATTATAAAATACATTAGAGACTACTTCTTGAAGTATGGTGTTGCTCCGCCAATTAGAATGCTTGTAAAGCATTGTAAGAAGGAAGTAAACCCGAACTGTGACTTGCAATACATTTACAAGCTGTTCCCACAGGGTCCAGCTAAGGACGCTTGTAGAATTGCTGGTTTGCCCAAGCCAACGGGTTGTGTCTAACCTTACGCATCTTTATATTATTTTATTATTTTTGGTTCGCAACACGGTTCATTATTTATCATTTATTTGATTAGACTTTTAAATATAAATTGTGATTATTATTCACGTGCTTAATCTTAAATTCTTATTATTAAAATATTTGCTGGTTATAGATTAATTATGTGTGAGCTTTCAATCCCTCTGCGATCTCGCAAATTCTACGAACCTCTTTACCATCGTTGGATATGACAGAACATGAACGTGGATGTAGTTTGCGAGTGTATTCTTTTTTATAACTCCGTCGTGTTTACCGTCGATACCTTTCCCTCTCCTGACCTTGTATGCGAATTCTAATTTGCCAGTTGGAATAACCTTCGAGTAGTGAAATTCATGCCCGATTATTGTGTCGCCCCTCCTGCTAATAACATTGGGCTTTGTAGCCTTGTAAATGCAGTATCCTAAGGCTTGAAATCTTTTATGCATCTCAGTCTTGAATGGTAGAAATCCAACCATCTCGAACTCTCCGTTTTCGGTAATTATGCTTTCTCCCAAGAACATCAATCCTCCACATTCAGCATAGACAGGCTTTTCAGAATCGCAGAAGTTGTAAATGTCCTTTCGTAAAGATACGTTCTTTTCAAGCTCTTCAGCAAAGACCTCGGGAAAACCTCCGCCTATGTAGAGAGCATCGATTTCTGGCAGTTCCTTGTCCTTGAGCGAGTCTATGATTACGACTTTGGCTTTTGCAGAGAGGGCGTCAATGTTGTCTTGGTAGTAGAACGAGAAGGGCTTGTCCCTTATCACTCCAATAGTAATGTCTCTCTTTGAAGGTTTGAATATCGGATTCTCTTCAACAGCTTCAAGCTCTGGAGCTTTTTGAGCGATCTCAACGATCTTATCCACATCGACGTGCTTTTCTATCAATTCGGCAAGGCTATCAAAAAGATTCTCAAACTCCTTCCTCTCATGGGCTGGAATCAGGCCCAGGTGTCTGTATGGCATGTTTATTCCTTCCTTTCTTGGAATCAAGCCTAAAACTTTCATCTTCGCAAGCTTCTGGACGGCATTCTTGACCTTCGTCGCATGTCTTGGATTTCCGACTCTATTTAAGATCACACCTTTGATGTCAACTTTGGGATCGAAGAGTTTGTAGCCTAAGAGCATTGCGGCAATACTCCTATTTATTCTCTCAACATCTGCAATAAGAATCACCGGAGCCTTGAGAATCTTCGCGACATGTGCGGTGCTACCCTTCTCATCGACACCGTCATGGGAATCGTATAGCCCGGTTTTACCTTCTATGATCGCTATGTCTGCTCCTTTAAAGTTTCTCTCGAATGTTTCAATCAGATCTGCTTCTGAAAGCATGAAATCATCAAGATTGCGGGAGTGCCTACCGGTTGCAAAGTAGTGGAAGCTCGGATCGATGAAATCTGGACCGATCTTGTATGGCTGGACTTTGTAACCTCGATTTGTTAGAGCTCTCATCAAACCGATTGAAACCATCGTCTTTCCGATCTTGCTTTTAATTCCAGCGATCACTACTCTTGGAATGTCCATTAAAGTTTGATTTGGATTAAGCTTAAAAACGGCTTTGAATGATAAAAATATAAAAGATTATTTATAAACTAAAGCGTTTGCAACCAACTCGCTAACTCCGGCGTATCTTACTGGGAGGTTGAAATACTTGATTATCTCTCTGAACTGCCCCTTGCAGTTTGCGCACATCGTAGCCACTACGCTCGCACCGGTAGCTTTGATCTGTTCAGCCTTAATTCTTCCGTAGGTTTCCATCCTGAACTTCAGAAATTCATCCTTAAACATTATTGCAAAACCACTTCCACCACCACAGCAGTAGTTCATCTCCCTGTTCGGATACATCTCCCTAAAATCTTTGCAGACTGCCTTGAGAACCCTTCTCGGCTCTTCGTAAACTCCTGCACATCTTCCCCACTTGCAGGAGTCGTGGAAAGTCACGGGTTCAGGATTCTTGTTCTTATCGACCTTGAGCTTGCCCTCTCTGATCCACCGATCTATCAGCGCTACTATGTGGGTGAGTTTGAACGGCATCTCTTCTCCATACATCTCCTTGTATAATTTTTTGTATAGTATGAAGGAATCGTATGCGTGTCCGCATTCTCCTATCACAACTACCTTCGGCTTCAGCTTTCTTATGGTTTCAAGTTGAGCTTTCGCAACTGCAACAAGCTCGGCATCGCTGTAAAATAGTCCGTAGTTTACGACATCGTTCACGCCTGTATCTGGAGTGTTTAGAGTCCAGTCGGCATTTACGTAGTTCATTATCTCAACGATGCCCATGACCGTCTCCATAAAAGCGATGTAGTCTCCAGCGTTGTTTATCACCAAGTAATCTACACCCTTCTTGTCAACAGGAATCTCGACGCTTACACCCTTCATATCCTCGATATCCTCCTTTATAAATTCGAGAGTATCTTTGAAAGCTTCCGTCGGCGTTTTTGTTGCGTTACCATATTGAATCTGAGCTCTTGTTCCGTTTTCCTTTAGCTCATCTGGAGCTATTCCGATGGCATCGAATATTTTCCTAATTTCTCTCGTAATCAAACCGTTGTCTATTGCTAAGGGACAGACCATCGCACATCTCCTACAGACCGTGCACCTCCAAACAGCTTCCGCCAAAGCGTTGATGTCATCTTCGGTAACATCCTTCGCACCGGCCAAACCTCTGAATATTTTACCGCTGAGCGTAAAGTATCTCTTCCAAATCCTTCTGAGCATTTCGGAACGGTAAACGGGATGGTAGATTTCCTTTCTGCCGCTTGCAGTGTAAACGGGACAAGCTTCTCCGCACGTTCCGCATTTCACACAGAGTTCGAGTGTCAGAATGTATGGAAGCCAGAACGTCCAGTTTTCCTTCTTGTCGAGGAACTTCCTCATGGCTTCTATAAACCTCTTAGCTTTAGGCTGATCGGGCTTTAATGTATCGTCGGACAAAGCCCTATACTCGTCAAAAACCTTCATCATTCGGCTTCACCCCACTTAACCTTGTGGTATGTGAAATATTTGCCAACGAAGTGAACCAATCTGCTTAGGGGTAGATATATCAGAAACAGCTGAACCAGCAATAGTGTTAGGATGTCCTCGGTAGTGAACATCGTAACGTTGGGCTTGAACGCAATCAGGCTGAGTAAATACGTCTTCAGATCGATTCTGAAGAAGTTTGAATATAGGGCTGAACCCGATAGTGCCATTAGGAATGTCAGATTGAAGTATTCAACGAATGCGGAGATCCTTCTAAGTTCAGTGTTTGAAATTCTAACCAAGAACAGCGTTATAGATCCAACTAACGTTAAAGTAGCCCCAATTAAGCCGACGTAATATGCCACGCCTAAGCCGATCAGGTTGAGGATTATCCAAAGTCCCAAGATGTATAAACCCCAGTGTAGGAGCAATGATTGAATCCAAACTCTTCGGTTATTCTTTATAAGACTATGGAGTGTAGTTACCTCCTTGAGCAGTTCTTTAATTTGCTCGCCAAATGTCTCTGGATATGGATAGAGCTCCCATGGTAGATGTTCTGGAGACGTTTGCCATCTTATGAGCTTATAAAATAGCCCCAAAGCAAATACTGTAACAGTTAGATACGGCAAAACTCCAGCGACAAAATATTCGAACTCCACCATTTATCTCCCTCCATTTTAATTTATACCAATTATCTTATCATATTTAAGCATTACCATTTTAGATTGATTAACTTGAGAGTTTTAGGTTATAATATGAAGGCTTTGTCTTATAATCTATTATTATGAATGAAATAAAAAATCTTATATAGCGTTAAATAATGATAGACTCCAAAAAAAGGAGGTGTATGGATGCTATCTCCACTGCAGATCTCTTCGTATCTGGCTTTTGCAATTTTCGTCATAGTTGTGCTTTGGAAGTTTGTAAAGTATGCAACGATGCCCATCCATCTTAGATGGGAGCTTTATCCGGTTCCGCACGAACCTGAGCACGAGCACGGAGGTAGTTTCTTTGAACATCAGAACATCTGGCAGTTAGAGAGGAAACACGATAAACTGAATGAACTTAAGGAAATGCTCGAAGAGATGCTTTTCATCAAGAGAATGTTTCAGAACAAAAGGGATCTCTGGTATGTCTCATGGCCGTTCCATGCAGGAGTTTACCTGATACTAATTTGGCTCGCCCTGCTTTTCATCAGGGCGGTTCTTGTGGTTGCTGGAATTCAGGGATTGGTTCCGATCGCTGACGTTTTGATAAAGATCGCCGGTGCCATAGGTGTTATTGCAGCAACGCTTGGGTGCTTGGGTTTACTTATAAAGAGAGTTGGAAACTGGGAGCTGAGGGAATACAGCGCTGGTGTTGAGATATTTAACCTACTGTTCGCTCTTGCCGTCCTTTTGACTGGTCTCTTTGCATGGATAAAGTTCGATCCGAACTTTGACATAGCCAAGGAATACATGCTCAGCTTGGTGACGTTCGGATCTAAACCTATGCCGAGTCTGCCAAACCCGATTTTGATTCACTTAATACTGCTCGAACTGCTGTTCATCTACATCCCGTTCACGAAGATAGCTCACTACGTTGGAAAATACTACACGTTCCACGCTGTCCTTTGGGAGGATGCTATCAACAAACCGGGTAGCGAGGTTGAAAAGAAGGTCAAGAGGTGCCTGCAGTTCAGAACTAGCTGGTCTGCTCCACACATCGCTGGAAGAACTTGGGCTGAGGAGGCTAAGAATCCAAAGTTGGATGTTATTGAGAGGTGGAAGCCATGACGAAGGAGGTTAGGATTAAGGATATTGGTAAGCCTTCTAAGCAGTTGATAAAGTTGAGGCTTGAAGATTTGATGAAGCTTCCTCCGCCATACGACAAGCCGGGCGAAGAGCCCGAGATGACCGAGCCAAAGGAGGAGTGGAGAGAAAGGTATATCACGGAATTGGATGGCTACATAGCAATAGATGTTCCATTTGAAAAGCCGAAGACGAAGGAGGAGGAGCAGAGATTAATTCAGAGATTCTTGGAAGGTTTGAAGAAACTGCTCGATAAGGAGAACAACTGGACATTCCTCCAGCCCTTACTGCTCTCTTTGGAGTTCTGTGCGAAGTGCCAGACCTGCAACGACGCCTGTCCGATCTATCTTGCAAGCGGGAAGAAGGAGATCTACAGACCTACTTACAGGAGTGAAGTTCTGAGGAGAATCTGGAAGAGGTATCTGACTCCAGCTGGAAAGGTCTTCGGAAAGTTCGTCAGCGGAGACATCGAACTCAACTGGTATACTATAGCGAGGCTTGCGGAGTTGGCTTACAGATGCACACTCTGCAGAAGATGCACACAGGTTTGTCCAATCGGAGTTGACAACGGTTTGATAGCCCATGAGATAAGAAAGCTGTTCAGTCAGGAGATGGGCGTAGCTCCTAAGGCTCTGCACGAGCTTGGAACAGTCCAGCATCTCAAAGTAGGTTCGAGCACTGCTCTTACTCCAGAAGGTTTCAAAGACATTATCGAGTTCATCGAAGATGATATAAAGGAGAGGACGGGCAAGAACATAAAGATCCCCGTCGATGAGAAGGGGGCAGACATTTTGCTGATCCACAACGCTGGAGAGTATTTGAGCTGGCCAGAAAACCCCGCTGCGTTTGCCATTATATTTGAGGAGGCTGGAATAAGCTGGACTCTCAGCAGTGAACTCGTAGGCTATGATGCAGTCAACTACGGTGTATGGTATGATGATGTCCAGCTTGCGAGGATTGCAATGAAGCATGTGGAGGTTGCAAGGAAGCTTGACGTAAACAGGATAGTCGTTGGAGAATGCGGTCACGCTCACAAGGCTTTGTGTGTTGTAGCGGACAGAGTGCTTGCGGACGAATACAACATTCCGAGAGAGAGTTGCATGCCTGTCCTTTGGGACATCGTCAGAAAGAAGAAGCTGAACTTGGATCCGGAGAAGAACAACTTCCCAGTTACGTTGCACGATCCATGTAACATGGTTAGACTGATGGGTGTCGTTGAGCCCCAGAGGAAGATTCTGAGAGAGATCTGTCCACAGTTCAGAGAGATGGAGCCGCACGGAGTTTACAACTACTGCTGCGGTGGTGGAAGCGGTTTCGCCATCATGACTTCTATGAACTTCCCGGAGTGGAGAAATAAGGTTGCAACGAGAATGAAGTTCAAGCAGATTCTCAACGCATTCAAGGACTGTATCGATCCGAGCATAAAGAAGTATGTCTGCGCACCTTGCTCGAACTGCAAGGGTGCAATTAGAGATATGCTCGATCACTATCAAGCCACGATGAAGTGTGGAATCTACTACGGAGGTCTCGTAGAGCTGATGGTCAACGCTATGGTTGACATCGAGGAACCGTTCATCGAGATGTTCTGATTTTATATTTTTATTCTTTATTTCAGATCCCAGGACTGTTTTAAGCAGCCTTTTAATCTTCAAGCTCCGCAATCTTCGAGTCTATTTCCTTTATGATCTTGTTCGCAACATCTTCAGATATTAACCCCTTCATAACCGCATCCCTTATCGCAGACTTCTGAGCATTCAAGACGTTTTTGTGAGCTCTTTTTACAATTTCAGCCGAAATGGTTCCATCTTCTGTAATAAAATTTTCAAGCTTCTTGTGCATCTTCCAAATATTATCTTCAAGCTCCCTTCCGATCTTCTCAGCTATGGACTCTACAACCTTCCCCTCCTCAACGAGCTTGCTAAGTTCTGCTTTAGCGTGCTTTAAAGCGATGAATCTTGCGAATGTCTCCTCAAATTCTTCCTTCCTCGGTTCTCTGAACACCCTCCTCGCGAAGAATTCGAGCGATAGTCCCTGAACTACGAGCGAGAAGAGAACGACTCCGAAGGTCATGCTCGCAAGTAGATCCCTGTGCGGAATCTCGCCCAAGCTTAACGCTAAAGCAACGGGTATTGTTCCGTGCAGTCCACCCCAGAATATAACGTGCTTCCAAACGTTTGGCAACCTAAACACGCTGAGAATTGGATAAACGGCGATAGCCCTCGCAATCAGAACGGCTAAAATCGCAACACCTATCGCTCTCCACTCATGGAAAACGTCGAGATGCGTATCGATTCCGATCAACAGAAACACTATCGAATTTATCACGAACACGACAAAGCTCCAAAAATCCATTAGAGCTATTCTCGTCGAAGGTGACATCGAGAAGAACCTTCCATAATTCCCTATTATCAATCCAGCGCAGACGACCGCTATGACTCCTGAAAAGTGAAATTCCTCAGCAATCAAAAAGCTTGAGTATGCTAAGATCAGCGTTATCGAGATCTCGATCAGATGGTCGTCTATGTAGGCTAGGAACCTGTATGCTAAGTAACCGAGCGTGAATCCTATCGCTATACCTCCAATACAAACGATCAGAAACTCCGCAACACCCTTCGCCAAATCCAAGCTTCCATGCCTTATCATTTCAAGCAGAATGCCGAAGAGCACGACACCTGTCCCGTCGTTCAATATGCTTTCGCCCTCCAAAATCGTAGAAAGTTTCTTCGGAGCCCCAAGGCTTTTGAACGTCGCAAGCACCGAAACTGGATCCGTCGGAGAGATCATGGCCCCGAAGAGCAGTGCCATCTCAAGCGGAATGCCCAAAACTCTGTGCAAAATTAAGCCTACGACGATAGTGGATACCAGAACTCCCAAGATCGCGAGCAAAGATATCGGCTTCAGATTCTCTCTTAGATGCTCGATATCCATATTAAGAGCTCCTTCAAACAGGAGTGGAGGTAAGATGAGAAGAAAAACAAGCTCTTTTGTTAGGGGGATCTCTGGAAGTAGCTTCGTCATTCCAACGAACAGACCAACGAGAACTAGAGCTATGGTGTATGGTAGCCGGACAAACTTCACAACAATTCCGACAGCGCACGCGATGAGTAGCAATGCTATAAACTCCGAAAGCTGAAACGCTATGTTCACATCCGAAATTTCGCAGATGTTATAAAAAACGATTTGCAAATTTAATCATGATACTCGGTGTTGATATCGGTGGGACAAACATAGATATAGTGGTTTACGATGGTGAGTTTAGGCATGTTGCCACTTATCCGACGAAAGAAACTTTGACAAAGCTGAATGAAATCTTAAACGATCTCATCGAGCGATTCAACGTTAAGGCTGTTGGGATCGGGCTGGCCGCTTGGATCAAGAGGGGTAAGATAGTGAAGATGCCGAACATAAGCGGAAAGTTTGAGATCAGCTTGAAGGTTCCATTTGTGCTTGATAACGATGCGAACTGCTTTGCGTTATACTCTGCCAAACACTTCGGATTAAAGAATGTTATAGCGATAACAGTCGGAACTGGGATCGGTAGCGGGATAGTTATGGATTGTAGGCTGATTCACGGCGAGGGACTGGCTGGAGAGATAGGACATTGGTTCGTTGGGGGAGATGAAGAATGCACCTGCGGAGGGAAAGGTCATCTGGAAGCTAATTTCGGCGGTTGGAGCATCAGAAAGAGATTTGGAAGGGACGCAAAAGATCTCCTTGAGGATGGTAGTATTTACAGAATTGAGGGCTTCAAGCTGATGTGCATAGCCGTTGCGAATGCCATAACGTTGCTCGATCCCGAAGCTGTGGTCTTCGGAGGTAGAATTGGTGGAAACCTCGACCCACAAATTCTGAAATCTGAAATATACCGATATCTAATGGCTGGATTTGAGCCGGAGATATTGACGCTGAAGGATCCGTTGGCGGTTGCAAAGGGTGCGAGTTTATTGGTGGAAGAGCAAATGTAAACGTTATTAAGCTTGCAGATTCAGAATCGGCAGATGGAATCACTTGAGGAAATCGAGCGTGAAATTAAAAGCTGCAAGAGATGTGAGCTGTGGAAGACGAAGACGAACTACGTGCCGGGAGAGGGAAATCCAAACGCTAAAATTGTTTTCGTCGGAGAAGCTCCTGGTAGGGAGGAGGACAAGCAGGGAAAACCTTTCGTAGGCAACGCTGGAAAATATCTTACGGAAGTCATGCAGAAGTTCGGACTTAAGCGGGAGGACGTTTTCATAACGAACGTCCTGAAGTGCAGGCCTCCGAACAACAGAGATCCAAAACCTGAGGAGATCGAAGCCTGCAAACCGTTCTTGATCAAACAGCTCGAGGCCATTAAGCCGGATATCATCGTCTGCTTAGGTAGACACTCCGCCGGAGTCATATTCGATCTCTTTGGCCTGAAGTTCCCCGGAATAAGCAAGGTTAGGGGAAAAACCTTCGAAGTGGAGAAATGGGGGAAGAAAGTCAAGATAGTCGCCATTTATCATCCTGCAGCTGTTCTATACAGACCACAGTTGAAGGAGGATTTCGAGAGGGACTTTAGCAAGATCGTAGAACTGCTGAAAGAAAAGCCTCAGATTAGAAAGACAACACTACTTGACTTTATATGATCGATAGCACTGCCAGCGAATGCCTCACAATCGAGAATGAATTCGAATTTCGAACTACAATTTATATATCCAACTTGGATCTACACATTATGGGTGTGAGGCTTAGAGCTGTGTTTCGCTTTGCATGCTTATTATGGGTGTCTTCCAAGCGGTAAGCGGGTTGCTACTCTTCTTCGCCCCCCGTGGAAGAGGTTCTGGAAACGTCCTGCTATTCGGATTGACGAAGCATACATGGAGCGATTATCACAAATACGTCGGTTTGGTAATAATAGCGGTTGCCGTTCTGCATTTCATCTTAAACTGGAGGATGTTTGTAAAGGAGCTTAGGGCCTTATTAAAGAGATCTTAAAATTTTATACATATTTTTTAATATAATTAAACACATTATTAGTAAAGAAATCGCAGATACGAGCACGGCTCCGACTGTGATCCTTGGGTATAGATCGGCAACTATTCCGCAGGAGGCGAAGAGCATCGATGTGAACGCGAATATTTTTGCCGGGTCTCGAAGATCCAGGAACTCTACTATCATGTGTATCATCTGCGTGTATTTCCAGAAGTAAAACGTCAGAACGACAAGTATCAGTGTTAGAGGTATTAGCAATATTATAACATCTCCAAAAGTTATGAATGTATATATTTTGTCTAAAAATAGAAATATCACTAGAATGTATATCGTAACCTCGAACAGCTCTCTGTTTATGCTTAATGTCTGATTTTTTACGTGGAGTCGCAGAATATCTATGTTTATTGCGAGTATAACCAACTCAACTAGCAGAAATCCCAAAACGGTGTGGTATTCTCTTTCAGCACCAAGAAATATTGCGCATCCGAGAAGCCCCTGAAAACTTAAGGCAAAAAAGCCTAAAAAGGAATATATCGAAAATTTGCGAACCTCGTGATTTACAAATTCCGAGCCCTTAGAATAGAATGACGGATAGTTTATCCCAGCTACTAAAAGTAAAATAAAGCCCGCTATTGCTCTTATCATTTGTATCTTAACTTCATTGAGATTATAAAAAATCATCGAAAACCCTTATCTTCAAATCGACGCTAACCGTTAAAAATGGACGACTTGTTCTGCCCGAAGTGCAGAAGGCTCAAGAGAAAGTGCATATGCAAAAAGCTCGATGTTCGAAAGAAAAATTTGGAGTTGTTGTTGAAAGTAGCTGGTAATAGGGCTGATTTAAAGCCGATTTTCGATTGCGAGGATGAGATTGTATTTTATGAAATTTTTAAGCCCTTTAATCCAACACCAACAGTTCCGATCGAAAAAGCAGATATTTTGAAACCGCTCGAAAGAGCTTTAAAAAGCAGAGGGATAACGAAGCTTTATCCCTTCCAGCTTGAAGCCATAAAGGAGCTGAGAAAAGGTAAAAACGTTGTAATAACCGCACCAACCGGATTTGGAAAGACTGAAGCCTTCGTCGTTCCTATGTTAGAAAAGATCGCTTTGAATGGTGGAATAGGAATCGTATTCTATCCAACTAAAGCTCTTGCAAAGGATCAAGAGCTAAAGCTTAAGTTCTATGCGGATTCATTGGGTTTAAACGCTATTAGATTCGACGGAGACTCAAGCTTTGAGGAACGAAGAGCCGTTTTGAGAGGAGAAGCTGACATAATCCTTACGAATCCAGATATGATCGATTACCATCTCAGAAACACTCCTGCCTTCAGAAAAATTGCTGGAGAAATCAGATTCGTTGCAGTCGATGAGCTTCACAGCTATACCGGCTTGTTGGGGACGAACATGCATTATTTGATTAAAAGACTTGAGAGATTCTCGGATTTTCAAATAGCCTGCGCTTCAGCTACGATAGCGAATGCTAAAGAGTTTGCTGAGGAGTTATTCGAAAGAGAATTTGTTCACATCCACGGTGAGCACAGAAAATCGATTTTGCACTTCATCATGCGATTTACTCCGTCGATATATGCATCAATAAGGGATTTAGTGAAAGCTTTGAGGGGTAGAAAGATCCTGATATTCGGAAACAGCTACAAAGTCGTGGAGACGATAGGTTGGATTCTAAGAAAAGAAGGAATAAACGTAGCGATCCACAAGGGTGGTTTACCCAAAGATGTTAGGGAGAAGGTTGAGGCAGATTTTAGAGAGGGAAGGCTGAAGATAGTGGTGGCGACTCCGACGCTTGAGCTCGGAATCGATATAGGGGATGTCGATGTTGTAATCTCTGAACTTGTCAGCTACTCGCAATTTCTTCAGAGGGTGGGAAGGGCTGGAAGAAAGGGACAGGAGAGCATAGGAATCCTACTGCTGAGAGAAGATGACGCTATAAGCAACTACTACAAGCAAAAGCCGGAAGATTACTTTAAAGATGAGCAGTACGGCTATGTGGAAAAGTTGAACGATGAAATCATGAAGTTCCAGCTTCTTTCGATGGTCATGGAGAAACCCCTCGATAAATCAGAAATTAGGAAGGAGTGGATGGACGTAATCGAATGGCTGAAGAAGAAGGGCTTGATAGTTGAGATAAACGGTCTGTTCATTCCTTCAGCCAATGCATCAGAGTTCTTTGTGAATTTCAACATGCGTGGAATTGGTGAGAGCGTTAGGATGATCAAAGATGGCAAGGTGATCGGTGAGAGGAATTTGCCCATAGCTCTGAAGGAGCTATTTCCCGGTAGCATAATCATCCACAACGGACAAAGACTTATGTCAAAGCACTTGGATTTGGAGAAGAAAGAAGCCGTATTGGTCGATTATCCTCATGGCAACGAGATTACTGAGCCTTTATACATGTCGATTCCGAGGATAGTTAAGGTTGAGAGCGTTAGAGAGGATTATCAAGCTGCCTACTGCTCTCTCGAAATTACCATGATCGTCTATGGCTACATCGAAAGGGATGTGTTTTCGAGGGAAAAGAAAGGGAGAACGAGATATCTTGAGAAGCCCGTTAGCTACACGTTCTCAACGAAGGGTTTCATATTATCTGCCCCAATGCCAGATCCTATGGATTACGAGGACTTCTACGCCGGAACATTCCACGCTTTGGAGCATGTTCTGATAGAAGCCAGCAACGCTTTAACTGGAGGAGGAAGTCAACAGATGGGTGGAATTTCAACACCAGAGGGAGACATATTCGTCTACGATGCAACGATAGGCGGTAGCGGTTTGAGCAAGTTGCTGTTCAGAAGGCTGGATAGGGCTTTCAGGGTTGCTTACGAAGTCCTGAAGAACTGTGATTGCAAAAGAGTGGACGGCTGTCCGAAGTGCACTTATAGCTACCAATGCGGTAACAACAACCAGCCCCTAAATAGAATCGGTGCAATGAACGTGCTTGAAAAAATCCTAAAGGGTGAAAGAGGAAAATTGGATTTAGAGAAGTATGAGGAGTTTGCGGAGTTCAAGTATTACCCATAGATTTCGAGTATTATAGGAGATTGCGAATTGTAGAATGCTGGAATTCACAATTCTACGAGTTTTATTTTAACTCTTGGCTGGTGACAGATTAAATTCCGTAGTATTCAACGCGATGACAGCTCTTGGGGTAGTTTTACTTTTTTATTAGCAATTTCGGTAGTTAGTAGATCTTTCAGCTCATCATCTGTGAGAAGCTTAGCGTTGGAACAATTTTCAACTTACCTATTTTCATTGCTCTCCCTCTGAATTAACCCTAAAAACGAGATGATAAGTCCTAAAGAAAAGAAAGGGCTCGGTAAAAAGAACTTTACCGGGATTAGCAAAGAGTTTACGAAATTCATTAAGAAGAATAGGAATGAAGCTAAAAAACCATACTTCCATTTTTGGATGATAGAAAAACCGATTGTCATGCCAATTATACCGTTAGTCAACAACCAGCAGTCAGCCTTCAGGCCTTCAAGTTTGTAACCGAAGAACCACGCCTCTGGATTCGCTATAGCAACCAACAAAGATAGCATGAAATTCAAAGCGAGCATTACTGGGAGGGTCCAAGCTATTAAATTTCGTTCTTTCACATTCACACCTCGCTCAATGATTTAATTTTACTGTTCCATTGTCCACTTTAACGATACCCATGCTTTTGAGCTGGGAGATGTGTTTATGTGTAGTGCTATAACTAATTCCCAATTTATCGGCAATTTCCTTTATTGTTAGCTCTCCATTCTGGTTTAACAATTCAATTATCTGCTTCTTTCTTTCTGATTTTACGAGTGTTAAAGGATTTATAACATTACTATTGGCTAAGAAGAATAGCCTATGTCTTCCCGTTTTAACGGAATATACCCAGCCTTCATTTTCCAATAAATTAAGATGGAATTTTAAGGTGCTTCTGTTCATTTTCGTAAGTTCTTCAAGCTCCTTCAAGCTGATTCCGGGATTATTCATGATGATCTTTAATATTTTCCGCCTCTTCGCGTTCTCTAATGCTGATTTAATTTTAGTTATGACTATTGGTAGGAATTTCCAAGCACTCAACGCTCCTACGATCAGAAGAAATATGTGGTGGAGTTTAATCCAAAGTGGAAGATCCCAGAAAGATATCTTTGTCTCTTGCGTAGTGTCGTTTTTTGCA
>JAMOPJ010000008.1 GCA_027064525.1 Archaeoglobaceae archaeon
TCCAAAACCTCAATAGCTTTTACCTGAATCTCAAAGGTTTCGAAGTCTTCTACAATTTCTTCAGATTTCATCAATCTTTAAATAATATCCCAGCTACCTCAATTAAATCATAAAAGGGTCAGCATCAATTAGATTCAAGTTAAATTTAATTAGTGAGGTTCAAAGTGTGTTACTAACCATGAAAGCCGTTGTGATAGGTGGAACTAAAAGTGGAGTTGGAAAGACTACTGTCGCTTTGTGCATAGCTTCAGCCTTAAAGAAGAGAGGATTCAAAGTTCAACCTTTTAAAGTGGGACCCGACTTTATAGATCCTACCCATTACAGTTTCTGCGATTATGCTGTCAATTTAGACGTATTTATGATGGGAGAAAAAGGAGTGTTAAGATCATTTGCCAAATGGATGACGAACAAGGATTTCGGAATTATTGAAGGAGTTATGGGACTCTTTGATGGCTATAGATTTACTGATCATTCTTCCACAGCCCACATCGCAAAGCTCCTAGGTGCTCCAGTAATCCTTGTGATGGATATTAGAGGTATGTCGCTATCAGCTTTGGCAGTTTTTGAAGGCTACAAAAACTTTGATAGGGACTTAAATGTGGTTGGTGTTATTTTTAACGGCTGTTCCAAAATATTATACCACAAGCTCAGGAGATTATTCGAGGAGCGTGGATACGATGTATTCGGTTACATTCCCAAAAGTGAGGAACTTAGAATTGAGAGCAGACATCTTGGATTAATTTTAGGTAATGAGGCTAAAAAAGATTGGAGAATCTTCGCTGAATTCGGCGAACGATACTTAGATATTGATAAAATCTTAGACATGGCTAATGTTAGCGGGCAGATGGAGAACTATTGTGAAGATGAAGCCGGGAGGGGAGGTAAAAATAGGAAGATTACATTGGGCATACCGTTTGATTCGGCATTCGCATTTTACTATCGCGACAATCTAGAAGTTCTGAAGGAATTTGCTAATTTGATCTTTTTCTCTCCGTTAAAAGGGGAATGGATTGAATGCGATGCATACTACTTGGGAGGAGGGTATCCGGAGCTATACCCGGAGCTTAAAGACTTCGGAAAGTTTATGCGGAAGGAGGCCGAAGATTGCAAGCTTATATATGCGGAATGCGGGGGGATGATGTTTCTTTCGAGGGGTATAGAGGTTGAAGGTAAGCGGCTAAAGATGGCTGGAGTTCTCGATATAGACATCGTATTCACGAAAAGGCTTCAAGCTTTGGGATACGTTAAGGGAGATGTTATAAGGGACAATCCATTTATCATCGGAAGTTTTAAAGGACACGAATTTCATTACAGTTACGCTTTGCCAGATGAGGATGTCAGATTTGCTTTTAAAACCGATGGCAAGGGAATTAAAGACGGATTGGATGGAGCTCTGGTATATAACACGTTGGCCGGATACACGCACATTCACTTCTTCTCAACTTCCTTGAAACGGTTCTTTAACGATCGTAGATGAAAAAAATATATAAACCAATCGTAGTCAAATTTTCTTGATCATAAGTAAAGTAAATTGGAGGTGATAACCTGCACATAGCGGAGGGGTTCTTACCGCCACAGTGGTGCATATTTTGGTATATCATAGCAATACCAGTCGTGGCTTACGGAGCTTGGAAGGCTAAGAGGTTGATCGACAAAAATTCGAACAACAAGGTTCTGCTCGCGGTCGCTGGGGCATTTATATTCGTTCTTTCCGCTATGAAGATACCGTCGGTAACCGGAAGCTGTTCACATCCAACCGGAACCGGAATTGCAGTGGTTCTGTTCGGCCCAGCCATAACGGCGTTTCTTTCAGGCATAGTTCTGTTGTATCAGGCGTTGCTACTTGCACACGGTGGAATCACTACACTTGGAGCGAACATAGCTTCGATGGGAATAATAGGCCCATTAGCCGGATGGTTAGTTTACAGGGCAACGAAGAATTTCGGATTAATCCCGGCAACGTTCTTCGCTACCGTGATAGCGGACTGGGTAACCTATGTTGTAACGTCTCTCCAGCTTGCGTTAGCTTTTCCGTCTGGTGTTGGATTTCAGGGAGTTTTATCCTCCGCTCTGAAGTTCATGGCGATATTTGCGGTTACCCAAGTGCCAATAGCCATAGTCGAGGGAGTGGTTGCAGTATTTCTCATGCGATATCTTGTCCAGCTGGAGGACATAAGATCTCTAATTGCGGAGGTGAGAGCTTGAAGTTCCTAACTCTGCTCATAGCGTTAAGCCTGATAATGGCTGAAGCTTGGGTGGGAGCAGACGAAAAGGCTGTGGAAGAGATCGCAAAGATAAAACCAGACTACCAGCCTTGGTTCAATCCGATTTGGGAGCCGCCAAGTGGTGAAATTGAAAGCCTTCTATTCAGCTTGCAAGCTGCGATTGGGGCACTTATAATCGGATATATCTTAGGTTATTACAGGGGAAAATCGCATGGAAACCCTTGAGGTTATCCAGATCAAGTCGAAGAAAATTATCGGAGGAGATTTGAAGATTATCTTCGTTTTTCTATCTTTAATGATAACCGTTAGCTCCCACTGCTTCACGCAGATCGTAGCTCTCATAACATTTTCAATTCTATCGATTCACGCCGCCGGAAGGGAATTCCTCAAATTAATGAAGATTCCTACGATATTCCTCATTCCGACCGCATTTGGCTTGATGATCACGGAAGGTAAGCCGATCATTCAATTCGGATGGTTTGCGATTACTGAGGAAGGAATAAAAACTGCTCTTGCGGTTTTAATTAGGGTGTTAGCATCATTCTCAATACTGGCCTATCTGATCCTAACGACTTCAATTCCGGAGATGGTAGCATTCCTGAAAAGGCTCAAGCTACCAAGCATCTTCGTAGAATTATCCCTCCTGATTTACAGAAACATCCAGATACTTCTGAATGAACTTAAGAGGTTGGAAATATCATCTGAAACGAGATTGGGAAACATAAGTAAGCGAGCCATGCTTAGAACATCCTCAATGCTTGCATATACGATATTTCTTAAAACACTCGATAGAAGTAAGAAGCTTGAGCTTGCTATGAACTCAAGATGCTATTCCGGACATTTTCCGGTAAAATCTGAAAAGAGCTACGGATATCCAATTGCGACGCTTTGCATTTTCCTTCTCGTCATGGGGTGGTTCGTTCATGTTAGCCGTTGAAACGGTCAATCTCACGTTTAAGTATGGGGATATAACTGCACTTAACTGTGTTAACTTTAAAGCGAAGAAGGGGGAGGTTACGATCGTTCTGGGCCCAAACGGTGCTGGAAAAACCACCCTACTCATGCACCTAAATGGCCTACTGAAACCGCTCAAAGGAGTTGTTAAGATATTCGGAAAGGAGATAAGGTATGACAAGAAAAGCCTGATGAAACTCAGAAGGACTGTTGGGTATATTTTCCACAATCCCGACGATCAGATCATAGCTCCTACGGTTTGGCAGGATGTAGCATTTGCTCCGATGAATTTAGGACTAAAGAATGTCGATGAGGTTGTGGATAGAGCTTTGAGGTGGATGGGTATAGAACATCTCAAGGATAGACTCTGTAACACGCTGAGCAATGGAGAGAAGAGAAGGGTGGCAATAGCTGGAGTTTTGGCCATGGATCCAAAGATCGTTATAATGGACGAACCGACTGCCGGATTAGATGGATTCGGTGTTAGAGAACTTATTGAAATTATTGAGAGGCTGAAAAGAGAGAAAAAAACTGTTATAATCTCTACTCACGATCTGAGCTTCGCAAACGAGGTTGGAGACCACTTTGCGGTTATGTTCGAGGGTAGAATAGTCTATGAGGGGGATTTCGTTCCCAATGACGTTGCAAGGAGATTCGGGCTCAGAGGGGTTTACGGTAGGCTAATCGTAAATAAATCGAGTTCGAATACCCCAGAGTTAGCTTTAATCGAAGCATTGAAGGGGAAAAAAGTGGTTATTAGCCGTAAAGACTTTAGGAGAATTGAAGGTTTACTTGATGGTCTTCCCATCAGGGTTGAGTTCCATGAAAGCCACAAAGGATGAAGTGATCGGAATTCTCTTTGCAAAGCTTAAGCCAAGGAAGGAGGATGTTTTTGCTGACATAGGTTGTGGAAGCTGTGCCGTGTCTAACTTCTTTGCGGATTACGTTTCCAAAGTATATGCTGTGGATGTCGATGAGAATGTGATTAGAAGTGCTAAAGTTAAGGAAAATGTCAAGCTACTGCACATGCACGGCTTAGAATTCTTAAGGAATTACGATTACGATATAGTCTTCTTTGGAGGAACCAAGGATATTGAAGAGATGCTTGAAGTTGCAAGCAGAAAGGCTAGGAAGATTGCTGTAAATCTTGCAAGAATCGAAATGGCCTGTAAGGTTATTCAAGTTATGAAGAAATTAGGCATTTTCGAAGAAGCTTTGATCGTTAACATTTCAAAGAACTACGAGTTGGCCGGACTTACTGCTTTTAGGCCGATAAATCCGATATTCATGGTTGTAGGTGGTGTATGATGCTGTTCGGTGTAGGTTTGGGGCCAGGGGATCCGAAGCTAATAACCCTTAAAGCTGTTGAGGTTCTTAAAGCTGTAGATGAGGTGATAGTTCCAGGGAAACTTGCAGAGTCGCTTGTTAAGCACATAGTAAAGCCTCGTGTGGTGGAATTTCCAATGGGTAGGAGTAAGGAAGTCACTGCCAAACTAGCGGAGGAGCTTGCAGATAGATGCGTTAAGGAAGACATAGCGTTCGCATGCTTGGGAGATCCGATGTTCTACTCCACATTTCAGCATCTTGTTGAAGAGATATTCAAAATAAATCCGAACGTTGAAATTGAGATAATTCCAGGAGTACCAAGTTTTACGACCGTATTCTCAAAAATAAAGAAATTCATAGACATTCCGATGCTCGTAACTACGCTTAAAGACGATGATATCGGATGCATCGTTGTCTTAAAAGCTACGAAGCCTAAGGAAACATGTGAATTCCTTAAGAAGATGGGAATGAGAGAATTTTACTTAGCGGAGAGGATGTTCATGGACGGTGAGAGGATTGAGAAAATTGACGAACCTCCAGAGAGAACGGACTACTTTACGATCGTCGTTGGAATGAGGTGATAACCCTGAAGGTATACTTTATAGGCTTCGGGCCGGGAGATCCCGAGTTGTTGACAGTCAAAGCTTACAAAATTCTTAAGCAAGCCGATTTGATAATCTATCCCGGTTCACTGATAGACGAAAAATTCTTGAAAGAGTTTAACGGGAAAAAGGTCAATAGCTACGGAATGAAGCTTGAAGAGATAATAGAATTAATTGAAAGTAACGTTAAAGCTGGAAAGGTCGTTGCGAGAGTTGTAAGCGGAGATCCTTCCATATTTTCAGCTTTAAACGAGCAGATCGTTGAACTTGAAAAAAGGGGCATCGAATGCGAGGTTGTTCCCGGGGTAAGTAGCGTTTTTTCAGCCTCTGCAGCTTTAAAAACCGAGCTTACGATTCCTTCCGTCTCGCATGCGGTTGTAATACTTCGACCCGCTGGTAGAACCCTTAACAAAGACTATTTAGAGGAATTTGCGAGGATCCCCTGCACTCTCGTCATTTTGCTCGGGGTTGACAAGATTGAAGAAATAGCGGAGAGGGTTGGAAGGATTAGAGGATGGGACGAGCCAGTTGCAGTTGTTTATCATGCATCAAGAGAGGATGAGAAGGTTATAAGAGGAACACTTGGAGATATAGCGGAAAAGGTCAAGAAAGCGGGAATGAGAAGAACAGCCGTTATAATAATCGGCAAGGTTTTGGAAAGAAAGGGTAGGAGGTCTGTCCTATACGCATAGCAGTATTGGGGTTTGAAAAAGACCGTGAAAAACTTAAGAAGATTGCGAAGTTCCTTAACGCAGATATTGTGATCTATCGTCCGGGAATATTCGGTGACCTAATGAGTAAATTCGACTGTATAGTTGCCTACATGCCCACTGGTATAGTGGTTAGATCGATTTGTCCTCACATAAAAAGTAAGTGGGTAGATCCGGCCATCGTGGTTATAGATAAACCCATGAGATTCGCAATCCCCCTACTCGGAGCCCATCACAGAGCAAACACCATTGCAGAAAAACTCAGAGCTTTGGGCTTAACACCAGTTATAACAACCTCAGCGGAGTTTTCAGATGGACTTTGCATAGGAATAGGTTGCAGAAAAGGAATCAGTTCGGATGAAATCCTGAAAGCTATTCATTCAGCGTTAGATGAGATTGGAGCTAATTTGGATGATGTGAGACTAATCGCAACCATCGAACTGAAGAAAAATGAAAAAGGTTTAATTGAGGCCGTTGACAGCATAAAAAAGCCTCTAATGTTCATTTCAGCTGAAGAGATAAATAAAATGGACATTAGAGAAACAAAAGCCACTATGATAGGAGTTAAAAATGTTGCAGAGGCTTGTGCCCTGTTTTATTCTAAAAAGAAAGAGCTAATTTTGCCAAAGAGAGTTTACGGAGGTGTAACCGTTGCAATCGCGAGGTAAACTCTATGTGGTCGGCATAGGCCCGGGAGATCCAGAATTGCTAACGCTTAAGGCTAAAAGAGTTCTGGAAGAGTCGGAATTTATCTTAGGTCATAAAACTTACGTTGAAAGGATTCGTTACATGGTTAAAGGGAAGATCATCGAAAGCAAGATGGGCGAAGAAGTGGAAAGGGTTAAAAAAGCCGTTCAGCTTGCTAAATCACATACTGTCAGCCTTGTCAGTGGTGGAGATCCGTCCATATACGGTATGGCCTCACTCGTCGCCGAATACGTTTATTCTTTGGGTTTAGATATCGATTTTGAGGTTATTCCAGGAGTTACTGCGTTATGTTCGGCTTCTCCACTTTTAGGCTGTGCTGTAAGTGGAGATCATGCTGTGGTAAGCTTAAGTGATCTGCTTACACCTTGGGAAATCATAGAAAGGAGACTTAGAAGTGCATTGAAGGGTGATTTCGTGGTAGTGATATACAATCCATCCAGTAGAAGGAGGGTCGATAAACTGGTGAAGGCTATGGAAATCGTGCTGGAAATTAGAGGTAACGTTCCGATTGGAGTTGTGAAAAATGCAACTCGAAGCGGGGAGGAGGTATTTATCACGTATCCCGAGGATATAATGAAGGATCCAAGTAAAATCGATATGCATACGATTTTGTTTGTTTCGAACTCTGAAACAATGATTTTAAATGGGAAGATGATCACACCACGAGGTTATTCAAGGAAATACAGGTGGTAATATGGAGATGGGTGCCTATAGTGATGAAGCTAAGGAAATCGTGGAAAGGAGTTATAGTATAGTGGATAAATTCGTTAAAGGAAATAGTTTGGAGGATTTCATTCTTAAGAGATGCATAATGGCAACAGGCGATCCTTCGATAAAAGATATCGTTGTATTCAAAGATAATCCCGTTGAGGCAGGGATTGGAGCGTTACGCAACGGTGCACGCATAATAGTCGATGTATCGATGGTTAAAGCTGGAATCAGAGGATACTACAACGTTTTAGTTGCTGTTGAGCATGCGGATCTTCAAGCTAGAATTAGAGTCCGAGATGGATTTTACAAGCTTAAAGATGTTGTTGATGGGTGCATAATTGCAATCGGTAATTCACCAGCGGGAGCTATGGCTGTATATGAGCTATGCAAAATGGGATACAGGCCATCTCTGATCATAGCGACTCCGGTTGGATTCGTCAATGCTGGTGAATCCAAGGAGCTGATAAGGAAGCTCGACATTCCTTCTATAACGACTGTAGGCAGTAGAGGTGGAAGTAACCTATGCGTTGCTATAATTAACGGGATAATCGATCTTGCTCGCGAAAGAGGTTATTTGAGATCCGAGAAGGGAGTAATCATCGTAGGTGTTGGTCCATCGAAAGGATATCTAACTGAGAGAGCTATAGAAGAGATTCAGAAGGCGGATATCATATATGGGAGTAAGAGAGCATTCGAAATAGCAAAGAGGTGGATAAGATGCAACACCGTAGAAATAAAGAGATTTTGTGAAGATGTCTATAAAGCGATCGAGGAGGAAGGTAAGAGAAGGAGGGTGGTTGTTCTTTCAACAGGAGATCCGATGGTCGTTGGATTGGGTAAACGGATTAAGGGTAACGTGGTTCCGGGGATTTCCTCTATTCAGCTTGCATTGGCAAAGCTCGGAGTTGATTTGACTGAAGTCGTGGTAATCGATGGACATGCGAAAGATTGCATCGAAGAAGTTAGGAAGACTTTTGAAATCGGCAGACACGCTTTAATTTTAGCCTATTCAAAGTTTAATGTCGAAAAATTGAGAGAATTTGCAGATGTTATCGTTTTGGAGAATTTAGGGTATGAAAATGAAAGAGTTTGCGAAGATTGTGAGATAAAATCAGATCTTGTAATTCTATTTGCAAAAAGGAGGTGATATCGTGAGAGGTTTAGTTATAGTTGGACACGGAAGTCAGTTGCCGTATTATAGAGAAGTTATGGAGTTACATAAGGAAAGAATTGAAAAGACAGGTCTTTTTGATGAAGTGAAACTAGCTTTCGCGGCTCACAACAGAAAACCCACTGTGGATGAAGTTATAAGGGAGATGAAGTCCGAAGTTATTTACGTAGTTCCGCTGTTCATAGCCTACGGAATACACACGACCAAGGAACTCCCAAAGGCATTGGGTTTTAAGGAAGGAACGGGTGTAATAGAAGGTGAATTTGACGGCAAGAAGGTAATACTCTGCGAACCGATAGGTAAGGATATTTTCGTAACGTATGCAATCCTGAATGCTGTCTTCAGATTTAATGAAACATGCCAGCGCTGATGATTGCCGGAACCTCAAGTCATGTTGGAAAGAGCGTAATTGTCGCAGCTTTGTGCAGAATACTGAGTAAAATGGGATACAACGTCGCACCTTTCAAAGCCCAGAACATGAGCTTAAATTCATTCGTAACAAAGGATGGTAAAGAGATTGCAATCGCTCAGGCTTTTCAGGCTAAGGCTTGTGGAATCGAGCCCAATGAGCTAATGAATCCAATTTTACTTAAACCAAAAGGGAACAAGATGTCACAGCTCGTTGTGCTTGGTGAGGCTGTAAAAGATGTCTCAGCTTTTGAATATTACAAAGAAGTTGGATGGTTGCGGAAAATTGTCGAAGAAGCATATAGGAGGCTTGAGGAAGAGTTTGACATGATAATTATCGAAGGAGCGGGAGGAATTGCAGAGATAAATCTTTACGACAGAGACATTGCAAACATAGGGATTGCAAGGATTGCTAACCCCTCTATTTTTATCGTAGGAGATATAGACAGGGGAGGAGTTTTCGCCTCACTCTACGGCACATACAGGCTATTACCGGAGGATATAGCTAATCTCGTTAAGGGGTTCATAATAAACAAGTTTAGGGGCAACATGGCACTTCTGAAAAGTGGGATTGAAAAGTTAGAAGATATTACTGGTGTTAGGATTCTGGGAGTAATTCCATTTGTAGATATAACCTTTACACCAGAAGATTCCCTGAGTTTGGAGGATTGGAATTGCGGAGAGGCCAGAATAGGCATAGTGAGGTTTCCTAGGATTTCGAACTGGACAGATTTCGAATACCTAAAGCCAGCTGGGATAAAATTTGTCTGGAAGAAAGACGACCTATCCGAGTTCGATATAGTAATTCTCCCAGGAACGAAGGATACGATCGCAGATCTTAAGGAGCTTAAATCGGCTGGAATGGATGAAAAGATCAAAAAGATTGCCGGAAAAATACCCATTATAGGTATTTGCGGTGGTTACCAAATGCTGGGCAAGAAGTTAATCGATAGAGGTGTGGAGCATGGTAACGTCAGAGCGAAGGGTTTGGGTTTGCTCGATGCTGTAACGGTCTTCGATGAGTTTAAGAAAAGAACAGTTCAAGTCGTGAAAACTGTGACAGGAGATGCTGTGATAATCGATAAAATAAAGGGTCAAAAGGTTTGGGGCTACGAAATTCATAAAGGGAAGACTTTTGCAAGCAAACCAGTGTTTGAAGACGACGGCTGTGCGAGTGATGATGGTATGGCCTGGGGAACGTATCTGCATGGTCTATTCAGCAATGAAAACATTTTAAAGGCTGTTGCGGATTATTTAGGCATTAAACTCGCTAAAACCAAAGATTGGATAGACAAATTTGCGGAGATAGTTGAGAAACATGTGAACATAGAACTAATGATAGATACAGCTGAACTGTAACCAATCCCCATAGGAAGGCTTAACTCGAAATCATAACGGTGAGGACTCTCTAAAATCCATTACATCATTGATCCCATCTTCATTCCTATCTTTCGTTTTTTGAAAGGATTTGGACTGAGGATGTTTCTTTTTTGAATTAATGTTCACAGTTGAGAAACAACATTTATGAAATGATTTTACTCAAATTTTAACGAATAGACAGTTTTATCCCCCCATCTATCCAAAATTTTTCTGAATTCTGAAATCTGAGCAATAAACGATTGCCTTTGGAAGGATACATCTTTCTTCCAATTTTTCGATGATTATCGCAGAAAGATTTTTAAAATCAACATCACTTGATTTAAAATCAATGAAATTTGATAAAGTCCTTTTAGTGTTGTTGGCACTCGCACTCTTAGGCTGCACACAGCATAGCTCCGATCAAGTTGAACACGGAATCGTAAAGTTCGCCAAGAACTTTCAGATCGAATTTCACGACGGATACAAGATTCTCAAGGTGAAGGAAGATGAAACTTGGAAAACCTACATCCTTTACTACGATAAACCTCCCGAAGGTGTTGAAGGTATTCCGATTAAGATTCCGATAAAGAGAATGGTCGTGATGTCTTCAACGCACATAGCACAACTTGAAGCCATAAACGGAACAGATGCCGTCGTTGGATTTATGTATGGGGGTAGATACAAGCTTTACTTCCCAGATGTCGTCGAAAGGCTTGAGAAGGGAGAGATAGTGGACTTAGGATCACCGAACGCTCCGGATTACGAAAAGCTAATCGAACTTAATCCAGATATCGTGATAATCTACGTAACGAGTAGCAACGAAAAGGTTAGGGAGAAACTAAGAGAATTGGGCATAAATTACATAGTAGACAGCGAATGGCTCGAAAACGATCCTCTGGGAAGGGCTGAGTGGGTAAAATTCTTTGGAGCTCTCTTGGATAAAGACGAGGAAGCCGAGGAATACTTCAACAGAATTGTCAAAAATGTTGAGGAAATCGAAGAAGCGGTTAGTAGCGTCGAAGAGAAGCCGAACGTTTTATGGGCTTTGATATACAAAGGGAGGGTTTACGTTCCAAGAGGGGACGGTTATGTTGCCAAAATGATAGAATATGCCGGAGGAGATTACCTGTTCAAAGATGTCAACGGAACAGGAAGCGAAATAATAAACATCGAGGATCTATTACTCAAAGGACAGAAAGCGGATGTCATGATATACTCCTCATACTACGTCAAAAGCTTAGACGACATAAAGAGGAAGGAACCAAGAATGGCAGATTTAAAGGTTTTCAAGGAGAGAAAGATCTACAACATAACTCCAGATTACTGGCAACTCGGATTGCTACATCCAGACATCGTTATAAGAGATCTTGCCGCAATTCTTCATCCTGAGCTCTTCAAAGATTACGAGCCAAGGTTCTTCGTGAGGTTAACATGAGGATCAAATTTGTAATTTTATCTTTTATCTCGATTATTTCAATTTTTGTAGGAATTCTCGCTGGCTCAGTTCACGCCAGTATTCACGACTTATACGATTATTTGAAAGGCAAGCAAGATGTTAGGGGATACATAATTTGGGAGGTGAGAGTTCCGAGAACGCTTGGTGCTTTTTTAGGAGGTGCATGCTTAGCTGTAAGTGGTTTGCTACTTCAAACGTATTTCAGGAATCCTCTAGCTGGCCCGTATGTGCTCGGAATATCCTCCGCAGCTTCTTTAGCTGTAGCACTGTGCATTTTGGCTGGGATGGGAATACACAACGTTGGTATAGTCGGCTCAGCGTTTTTGGGGTCTATGCTCGCAACTGTATTGATCCTGTGCTTAGCTACCAAGGTGAGAAATGCGGTAACCCTGTTAGTAGCTGGACTTATGCTCGGATACCTCTTTTCGGCTTTTGAGAAGATACTCATAACACTTGCCGAAAGCCAGAAGGTTCATCAGTTCATACTGTGGACATTCGGAAGCTTTTCCGGCATAACTTGGGATAACTTGGAGTTAATTACAATCTTAGGAATTCCGGCAATGATGCTCGTATTTACACTTTCAAAACCGCTTAACGCTCTGCTTTTAGGCGAAGAATATGCTAGAAGTATGGGTGTAAATGTGAAGGCTGTTAGAATGGTTATCGTTACTTTATCGAGTTTCTTAACGTCTCTTGTAACTGCGTTTGCCGGAATAGTTGCATTTGTCGGCTTGGCAACACCCCATATGGCGAGGCTACTTTTTAGGACATCCGATCACAGGATTCTAATTCCGACGACGATACTGTTGGGAGCGATTGTGACGGTTTTGTGCGACATAATTTCAAGGATTTTGCTGTATCCTGTCGAACTTCCTGTGAGTGTTGTGACATCCATGTTTGGAGCACCCATTGTCATTTACCTCGTGATTAAGAGGAGGAGGGTATGATGCTTGAGGTGAGTAAACTCTCGGCAGGTTATTCGAACGCCGTTTTGGCTGGAATAGATCTGAACGTTGAAAGGGGTGAGATCCTCGGAATAATCGGCCCAAACGGTAGCGGAAAATCCACACTGCTGAAGACGATTTCAGCGATCTTAAAGCCTATGAACGGTGTGGTTTATTTAGACGGGAAGAACGTTCACAAACTGAAACCGTCAGAACTTGCAAAAGAGTTGGCGATAACAACCACCAATAGATCGGACGTAGGGTTTCTGACGGGATTTGAAGTTGTAAGCTTGGGGAGGTATCCCTACACCGATGCCTTCGGAAGGCTAAGTGAAAGGGATGTGGAAATAGTAATGGAAGCCTTAAGGCTTGTGAATGCGGAGTACCTTGCAGACAAGCCTTTTTCTGAGATGAGCGATGGTGAAAAACAGAAGATAATGATTGCAAGGGCTCTAGCTCAACAACCCAAAGTCCTGCTTTTGGACGAGCCTACGAGTTTCTTGGATGCAAAGCATAGGGTTGAGATCCCTCTAATACTTAGAAGGATTGCGAACGAGAAGGGGATTGCGATCGTGCTTACCACCCATGACATAGAACTCGCAGTCAGGATATGCGATAGGATTGTGATGGTGAAAGACGGCAGGGTAGTTGCCGAAGGGTATGCCGAAGATTTAGATTCCGAAATTGTAAAGGAGCTTTACGGTATAGGTGTTGCCGAATTTGACCCGTTTTTGGGCACATTCGAGCTTAAAGGTGAAGGTAGAGCTAAAATTCACGTTGTGTGTGGTGGTGGAAGTGGTGCGAGGGTTATGAGACTCCTCACCAAGAACAGAATTCCATTTACGGCTGGTGTTATACACGAAAACGATATAGATTTCTACATAGCCAAGCATTGTGCTGTTGGGGTTGTGAAGGAAAGACCTTACGAGGAGATCAGAGACGAAACATTGGAAGATGCTTTTAGATTGGTTGAAAATTGTGATCTCGTTGTAGATACCGGCTTCCCGATCGGAAAAATCAACGCTAGGAATTTGGAGGTTTTAAGGACTGCAAAAAGAGTTTACAGTCTCAGGAGTAAGAAAGAGCTTGAGAAAATCGATTTAGATGCCGAAGTTATAAGAATGGCCGATCTGTTAAAAATCTGCAAATATTAGTTCTTCGTCGATTTTCTCAGCTTCTGCTATTATTCCTTCCTTAGATAAAATTACGCTCTTCGTTCCGAATTTTTTACCGTTCCAAACACCGATCCTCGAAACCTTCGCGACGATGACATCAAAAGCTTCTGCTATCTTCTTCGAAATTGGATGGCCTTTGACGGGTGGATGATTTGGATCGCTCAGCGAGATTGGTAGGAATATGATGTCGCTTATGCTCGCAACCTCTTTAACGGTATCCCAGTTGAGGCAATCGGCGCATATCAAAAAACCGACCTTATCGAATTCCGTTTCTATAACGGTAATGCTTTTTCCGGGCTTTATTCCCGCTTTTATCTCATCCTTCGTTGGATTTATCTTTCTGTATTTAGCTACTATCTCTCCACGTCTTAAGACGTAGCATGTGTTGTAATATCCCTTTTCAACGACTGTTCCGGCCACCACATAACCGTCGAAGTTACGGGATGCTTCAATAAGTTCATCAAGCACATGAGAAGTTATTCGATATAGCTCGAATGCCGAATGCTTCCTGAAAAATTCACCGGGGATTGCGAAGAACTCCGGAAGGCATATGAAGTCTGCTTTAACGTTTTCTATTACCTCGCAAGCTCTTCTGACATTTTCCTCGACGCTACCCCTATCGAGCATCTGGAACAGACAGATCTTCATGTTACCACCAGCTTAGGTGTATTCTAATGTGAGCTATTAATGAATTAAAGGTGTTGTTACTACTGTAGTTCAGTCCTCTAAATTACCTTGAACAACTTCTGCGATTAGGATTTTACAACAGATACAACTTTGCTGAATATGCGTCCAAATACTTACTCCGGCGATTTTTGAAGCGTTCCTCGGTAAAGATGTTCAGAGCTATTCAATTATCGCTTTTGTAAGCTTAAAGGTTAGATTTCCTCCTCAAGATATCCATCAATTTCGGCATAAACTTCCTCTATCTGTTCTATCATACTTTCATCTGCATTCCAAAGTCCCCTCTTATAAGCTTCCAGCAACCTCCTCGCAATCTCTTCAACAGCGTATGGGTTGTTGTCCATAAACCACCTTCTCATTTCATCGTTGAGCACGTATCTATTCGCTATTTCATCAAATATCCAGTCATCGACTACTTTAGCCGTCACCTGCCAGCCGAAGAGGTTTACGACTCTCTTCATGATGTCTCCAGCACCCTTGTAGCCGTGTTTCTTCATCCCCTCAACCCAATTCGGATTTAGCAGAGTTTTCCTAACTACCCTTTCGATCTCCTCCCTACCATCGACGATCTTTGTAAATTCTGGATTTCTTGTATCACCTATCAGAACCTTCGGCTTTCTTCCCGTCAACTTTTCCACCGTTAACGCCAAGCCACCTTGAAAGGCATATGGACAGTCATCGTCCAAGATATCCCATTCATCTGTGTAGTGATTTCTTACAACCGCTCCGACGTTTTTTAAGCCAAGCTTGAACTCATCCTCAGCCCTAACTCCAAAAACATCCTTTCCGTAAGCGTAGTAACCCCAATTTATGTAAATTTCAGCCAACTCTTTCTCATCTTGCCAGTGAGACGAATTTATCGCATGATTAACTCCAGCTCCGTAGCTTCCGGGCTTATCGCCGAAAATTCTATGCCTCAAACCCTCCAAAAAGTGCTTTTTGACGTAGTTCATCTCTAAAGGCTCATCCAAGCTCGCAACCTTAGCGACAGCCTCATCTATCATTTCAACCAGATTCATGAACGTATCTCTGAACAATCCACTGATTCTAACTACAACGTCCACCCTCGGACGCTTCAGCTCTTCAAGCGGGATTATCCTAAGCCCTACAACTCTATCTCCATCCCAAACGGGCTCAACTCCTAAGAGGTAAAGGATTTCGGCAATCTGCTCACCGTCGGTATTCATCGGATCGCTACTCCACTCAATGAAAGCGATCGTTTCAGGAATTTTACCTTCCTCCTCAATCAGCTTTTGAATCAGTTGATCTGCAAGCTTCTTTCCAACCTCCCACGCTGTCTTTGACGGAATTGCACGAGGATCAACAGAGTAGAAGTTGAATCCCGTCGGTATAGCTTCAATCCTACCCCTCGTTATGTCTCCAGAAGCAGATGGCTCGATGAATCTACCTTCCAAGGCTTTGAGTAGATTTTCCATCTCCTTAATACTTTCAAGTCGATTTCTAACTTCCCTACGCATTCCTTCAATCTCATCTCTCGCCTTTTCAACAGCTCCCCTCAAAAACTCTGGATATTCCCCTTTCCTAATCATTCTCAGAATCTCGCTAAGTGTATAACCGTTAAACTTCTTTGATGGATTCTTTAACACTTCTGCGTAGTCGATTCCAAGTTTTTTCAGAACAATTTTCTCAGGTCTAACTATCGCGTTGACAAACTCATCTATAGCCGATCTATCAACCCTACCGAACACATGCAGACCGTAGTTGTAAAGCGATTCGTTCTGCTCCAAAATCTTCGAATGCAATTTTAGTGCCGACTCATCAAAGTTTTCTCCGTTAATTTCAAAATTATGCTTCTTTGCAAGCTCAATGATTCGTTTCTTAGCAACATCGCACTGATCTTTTAACCCTCTCTCCTTAGCCTTAAAGTATTCTTCCAAAGCAATTTCAAGTTCCTCGTAGCGATTCGACGACTTCATTGGAGGTGGTAGATGGTCGATTATCGTCGCATATCCCCTTCTCTTAGCCTGAGTTCCCTCCGCCGGATTATTAACTATGTAAATGTAGATGTTTGGGATGCTACGCAGGCATATATCCGGATAACATTCATCCGACAATCCAACGCTCTTGCCGGGCAACCACTCGACGCTTCCGTGCTTCCCTACGTGAATGACAGCATCAAAATTCTCGTTTATAAATCTGTAGAACGCATAATAATAATGCGGAATGGGCAATGTGGGATCGTGTATGAGCTTGTGAAAGTCTTCAGGATTGAACGTTTTAGCTCTCGGCGGTTGTATTGTGACGAAAACCTTCCCAAAAGATATCCCCGGTATTCCAATGCTCTCGAATTTTCCCCAAGTCTTTAACATGCCCTTTCTAACTTTATCGGGAAGCTCTTCGAACCATCTTGAATATGTCTCCTCATCGACGATAAAAGCGTAATTTGAATTGTAATTCCAGGCACCTTCCCACATTTGCTTCTGCTCTAGGAACATCCTTGCCAATTCCTTGCCATTTGTCGGAATATTCTCGACATCGTATCCTCTTTCTTTCATAGCTCTCAAAATCTCGACAACGCTTTCGAATGTGTCCAATCCAAGTGCAGTTCCTACATTCGCTTCAGTATTTCCGATATCCGAAATGTGCAGAACTATTGCCACTCTCTTATCAAAATTGTCCATCCTTCTGAGCTTAAGCCATCTTTCAGCCTGTTCGACAATCCTTTTAATTCTCTCTTCAATCGGAACCGATTTAAGAATTGTTGGAGTTCTTATCTCAGCCGAAAATACGGTGGGATTTATTACTCCGTTGAACTCCGGCAACGCAACTGCCATTGATGTTGTTGCGATGTTCAATCCCTGCGGATTGTTTTTCCACTCTTCAGGGCTATTTGCATAAATCTCTATGATGTTAAGAATTGGCACATCCAACTGCTTTAAAAGCTCGACATCCCTGCTAACTCTGAAGTATAAACCCCAAAGCAGAAGGGAGATTATTGGTTTATCATCGACAAAGAAATACTTTTTTATTGCTTCCTCAACACCTGGCATTCCAACACTCTTATCGGGAAAGGTCATCGTAAATACCGGAATTACTCCAATCTCCCGCCTTTCAAGTTCGTTTATTAACATATCGATGTGGGCGGTATTTTTGAAAAGATATCTTGCCCTATAAAACAGTAAACCGACGAGATCACGATAATTTAAATATTTTTCATACCATCTCAAGTATTTCTTAACATCTTCAAAAAATCCACCCTTCGGATGGTATATTCCATTCCAAGGCATCTGCTTCGGCTTTTCAACTTCTATACTCTCATCAAAATACCGCATAACAAATCTAACAAAATTTTTGAGGTTTTCAATACCATCGTAGGCCAGATAAAGATTTAAGGTTTCGTAATCCTCCTTTGGAATTGTCGAATGTTCGTCGACACTCGATTTGAATGCGATGAAGATTTTATCTTCGACGTGTTTGATGATTTCCCTTTCCCAATTTCCCTTTCCCATCTGATTTATTATGATTGCATCGTATTGCGATATATCTGGTAACTGGTTCGTCCGATTCAAGCTTTGAACGTCTTTTATCGTTATTTTAAAATTCGGATATTCATTCTGAAGTTCTTCGACTGCTAAGTGAAAATGCTGGGAGTTCCAAGCTATAATTAGTATCGACACCATAATCAAAACACCTTGATTTTTGAACAAATTTAGTTTATTAAAAGCTTACCATTGATAGTCCTGAAATTATCCATCCTGATAAAAATCCGGCACGGTTTGCTGGATGGAAAACTATAAAAATGGACATTTTAGATGCCTTTTCCAATTCTAAGAAGCAAGAAATGTCAGAAAAGATAGGAAATAAGCTTACGGAAATGTTCCCGACGATCTCTGGACTTCTCTGTTTGAGAACAGAGTAAACTACGATCTCGCAATTGTTGGACATGCTGTTTTTGTCTATGAGGTTATGGTTTGAGAACTAAAGATCATAGCAACAATTAAAACTCTTTGAACTGCTGAAAGTAATGGGACTGGGTATGGTAAGTAAGGTTAGGAATAAAGAATCTCCATACGTTGTAGGCGGTAGGGATAAGATGAGTTTCAACGAATTTGGAGTGAGAAGAACGGGATTTTATACAATCCTAAAACTTACGCTTGATAACGGAAAAGACTGTTTCAACCATCTGTCTCTTACCGTACAATCCAATTATACGGTAGAATAACCATCTAAGGAAGATGCTAATTCTTTCCAAGGATTTGTAACAACCTACTCTTCTAATAAGTTTAAATATGGCTACATCCTCGTTACTCTCACTACCTCCCAATCATATCATCCCTTACCATATCCTTTTCAACAGAGCAGTAGCAAAACGTTTATTATAATTTTGTCCAGTTTTTGACGATGCTGATTCTGAAAATAGGTGGATCGGTGATAACGGACAAGAGTGTTGGAGCTGTGAACAAGGCCAAGTTTGAGGAAATCGAAAGAATCGCGAGGATGATCGCTGAGAATCTGAAGGATGAGCTCGTTTTAGTTCACGGTGTTGGCTCGTTTGGCCATCCGCATGTCGTAAAGTATAGATTGGATGAGAAGAAGAACATCAACGGCGTCGCGGTAACACATCTTTCATGCGTGAGCTTGAACATGATAGTTTGCGGTTATCTCCATCAGTTTGGCTTGAATCCCGTTCCAATTCACCCCCTTTCATCTTTTAAGATCGTTGATGGGAAACTCGTTTTCGATGTAGAGCTCATTAAGGCTCTGATCGATGAAGGATTCGTTCCCGTCGTTCATGGAGATATGGTTTACAATTTAACCGAAAAGAAATTTGAGATTCTTTCGGGTGATAGAATAGTCGTCGAGCTTGCAAAGGTTTTAAAGCCTAAGGCGGTAGGCTTTGCCACGGATGTCGAAGGTGTCCTTTTTGATGGAAAGGTTTTGCCGGAAATAACGAGAGAAAATGCTGAAGAGATTTTGAAGGGAATAGGAGAGGACAAATCGAAGTCTGACGTTACGGGAGGTATGTTGGGGAAGATAAGGTCGATATTGGAGATAGGCGTCGATGCGAGGATATTCCACGCAAAGGATTTGGATAGATTTTTGAAGGGAGAGGAAGTTGGAACACTCGTGAGGGGTTGATATCTTGAGGACATCAAGCAGAAAGCTCGATCACATAAAGATATGCCTTGAGGAGGAGGTCGAATCGGAATATACGGGTTTCGAAGATGTCATGCTGATCCATAAGGCACTGCCGGAGATAGATTTCGGTGATATAAATACCGAAGTCGAATTCTTTGGAAAAAGGCTCTCCGCACCACTCTTGATAGCTTCTATGACCGGAGGACATCCGGATACGAAAGAGATCAACAAGAACCTCGCAATTGCCGTTGAGGAAATGGGAATTGGAATGGGCGTTGGAAGTCAGAGAGCTGCTATAGAGGATGAAAGCGTTGCGGACAGCTTTACCGTGGTGAGGGATTTTGCTCCGAAAGCCTTCATATACGCGAACGTCGGACTGCCTCAGGTTTTGGAGCATGGGGTGGAGTTCGTCGAGAAGGCTGTGGAGATGATAGATGCAGATGCCGTAGCCATTCATCTGAACTTCCTTCAGGAGATCATCCAGCCTGAAGGAGATTTAAACGCTAAAGGAGGTCTTGAGGCGATAGAGGAGGTTTGCTCATCGATAAACGTGCCAGTGATAGTCAAGGAGACCGGAGCGGGAATATCGAGAGAGATTGCGATAAAACTCAAGCTTGTGGGGGTCGATGCGATAGACGTTGGAGGAAAGGGAGGGACGAGTTGGAGTGGTGTTGAGGTTTACAGGGCGAGCGGGATAGCCAGAGATGTCGGCTTGGACTTCTGGGACTGGGGAATTCCCACCGCTTTCTGCGTTGCCGAATGCTACGATGTTCTCCCCGTAATAGCCACTGGCGGGCTTAGGAGTGGGCTCGATTTGGCCAAAGCTTTGGCTTTAGGGGCGGAACTGGGTAGTTCAGCGTTGCCTTTCCTCAAAGCTGTGGATGAAAGGGGAGCTGAGGGCGTGAAGGAGCTCGTGGAATACTACATCCGAGGGCTAAAAACTGCAATGTTTTTAACTGGATGCAAGAGTGTATATGAGTTGAGAAAAATCACGATATTCATAACTGGGAAGTTTAAGGACTGGCTTGAGCTGAGGGGTTACGATTTGGCGAAGTTTTGCATGAGCAGAGAGGTGAGATAATGGACATAAAGAAGGAGGTTGCTAAAAGGGCTGAGATAGTCAACAAGGCTATAGAGGAATATCTACCGATCAAGGAGCCTGAAGGACTTTATAAGGCTTGCAGACACCTCATAAGGGCTGGTGGAAAGAGACTTAGGCCTGTTTTGAGTCTCATATCTGCTGAAGCCCTCGGTAAGGATTGGAGGAGAATATTGCCCGCTGCGATAGCCATCGAAACCATTCACAACTTCACTCTGATTCACGATGACATAATGGACAGGGACGAGATGAGGAGAGGTGTGCCAACTGTTCACAAGCTCTTTGGGGAGGAAACGGCCATACTGGCCGGAGACACACTTTTTGCTGAAGCTTTTAAGATAATCACGAAATGCGATGTTGAGGCGGAGAATTTGGTTAAAGCCACTGAGATGCTCGCTGACGTCTGCGTCAAAATTTGTGAAGGGCAGTTCTTGGACATGATCTTCGAGCAAAGGGATTTCGTCAGCGAGGAGGAATACCTTGAGATGGTTGAGAAGAAGACCGCCGTGCTCATAGCTTGCTCATGTTCAATGCCCGCTCTCCTCTTCGGTGAGAGAAGTGAGATAGTCGAAGCTCTTTGGAATTTCGGACTTTTGAGTGGTATAGGCTTTCAGATCCATGACGATGTTCTCGATTTGATCGGAGGGGAGAAGATTGGGAAGGATTGGGGAAGCGATCTGGTTGAAGGCAAAAAGACCCTCGTCGTAATAAAGGCGATGGAGATGGGAGTTGATATTGAAATCTTCGGAAAAGGCAAAGCGACTAAGGATGAGATTGCGAAGGCTGTTCAAAAGCTTAAGGATTGCGGAGCGATAGACTACGCATCTAAAAAGGCGAAAGAGTTCGTTGAGAGAGGAAAGGATCATCTAAAGCTTTTGCCAGATTCGGAAGCCAAGACCCTTCTGATGGCGATTGCAGACTACTTGGTTACGAGAGAATATTAGGCATAAGAATTTTAAACAATAAAACGTGTTTTTTGTTAAGATGAAAGTTCGCAAGGTTACGCGTTCGCTCGTGAGCGTGGCTTTGTTTCTGCTCGGCTGGGGAATAATCACAACTTCATACGAGTTGATCGCTGTTTCCGCCATTCCACTACTGTTTTTAGCAATTCCCTACCACGTTTCCACGCAAGTCGATTACGCCAAATTGTCGGGAGGAGATCATATCGGTGAGGAGCTCGAAGCCGAGATAAAGCTTAAAGCAATCGGATTTGGAATTCTGAAGGTAATGCATGAACTTCCCGATCACTTCGAGCTCGTTGAAGGTGCTAACGCCGTTGCTGCCTTCGTTCTTGGGAGGGCGGATGTCATAATAAGATACAGGGCGAGGCCAATGAGGAGGGGACATTACAGGCTCGACAGGATTATCCTCGAGATCGAGCATCCATTTTTGGCTTGGAAAAAGGTCGATGAGTTGAGAGTAGATTTAGAGTTGGACGTAAAGCAGAAGCTCAGAAAGATAACCAAAGTTGAGACCCTTAGAGGCGTTGCGAGGTCACCGATGCCGGACGTAGATATTTCCAAGATAGGAGTTCCGGGAACGGACTTCAGGGAGATCAGGGATTACGTTGCTGGAGATCCTATGAAGTTCGTGAACTGGAAAGCTACGGCGAGGAGAGGTAAGCTCATGGTGAACCAATATGAAGTGGAGGGAAAGAAGGCTGTTTGGATATTCTTGGATGCAAATCCATACATGACCTTTGGAAAGAGCGTTCGAAACTATCTGGAATGTGGGATAGAGATAGCCAACGCATTGGCCTACTACTTCATTTCGAGAGGCCATAAGGTCGGGCTTTACGTAATAGGGCACGGGATAATTCTCTATCCAGATGTTGGCAAGAGGCAGTTCAAGAGGATAAGCGAAGAGCTCATGAGAACGGAAGTTGGAGAGGAGAGCGTCGATCATGCTTTTGAGAACTGTAAGAAGTTGTTAGCTATATACAAGCCCCTGATAATTCTGATAACCCGTCCTGAATATTCAAAGCCATCGAGGTTTGTGTCCGAAGCTATGAAGGCGAAGATTCTCGTTCAAGTTATAGCTTTGAAGGGAGCTGTAGAAGGCGACGAGTTCGCTCTAACTCTTTTCGAAATCCTCAGGAGATCGGCCTTCAAAAGCTTGAGGAGGGCTAACCTGATTGAGTGGGATATTGAGAAGCCGGTGAGGCAGTTAATGGCGAAGGTGGTTAGATGAAGATCAAGATCTTGAACCTGATACTCGCCGAAGTGGCGGTTTTCATAGCGGTAAGCGTTGCTGAGACTTCTCCTTTGGCAATATTCATTCCAACAAAATTTCTATATCTGATCGCAGTTTTGCCTCCAGTCTTTCTGTTGCTGGGAAGAAATCCGTTCGATTTTCCGCTCTTCGTCGTTCTAATGGCTATAGCTTCCGCGAAGGTTCTCGCGAATTCGGAGATATTTTACTCTTTGCTCGATGCTCTATACTACTTGGGATTCAGAAGCCTTTCAGAGAACCTTAACTCTATGTTTTTAGCATACAAATCGAATCTGAACCTTTCAACCCTTTCGGCTTTGGTCGTTCTGTTCTGCGTGGCTCAGATAGCTTGGAACATCGAGGATAAGCTTAGGGAGCTCAAACTTGAGATCGGCTATCCTCTAGCGGTGTTGGGAATAGTAGCCTTTGCGATATACCTCTTCTATCCTCTCGTTCTTTCTATTCAAGCTTACGGATTTCCACTCCTCTTCCTTGGTCTGATCGGGGTAGCTTTGATCATGGTTGCAACTTACCTCTTAGCTTCAACGTAACCGTTATATTTGTTGCGGTAGTTCTCTTTAGAAATGGACATCCTCAGCATCGTTAAGGAGGGAGAGAGGGAAAACATCGAGTTTAAGGAGTATCTGACCTCTTACCATTTAAAAGAAAGTCGCTTTCAAGAGTTGGCCTGTCAGATGAATCACAGGATAATCATGGGGAGAGGAAAGGCATTATACGTTATAGGTGTTTCCGATTCTGGCGAGCTCAAGGGGATTAGCGATGAAAGGTTCGATGAGACGGTTCGAATTCTGAGAAAGCTTGCGAAGGAGATAGGTGCTGAGATTAAATCGGTTGAGAAATACAGCGTTGGTTCTGGTTATGTCGGACTTGTGGAGATAGTTAAAAGCAAGGCTAAGGAGCACATAATGATAGGAACCGCCGGGCATGTTGATCACGGTAAATCGACGCTTGTTGGATGTCTGATTACAGGTAAGCCGGACGATGGGGATGGAGCTACTCGGATATATTTGGATGTTTTGAAGCACGAGATAGAGAGAGGGCTGAGTGCCGATTTGAGCTTTGCTGTGTTCGGATTTAAGGATGGGAAGCCTATAAAGCTTAAGAATCCGCTAAGTAAGAGCGAGAGAGCATGGGTTGTGGAAAATGCAGACAAGCTGATATCCTTCGTCGATACGGTTGGGCATGAGCCTTGGCTTAGAACTACAATAAGGGGGCTTTTGGGGCAGAAGATAGACTACGGATTGCTCGTTGTGGCTGCGAACGATGGAGTGATGAGGACAACGAAGGAGCATTTGGGAATCCTTTTGGCGATGGATCTTCCGGTTATAATCGTGATCACGAAGATAGATATGGTTTCCGCTGAGAGGGTTGAAGAGGTAATCGGGCAGATTTCGAAGTTGCTGAAGACTGTAGGTAGGATCCCCTTCGTCGTCAAGGATATTGGGGACGTTAAGAAGGCTTCGAAGCTGATCGGCAGGGGACTAATAGTCCCAATTTTAAAGACCTCCTCCATAACGCTCGAAGGCTTTGACCTACTTGAGGAGCTCTTGTTCAGGTTGCCCAAGAGGGGGAGCAAGGGTAACGACTTCCTGATGTATATCGACCGCATATACAAGATCACTGGAGTTGGGACTGTGGTTAGCGGGAGTGTGAAGTCTGGGGAGATCAGCGAAGGGGAGGAGGTTTACATAGGGCCATTTCAAGACGGCAGCTTCAAGCGTGTGAGGGTTCTCAGCATGGAGATGCACTACTATAGGGTCAGCAAAGCGGAAGCTGGAGATATCGTCGGAATAGCTCTGAAGGGAGTAAGGTTTGACGAGCTAAGGAGGGGTATGGTTCTGCTTAAGAAAGAGCCTCACGCCGTCTGGGAGTTCGAGGCGGATGTTTACGTCTTCAGCCATCCGACCCGAATAAGGAGAGGGTATGAGCCGGTTATTCACATAGAGACGATCTCAGAAGCGGTGGTTTTCGAGGACATGGACAGGGAATACATGAAGGCCGGAGACAGAGGGAGGGTTAGAATTCGGTTTAAGTATCATCCGCAGTTCGTGTATGAGGGACAGAAGTTCATATTCAGGGAAGGAAGGAGCAAGGGGATGGGAGAGATAATCAGAATTTTCGTCTGATATCGACAAAGTTATATAATTTTGTCTCAACATTAGTTCGATGGAGACAAGAGAGATAATCCTCAGCGTTCTGATGATGATATCCGCCGTAATACTCACGTATCGATGGCTGTCTCTGGTTCACAACGATGTCGATTTTGTAGTGGTTTTCTTCGCTTTTCTACTTACGTTCTCGTTGGGATCTCTTCTTCTAAGCATGATGTTCAGAATGAGGAGGACCGTTGAAGAGCTTGAGAGCACCAAGAGGATGATCGCTGCAAATGCGGAGGAGTTAGAAAAGAGATTCGAGGATAAGTTGTTCGTCTATGTGAGGGAGTTGGAGGAGAGATTGGATGAGATCCAGAGAAGAATGTATCGGTGACCTGAAGCTGACGATCTCTCGCATATACTTTCCGACGATATTTTTGAGTTCGTTCGTCTTGAGCTTTGTTGTGTGCTACTACGTTTGTTTCAATATCGTTTATTCCGTTTTGTTCGGTTTCACGTTGGCCGTAATCATTCTGTTACTGGTTAAACCGAAGATAGAAGCTCTTCTGATGAAATGATCTCCGTCCTTAGAACCTTCTCCATGTGATTTATTCCGTATTCGTAGTCGTAATCGTTCAGAGCGGTCGTGCAATCTTTCAGCACGACGACTTCGTAGCCCCTCATCACAGCATCGGCTACTGTGTGAAGGACACATATGTTCGTAACAACTCCACCAACTGCAATCCTCTTCGCTCCAAGCTCTCTTAACGTTAAATCAAGATCTGTGCCGAAGAACGCTGAATATCTTCTCTTCTTTACATAGTAATCGTTCGGCTTGGGATCTAGCTCTTCTATTATTTCCGCACCTTCACTTCCAGCTATGCAGTGCTTGGGCCAGATCTTGAATTCAGCATCGTCCTCTCGATGCCAGTCTTGGGTGAAGATGATCGGAATACCCTTAGACCTCGCCCAGTCTACTACCTTCTTCAACGGTTCGAATATATTCCTAACGTGCTCTCCTATGAACAGTGCTCCGTTCTCGTAACAGAAGTCCTTCTGCATGTCAACAACTATTAACGCATCCATAGAGCAAGTTAAACGGATCGGTATTTATACTCATCGAACACGTGTTCGGTTAGAGGATTCCAATACCTTTGATGGTTATCTCGTTCCCATCGAAGCTTACGACATCACCCAAGAATGTGTTTATCACGTATGCGTTGCTCCTCTGATGCAGAGTAACTTCAGAAGTCGTGTATCTTGTTTCACCACTTGCAACAGCTGAGAATGGCATTATCTGATCTGCCAAATGTCTGTCGAAAACAGCATCCGCTTTCAGCTCATTCAAAATTTCGTATGCACACTCCTCTCCAACTTTCTCGGCTCTCTTTCCCTTTTCCCCCAAAGCACTTCCTCCCTTGTATCCACACCAGAGCGTTATTCCACTTCCTATAGAAACGCCTTTGCGAACTTCGATGTCTATCTCTGCCCTGTAGCCTTCCAATTCGAGAACCTTCTTTGCGGATTTAGCTTGTCTCTCAGCAACGTTCCTCGGCAGATTCTGACAGTGACTTATTCCCCTAACGATGTCGCAAGGTTCTTCGCTGAATTCAACCCCTCTAAGCTTCGAAGGTTCGACTATGACCTTCACTTTACCTCCTCCTTTCGGGTAGTATCCCCTCGCTATGAGCTCGATATCGACATTGGCTCCAAGCTCCTTCAGAGCTTTGAAAGTCACGTTCTTGACGTAATCAACGGGTGGAGACCACTTTACATCCGTTCCGCCTCTAATATCAACAACGCTTTCTCTTTCAGATGCGAGAAGAGGGAGGAGAATCGTTTGAAGGATGAGCGTGACGCTTCCCGCAGTCCCGATATCAATCCTAAAGTTGCCACCCTTCAAACTTTTGGGCTTGAAAACAATCTTTGTAGAGCCAAGCTTCAGTCCTTCCACTTCCGCCTCGCTTATCAGCTTCGCAGCCTCAACGCCTTTGAGGTGTTGCATAGCTAAACCCGGCTTTGGCCTGTTTGCCCTTATGTTGTAAACTTCAACTGGCTTTCCGGTTATACAGGATAGTGCTATGGCGGTTCTTAAAATCTGGCCTCCTCCTTCGCCGTAGCTTCCGTCGATCCTTATCATCGCCCCTTCTGATGATGAGCGGCTATTAACCTTTACCAAAAGTTTATTTACTTGATTAATTTATTTTAACCAATGGTGCTCGATCTCATCCCCAAATTTGAAGGCAGAAGGATCAGAATAGTTTACGATCAAACGTATCCTGCTGTGAGCTTGGTTTTTTATCACATCCTACCTGAGTTTAAATCGAAGAGGATTGTAATCGGCGTGTATTCAGATACGACCTGCAGGAAGCTTAAGGAGCACTACAAGTTCATATCAAAGCACGCTCCGGAAATTGCAGAGATTCTCGATAAGGCATACTTCATAAAGATTGGGAGAAGGGATACCATTCCCTTCGGAAGATTATACGACTTCATTCCAGAAGACATGCTGAGAAAAGAGTTCGACAGATTGGAAATAGCGATTAGCAAACTTAGAGAAAACGATCTCGTTTTGGTTTTCGGATTCTACCTGATGTTCGCTATCTACGGTAAGTGGCTACTCAGGGAGCTAATAAAGATAGTGGATTCATTGCCCGAAAACCTCACGCTCGTTTCCATCAGCCCCTACGGGTTATACGACTACAACACGACGAGAATTATAGAGAGGTTCTTCGACGTTGTTATAAGAATCGTAAAAGAAGAAGAGCCACTCGATTTTGGTCAGGACATCTATATAATAGGTATCGAGGAGAGCATTACGAGGGAGATCAAGCCTGGGTTCGAGAGGTTTAAGATTCTGCCAGATGGAAGGCTTTCGAAGCTATAGCTTGCACATGACCTTTCTACCCTTCCAATCGATTCCGTATATCTCTCTTCCCTCTTTAAGGGGAATTATCACCTCATCTTCAGCCTCTTCCAGCGAAGATATCCTTCTCACATCAAGTATCTCAAACTCATAAACCTTAATGGCCAAAAACTCTACCTTATCCATTTCCTCGCACTCCTTGTTTCTCAAAACAGCTGGCATCAGATTGTATCCGTTTTCAATTTTCTCTCCGTAAACTTCGCCATAGAAAAGCTCTTGCAGGATCTTGTTGAAGAACCACCAGTCCTCTTCGACAAGCTTCTGCTTCGGATACCTACCCAATACGAATATGACGTTTTCCACGTTCTCCTTCTCGTGAATCCAGCTACAACCTTTGCAACTCCAGACGTATTCGCCGTGGGATGAGAGAACGAGCTCACCACCCAAATCGTAGAGGAGACACGGATAAAATGGACAGTAGCAGAAGGTGCAGTCCTGCCCGTTGAAGTGGCAAGGGTAGTATTTGCATTCGTAATTGGCTCCGTATATTCCATCCAAAGCTTTGAAGAGATCTATAAGTGTCCTCTCTCTCAGCTCGTTCATAAACATCACCTTACCAACATCGCGACCATGTCTCCAACGTTCACGCCTATGTTCTCAGCTACGGGTTCGCACTTTGCCGTCAGCAGGAACGCTATCGGCTTGAACCTGCTCTCGGACATGCTCTCATAGTTCGCCATACCCTTCGCTATTATTACGTCCGCACTCTCAAGTCTTTCGAGCGTCTCAGCCGGTAACTCCTCCTCTATGATTCCAACAGCTCCGAGTCCGTTCGTTAGGATCTCATCGGCGATCTTGTCAACTCCCGCTTTTATGGCATCCTCAAGTGTCGCGTCGCTTATTATCGGCTTTCCTCTCACAACTACAGTGAGCCTCTCGCACAAGTTCTTTATCTCCTTCATAAAGAGCGTGTCTATCACTATCTCTCCGCAGTTATCAGTCAGATATACGACCTTCCCCCTGCAGAGCTCCCTTATCTCATCGAGCTGATCTATGGCCAGTCCCTTTTCGAACTGTGATCTGAAGTATTCCATAAAATCTTCATCCGCCACCCTGTGATCCATAACGCCGTAGTCGAATGTATTGGCTATTATGGAAGCGATGGCGGAAGCCTTGAATTTGTCATTCTGCCTTTCAACGAACTCCCTAACCGCTGGCAGAAACCGCATCGCCACTTCGTTTGCCCTTTCCTTAAGCTTTTTGTAGGGATCTTCAACTCCCAAAACTTCGTAAACCTTCCTGTGCATGTAAGTGGCTATGTGAGCATTTATCTCCCTCTTCGGATACCTCTCAGCCAATATCTTGAGAGCCTCACCAACTGCCTTAAATATCGTCTCATAATCGTCAGTTACCATCTTGCACTCCATATACGTTCTATTTAGTAAACAAGCTGGACATTTGGGGGATATTTTCATGCTCGACTTTCGATCAGACGTATATTAAAGCTAACGGAATTCTCGAATAGTCCTCCAACTCGACGACCTTTTCCCAAATCTTGAGGCATCTGCAATCCAAATCCTCGAATATCGAGGGATCTTGGGTTAAAGAGAAAGCCCTTATCGCTTTTGCCACATCTTTATCGCATTTCCCGCAGTTGTGAGGCCCTCTACTCTTTCCATAGGCTACGGGATCGCACATCGCTTCGATTTCAGCGTTTCTCAGAACTTCGACCGCACTCCAGAGCCACGGTGGACGATACAATCCTTTAAACCATAGTCTTTCAACGTAGGTTCCAGATTGAACGTTGGTCGGGTTTATCGATACGATGTCAGCCAAACCCCTTACAGCTTTGATCGACTTCAAAACATCTCTAATGGCTTCACCTTCCGACAGAAACGGAGGCTTGAGCAGAAGGTAGGCCTTAACTCTGACTCCGTGAGATCTTAGCATTCTCGCAGCTCTTCTGAAGTCTTCGAAGCTGAAGCCCTTGTTTATGCAGTGCTCTCTGATGAAATCATCTGCAGTTTCGAGTCCGATTCCAACTTCGGTTGCGAAATCGAGAGAAGAGAGCTCTTCCGCCGTTTCCTCGCTTACGAACTCTGGTCTGCTTTCAACTATAAGCTTCCTGATTTTACCGCTTAGGGATTTGTAAACGAAGCTCCTAAACTCCTTTGGGATTTCATTTGAATCCAAGAAGCTTCCGGAAGTGAATATCTTGACTACTTCGGCTCCATTCAGCTTATTCAAAGCGATTCTGAACTGCTCGATGAGATCCTTCATCGTTACATCTTTGGACGTATCCTTCTTGTATCCGCACATTAAGCATCGATTCCAGTAGCAACCCTTCGAACGGAGTATAATCGTTAGGCAATCCACTATTTCTCCGTCCAGTCTTTCCTTCTCAACCCAAACTGCGACGGGCTTCAATACCATCTCCTCTTGAGCTTCATTATCTTGCCCATGTATATTCCAACTATCAATCCGGCCAAATGCGAAACGTGTGCTATTCCAGTCTGCATCGAGAACGGCAGATATATTATGTCGTATAGGGCAAAGAGGAGTATCGCCCACCTTATGTTGAGCGGAATCGGCAACGGAACGAATATGACGACATTCATGTACGGAGCTATCATCGCCAAAGCACCCATGACTCCGAATATAGCTGCAGAAGCTCCCAAAGCTGGAATGAACGGGTTCGTGTAGAAAGCGTAAGCTAAATACGCTAAGTTTCCAGCTATTCCGGATATGAAAAAGATCTTGAGGTAGTTTTTACCTCCGACCCTTCTTTCAAGCTCGGAGCCGAAGAATAGGAGGACGAACATGTTGATGAAGTAATGCCCGAAGCCCGCGTGGTCGAACATGGCTGTAATTATCTGCCATGGCATTCTGAAGACAAGAACGGGAGTTAGAGCAAGATAATAGTCCACGATACTCCCAAACAGAAGCTTGATGAAAAAAACGACGGTGCATATTCCTATGATTATGTTGTTCCAGCCGTAGGCACCTACTCTCCTAACAGATCTCCTAACCGGAATCGAAATTTCTACCGGTCTTTCTTTCTTCACCTTCACGGGAACATTCCAGTATTCCTCATCTCTCCTTATTCCTGGGCAATTGTGCTTCTCCGGCAATCTATGTTCCGCACAAAACGTTCCACCACAGTATTTGCATTTATACGGAAGATACTCCTCCTTACCACACACATCGCATTTTGCCACTCTAAGAGATTCTGTCCGGATATATTTATAGATTTTCAAAAGGTTTATTATCGATTGATCATGCGGAAATGGGATGAGAAAGTTCACGATCGTAGTGAACGGTATGGAGTATAAGGTTGCCGTGAAGAGGATTACGAGAACGCTGTATAGGGTTAGGTTTGGTGACAAGGTGACGGATGTTCTCGTTAGAGAAGACAAGGTAACGGTAGCGAAGCCAAAGATCGAAGAGGAGAAGAAAGAGATCGAAGTGGTAGAAGGAGAGGCAATAAAGGCGATGTTGCCCGGTGTCGTTACGAAGATTTTGGTGAAGGAGGGAGACGAGGTAAAGGCTGGAGAGACCGTTATGATTTTAGAGGCTATGAAGATGGAGAACGAGGTCAAGAGTCCAAAGGATGGTAAGATAAAGCAGATACTCGTCAAGGAAGGCGACAGAGTAGAGGCTGGAGACATCCTTGCCGTGATGGAATGAGAAGAATACTACTACTGTTAGCTATCTTCGCACTGTTGGGATGCGCCGGAAAGCCGATTCAGGGGAATCTATCGGTTAGAATAGTAGTCCTTGATATCTATCAACCTACGAAGGTTGAAAGAGGATTGGCTCCCTCAATCGGTGAGATCAACGCAAAGACGATAGATCTGAGAACTAAGAGTGTCGAAGTGAAACCTAACGAAACGATAATGGTTGACGGCTGGCTCGTCTCGAAACCCTACAAGATAAACGATAAAAGATTCTACTACTGCGGAAACGTCACGATCGAAGTGTATGAGGCTAAGGTCGTAAAAGGTGGCTGGTCGCGCGTTTCGAAAGGATTGGGCAAGAGACTTTGCACGTCAAAGGTATTCCTTCCACCCAATGCGAGCGTTCACTTTAAGCTCGTCATAACGGGGCTGGAGAAAGGTAAAAACACCTTAGCGATCGTTGCGGAAGGGGAATGGTGGAGGGGTTGGACGTTTTTAAACGTTACCGTCGGCTAAGTTTTTATTCAATTCTGAGCAATTGGAAATGTGCTCAAATGCGATCTGTGTGGAAGAAGGGCCGTAATTCATCAGAGATACGCTAACAGACATCTCTGTAAGAGACACTTCATCGAGCACTTCGAGAGGAGAGTAAAGTATGCGGTAAAGAAGTTCGATATGATCGAGAAGGGGGACAAGATTGCCATAGCGTTGAGCGGTGGAAAGGACAGTGTGACTCTTACTTTCGTCTTGAACAAGCTTTATGGGCACAGAAACGACTTGGAATTCGTCGCAATAACGATAGATGAGGGAATAGAAGGCTATCGTCCCCCTACGGTAGAGATAGCTCGGAAAATCACCAAGGAACTCGGAATAGAGCATGTAGTGGTTTCTTTTAAGGAGAACTTCGGAATGACGCTCGACGAGATGGTCAAGATCGGGGAGAAGAAGCCTTGCACTTACTGTGGAGTCTTTAGGAAGTATCTGCTCAACAGAACTGCAAGGGAGTTGGGTTGCACAAAATTGGCAACAGGCCACAACTTGGATGATGAAGTTCAAACGATCCTTCTGAACTTTTTGCAAGGCGATATAGCGAGGCTTGCGAGGCTAATCCCCCAGAGAGTTCAGAAAGGTCTTGTAATGAGGATAAAGCCGTTCAGGGAAGTTTACGAGAAGGAAGTAGTTGTTTACGGTTTGCTTCACAACCTACCGATGGATATGAACGAGTGCCCATACAGTCATTTCCCAGTTAGGGATGTCGTCAGGGATTTCATCTACACGTTCGAGGAGAAGTATCCGGGGAGGAAGTTTTCCATAATGAGGAGCTTCGAAGCTTTAATTCCGTGCTTAAAGCAGATGTTTCCACAGATAGATCTGAACGAATGCGAGAGGTGTGGAGAGCCGACGCCGAAGAGAATATGTCAGGCTTGTGTTCTGCTCGAAGAGCTCAGGAGCAAGTTAGGTGAAACTTCTTAAAAATCGCTCGATCGCAATTTTCTTTATTTTATAGATCAGCTTCATCGGTTTGGAGATCAGTCTACCTTTGTAAACGAGTATAGCTCTGCCTTTTGCCAGCATTATCATTGCAATAGGCTTATCCAAGCTCGATCTGATTCTGTATCTCGTTAGCCTATCTCCCTTCAAGATCCTCTCAACGTTCTTCGCAACGTGTTTAGCTTGCATTTCAGCTTCCAAGGCAGTCTTGGTCGCGATGTGTCCATCTATATTCACGAAAGCACAGTCCCCAATCGCAAAGTATCCGTTTGCTCTGAGGAATGGATCAACCTTTACCCATCCCTTTTCCTTCGGAACGTCCAGATTTTCAACGAAGCTTGAAGGTTTAAGCCCAGCACACCAGATTACCATATCTCCGTAAATCTTACCTCTGCTCGTGATCACTCCATCATCATCGACCTTTAGCACGGTTGTGGAGGTCTCAACTTCGATCCCATCTTTTTTCATTATTTTATATACAAAATTGGAAACTTTTGGACTAAAGGTGGGTAGAACCCTGTTCATGGACTCCACAACGCGGACATCGAACCCCAACTCGGCAAGCTCAAGGGCAATCTCAACGCCCGTTATGCCCGATCCTACCACTACAACCCTTTCAGCTTTATCCAAAGCTTTTTTAGCCTTGAGAGTCGCTTCGAGCGTGTTCACATTGTGCGTCAACTCTGCATCCTTTATTCCATAGTAGTTCGTTTCTGCTCCTACTGCAAGAACTACGATATCGTATTCGATCAGCCTTCCCTTTTCTGTCACTATCAACCCGTTTTCCACGTATTTCGCTCTATCTCGAACGAATTCAACTCCAGCCCTATCACAGAACTCATCTATTTTTACGCACAAAGAGCTCTCGTCCACCTTATCGCTGAGGAGCTCTGGCAATAAAGCTTGACAGACCATAACTCGCTTTGGCTCGATGAGGGTGATGTTTAGAGGTAGCTTGGATGCATGCCTGAGGAACTCCATTCCGGCCATTCCGCCCCCTGTAACAACTACATTCATGTCCGCACCTTATTATCTATTCGTTAAAGATTTTGTTTGATAAGCGAGTCTGGGTGTATTTAAGTTTATCGTAAGCTAAATTTACGTTCTGAGCAATTGAATGTGATGAAGATTCAGATAATGGGTGCTGGAGCCTTGGGCTGTCTTTTCGGATACTTCGTTCAGAAGGCCGGTTACGATGTCGTTTTCGTGGCGAGGGGAAAGCAGTTAGAAGCTTTGAAAATTGGATTGAGGATTTCTGGACTGATCGAAGATGAGGTGAAGGTTAAAGCGGTAGGAAAGCCAGAGAATGCGGACATTACGTTTGTCACCGTTAAGGCCTACGATACAGAAGTTGTGGCTAAACAACTTGCCGAGGTGAGGTGTGGGATAGTCTGCAGTCTTCAGAATGGGATAGGAAACGAGGAGATTTTGATGAAGTATCTGAGGAAAGTTATAGGAGGAGTAACGACCTACGCTTCCAATCTGATCGAATACGGACATATCGAGTTCGCTGGAGAAGGAGAGACGTTCGTAGGCGATTTGAGCGGTGAGATCACGGAAGATGTATCGACCGTAGTTGAAGTTCTAAGGAGTTCGGGCATAAACGCCAAAGCGGTGAACGACATAAGGAAAAGGATATGGCTCAAGGCCGTGATCAACTCTGCAATAAACCCGATCACAGCAGTATGCAGATGCAGGAACGGAGCGGTGGTGGAAATTCCGGAACTTTGGAAGATAGCGGAGAGGATAGCTAAAGAGGGAGAAGAGGTCATGAGGACTTTGGGCTTCGAAGTTGAAGGAATCGTGAATATTGTGAGAGATGTTGCCATCAGAACGAAGAACAATCGCTCTTCTATGCTGCAGGACATCGAGAGAGGCAAGAGGACAGAGATAGATTTTATAAACGGTGCTATAGTTAGGACTGCGGAGGAGTTGGGGATAGATGTTCCCTTCAATAGGTTGATGCTCATGCTCGTTAAGGGAGTTGAGAGACTTGAACTGGATTGAAGTGTTGCTGGTCTCAGCTCTGCCATTCTCGGAGCTTAGAGGTGGTCTGCCTTTGGCCATCTATTTAGGACTCGATCCGATTAGGGCATACATCCTATCCGTCATCGGCAACTTTTTGCCGATTCCATTTCTGTTGCTCCTCTTAGGAGCGATCGAGAAATTAGCTTTGAGAACACATTTGGCATCCTTATACACCAAGATCGTTGAGAGAACTGAAAAGAGGAAGGGTCTGGTTGAGAGATACGGCTACTTGGGATTGATAATGTTCGTAGCGATACCCCTTCCGTTCACCGGAGCATGGACTGGATGTCTCTTAGCTTTCTTGCTCAGACTGAACAGAATCAAGGCCACAATCTGCATATTGGTCGGAATCCTGATAGCGGGATTGATAGTTCTCACCACGAGCGTTGGAGTTTTGAGCATAGCCGTGCGACAGCCTTAAAATTACCCAAGTATAACTCTTTAGGATGCTGAAAGAAGCAAAGCTATACCGAAGGGTTGGAAATAAAATTGTCTGCCAACTCTGCTGGAGGTTTTGCAAGATATCCGATGTTGGATTCTGCAGAACCAGAATAGCCAAAGATGGCAAGCTATTCACTCTCACCTACGGAAATCTGAGTGCGATCGAAAGCCGGCCGATGGAGATAAAGCCGTTCTTCCACTTCAAACCGGGCAAAACTACGCTCACCTTTTCGACATACTCATGTAACTTGGATTGTCCATGGTGTCAGAACTGGCACATCTCAAAGGTAGATCCACCTAAGGTCTTCAGCTACGTGAGTCCGGAGGAATTGGTCGAAAAAGCTCTGCTTTTTGGGGACATAGGATTATGTGCGAGCTTCAACGAGCCGACGTTACTCTTTGAATATCTTTTAGATGCTTTCAAGCTCGCGAAATCGAGAGGGCTTGTGAATACGATGGTTTCGAACGGTTTCATGACACCCATGGCTTTGAAGATGCTGGGAGATGCTGGGTTGGATGCGATGAACATCGACATAAAGGGAAACGACGAAGTTTATGAGAAGTTCTGCGGTGGAAAGGCGAAGTTCGTCTGGAGAACGGCAAAAAAGGCTGTAGAGCTTGGAATTCATGTGGAGATTGTAAATCTGATCGTCACCGATGTCAACGACAGCGAGGACATCATCGCCGAAATCATCGATAACCACCTCAAGCACGTTGGAAGCAGAATACCAATCCACTTCACGAGGTATTTCCCAGCGTATCTATTCAAAAATCCTCCGACACCAATTTCTACGCTTGAGAAGGCGATAGAGATGGCAAAAAGAGAGGGGATAGAGTTCGTTTACATTGGGAACGTCCCGGGGCATAGAAATGAGAACACGTTCTGCCCGAAATGCAATGAGTTGCTGATCAAAAGATACTCATATAAGGTTTTAGAGAACAGGATTAAGAGAGGGAGATGCCCCAATTGCGGATACGAGATTCACGGTATCTGGTAAAAAAATACTTATTGGGCTTTCTCCTTGAGTACTGAAGGAACGATCTTCTTGAGCTTGCCATCCTCTATCAACCGTTTGAGTTCCTCGACGAGCTTGAACTTCTGAACTTTCCCTCTTCCGCTGACTGGAAATCTGTCGGTGACATAGACGTATCTTGGAACCTTCGCACTTGCGATCTTTCCGTAGCAAAAGTCCACGATCTCCTGTGGGTCGAGCTTTACACCATCTTTCGGAATTACCGCCGCAGCAACGACCTCTCCCAAATCTCCGTCTGGAACTCCAACTATAGCTACATCCTGAACTTTCTCGAACTGCCTTATGAAAGTCTCAATCTCTATCGGATAAACGTTGAAACCTCCGACGATTACTAGCTCCTTCTTCCTTCCCTTAAAAGTTATGTAACCTCTCTCATCCATGACGCCTAAATCGCCAGTGTAGAGCCATCCGTTCTTGATAGTCTTCGCTGTTAGCTCGGGCATTTTGTAGTAGCCCTTCATGACGTTGTATCCCCTACATATGATCTCTCCAACTTTTCCTGGTGGAAGCTCTCTGCCATTGTCATCAACTATCTTGACTTCTATATCTGGAAGTGGTTTTCCTACGGTTTTGACTCTGTCTTCTATGCTATCATCCAAGCTCGTCATCGTTATGCCCGGAGAAGCCTCCGTAAGTCCGTAGGTTATACAAAGGTTACAGCCCATCTCATTAAGCACAGCCCTCATTAGATCTTCTGGACAAGGCGCTCCAGCCATTATACCTGTTCTAAGTGAGGAAACGTTGTAGTTCTCCATTCTGAATAGCCTGAGCTCTCTAACGAACATCGTAGGCGTTCCGTGGATCATCGTGCACCCATACCTTTGTATGGTCTCAAGTGCATCTCTCTCGTTGAAAACCAAGAGCGGAGCGATCGCACCGCCAAAGCAAGCCATCAGCGTTATCGACATGACACAGCCGAAGCAGTGGCTAAACGGAACTGGCACAACGAGCTTGTCCCTGTCGGCGACCTTCAAGTTCTCTCCCTGATCGTATGCGTTCTTTATTATCTGATACTGGCTGAGCATGACACCCTTCGGAACTCCCGTAGTTCCAGAAGTGTATAGGATCAGGCAGACGTCATCTGGATCGACGCTGTTCACGAGGCCGAGAAATTCCTCATCTTTCTCCCAGCCCTTTCCGAGTTCGAGTAGTTCTTCGAACGTTAGTCCGTCTAATGCTTTTGCTTCATCTTCATCTCCAGCAACGATCACATGCTCAAGCTTCGATAGCTTTGGCTTGATCTCCTTCAACATTTCGACGAACTTCCACTTGCCGACGGTCTTATAGGTTATGATCGCCTTCGAATCCGAGTGACCTATGATGTGTTCCGCTTCGACCGTCTTGTACCAGTGGTCCACCGGAACCAAGACTGCTCCGAGCATCGGAACGCTCCACCAAGTAACGACCCACTCTGGAAGGTTCTGCATCCATAGACTGACCTTATCGCCTTTTCTCACACCGAGCTTGTATAATCCATAGGCAAGTCTGTTTGCCATTTCGAATAGCTCGGAATAGGTAATCACCTCATCCTCAAACAGCACCGCCGGATTATCTGGAAACTTCTCTGCAATCCTTCCGAGCATCTGCCTGAAATTCTCTCTTGCCCTGTATGGCATAACTATCACCATCTTTAATTATATTTCTCAAATCGTGAGAGATTGAATTAATAAATCATTCGCTTTTAAGTTCGGGAAAGTCGCTATAGAAGTATTCGTGCTCGCCTCTTTCTCCTTTCTTTCTCTTCTCCTCTTCGAGCGCTCTTAGTTCTACTCTCCTGATCTTACCGCTTATCGTCTTCGGCAACGAATCTACGAACTCTATTATCCTTGGGATCTTGTACTTCGCAAGTATTCTCTTGCAGTGCCTGAATAGATCCTTCGCCAACTCCTTCGACGGTTCGTATCCGGGCTTCAAAACCACGAACGCCTTGACTATCTGCCACCTTATGGGATCTGGGCTACCAACCACTGCCGCTTCAGCTACTGCAGGATGTTCTAGTAGCGCACTCTCAACTTCGAATGGGCCGACTCTATAGTCCGAAGTTTTTATCACATCATCAGCCCTTCCGACGAACCACCAGTATCCGTTCTTGTCGAAGTAGGCCTTATCTCCGGTGTAGTAGTAATTATCAACAAAGGCATCTTCCCTGTCCCTACCTAAGTATCTGACGAACAGCCCGATCGGTCTCCACCTGCTCAGCCTGACGACGATGTGTCCCACCCTGTTCGGCTCATTTATTTCCTTTCCGTCGTCATCTACGAGCGTTATGTCATACATGAATGTGGGCTTTCCGAAGGAACCGGGAATTATTTTTCCACCCTTAAACCAAGGCGGATTTCCTATCATCGCTGTGCTTTCGGTCTGACCGTAGAAATCCCTGATCTCCGTTCCAGTATATTCTTTCCACCTTTCGAAAATCTCTGGATTGAGAGGTTCTCCAGCGCTCACTACATCCCTCAACTCCTCGAATTTGAACTCTGAAAGATCAAGCAACATGAACATTCTCCACGCCGTAGGTGGAGCGCAGAACGTGTTTACTCCGTAGCTCTCGATTGTTTCGAGATATCTCTTCGCATCGAATCTGGTAAAGTGCACGCCCAAAACCGTAGCTCCAACGCTCAGAGGTGAGAAGAATGAACTCCAAGCGAACTTAGCCCATCCCGGAGCGCTGAGGTTGTTGTGAACATCTCCGGGCTTGCAATTAATTATGCACGCTGTTATCAAGTGTCCAACTGGGTAAGATGTGGCGGTATGCAGAACGCCTTTAGGCAATCCTGTGGTTCCAGAGGTAAAGAAGCAGAATATGGGATCGTCCGCCATCGTATTTGCACCTTCGCAGTTTGATTTTTCCGATCTGATGTCATCATACGATTCCCATCCACTCCTATCTCCTACGACGAGCTTGACCTTCGGTTCGTTCTTCAGGGCTTCATCTATTATCTTAGCAGACTTCTCGTCCGCTATCACGGCATCGGGCGGGCACACCTTGAACCTGTATTCGAGATCTCTTGAGGTGAGTATGTTCGCCGTCGGAACGCCCACAAATCCTCCCTTCACGAACGCGTAGTGCGTGAACCACACCTCTGGCAGTAGAGGCGTCATCACGTGGAGGTATCCGCCCTTACCGATTCCGTGATCCTTTAAGTAGTTTACGAGTCTGTTTCCCTCCTTCGCGAACTCACCGTAGCTGAATTTCCTTTCCTCTCCGGTTTCCATGTCTACCCACAAGAGTGCGGTCTGATTTTCTCTCTCTTTCACGTGAATACCCTCAAATATCTCATCAGCCCAGTTGAAATGCTCGATCTTCATTGAATTTAGTCTTCTGAAGAATTCCTCCATCTTTCTGGCTTTTTCGTCGTTGTCTTCCATCTTTACAAGTTCTACAAATTCTCTGAAGATCTCCCCGAGCGCCATCAATTTTCGGACTGGTTATGAACTGATATTAAAAGCTTTGCAAACCTTTATATTCATCCTCCTACCCTAAGCTTTTGCTATGAGAAACATTTATGTCGAAAGGCTCATTCACGTTCCAGTTGAGCAGCAAAAGATCGAGATCGTCGAAAGAAAGGGCATTGGACATCCCGACAGCTTGGCTGATGGGATTGCAGAGGCTATGAGTCGAGCTTTGAGCAGAGAATACATAAGGAGGTTTGGAGTGGTCTTGCATCACAACACCGATGAAACTCAGATCGTCGCCGGCAAGGCTAAACCTGCTTTTGGAGGTGGCGAGCTCATTCAGCCGATATTCGTTTTGCTCGTCGGCAGGGCTACGAAGGAGTTCGAAGACGTTAGTATCCCTGCAGATAGAATAGTTCTCAGGGCTGCTAAGGATTACATAAGGAGTGCGATGGCCAATTTGGATCCAGATACCGACATCATATTCGACGTTCGAATTGGGGAGGGTAGCACCGATCTCAAGGATGTCTTTGCGAGGAGAAAGGGAGAGGTTCCGATGGCGAACGATACATCTTTCGGTATAGGATTTGCGCCGTTTACAGAAACGGAGAACTTGGTTTACAACGTCGAAAGGAGGATATACAACGAATTCAGAAAGCAGGAGAGGGCCATTGGAGAGGATGTCAAGGTGATGGGGCTTAGGGAGAATGATAGGATTACGCTGACCGTCGCTTGCGCCTTCATAGACCGATACGTCAACAACATCAAGGAGTATATTGCGGTGAAGGAGGAACTTACGAACTGGATCAAAGAGATAGCAGGAGAATACACTGAGAAAGAGGTGAACATCCATGTGAACACCGCAGATGATTACGAGAGGGAGTGTGTTTATCTGACGGTCACTGGAACTTCAGCAGAGCAGGGAGACGACGGAAGTGTAGGGAGAGGAAATAGATGTAACGGTTTGATTACGCCCTGCAGGCCGATGAGCATGGAAGCATCGAGCGGAAAGAACCCAATAAACCATGTCGGCAAGATCTACAATCTGCTGGCGAACTTCATAGCTAAAGACTGCTACGAAAACATCGAAGGAATAGAAGAGGTTTACGTTAAGATTCTGAGCCAGATCGGAAAGCCGATAAACGAGCCTCGTGCCCTAAGCATTCAAATAATTCCGAAGAAGGGTTACGAGGTCGAAAAGATGGAAAAGCAGGCTATAGAGATAGCTGAAGGTTGGTTAGACAACATTCTGAAGATTACGGATATGGTTATAGAAGGAAAGGTCAGCACGTTTTAAACTCTTTTTATTCAAGCACTGTGATCTTAAATCCCAATTCTTTTAGCGGATTAAGATCCTTATCAAACGTTAGAATTTCCGCGTCTTCATCACTGCAAGCTATTAGAATGTCCAAGTCCGGAACTTCCATACCCCTAAGCATCAGTTCGGCTTTCACGCTGGAAGCACTTTTTACAACATCTAAAACGACTGGAACTACTGTCAGAGGCTTCAGCATATCTTTGATTATCATCATCTCCTTTGCATTACCGTGCTTTTTCCAGACGTAGTTAGCTCCTACGAGCAACTCGTATACCGTGAGCGAGCTGACGATTATATCTTCGCATTCTTCTTTTCGCTCCTCTAAAGCATCTACAGCCATTTTGTTACCTTTTTTAATCTCGATTAGGAATGAAGTATCGAGTATGATCTTCAAAATCTCACCCTGAAACTCTTTCTTATTTCCTTAGAGATTCTCTCCAATTCATCTTCATATCCCGTTTTCTCAGCAGATTTAATTAGCATGTCAATCCTTTTCTCCACATTTCTTTTTATCAACTCGTCTATAATGGCGCTGAAGCTCTTCCTTCCCTTAATCCTAACGAGCTTCTCGTAAACGTCATCCGATATCGTTATGGTCTTCATGTTTCGTGTGTTGTAAACGAAAGTATAAAAATATGACCTCAAATAAAGTATTAACTGAACGATGAGAACACCATTTCGTATAGCTGTCTGAGCATTCTGATAGATTTCTTAGCCGTATGGTATTATCCAAATTTTTGTTTCTCTTCGTTCCAGTTCCTAAACAGTTCGATTATTTCACCGGCCTTAGAGATCTTTAAATGAACTTAGATTGTGAGGAGCTTAAGGCTTAAGATAAAGAAATAAAAAAATTAGACCTGCTCGAAGGCCTTCTGCAACGGAGGAACGACCTGCTTCTTTCTTGACATCACACCGTCAAGCCAGACGCTCTTGCCCTCAAGCTTCTTGCCGAATGCAATCTCTACGACCTGCGGGAAGTCTGTGATAACCAGTAGCTCCGTTCCTTCCTTCATGATGTCCGTGAGCATCAAGAAGATTCCCGCATAGCCTCCCTCTTCCTTCATCTTCTTCATCTCTTCGTAGATCTCGTCGACTCTGTCCTTGATGAGGTTCAAGTCGATGAGCTCGATCTGGCCAATTCCAACCTTCTTTCCAGCCATGTCGAAGTCCTTGAAGTCTCTCGTTATGATGTCTCTAGCACTCAGCCCGCTCACGTCGGATAGCTTCGACTTGACGTCGATTCCAAACTTCGTTATGTCATCGATTCCGGCAATCTTCGCGAGCTCCTCAGCAATTGCCTTGTCCATGTCTGTGGTCGTGGCGGACTTGAATATCACCGTGTCACTGAGAATCGAAGCGAGCATCAATCCGGCCATCTCTTTCGGAATCTCGATTCCTGTCCAGTCGAAGAGCTTCTTGAGGACTGTTGCAGTGCATCCGACCGGGAAGTTCACGAAGAGGATCGGATTTGGAGTCGTTACATCTCCGATCTTGTGGTGATCGACGATCGCGATTATCTCAGCCTTATCCAAATTGTCTGGAGCCTGAGTCTTCTCGCTGTGATCTACGAGAGCGATCTTCTTACCCTCAGCATCGGTCATTATCTCTGGAGTTGAAACTCCGAACGTTTCGAGGACGAATTTGGTTTCGGGGTTCGGCTCACCCTGAATAACCGGCACAGCCTCTCCATCGATCTTTATCAATCCACCCTTTTCCTTCCACTGGTTCAGCAGATAGGCAAACACGATTGCAGAACAGACCGAATCCGTGTCCGGGTTCTTGTGCCCGACAACATACACCTTGTCAGCCATGTTGCTATGATGACATTGCTAATAAATAACATTTTCGAATTTTTTTGATTTCGAGGCATTTCTTAACGGCTATATCGGTGGGATAGAACCTTCCACTTCGTAAGCACACCTCTTCCAAGTTTTTCGACCGAAATAAGTTCAAGCTCTATAGGCGGGTTGAAGGATGAGCCATCGACTACAGTTGGAGCTTTTGCCCCGCCTACTATCATGTTTCCGTAATATACGTGGATCTCATCCACGAGTCCCTCCTTGAGAAGGCCGTAGTTGAGCGTTGCTCCTCCTTCGACCATAACCCTCCTAACTCCGATCTCATAGAGGTATTTCATGAGAGCAGTCAGATCCACTTTGTTTTCGCCAAAGATCACGACATCAGCTTTTTGCCTCAGCCTTTCGATTTTGTTTCGATCTGCGAGCTTGGATACTGCAACTATAGTCTTAGCCTCATCGCTTAGGATTTTAGCATTTAAGGGGATTCTGCATCTGCTGTCCACTACCACTCTGATTGGATTCTCTGCCCTTCCTTGCTCGACTCTCCACCTTCTAAGCTCTTCACTCTTAACCGTCAAACGGGGATCGTCGGCCAGAACAGTGCCGATTCCAACCATTATCGCATCGCTCTCAGCCCTAAGTCTGTCGACTCGTTTAAAATCCTCATCACACGAAATCTTGAGTTGTCTCCTGCTCTCGTCGCTTATCTTACCATCAACGCTTGAGGCTATGTTTATGAAGACGAAAGGCTTCACATTGGAATGTGGACGGATCGATATTTCAATTCATCTTTCCAGCACGACTATGAACTCTCTGTTCATCGTCTCTACACTATCTCCTCTCACGTTGGAGGGACTCGATTTCTTTGGAAGTCTTTTACTTGGGATTTCTCTGACAATCGTCTCAAGATGTCTGTATCCCAAACTCTGAAAGATCTCGGACATTATGATGTCCGTCGGAACGTTGATCTTGCAGACAGTTCTGTTGCCAACCACGAGAGCGATCACAGAATCGTCCGATAAAGCTGACGCTATCTTCTCTCCAGCGATCTGAAAATCTTTAAAGAATGAGTAAACGTCCAAAGCTCTCTTTTCATCTCTCTTCCTTATCGTATCGAGAACCTCGTAGAGCGTTGGCGATTCTACATCGCTCAGAATCCTCTTAGCCCTAATACCGCCGAGCGAAATCTTGTCAATGTTTCTGATCTTCTCGTAGTCGAATCCGAGCCATTGGAGGGAGAGTCGGGAGAACTGGCCGTAGGCAACGGTAGTCCTCGAGTCCCCATAGGGAGGAGATGTCAAAACCATGTCTGCGGAAACATCTATTCCCTTCCTGACATCATCTAAGAACACCCCTGCGGATACCGATTTCCCAGCGAGTTTTGGGTAGTATTCGACGGCAAGTCTAACGTTTCTGTGTAGGATTTCTAAGAATATGCCTATAGCGTTCGGATTCCAATTTTTCAGCTTCGATTCTGGAATTCTGAAGAGCTTATATTCTCCATCTCTCGTGTTGCTGACCTTTCTTATCGTTTCGCTAAAAGCTACCAGTAAGAATTCTCTGGTGTCCTCATCTTCAACTTCATCGATAACGCTTTTGATGAACGCGAGCTGTTTGATGACCGAAGGCTTGAACCAATAGTCGATGTTGAAGAATTTCGGCGTTTCTACTTCCTCGAAGACTTTAGGATTAAAATGAGCCATAGAAAGTTTTTCTTCCACACTCTCAGCTTTGGAGATGAGGGTTCTCACATTCAGGGGGGTTATCTTGACTTTTGAAATCAGAACCGCGAGCGGATTTATATCGTAGCCGAAGGCGTTCTTACCGCTCAAAATACTCTCAACGAGAACGGTTCCCGACCCGCAGAACGGATCCAAAATCGTTTTCTTATCTTTCCCATACTTTTCGATCAACCTCTTTGCGATCTGAGGTAGCATCATCGCCGGATATGTGTGAATACCATGAATTCCAATCTTTGCGGTCTCTCCTCTGAAATCCCAGCTTTTGTCTCTGACTCTCAGCATCATCCATTCACCTTTTCCTTCAATTTTTCCGACAGTATAGATTTTTCAGAGAGCCAAGCTATTATGATGTTCCTGACCACTTCCGAATCACTTGACCCCATCACACCTTTGAGCCTTTGAATGAGTTCATACTGTTCCTTTGTGAGTATGACCTGTATCCTAACGCTTTCGCTACTCATAGAATACACCAAACATATTTTGATATCTGTGATATATTACTCTTTTGAAAGTATTTCTTTCAAAAATTTTGGCAAGTATGATAGTGGATAAAACACGTTCTCAGCTTTATTTTTCACGATAAGCTTTTTAAATTGCTCATAGACTTTATCTGGAAGAAAAACGACTCTCATTCCTTCATCGAGCATGGCTCTAATCTTATCCTCCCCAAAATCTGTCTTATCGCTTATGCAAACGAATACAGCATTCTTAAACTTTAAAAATATCGATGTGTCTTCCCTCCATCGCTCCCTTAAAGTTCTTTTGATCGCAATCGCCACAGCGTTATCTGGATCGTTTATCAAAGCTTCCCAATTTGGAACAGCAATGTCTGGCAGATACTCCTCCTTTTTCTTCTTCCTCAAGACTTCGCACTCTATACCTTCGAACTCTTTCAACGCGATTTGCAAAATCTTCTCCGCTGAACTACCAGCTCTTGCCCTCCTTATGTTCGGTAGATCGCTTGCGATTCTCTCCTGAACCAGCCTTGCAATGTGCTTTATTAACTCGTCGATCAGTCGTTCCTTATCTTCGATCGCTTTAATTTCTGCTGGAATGCTGTCCTTCAAATAGGATGCTATGGCTTCAAGTTCTTCGTTTAAATACACCTGATGTGCCAAATTTTCGAGCAAGTTGACGATCTCAGAAAAGCTCATCGAATCGTTAATCCTTTCCTTCAGCAATTCCTTGGCATCATTTAAAATTTCATCAACCGACTTTATCCTCTCCGAGATTTTCTTCAACCCATCACCCCTTCAAAAGCTCCTCAAGCCTTTTCTTAGCCTCTTCGACTCTCTTCCTATCTTTTCCGGAGAACTTTATTATGACGTAGCCGGGCTTCGGATATGAGCCGATCTGAACGTCTTTAAACTCCTCGACGACCCTATTCAACTGATTCAGAATTCTCTCCTCGTAACCCTCAACTCTGAGCGTTGTCTCGTAATACTCCTTCTCCCCGAACCTCGGCAGAATCTTCTCAAAAACGTCCTCCATCTCAGCCGGAACTCCGGGCATAACCGCAACATTCTCAACTACATAGCCCGGAGCTACGCCTACGTCGTTATCAATAACCTCGGAACCTTCGGGAAAAGTGCAGACCTTTTTCAAAGCCTCCTCATTTGCATCGGGATATTTCCGCCTTAGCTTTTCGAACACGTCCTCGTATAAAACGAGCTTTCTACCCAAAGCCTTCGCTATGCCTTCCGTCGTGACATCGTCGTGCGTCGCTCCCAGACCACCGGTGACGAGCACGAAATCTGCCTTTTTTCTTGCCCTATCTACCTCTTCGGCGATGTCTTCAATAATGTCCGGCACGGTTATGATCCTGATAACCTTATGCCCTTTGTGTGTAAGTCTTCGAGCCATATAGGTGGCGTTCGTATTAGAAATGTCACCACTGAGGATCTCGTTACCCACGCTGACGATTATAAATTCCATGCGATTTTATAGGTTTGGAAAAAGAAAAATTTTGCGATGGTCGTCTTGACTTTATCCGAACACCTTAATCGTTTCTACTCGGTGACAAACTTCGTGACCAGATTCTTGGGTATCAACTCGAATAGCATCTCCTCACTGAACGAGAGTTCAACAGCCTCCTTAAACTCAACTTCAGCGAACTTGTAGCTTGGACATGTCACATAGAATTCCTTCGAGAAGTGTTTCGCAGTTAAGGCTAGGGGAAGGGTGCCGGTCTTATTGATGAACGCATCCTCAAGAACGGCATCCGCCCCAACGACTACAACATCGCAAGCTCTAACGGCGTAGCTTATTGCCGAATCTGGGAAGGTTGTAGCCAACAATCCCCTTCCCCTCAAAAACCTCGCCATCTCCAAACCCTCTCTGCCGGGTGTGGATTCCAAAACGATTACATGCTTAGCCTTAAGTAGTGCCTTTTCGACGATGTGACTCCTGCTGATAGTTGCGACGACCTTACCCTCAACTATCTTCTCTAAATTCTTCACACACCTTTCGTCCATCTCATCAATTTTAGCTTCGATTTCGGAAACGGCCTTTCCTTCTTCGATCTGCTTCAACAACCACTTAAGTCCAGCCATCGCCTTATGCACGGAATAAACCTTCTTGCAGATCTCAATCCTTTCGCTCTTTTTCTTAGTCTTCTTAAGAAGCTCGATCGTCATTCTGATAATTTTCGACTGACCGCTTGATCTGTCCTTGAGAATCGTCTCAAGATCCATGATGGTATTTGGCAAACGATATTATTTTTACCTTTTGAAATTCCTTCATGATCGACCTCCACACTCACTCGGTTTTCAGCGATGGTGAGTTGATTCCTTCCGAAATAATCAGAAGGATGGCAGAATTGGAGAACGAAGGTTTGGCAATCACAGATCACGCGGACTTCTCGAACATAAGCTGGATCATGCAAAATCTGAGAAGGTTCATGGACTTCAGAGATGACTACGAGCTGGACGTTCTGTTTGGAGTTGAGGTCACACATGTGCCTCCGAAGCTGATTGGCAGAGCTGTTGAGTTGGCTTGGAAGGAGGGTGCAGAAATAGTTATAGTTCATGGCGAAACCATAGCCGAGCCGGTTAAGGAGGGGACAAACTTTGCTGCAGTTCAGGAGGAGATCGATATCCTTGCCCATCCCGGATTGATAGATGTCAAAACCGCGGAACTTGCAAAGGAGAATGGAGTATATCTGGAAATTTCGGCGAGAAAGGGACATTGTTTAACGAATGGACACGTGGCAAAGATTGCGCAAGAAATCGGATGCAAGCTTGTGATAAATACAGATGCCCATTCTCCGAGCGATTTCATAGACACGCAGACAGCCATAAAGATTCTAAGGGGAGCTGGTATTGTGGATATTGAAGAAGTTCTTAACAACTCTAAACGAATTATAAAGAAAAAACTGCGCCATTAGTTTGCACGCCAAAAAGTTTTAACAGTATAAAGCGGATACATATTAGCATGGAAATAAGAAAGCTCCAACTCATCGGCGGTTCCAGTTATATGATCAGTCTGCCAAAAAGCTGGATTAAAGAAAACAACCTGAATCAGGGTGATGAACTGATTTTACAAGTGGATAAGTGTGTAGTGAAGATATATCCTAAGAAGGGTAGTGATAATATTTTTAGAGTCAAGATCGATAAAATCCCAAGAGTTGATGATAAGTTCTTGAAGAGGTTCATATACGCTCTATACATTCAAGGCCCGGATGAGATCATCATCGAAGATACGTTATCGCCGAAAATAATCACGAAGCTCAGCGAGATAGTTAGAGATCTGATAGGAATGGAAATCATCGATGTAACGGATTATAAGGTTGTTATGAAGTGTCTCACCGCTTCGGACTTCGACATTGGAGGTGTTATAAGGAGGATGGGTCAGATTGTCATAGAGATGATAGATGTCATCGAGGATTTCCTCAGAAGGAGAAATCCGTCAACTTTAAGCATGATTCCCAAGCTTGAGGAGGAAGCCGACAGATTTTATCTATTGGCAGTTAGACTTGAGCACAAGCTCCTGAAGGAGATCTCATGCCCAACGAAGTGGAGCGAGATGAAACAGCTTTTGGGCATGAGGATAGTTGCAAAGTTGCTCGAAAAGGTTGCAGATGCACTGTATGACACCTCTGAGTTCGTTTTGAATGTTGACGATGGTGAGATTCTCCCGATTTTGCTCGATTTGAGAAGGACATTCAAGATTGTCTTGGACTCATACTTCAACGGGAACGTCGTCGTTTGCGAGGATGGAATAGAGATGGCTGAGGAGCTTGAGGAGAGAATCCTGAAGGCAAGGGGCATCAATGATGGCGTTCCTTGTAAGTTGGCTTTGGAATCTCTTCTCGAAGCTTGCAGACACGTCAAATCGATCGGGGAGATAGCTTTTAATAAAGCGGTCAGAGAAACGATCATGGTGTGATTTATGCCGAACTATCTCGTAGTTTTGCAAGGTGCATGGATAGTCAGGAATGCCAGAACGATAAAGGATGCGATGAACATAGCGGTTGCCGAAGCTGGAAAGAGGTTGCATCCGGATCTGGACTTCGTTGAGATAGATGTAGGCGTTACTCAATGCCCGAAGTGTGGAGAAAACCTTAAGAGCGTATTTATGGTAGCAGGAACGGCTTTGGTTGGGTTGATATTCGAGATGAAGGTTTTCAACGCTCAGAGTAAGGAACACGCGGCGAGAATTGCGAAGTCTGAAATCGGTAAGAGGTTGCAGAGAGTTCCGCTTGAAGTTTTGGAGGTAGTAGAAATAGATTAGATCAATCTGTCAACTTCTTCTCTCTTTGGGAAGTTTCTCGCTCCGTAGTGCTGGATGTTGTAGCTTGCGACGAAATTTCCGAGTTTGAGGCATTTTTCGAGTGGCAAATTCTTCAAAAATCCGTAGAGAAATCCAGCAGAGAACGCATCTCCCGCTCCAGTTGTATCGATCACCTTCTCAACTTTGAAGGCCGGCTGATAGAACTCTCCATCTTTCGTAGCTGCCTTGCTACCTCTGCTTCCGAGCGTGATCACCAATACTTCGATGAGTTCAAGAAAATCCTTTTCACCCACTCCGAGGCTCTTAAATTCTGGTTCGGAGATTATCACGAGATCCGTGAACTTCAAAAGCTCCTTGAGCTTTTCGAATCCCAATTTTGTATATGGATAACCGGGATTCAGTATCACGAACTTCCCGTGCTCTTTCGCCTTCATCGCGATCTCCAAATGAACTTCAAAGCTTTTCTCTGACGGAAAAGGATCTAAGTAAAAGTAATCTACATCTTCGTAATCTCTCTCGCTTATGTCCAGTTCAACTATACCAGAAGCGTTCGGATGAACGAAGAAAGTTCGTTCTCCATGCCTATCGACGTAAACGTCAACTCTTCCAGTTAGATCGTGCGTGACGTTCAGCTTAAGCTCCACTCCTTTCATGCTCTCGATGAAGAACTCGGCGTTTTCATCTCTGCCGATTGTAGAATAAAATCTACATCTTACTCCAAAACTTGCCAATCCCGCTATGACGTTCGCACACGCCCCTCCGGGCATCCTTATAAAGTTCTTGACTATTGCATGTCCTCCCCTCTGCGGATACTCATCGATCGCATATATGTAATCGACCAACGCTGGCCCAACTCCAGCGATCATGGTCGAGCCTCAACTTCGAACCGATAAGCTTTTCCTTAATCTCTCGAAACTTCAAATGGATGGATGTCGATGAGCTTAGAGATCATCTGTCGAGCTACGTCATTGAAGTTCTAAAGCAGAACGGTATTCTAAAGCTCTTCCCTCCTCAGGCTGAAGCTGTTCGGAGGGGTCTGTTTGAGAGGAAGAACATGGTGATTGCCATACCTACTGCGAGCGGAAAGACACTGATTGCAGAGCTCGCAATGGTTAAGGAGATTGTAGAAGGTGGAAAATGTCTCTACACCGTCCCGCTTAGAGCCTTGGCCAATGAGAAGTTCGAAGAATTTAGAAAGTGGGAAAAGATCGGAATAGAAGTTGGAATAACCACCGGCGACTACGAATCGAAAGACGAGTGGCTTTCGAGTAAAGATATAATTGTTGCAACGGCTGAGAAGGCCGATTCCTTGCTTAGAAATAGAGCGAGCTGGATGAAAGAGATCACGTGCCTCGTCGTGGATGAGATACACCTCTTGGATTCAGCTGATAGAGGGGCAGTTTTGGAGGTTCTAATTGCGAAGATGAGGAGGATGAATCCAGAGCTTAGGATTATAGCTTTATCCGCCACGATCCCGAATGCGGATGAGATCGCGGAGTGGCTTAACGCCGAACTCGTCCGAAGCGACTGGAGACCAGTTCCTCTCTACGAAGGCATTTTCGTGAACGGAAGGGTAGAGCTCTATTCCGACGGCTCTCTTGTCGATATCAAAACGGTAGGCAAAAATCTTGAGGATTTGGTGGAAGATTGTTTGAAAGAAGGAGGGCAGGTTCTGATATTCGACTCGACGAGGAGAAATGCTGAGAACACTGCTCTAAAGCTTGCAAAGATTACGGCCAAGCATTCCGATCTGAACGAGCTAAAAGAAATCGCAAAGTTCGTTTTGGAAGAGAACGATGGGGAGATGAGTAGAAAGCTTTCGGAATGTGTTGGCAAGGGTTGCGCATTTCATCACGCTGGACTGCTCAATTCTCAGAGGGTAGCTGTGGAGAATGCTTTTAGAGAGGGCAAGATCAAAGTCGTTTGTGCAACCCCTACGCTCTCGGCAGGAGTCAATCTACCTGCGAGGAGAGTCATAATAAAGAGCTACTATAGATTCGACGGGTTTTCAAAGCCTATTAAAGTCATGGAATACAAGCAGATGGCCGGAAGGGCTGGAAGGCCGGGAATGGATGAAAGAGGAGAGGCGATCTTAATCGTTAGGGGTGAGGCTGAGAAGGACAGAGTTCTCAAGAGGTTTATCTTTGGGGATGTGGAGAGGATAAGGTCGAAACTCGGAGCTGAGAATCATCTCAGATTTCACAGCCTGTCTCTGATTGCGGAGGGCTTCGCAAATAGCTTGAAAGATCTTGAGGGGTTCTTCGCTCAGACATTCTTCTTCCACCAGAATGAGATTCCTCTAACTTACGAGCTTGAAAGGGTTATTCTTCAGCTCGACAGCTGGGGTATGGTTGAATTTGACTACGACAACATCGAGCCTACGAGATTGGGACAGTTGGTGTCTAAGCTTTACATAGATCCGCTGACCGGCTACATTTTCGTTGAAGAGTTATCCGAAAACTTTTCTGACTTCGAGGCGCTGTTCCTCATAAGCAGAACTCCGGATATGGAGAAGATATACGTCAGAAAATCCGACTTAGGATGGCTGAGCGATGAGGCTCTCACTCATGGAATACCTCTCAACGATTGGAGCCTTAGAGAGCTGAAAACGGCTCTATGCTTGCAAGATTGGATAAACGAAGTAGATGAGAATGTCATTTGCTCGAAGTTCGGCATAGCCCCCGGAGATCTCAGAAGGTTAGTAGAAACGGCCGAATGGCTCGCGAACGCTTTGGCAAGAATCGCAGAGTTTTTGGGTATAAAGGGACTTGACAGGTTGGTTTTGAGGATCAGACATGGTGTCAAAGAGGAGTTGCTCGAGCTCGTCGAGCTAAAGGGAATCGGAAGGGTTAGGGCGAGGAAGCTGTTTAGAGCAGGAATCAGGAGTAAAGAAGATTTGCTAAGGTATAGGGACAGACTTCCAGCTTTGCTCGGCAAAAGGATCGCTAAGAATGTTCTCGAGCAGTTGCTCTGATGCAAACGACATCGTTCCCATACTTCAAATCCGCAAATTCGATACGATCGATCTCAAATCCGGAAAATCTTAGCATTGCTGAGATTTCATCGACCGAAAGAAGTCTTGCTTTACTGTAAAAGGGACTGTCTCTTCTTTGTATGTATTCTCTTCCAAGCTTTGAATCCGCCGGAACTTCGCAGATGACAACTGACTTGCCGACTCTGTGAGATTCCTCCAAAGCTTTCAGAGGATCGTCGAGGAAACAGAGGGTGAATGCAAATAGAACCAAATCGAAAGTTCCATCTTTGAATGGTAAACTCCTTGCGTCGGCCTTTATCACTTCGATTCCCCTCAACTTTGCGAGCTTAAGCATAGCGTTCGCTAAATCAACTCCGTAACGGATTCCAAGCTCCTTCGCAAATCTGCCAGTTCCAACTCCAATCTCAAGTCCGAGCTCAAATTTCCCAGCAACCTCTCTTATGAGCTCAACTTCTTTCAGAAAGATCTCCCTGTTGCGATCATACCAAGAGTCGTATCTCTCAGCAAATCTGTCAAAAATTTCGATGATCATAAAAATTTGGAAATTAGCTTCCCTTCTTCTCCCTCTTCAATATACTTTCCGCAGCTATTAGTCCAGTAACCGCAGCACCAACGATTCCTCTGCTTATCCCTGCTCCATCGCCAATCGCATAGATGTTCGGGATGTTGGTCTCCATCTCCGGGCTGACCTTCAGTTTTAATGAGTAGAACTTGATCTCGGGGGCGTAAAGCAGAGTAGAATCGTCAGCTACTCCCGGAATGACTTTATCCAAAGCCTCCAAAGCGTCGAGGATATCATCCACAACCCTTCCCGGATAGGCCAAACTTATGTCTCCCGGAATTGCAGTTTTTAGAGTTGGCTGGACGAGGCGGTTGTTCTTTATTCTTCTCTCCGTGCTTCTTCTACCCAAGCGAAGATCCTTGAGCCTTTGAACGATCGGATTTCCACCTCCAAGCTTCGTCGTTATTCTCGCTAAGTCCCTCCCCCACTCGTTGGGATACTCGAAAGGCTCCGTGAATTCATAGTGTCCGAGCAGAGCGAAGTTGGTGTTGTTCGTCTTCTCCTTAGCCTTGCTATGTCCGTTGACCAAACAGAAGTCTCCGTAATCTTCCCTTATGACCCATCCCCTCGGACACGTGCAGAACGTTCGAACGTAATCGTCGTGTCTCTTTGTGAGTATCCTCAGTTTTGGATCGTAGATAACGGATGTTATCTCATCCATGATCGAAGCCGGAACTTCAACCCTTACTCCGACATCTATGGCCTTGGCGTTTTCGCTCACCGCAATGTTATACTTCTTGACCCACTTTTCGAGCCACTCCGAACCTCCTCTTCCAACACCCAAGATTAGGTAGTCGTATTCGTATTGCTTTCCGTCGTGTAGGGTTATCTTCTTTTCCTTTGGATTTATGTCCACGACCGTTTTCCTCGTGAAGATCTTGACCCCGTTCTCCTTTAGATACTTCTCGATGCTCTTTATAACCTTTGGAAGCTCATCACTTCCAACGTGTCTCTGCTTGAGAGGAACGAACTCGATTCCAGCAGCGTTGGCTCGTCTTAGAAACTCCTCGATCTTATCCTTATCCGTTCCGTAAACATCATTGGGAGCTCCGTGCTCTAAAAATATCTTGTCAACTTCATCCATCTTCTTGAGGAGGTATTCAGCGTCGATTAAATCTATCAGATCTCCACCGACGGTATAGCTTGAGGGATACTCTGGAATTGCATAGTTGAGTTTACCGTCAGAAAGGCCACCAGCTCCGCCTACTCCAAAAGTTATGTTACACGGTTTGCACTTCGTGCAAAAGCTCTCTGCAAGATCGCTCGGACACTTCCTTTTGTCTATATCTCTACCCAGCTCAAAGATAGCGACCTTTAGCTTTCCCGCAAGTTTGTATGCGGCAAACAAACCTCCCGGCCCGGCTCCAACGATTATGACATCGTATTTCATACATTTCTAGGCTCTTCTGACAAAGTATATTTAAGATTTTTTATGCTAAACGTTTACCACCTTTAAGCATCTACCAACTTCGGCAGAATTTAGAATAGCCTTATAAACGAACTCTCTTGCCCTCCTACAGGCCTCTCTTAAGCTCAAACCTTTCGCAAGGTAACATGTAATGGCCGAACTGTAAACGCAGCCCGTTCCATGTATCTCTGATCTGACGATCTCTCCTTCGATCACGAACACCCGTCCAGAATCGAACACTATATCCATTCCACCCAAGCTTCCGCCGGTAATCACTACCGAGCATCCGAACATATCAGCAATAGATCTCGCCGCCCTTTCGGCCGATTTAACGTCTCTAACCAATATTCCCGAAAGCTTCGAGGCCTCATCTGCGTTCGGTGTTATGACATCGCAGACTTCTGCGAGAATGGAATAAACATCCTCTCCGGAAAATTCAAAGCCTACAGTTGCTTTTATTACTGGATCTACGACCTTTGGTATCTTTAAATCCTTTATTAGCTTTGCTATGGCTTTTGCAGATCTTTTGGAGCAGACGAGTCCAACCTTTATGCCGGCCAATTTTAGATCGTCCAAAACGGCTGAAATCTGCCTTTCGATGCATTCTGCCTCGATCTCACGAATTCCGTTTACTCTGCATGTATTCTGAAACGTTATAACCGTCACGACTGAAGAAGGAAAGAAACCCAAGGCTCTTATCGTTTTAACGTCTGCGAGGATTCCAGCACCGCCGCTCGGATCCAAGCCGGCTATAGCCAGCACACTCTTCATACTATCCCATCCTATTTCCGATGTAGTTGGGAACGAAACATCCCAAGAAACTCAGAATTGGGTATGCTATAGGTAACTGCTCGATTGAGCCGAGGAATAGAACGGAGATACCGATCAAGAACAGCAGAAACCTAAGCCTCAAATCCTTCGGAAGATTGTAATCCATAAAATCGACTGATAATATATGAGCAACTCCGAATCCCAATAGATACCCGCCGATCTTGAACGAGTAGAGTCCGATTAGGGGATAAAGGCCGAAGATAGCGAATGACGATATTACGACTCCCAAAAGCTTCAAATTTCTGTTAAGATTCAGTTCGATCGAATATGCCAAGAATCCTATTGCGATTCCGATCACGAACCCTCCAACGACGTCTCTGATGTAGTGAACTCCCAACATTATCCTCGAAGTCCCTATGAGCGCGATGAAAACGAAGGCAACTGCGAAGAACCAGATCCTTCTTATTCTGAAGGCCAAGTAGCTCCAAAATGTGGTTGAAACTGCCGTATGCCCGCTTGGGAATCCGTAGCCGCTTGCGGGAGCTTTCCAAAGATATTTGGGGGGTCTCGGAAGCTTGAGAACGTTCTTTAGGGTTATGACTGTCAAACTGCTTAGAAGAAGAGCACAAAACAGTCGCCACCCGAATTTTCTATCCACCATGAAGTAGATGAACGGAACGAAGGCAAGATAAGCCTTTTCTTCACCCAATTCCGTGATCAGCAACCAGATGTTCATATGACATCTAAAAGCTCTTCCATGCTAACAGTCTTCTGTTCGCCACTCTTCAGATCCTTCACGGCCACCTTTCCATCCCTAAGTTCTCTCTCACCTACTATCACCGCCAAATCCGCGTTTATGTCGTTCGCATAGCTGAGCTGCTTCTTAACGTTTCTCTCCATAACATCCGTAACGACAACCGCCCTATTCCTCAGCATACTCGCGATCTTAAAAGCTTCACCCTCCAAACCTTTGAAGCTCACGACGACTACCTTTTTCTTCCGCACAACTTCAACTTTGCAGATTTCAGCGATCCTATCGAAACCTAAAGCGAAGCCCGTAGCTGGTGTATCATCTCCTCCAAACAGATGGGCCAAGCGATAGCTTCCTCCTCCGCATATCTGATTCTGAGCACCTAATCCTTCTCTGGCGTAAGCTTCGAAGACTACACCGGTGTAATAATCCAATCCCCTCGCAATTCCAAAATCGAGCTTGTATTCAACGTCTAAAGCGTCAAGTATATCGCAAACCTTCTCTATGTGGCTGAAGTCAAAATTCGGGATTATTTCCCTTGCAGACTCGATGATATCTCTACTTCCAACGAGTTCGACCAACGAGAATATCGAATCTCTCAGATCCGAATCAACTTTTGTCTCATCCAAGTAACTCTCCAAGCCTTCGATGTCTTTCTTGTCTATGAGCCTCATGATCTTCGAAGCAACGTTTTCGTCCAAATCCCTAAGCAGATGTCTCAACAAGCCTACATGGCCTATGTGCAGATCGAATTCGATCTTCAGCTCGTCCATTATCCTGTATGCGAGAGATATAACCTCGGCATCTGCCAAAGGAGAGGCAGAGCCTATCAGCTCAACTCCAAACTGCCAGAACTCTCTGTATCTTCCCTTCTGTGGTCTCTCATACCGGAAGCAATTTGCGAAATAGTAGAATCGCAACGGTTTCGGCATTCCAGTGCATTCGTTTACGAACATCCTAATCACTGGAGCCGTAAGCTCAGGTCTTAAGGCGAGATCTCTTCCACCCTTATCCTTGAACGCGTAGATCTCCTCAATTATCCCCTCACCAGATTTTATCGTAAAAAGCTCCAAATGCTCGAAAGTTGGTGTTAAAACTTCTCTGTAACCGTAGCTCTCTGCAATTCTCCTCATGACTTTCTCGATCGCCCTTCTCTTTTCCATCTCATCTGGCAGAAAGTCTCTCGTTCCTCTCGGTCTTTCGATTTTCACGGCTCAAGCTTGGCGATATCTGTTTAAAAATTTGCTCAAAAGTTAAACTATTTATAAGACCTGCATAGCTAAGGTTATGGACAGAATAAACTTCGACGCAGAATACGTCAGACCGATAATAAGGGGCGAGAAGGTTACAACGATTAGAAGAGGGATTAAGAGCTATCCTGTTGGTAGAATCGTCGATCTCACGGTAAACTACACTCCGTTTGCAAGGGCGAAAGTTGAGAAGGTGGTCGTAAAAAGGGTCAGCGAGCTTACGGATGAAGATGCAAAGAGGGATGGCTTTGGCAGTAGGGAAGAGCTCATCCAAGCTCTGCGGAGGATCTACGGAGACATCAAGGAGAACGATTTCGTTACGATCGTCCATTTTGTGGTTGTTGAGAGCTACGTCAGATGATATAAAGTAATAAAGTAAGCGGGAGAACGTTCAAGCATGGAGAAGTTCAGCTACGCTAAGGTGGGAGTAGATATATTTCAGGAGGAGAGGGCTGTCAGAGCTCTAACGAGCCAAATAAAACATATTCGAAGCGGTTTTGGCAGACCGATCTTGATGGGACACTATGCGAGTGTTTTAGATTTTGGCGAGTTTGGGGTTGCAATTACGACAGATGGAGTTGGGACTAAGATAATGGTTGCAGAGAAGCTTAACAAATTTGACACCATTGGAATAGACTGCGTGGCGATGAACGTTAACGATCTCGTAGCGATTGGAGCGGAGCCGATAGCAATGGTCGATTACATTGCAACTTTCAAACCCGACGAGAGGATAATGGCCGAAATTGCTAAGGGATTGGAGAAGGGATGTGAGATTGCGAACGTAACTCTTGTAGGCGGTGAGACGGCAACTCTGCCGGATCTAATCAAGGGCTGGGATCTCGTAGGAACTGCGATAGGCGTTGTCGATAAGGATGGGATCATAACTGGCAAGGATATTCAGCCGGGAGATGTAATCTTTGGGATTCCAAGCTCTGGGATCCACAGCAACGGCTTAACGCTTGCGAGGAAGGTTATAGAGAGTGCAGGTTACAGCTACACCGACGAATTCGAAAACGGTAAGACTATTGGCGAAGAGCTTCTAACACCTACGAGAATATACGTTAGGGAGATCCTGCAAGTGATTAAAAATTACGAGGTTCATGGACTTGCACACATAACTGGGGGTGGTCTGCTCAATCTCAAGAGGCTTAAGAAGGTCAAGTTCGTGATAGATGACCCCCTACCACCGCAGAGCATCTTCAAGTTCATTCAGGAGTTGGGGAACATCGATGATGACGAGATGTTCAGGACTTTCAACATGGGTATGGGTTTTGCCATCGTGATGCCCAAAGAGGAGGCTAAAAAACTCGAGAGCTCTGGAATTATCGACGGCAAAATAGTAGGATACGTTGAGGAGGGAGAAGGGGTTTTCGTCAAAGATTTAAGAATAGATTAGTCCTTCTCGACCTCCTTTTTTAGTAACTTCTGTCTCTCCTTTGCCGTGTATCCGGTTAATTCCTCCAAGAACTTGTTATAAGTCTTAATGGTCTGAACCGCCACATCCTCTGGCACGTTCGGATTCGTCTTCGATTCTGCGTAGAGCTTCTTATCCTTTAGCCAGAGCCTGAGCTCTTCTATGGCTCCGAACCTAACGATGTAAACGTCACCGTCCTTCTCGAACTCGCCGAAATGCTTTACGATCATCTCTTCCAATCTCTCCTGCGTGGGCTTGAAACCTCTCTTGAATCTGTATTCTCTCATGCCGATAAGCTATGGAAAAGGATAAATAAGCTTTTATCAATTCATGATCATGGAAGATTTTGAAACTAAGATTGTAGTCGATAAAGTGGATGTTAGGAATCCTGTTGTCCTCACAAGCTTTCCCGGAATCGGACTCGTTGGGACTATAGTATCTTCGCACTTCATAATGGAGTTGAACTTGGAACAGATCGGTGTGATCGAGTCAAAGAGCATTCCTCCGATAGCATCTCTTATGGATGGGATAATTCTGCCGCCTATAAGGATATATCAGTCCGCTGACTTGGGTTTCGTCTTGATCCACTCCGACGTCCCAATTGTTCCTTATGCAACTTACGAGATGAGCCAGAAGATAGTCGAATGGGCGATCGAGATAAACGCAAGAAGGATATTCTCATTAGCAGGAGTTGCGACGTTCGAAGATAAGAAGAGGGTTTTTGGAGCAGCAACTTCAAAAGAGTTGCTTGAGGAAATAAAAGATTACGTCGAAATTTTCAAGAGTGGAACTATCTCTGGTATTGCCGGTTCGATTTTAAACGAATGCGTTGCTAAGAAGTTCCCCGGCTTGGCCTTGCTTGGGGAAACTTTAGGCTTCAATCCCGATCCGAGGGCAGCGGCAGAAGTTATAAATGTCCTGAACAAGATGTTCAATTGGGATATCAGCGTGGAGAAGTTGATCAAAGAGGCCGAGATGATAGAGGCTCAGATGCAGAAGCTTGCGGAACAAGCCAGAATGCACGAAGAGAAGGCTATGAAGAGAGAAGAGCTTCCTATGTATGGGTGATGGTCATGAGATGTTTGGTCATCACCGGAGTTTCCAAAAGAACTCTCGACGAGCTGATGAGGAGAATCGCCAGAACTATTGAACTGAGAAGTGCCCACAACGTTGCTACGGCTTTGAAAGCTGAAGTTGGGGATAAGGTTTTTTTGACAACTTCAAAGCTACACGACGTTGATAGAGGGACTGTAGGAATAATCGCTGAAGTCGTTGGCAAAGAGGTAATATCTCATTCCTTAGTTTTCGCTTCTGAGAGCATGATTCAGGAGAGCGAGATGACGGTCGTGAGGCTAAAGTTGGATGTGAGAGGTGTTGGAAGGATAATAAAGCTTTACAATGCCGGAATTCTTGATACAACGGAGGCTGACGTTGTAGAAGTCAGCTACTTTGATGCTCGCTAATCTTTAGTAATATTATTTTATTTTAAGAAATTTTTAAATTTTTAAATAATAAAAAACTGTTGGAAATGTTCACTATCTGGAGGAATCCTACGTTAAAACATCAAAAAATTAGGAGTAGTTGTAATTTACTCCCGGAACTTCTCCGGGCCACGTGATGTTCGCTAAGTTTGTGGCACCGGCTCCAGTTGTGTTACCGTAAACTATTGCCCACGCCGTTCCGTTGGGCGTCCAGTTGGTGATAGTCCAGTTGTGTGGCCCGTATGGTGTTATTATGTTATCACCAAGCGTTATGTTGAACTCTATGCTCCTCGCGTGAGTCCAGTTTATCTTAACCGGAACTGCAGTGTGGCAGGCTATACAAGCTTCATTTTCACCTCTAAGCGTTGAGTTGTTCGCCGCCTCTCTGACAAAAGCCAAGTGAGCTGCATACTTTCCGGTGTCTTCAGGATCGCTGGTTAAACCGAAACCACCAGCTGCTGGAACTTCATAAAAGCTTCCATGACACTTCTCGCATGCGGAGTACTCTGGATAACTCCAATGACCCTTTACTATGCCGGAATCGTAAGTGTATGTAAGTTTATGGCAGTCCATACACCTAACAGTCGCCGCAGCATGAGCCTGAACACCTGGTGTGTATGATGTGTAACTACCGCTTACGCTCGCGAACGTGTAGTTACCCCACTTATAGTATATTCTGTGACAATGGGCGCACTCCATTCTACCATATCCGGTTTCACCAGTATGTGGTCCTAAGTGGGCGTCCATCTCTTCGGCTATATCGGCATGGCACTTTTCACAAGGGACATCGTTACCGGTTCCACTCAAGTTATACCAGTAGTGCTGACCGGCGAATAATGAGACGGTGTTGGGTAAAACTACCAACCCAGTTGCGGCGAGGATAATCGTTATGAGCAGGAATTTGGCTATGTTCATACCGCACCCTCCTAAATCTACGTTAAATACAAGAGTATATATTTTTTACTAAATAGTGTATCTAATTGATCAATATTACTATAACCACTATCATCATCGTAAGTTGCACAATCTTTAATTATTGTTCAATGCAAATCTTCGCCATGCCATCACCGATGGACATCTACAAGCTCCTTCCGAAGACGAACTGCAAGCTGTGCGGTGAACAGACGTGCATGAGCTTTGCTTTCAAGCTGATTAGAAAGGAGAAGAAGTTGGAAGACTGCAAACCTCTCTTCAGTCCAGAGTTCGAGGAACAGAGAAAGAAAATTGAAGAGATGCTAAAGGTCGTTGAAAAAGCCACGGAAACGGGGCTCGTAGTAAATGAGGATCTGTGCATAGGTTGTGGTAACTGTGTTGTGGTTTGTCCCGTTCACGTTTATGAGGATCCCGAGGGGGCTGGTTCAGGCTTTGGTGTTAGGCTTGATAATCCCATACTTAGAGTTGAGAACGGGGTCGTTAGGGTTGTAGATGTCGGTTTGTGTAGGAGGTATAAGGAGAAAACGATCTGCGTTGCGTGTAGGGAGAACTGTCCTACCTCAGCAATAGCGTTTTTGGAGGAGTTATGATATGTGGGTCTGCACGGGTTGTTCGTGTTTGTGTGATGATGTAGAAATCGAAGGAAATAACGTAAAGCATGCGTGCAGGATAGGAGCTGGAATCATCCTCAATCGTTCCGTTGCAAGAGCTGAACCTCTCATCGAAGGAAGAAAAACGGATATGGATTCCGCCATTGAGAAGGCTGTGGAGATTTTGAAAGATTCGAAGGGTGTTGCGATTTACGGCTTGAACAATTCAACGCTCGAAGCTCAGAGGATTGCAATAAAACTCGCGAAGAAGCTCTCCGCATACGTTGACAACGGTTCGAAGTTCGAGAAGTTGGCGGAGATGATCTTGAACAAGGAGATCCCTTCAACTACGCTTGAAAACGTGAAGGATTACGCATACGTCATATTCTACTGGGGGTGCGATGTTCACAACTCCATGCCGAGGCACATGTCGAGATACACTTACTATCCGAGAGGGAAGAAGAGACAGAGAGGATACGAAGAGGACAGGTTTTTGGTCGTTGTGGATGTTAGAAGAAGCCACACCGCAATGCTCGCTAAGAAGAATGCAGTCTTCATAAAAACGGACGATGACAGAAAACTCGTTCGTGAATTCGTAACAGCTTTGGAAGGTGGAATAGCAAGCGGAGATGTTTTAAGAGTTGTCAAGGAGCTGAAGAAATCGGATTTTAACGTCATATTCGGTGGAGAGGGATTGATAAAAGGATTGGGCAACGAATTTGAAGAGTTCGTCAAACTCGTGAACAGCGTGGGCTACTTCATCCCCGCGGACTATCGCACGAATTCGATGGGGTTCTTCAAAAGCATTTTCGAAGCTGGAATCTCTAAGGCGAACTTTGAGGATCTACTCATCGATGAGACTATAGATACGGCAATCATCGTAGGTGACGACCCTCTGAACTCAATGCCTTTCGAGATCGCCAAAAGGCTTGTGAAGCTTAAATTGATAGTTATAGATCCCAAAGTTAGCTTTACGTCAAAGATAGCAGATGTGGTAATTCCTTCGGCTATATCAGGAGTCGAATGTGGAGGAAAGATGCTTAGAAGTGATTTCGTGGAGGTTGAGCTGAAACCCGTCTTTAAGTCGGAATGGGATGACGTTGAGATATTGAAGAGTATTTTGGAGGGATTGTGAAATGCTGAGGTTCGCAAAATTTCTCAAGAAGGTGGAGCTGAGGCTCATCACGTATAGAGACGGATTTCAGGTATCGGTTGCGAGAAAAGACAAGTTCAGCGACGAATTCATTGAAAAATCTGCGGTAATAATCGTTCATCCCGATACGGCAAAAACCTTTGGATTCAAGGATGGGCAGATAGTCAAAGTTTCCGCAAATGAGAGATCTGCAAATTTAAGGCTTAAAGTTAGCGAGATTGCTCCGGAGGACGGAGCATTGATGCCTAAAAGCATCTACTCGTGCTATCTGTTTTCGGACAAGATAACCATCGAACCGACGGATGGCGAAATTACGACGCCGAACGAACTTCTCGAAGTATATACGTAGTTATTATTTAGTGTTAATAATCGATTAGACAATAATACTGTATAACCCATGATTTAAAATGACAGATATTTCAAAAGAGAAAAGTATATAATCTATAATGTTAGATCTGGGGCGGGGATGGTAATGGATCTCAGAGAGGGTTTTATCGTTCTCGATGACATGAGGAATGTCACGATTCGAATAGGGAAGATCGTCGAAGAGGATGAATGGGAACCGATGGGACCAACGCCGAGACCGCACATCCTCGACCTGAGATACTGGGATCAAAAGCTCTTGGAGAGATACGAACCATTCTATGCTCCAATGCAAGATTTCTGTAACCTCTGCACGATGGGGCCTTGTGAGCTGTCGCACAACAAGGAAGGAGCCTGTGGTCTCGATCTGAAAACTCAGAAGGCAAGACTTGTGGTTTTAGCATGTTTAATCGGAGCATCATCTCATACCGCTCACGCGAGGCACTTGGTTCACTACTTAATTGAGAAATTTGGGCCAGATTATCCGATCGACTTGGGGAGCAACGTGAACATCGAAGCTCCAAACATAAGGCTCGTTTTCGGAATAAGGCCAAAGACGATCGGAGATTTAGAGCAGGTTTTGGATTACGTCGAGCAAGAGCTTGTCAGGGTTCTTCACACCACTCATACGGGCCAAGAGGAGAGCTATCTGGACTATGAGTCCAAAGCCTTGCACGTCGGAATGCTCGACCACGTTGCCATGGAAGTGGCAGATATAGCTCAGATTGTGGCGTTCAACTATCCGAAGGGAGATCCTGACGCTCCGCTAATAGAGACCGGATTCGGAGTTCTCGACCCGAACAAGCCCGTAATTCTTGTGATCGGACACAACATCCTTCCAGCGAGGAACATCGTTGACTATTTGGAGGAGCACGGTCTTGAGGATGTGGTTGAAGTTGCTGGGCTCTGTTGCACGGCCATAGACACTACGAGATACGATCCGAAGGCGAAGATCGTCGGAACTTTGAGCTTCGAGCTTAGGGCTATAAGATCTGGAATTCCCGATGTTGTGGTTACGGATGAGCAGTGCATAAGAGCGGACACGCTGAGAGAGTGCTCAAAGATGGGAATCCCGGTTGTAGCCACTTCGGAAGCTTCCGCGAGGGGATTGCTGGACAGAACCCATGAGAATCCAGATGTAATCATCGAAGACCTCGTGAGCGGGAAGGCTAAGGGAGTTCTGATAAAGGATCCGGATAAAGTGGGCGAGATAGCCGTTAGGGTTGCACTTGAAATTAGAAAGAGAAGGGGTAAGAAGGAGCTCTTCATGAGCGAGGAAGAGCTTAAGGCGGAGGTTCAGAAGTGCACAGGTTGTGCGAGATGTGTGTTCTCATGTCCGCACAACCTCCGCATAGACGTTGCGATGCAGCATGCCAAGAAGAACGGAGACTTCAGCAAATTCAAAGAGATCGAGCCGAGTTGCATAGCTTGCGGGAGGTGTGAGCAGAGCTGTCCCAAGGGAATTAGGATCGTTGACGTCATAATGAAGTCGAGCTTGGATCAGCTGAAAGCGAAAACTGGCAAGAGCAGAGCCGGAAGAGGGCCTATTCAAGATGTCGAGATCAGGAAGGTTGGTCAGCCCATTGTTATGGGAACGATTCCCGGAGTAATAGCTCCGATAGGTTGTCCGAACTATCCGAGGGCGAGGGAAGAGTTAGGTCAGATCATCGAGGAGTTTCTCAAGAGAAGATACATCGTCGTCACTTCTGGCTGTCACGCAATGGATCTTGGAATGTATAAGGATGAGGAGGGCAGGAGCCTATACGAGAAGTATCCCGGAGTCTTCGATGCTGGAGGGCTTGTGAACGTCGGTAGCTGTGTTGCAAATTCGCACATAAGTGGAGCGGCGATAAAAATAGCTGCGATATTCGCGCAGAGGCCTTTGAGAGGTAACTATGCGGAGATAGCCGATTACATATTGAACAGAATAGGAGCCGTAGGTCTGGCTTGGGGTGCATATAGCCAGAAAGCTGCAAGCATCGCGACGGGATTCAACAGGTTGGGAATTCCTGCTGTGGTTGGGCCTCACTCAGCGAAATACAGGAGGGCATATATCGGAAAGTTCTGGAAGAAGGAGAAGTGGTGGGTTTACGACATAAAGTCGAGAAAGAAGATGCCGGTTGAACCAGCTCCAGACGCTTTGCTCGTTTGTGCCGAAACGAAGGAGGAAGCAATAGTTCAGCTCGCGAGGCTGTGCATAAGGCCTGCCGACACATACTTGGGAAGACAGATCAAGCTCACCCACTACATAGAGCTCAGCCAGAAGTATTTGGGTTGCTTGCCGGATGACTGGCACCTATATGTTAGGACGGAGGCAGATCTTCCTGTGAAGATGAGGGATCAGCTTTTGAAGATTCTTGAGGATGAGCACGGCTGGAAGATCGACTGGAAGAACAAGAAGATACTTGAAGGCCCGATAAGACCGTATGATGCCGGATTCAATCCAACGCTTGTCGAACACGTTTACGAGAAATACACGGGGGAGAAGATAGTGAGGTGATAATCATGAGCCTTGATAAGGTGTTTGAGAAGGTTACGAGGATCTTCAATCCAGCCGATGTCCAAGCGAGCAAGTGTGCGAGCATAATAAAGCCGAAAGTGGTTGCTACGATGATCAAAAAAGCTAAACGGCCGATACTCATAACTGGAGGTAAGCTTTTGGAGGATGAGAGGATCGTCGATTTTGTTGTTAAGCTTCACGAGAAGACCGGAATAGAGATATTGACAACCGGTGGCTCGAGCAAGCCTCTGATTGAGAGGGGAATAAAGCCTCTCGCTACTGTATTCACGCTCCACTACATCACCCAATACCTCCTCGATCCCAATTGGAAGGGATTCGATGGTAAAGGTAACTATGATCTGGCTGTGTTCGTTGGATTTACAACTCCATACTACCTTTCGAGGATGCTGTCAGCTTTGAAGCACTTCTCAAAGGTCAACACGATTTCGATATGTGAATACTACCAGCCTCATGCCAAGTTTAGCTTTCCCAATCTAAATGAGGACATGTATTATGAGGCTCTGAACATGATATTAGAGGTGTGAAGGATGGTTGAGAGGAAGAAGATCGAGATTCCCGAAGGGAAGAAGGTCAAGGTCAGCGTTGGTGAAGAGGATTTCCCATTCGAGATATCACCGATGTTTGAGGGAGAGAGAATAAGGAAAGGAGACATGTTTGTAGAGTTAGCCGGCCCGAAGACGATGGGATTTGAACTCGTCATTTCACTTCCTCCCGATCAGGTTGAGGACATGAAAGCTACGCTCATCGGAATCGATCTCGATGAGATGGAAGAAGGGGGGAGATATCCGTTTGCGATGATATACTACATAGCTGGCGAAAAGATCGACCCTGACATAGAGCCGGTGGTTGAGAGGAGAAACCACGAGTTCCAGAACTACATCGAGGGCTACATGCACATAAATTCGAGGGACACGATTTGGATCAGAATCGGCAAGAACGCCGTCAAGAAGGGTCTGAAGAGTCTGTTGCAGATAGCCAAAGCGACGATGATGCTTTACAAGAACGAGATGCCTTTCATCGAGAAGATCGAGGCTGTTTATATTACAGACAAGGAGCTTGTGGAGAAATTGCTGAACGAGCTCGCGAGGCCGATTTACGAGGAGAGAGATGCCAGAGTTGAGCAGTTGCACGATGAGGATGTTGATGAATTTTACTCGTGCACCCTCTGCCAGAGCTTCGCTCCTACGAACGTCTGCATAATAAGCCCAGATAGACCTTCGTTGTGTGGTGCGATAACGTGGTTCGACGGAAGGGCTGCAGCGAAGGTAGATCCTGAGGGTCCTAATAGGCCAGTTCCGAAGGGAGAGTGCATAGATCCAATTGCTGGAGAATATACCGGCGTCAATGAGTTTGCGAAGCAGGAGAGTGGAGGAAGCGTGGAGAGAGTTAAGCTTCACAGCTTCTTCGATCATCCGCACACGTCATGTGGATGTTTCGAGGTCATAGGCTTCTACATGCCAGAAGTTGACGGAATAGGATTCGTTCACAGAGGTTACCCACATCCGGCCCCTAACGGGCTACCGTTCTCAACGATGGCAGGGCAGACGGGAGGAGGTAAGCAGGTAGTCGGATTCTTGGGCATAGGTATGGCATACTTCAGGAGCAAGAAGTTCCTCCAAGCGGACGGAGGATGGTATAGAGTTGTCTGGATGCCGAAGGAGCTTAAGGAAAAGGTTCTGAAATACATCCCGGAGGAGATGAGGGACAAGATCGCTACGGAGGAAGATGCGAAGACTATCGACGAGCTTAAGGAGTTTCTGAAGAGAGTGGATCATCCCGTTGTTAAGGGAGTCGTTAGGCCAGTTGACGGGAAGAAGATCACGGATGGCTGGGTTGAGGAGAAGGAAAAAGAGGTGATCGAAGAAAGAGTCGAGGAGGCACCAGCTGAAGAAGCTCCAGCCATTGCATTTCCGACGCAGATTCCACAGGTTTCCACAGCGCCGACCGTAAGGCTGATCATAAAGAACGCCAAGATCTACATCGATAAGGTGGTAGTCCGAAAGGTTGAAGAGATGAAACGCTGAACTGGGGCTATGAAAGAAGATAAGCAAGATTCTGGGAAGTTCAAGATAATCCTCAAGGGTGCCAAGATATACATAGAGAAGGTCAAGTTCGAAGAGGAGTAGTATGGTCGTGATAGCCGTGACGGGGAAGGGAGGAACAGGAAAGACTGCGGTGGCTGCTTTGTTAGTCAAGTTTATCTCCGAAATAACTTCAAACGTTTTAGCCGTCGACGCTGATCCGGATTCGAATCTGCCAGATGCTTTGGGTGTAGAAGTCGATAAGACGCTTGGAGATGTCCGAGAGTTATTTCAGGTTACGAGAGAATCGTTAGGGACGGTTGACAAGGAATCTTGGCTCGAAGGAAAGATATTCGAGGTCATACATGAGTTCGACAACTTCGATCTCCTTGTGATGGGTCGGCCTGAGGGGGAAGGCTGTTACTGCTTCGTGAACAACCTGCTCAGAGGTATTTTGAAGAAGTTTATGAGACATTACGATTACGTTATAGTCGATTGCGAGGCCGGACTTGAGCATTTCAGCAGGAAAACCATAGAGAGTGCCGATTACATAATAGTGGTCACCGACACATCGAGGAAGGGCTTAAAGACGGCCAAGAAGATAAGAGAATTAGCCAAAGAGTTGAATCTAAAATTTAAGGAAATTTTTCTTGTTGGGAACAAAATAGTCGGGGATGAGGCGAAGGAAATCATAAAGGATTTCGCTAAGAAGGAGAATTTCGTTCTGCTTGATCTCCTGCCTTACGATGAAAAGGTTGTCGAGCTCGATCTGAAAGGAGAGCCGATAATTAATCTGCCTGAAGATTCCGAATTTGCGAAGAAGGTTAGATTTATAGCAGAAGTTTTAACGAGGTGGGGCTCGTGAAGATAGACGATTTTTTCAAGCTGTTGAAGAAGTATAACGTTGAGGAGCTTGAGGGTGTGCGTATCGAGGGTGATATCGAGATAGAGATCGAATCTGGAGCGAATCTGCTTCCCATCATTCAGGCTTTGGCTCAGGAGCTTGGAATGGCGGCTTATCATCTTGCGAGAGCTTCGAAGATTTTGGGATTCCCTGTTGAGCAGCTGTTCGGCGGTGAACTCAAAGAGGTGATGGAAAAAAAATTGGAGAAGAAAGAAGAGCTACCGCAAGAACTGGTTAAAGCTGAGTTTAAGCCTTACAAGGCAAAATTTCCCGGAAAGATAAACGAGGTGACTTTGGGAGCTACACCTAAAGAGGGTGGAACGAGAAAATACACGATCACTGTTGGGGGTGAAAAAAGTTTACCGTTCTACTTCTTCGATGCCGAGCAACCTCATTTGCCGGTGATCACGATAGACGTTTTTGATAAGCCTGTTCCCTTCCCGAAGGCCGTTAGGGAGCACTATGAGGATGTGATGGACAACCCTGCGGAATGGGCTAAGAAGGTTGTAAAGGATTTCGGAGCCGACATGATCACGATCCATCTGATCAGCACCGATCCTCTGCTCGACGACACACCCATTCACGAAGCAGTCAAAACTGTGGAGGATATTTTGCAGGCGGTTAAGTGTCCGATAGTCGTTGGAGGGAGTGGAAACAAGGAGAAGGATCCACTTTTGCTTGAAAAGGTTGCCGAAGTTGCTGAAGGAGAGAGGGTTTTGCTCGCATCAGCCACGCTCGATACCGACTGGGAGAGAATAGCGAATGCGGCGAAGAGGCACAATCAGGTTGTATTAGCTTGGACACAGCTCGACATAAACTCCCAGAAGACTCTGAACAGATATCTGCTCAAAAAGGCTGGATTATCGCCAGACAGCTTGGTTATGGATCCTACAACCGCTCCATTGGGCTACGGATTGGACTATGCATTCTCTAACATGGAAAGGATCAGACTTGCCGCTTTGAAGGGAGATGCCGATTTGGCCTTCCCGATTTCGAGCGGAACCACCAATGCTTGGGGTGCGAGGGAAGCGTGGATGAAGGAGTCCCCGATTTCCGGAGATACCTCTTGGGGGCCGAGAGAGCTGAGAGGACCGCTCTGGGAGATCTTAACTGGACTCACGCTCGCTTTGGCAGGTGTGGATATATTCATGATGCTTCATCCTGCGAGTGTTGCGGTTCTTAAGGATGTTATAAGCATGCTCGGTGGTAAATCGAAAGAGAGTGTGGATAAGGACTGGCTGGTGGTAGCATGAAGGCTAAGAGTCCGCTTGAGATTTACAAATTTCTTCCGCAAACGAACTGTGGAGAGTGTGGATTCGACACGTGCATGAGCTTCGCAGCTCATCTCTTGGATAGATCCGCAAAACCGACTCAATGCAAGCCTTTGGTCGAGCAAGCGAAGAAGGACGAAAAAGCTAAGAAAAAGCTTCAGCAGATTGAGGAGCTCGTTGCTCCTGAGATAGCGGAAGTCGTGATTGGAACTGGAGATTACGCAGTCAAGATCGGTGGTGAGGATGTTCTCCATAGGCACGAGCTTACGTTCTTCAATCCCACAGCTTTCTTCTACGATATACCCGATTCTCTCGACGATAAAGAGATAGACGAGCGATGTAGCAAGGTGGTTGAATACAAGAAGTTCTACGTCGGAAAGTTTCTGACGATCGAAGGAATGGCAGTCCGATGCGTCTCCGGTGATGCAAAGAGGTTTAGAGAGGTCGTTAAGAGGGTTGCAGGCTATGGAAGGCCGATGATACTCGTTTCGCTTGATGCAAATTGCATGAAATCCGCTTTGGAAGTTGTTGCGGACAAGAGACCTCTGATATATGCGGCAACCGAAGACAACTGGAGGGAGTTTCTAAAATTGGCGTTGGAATTTAAGGTTCCTGTCGTTGTAAGATCTAAGGATCTCAATACCCTTAAGAGCTTGGCCGTCACTTTCAGAAAGGCTGGAATTAAAGATATAGTTCTGGATCCGGTTACCGAGCCGATGGGAGAAGGGCTGAGAAGGACGTTCGAGAGGGTTATCCAGCTAAGGAGAACTGCTATCCACGAGGACAAGGATGTAGCGTATCCGATAATGGTAACGCCCATATCGGCATGGGTTATCGAAGGTGACGATGTCGCTAAAGCTTACTGGGAGAGTGTTATCGGCGCGATATTCATTGTGAAGTATGCTGACGTGATGATATTCAAGAGCTTGGAGCCTTGGACTGTGATGCCGCTCGTGATCTTGAGACAGAACATATACACCGATCCGAGAGTGCCCGTTCAGGTGGAGCCCGGCTTGAGGAAAATCGGAAACCCAGATGAAAATTCGCCGGTTATGATCACAACAAACTTCGCCCTAACGTATTACACCGTAGAGAGTGATTTAACGAGTGCCAAAATAGATTGCTGGTTGCTCGTGCTCGACACCGGCGGAATATGCGTTGAAGCGGCGGTAGCTGGTGGCCAATTTAACGCGAACGGTGTTAAAGAGTTAATGAAGCAGACGAAGATCGAGGAGAAGGTAAAGCACCGCTACCTCATAATCCCCGGTTTGGCGGCGAGGCTGAAGGGTGCAATAGAGGATGAGACCGGCTGGAAGGTTTTGGTTGGGCCAATCGATTCGGGTAGGATTAAGGGCTGGCTCGAACAGAACTGGCCTCCTAAGAACGGAGATAAACCTTAAATTTTTGAAAGGTTATTCGATTCCTCTCCTCCTAAAGAACTCTTCATACTCCTTTAACCTACTCTTAACGACATCGACTATCCTCTTGATTATTCTCGTGCTCGAACAGAACTCGCACTCCTCTTTCACCTTTATTCTCACGACCTTGGTGTTTAGTCCTCTCTTCCTCAGCTCCTCCTCAAGCCTCTTCTCGTCAAAGTGTTGATCGTAGCCTAACACTATTATGTCCGGCTTGAGCTCCATGATGGGTTTGAACATGTCGTGCTCGTCGCCCAATATAGCTCTATCGACCGGCTTTAGTGCCTCTACGACCCTTCTTCTCTGCTCCTCTGGAATTATCGGTTTTGGTTTGTGCCGGACGTTCTTCTCTCTCGCAACGATGACTATGAGCTCGTCACCCAACTTCTTTGCCTCCTCTAAGAATCTGATGTGACCGGGATGTATTATGTCGAAGGTTCCGGTTGCGACGACTCTAACCATGCAATCCGCATCGATGAGTTTTGAATAAAAGCTTTCCTAAGGTTTTAGGAGGTATCTAAAAGCCAACGTGAAAACTACGACGGCGAGTATTATCCTTATCATCCTCTCCGGCATGTATCTCTGAACTCTCGCCCCGCAGTATATCCCGGCCAAGCCACCCATTCCAAATAGGATCGCAACCTCCAAATTTGGCGGGTATCCCATTAGAGTGTAGGTTGCCACTCCAACAGCTGAGGATACAAATGTGCTCAGCAGAGTTGCGCTTGCAGTGACATAAATGGGAAGTCCGAACGTCGTTACGAGTATCGGAGTTATAAGGGCTCCTCCTCCGACACCGTAGGCACCGCCCACCATTCCTACGACGAAAGAGATTGCGGAGATTGCCAACGTCGGAAAATCGAACGTTTTACCTCCGAATTCGAATTCCACTCGAAATATATCAGCTCGCTTGATTGTAATCTCTCCGACCACGTTTGACTTCTTTTTAGCTGTTACGAGCCTGATCCCGAAGTATAGCAGAACAAGACCGACGAACCGCTTAAAAGTCTCTTCGGGCATGAACTCCACTCTGATAAATGAGCCTAAGATCATGCCCGGAATCGATCCGGCAAGTATGGATAGGGCTAAGGCCGGAATAAATCTCTTTTCTGCTCTGTATCTGTAGATTCCGCTCGGAATCGCTATCAGGTTGTATGCCAAGTTCGTAGAGCTTGCGATTGGAGATGCAATGTTGAGAAGTGAGATCTGAATGGGTAGGAGTAGGAAGGCTCCAGATATTCCAGCTTGAGAGGTGAAAAAGGACACGACGAAAGCTATTATCGGCAGAAGTTCGAGCATAACCATCAGATATTTTCGTGTTGGTAGCTTCCGGCGTAGGGCTCTGCTTCACCGCTCAGCTTTACGAAAACCAATTGCATTATTCTCGCATTCTTTTTAAGCCATATTCCGTTTTCGTTGTAAACGACCAATCCCACCTCGCTCCTTCCCTTATATCCAGCATCCCACACGGCTGTAAGGATGTTCGCCCCAGCCCTCACGAGGGTTGAGCGAGGTCGCCCGAACGCCATTAGATTCCTCGGCAGATTTACGATCTCGTTTAGATACGCTCTGTAAAACCCCTTCGGCAGAAAGATCCATCCGTCTTTGTTGAAGTCCAGCTCCTCAACTTCTGGCAGTTCCTTCGAATGAAAATCGATCTTAGCTACTCCTTTCACGCGAGCGATCTTTCTAAGGGTGCAGTCGAACCCGTTCGGCTGGAGTTGAATATCCAAGTCGATGTAGTCCTCTATGAGCCTGTCGTGGATTATCCTCTTTCTAATATCCTCCTTGCATAGAACACTCCCAAACGGCAGGTCGAACACCTCCGCGAACGGCTTTATATCTATAACGGGTGAGCCCTCAATCGCATCAAGTCCCTGAACTATAAGCCTTCTTCCTTCAACCTTCAAAAGCCTGACGGCAGTCATTCCAATCCTGTTCGGTCTTCTTGGAGATCTCGTAGCGAAGGCTCCGCAGATCTTCGTCTTGTCACCGTGAGGATGAACGAGTAAAGCCTCATCGGCTTCATGGAAGTGATAGAGGATCCAGAGAAGTTCGTGCTTCTCGACATCCTTCAAAGCTTGCTCGAACTCCGGAAGAATCTCTACGACGTTTTTCTTGACCACGTAACCTATCGGTTTTAGCTTGATCTCCATGTGTGACGATGGTGGAACATACAAATAAAGATTTTTTATTATTTTATTAAAGTTTATTAAGACCGTCAAAAGTCGTTGAGTTAACCCTCAGCAGTCCTGCTCAATCTCAAGACCGTCCATTATGTAATTTGGATCCGTATATCGCCTGATCAATCTTTTAAGCCAATGCTCTGCTCTTTTAACGTCGGCACCGAGCAATTCGAAGAACTCCAATATCTGCCTCTTCGGACGTAGCTCGTAGAATCTGGATGCTCCAGACGTTAGAACGAAGGGTGTGTCAAACTTCTTTATGATTCGAATGAGGTCGACCGTTTCTTCTATCAGCCTAAGTCTCTTCAATCCTTCGGAGTTCAGAAATTTCGAGAGGGATATCTCGATCGCAACATCCTTCTCCTTCGCCATCTTAACGGTCACGTAGTCCATCTCTCTTTCTGGAAAATCCAAGATCAAATCGACCCTCCTCCTCATTATGGCATTCCTGATAACTTTTAGATCTCCCATGACGCCGACGAACCAGTCGTCCTTTGCCCTTCTGAGCTTTGGGATGAGTTCCTTTCCACTCTCAGCCTTCACGAGGTATCCCTTGAGAACGAAATTCGGCAGGTTCGATGGATTTTCCGAGAACACTACGAAGCGATCGAATCCCAAACCGTAAGCTCTCGAATCTGGAACGAATCGGATGAAATCGACGATCATCAGTATCCCTTCTCTATCAGCTGTTTGGCAACTTCTATGATCTTCTCCCTCTTCGCCGGATATGTGACGATCTTCGTTTTTACTACTATCGCATCTCCTCCTTCAGTTAGTTCAACCTCACCTAAGTATGCCTTCTGCTTGTCGATGCGGATGTGAAGAACTCCTTGATCGTCTATCTTCTCCTCAAGTAGATTTATCAGGAACCTCCTTTGCTCACCCAAAAGCTCCATTAAATGGTTCCAAAATTCCTTTATCTGCCTTTTCTTGCTGATTTCTACCTCCAAATAGAGGAGAGGGTTTCCGTAGTGCCCCTTAGCTTCGCTCACCATTATCTCGAATTCGAAGGGGAATAAGGTTGCCATGGCTTCGCCGACCTTTTCTCTATCCTCAGTCGAGTAAACTACGGCTGAAACGATGATCCTCTCGATTTTGAAGTTCATGGTAAGATTATCTAAAATTGAAGGCAAGATATACGTTTCGCAAAACGTTATTGAATTCGCTGATTAGTGTGGTATATGCCGAAAATACCACTCGTAGTCGGCAACATCGTATCCATCAGTATGCTCATCATCGCCATCCTAACCGCTCGGCATGCTTATCTACTCGGTCAACCCCTCAGACTCATCGTCCTGCTGATCTGCTGGTTTACAATGCTCTACTTCTCCCACTGCCTCGCTCACTACATAGTGGGCAGAGCTCTCGGAATCGGGTTCAGATATTACTTCCTCTCCAAATCCATGCTTTCCAAGGCCGGCAATCCACTTCTGTCGAAGCTCTTCTCCGCAAAAGTGTTTCTGACTCTGAAGCTCGCGAAGAAGCCGAGGGGATGGAGAGGCTTTGCGATGTTCATCGCTGGACCTTTGGCTTCTATGTTCTCTCCTCTTCTAATCGTGTGGATATCGAGCTACGATCCCACCTCCTCCACCCTTCTGCTCGCCCTAACAATAGGGAATGCCCTATTCACTGGCTACTTCAGCCTCAAGCATGGATGCATTAGGAAGGCTTTGGACTGCCTAAGATCGACAAATTAGTTAATCCAATCGCTCAACTCGGTAGCATGATAATCGTTGAGGAACAGCTGAAGGGGAAGAGGGGCGAGATCAAGCTCATTCCCGAGAATTTGGATGATCTCTGGCACCTCAAGTTCATAATAGAGCCCGGCGACATCGTCTTCGCTTGGACGAAGAGGATTAAGGAGAGCTCGGACAAGCTGAGGAGCGACAAGGAAAAGGTGACGGTTCGCTTGGGCATAGAGGTGGAGAGGGTGGAGTTCCACAGGTTCGCGAATAGATTGCGGATTACCGGCAGGATAGTCGCTGGCGTTGAGGATTCGGGATATCACACGATAAACGTCCCCGTTGGGAAGGAGATAAGCCTGATCAAGGAGGAGTGGAAGGAAGAACAGCTCAGAAGGATCAGGGAAGCTGAAGAGGCTTCGAAGAGGCCGGAAGTTGTTATAGTAACGATAGAGGAGGGCGAAGCCATAATCGGAGCGGTTAGGCAGTGGGGAGTGGAAGAGGTTGCGGACGTTCGGATGAGCTACGGGAAGGAGAGCTCAGCCAGAATCGAGTTCTTCCACGAGGTGATGAGACAGCTCGAAGGCTTGGAGTTCAAGTATCTCGTCATAGCTGGCCCGGGGTTCACGAAAGAGGACTTCGCTCGATTCCTGAAGGAGAACAAGCCCGATTGGAACGTCATAACCTGCGATGCTTCTGCAATAGGCACGAGAGGATTCTTAGAAGTCTTAAAGCGAGGAGTTCTCAACAAAATCGTCGGAGAGATAAGGCTTGCAGAAGAGGCTGAATACATCGACATCCTTCTTGAGAGAATAGCGAAGGACGATAGAGTTGCCTACGGGCTTGAAGATGTAAGGAGGGCATACGACTACGGAGCAATTGAAGTTCTACTCATTGCAGACGAATTTCTGAGGGAGCAAAGGGAGAAATGGAACATAGACGATTTTCTGAGGAACGTTGAGGCTATGAAGGGTAAGGTAGTAATAATGAGCACGGAATTTGAACCGGGACAGAGGCTGATGTCCTTAGGCGGGATAGCCGCTTTGCTGAGGTTTCCGATCGACTAAAAGTTTAAATTTTGCGCTGAATATTTTGGACTATGAGAATTTTGGTCGTTGCGGATCTGCACGAAACTGCAGTAAGAATTCCGCAAGATGTAGATGCGGTATTCATAGCCGGAGACTTCACGAACGCTGGATCCTTGAACTTTGTCAAGGACGTTTTAGACTCGATAAAGACGAGGGTTTTTGCCGTCTCTGGAAACATGGACAGAAAGGAAGTCTTAGATCTGCTTGAGGAGAGAGGAGTTTCCATTCATAGAAAGGTGATAGATTTCAACGGATTCAAGGTCTTCGGGTTTGGAGGTAGCTCTATAACTCCTTTCGGAACACCCTTCGAGTTCGATGACGAGCAGATCGAGGAGATGATCGCTGGCTATAAGGCGGACATCGCCGTGTTTCACGACACACCATACGGATTCTTCGATTGGGTTGGAGGGAAGTCCGTCGGTAGTATGGCCATAAAGAGGTGGATCGAGAACACGAAGCCGAAGTTGGTCTTCTGCGCCCACATTCACGAGCACAAAGGCGTAGCAAAGTTCAACGAGACGTTGATCGTGAAGGTTCCTCCGGCTTGTAAGAAGGAGGGCGTTCTCGTAGAATTCGAGGACTTGAACAACATCATCGTGAGGTTCATTCGATTAGATTGAAGTTTTGCAGATTCGTTTGTCCATTTTTAAGCTGAAGGTATGCGTTGACGAATGCCGAGTAGCTCCAAGCTCTGAAGACTGCAGTTATCGGGGCTTGAACGAACACGCCAACTTCAACATATTTTCCAAACGTAACCATCGACAGAGCTGAAGAGATGAGGGCGTTTATCAGAGTGGAAAATAGCCCTATTATTATTAAGAGTAGAAACGTAGCCCACCAATTTCCCTTAGCGATTCTCCAGCTCGTCTTCAGCGATGAGATCACACCTTTCCCGTCTATGAGTATGGCATCGATGAAGTAGTATAGCCTAACTGCAAGATATATTCCGGGGATTATCAAAGCTATCGATCCCAAAGCTAAGAGAAGCACGTAGATTACCGTGGCTATCAAAACCACGGGATATTTCTTTAATGCGAAAATAAAGGCTTCAAAAGACTTAGAATACGCCAACCGGACGACAACGGAATCGAAATATATGGCTACGAGAACGACTGCAAGCGTAATTTTGAGTAAAAGGATGGCCTCATTCGGGCTGATATTTCCCTTTGGATTCAGCTTCACATACTGGTAGAATAGATAGGAGAAGAGCAGGGAAGAAATAAATGATGGAACCAATATGGCTGGCTTGTTGAATATAGTTCTGAAACCTTCTGCAAGGGCTATTTCGATATCGAGCTTTCTCATTTACATCAGACCCAGAGCTTCCAACTCCTCGGCAATCCTCTCAACCGCCTTTCTCGCATCCTCTGGATCTTTTCCTCCAGTTACCACCATCTTCCCAGAACCGAAGATGAGAACAACAACTCTCGGCTTGTCGAGCCTATAGACCAATCCGGGGAACTGCTCCGGCTCGTATTCTATGTTTTCCAATCCCAAACCTATCGCTATCGCATTTAGATTTAAATCGACACCCAAATCGGCCGAAGCGACTATGTTCTGAACCTTAACGTCTGGATCTTCAATAACAGGGATTCCCAAGCCTCCGATTATCTTCACAACCTGCTTAACTGCCCTTCTCGCATCTTCAACGGACTTAGAGCCTGTGCAAACAACCTTACCGCTCCTGAAAACTAAAGCAGCAGCTTTGGGCTCTTTAGTTCTCAAAACCAATCCCGGAAACTGTTTCGGCTTGTATTCTGCATCTTTAATTTCCCTCGCTATTTTGTTGAGGTCTATGTTCTCTCCAATCTGTGTAGAAGCTACAACATTCTCGATCTTTATCTTAAAATCTCTTTTCATTACCTTTCACCCTTTTAAATAGAGTTTATAAACCCTATATATACCTTTGCTTGGTCATGACGAGAATGCTTAGACTGTTTGAAAAGCCGAACAGATGGATATGGCTGGTAGTATTCATAAACTTCGGCGGTGTCATCTACGGCTGGTATTACTACGAGTATCAGCTACTTTCGAGCCCCATTTACCTCTGGATATTTATAGCAGATTGTCCGAATGCTGCGCTCATGGTCGCTATAGCTCTAATTCTGATGCTAAAAAATCGGAAAAACGATTTTGTGAGCTTCTTTGCATCTTGCAATGCCCTAAAATACGGAATCTGGACATGCTTCGTGATTCTGCTTTATTGCGATTACTTTCTTAGCCCTGAAAGACGTTTGCTTTACTCATGTATGTTTGTCTCTCACGCCTTACTCGCTCTCGAAGCTATTCCTTTGGCATACACGGTCGAATTCGATCAGAGCTGTTTTATGGTTTTATTATGGCTCTTGCTAAACGATTTCATGGATTACGTTGTCGGAACTCATCCATACATGCCTTTGAGCAAACTAAAGCTTGTAGCGGGTTTTACGGTGTTCTTGAGCTTTTTCTCATTCTGTGTATGTTATTCGATCTCAAGAAAGAAGAGAGCCGCCGCCGGGATTTGAACCCGGGACCTGGTGATTACAAGTCACCCGCTCTACCAGGCTAAGCCACGGCGGCTTAAATCTCTGAAGCTCGATTTTGAATTTAAGAATTTTGGTTTGAACAAGAGTTATAAACAAAAGCCGTGACTGTCGGACGATGGCAGAATTAACAGCCACTGAGATCGCAGAGATACTGTTGGGTATTAGGAGAAAGTTGTTCAGAATAGTCGCGATAATAGTCACGGTTTGGGCAATATCCTTCACATTCATAACGGATCGGATAATTGAGAAGGTTAAGGCCGATCTCCTTCCGAAGGGGGCGCATCTGATATACCAGTATCCCCTCGAACCTTTGATGCTCAAGCTCAGAATTTCTCTTTATTTGGGGATCGCCGTCGCTATGCCGTATATCGCCCATACGATCTACAAAACGCTGAAGGAGAGAACTGAACTGCTAAACAACGTTCAAATCAGCAAATCGAGGGCTATAAAGTATCTGATAGTCGGATCGATTCTTTTCGCATGTGGAGTTGCTTATGGCTACGTCATAATGCTTCCGATATTCATGGAATTTCTCTATAGCTTGGCCGTTCAGCAGGGAGCTCTGGCATATTACTCCATTTCCGATTTCGTAGGCTTTGTAGTTTTGATGCTCGTAGTGTTTGGCTTCGTCTTTGAAATGCCCTTGATAATGTGCATATTGGTGGGGAATGGAATGGTGAGGTATGTAACTTTGAAGTATTACAGGAGACACTTTTACGTTGCGTTCTTCGTGATAGGTGCAGCGATAACACCGCCCGATGTTTTTACACAGCTGATGGTTGCTGTTCCCATGTTACTGTTCTTCGAAATAAGTCTGATTGTAATCAGGATGATATACCGAGATCAGATAAAACGGGAAAGCTTATATGAGAGCTCTTGAGGTGGTTGCATGGATTTATGCATAAGACCGATCGGTGAAGTCGATGAGGACGTTTTAACGTTCCTTAAAGATAAGCTCAAGCGCGTTTTCGGTTGTTGTAAGATTCTAATTCCAATGGAAGTTCCTATGGAAGCTTTCAATCCAGAAAGAAATCAGTTCAACTCTACTGCAATTCTTCTCAAAATAACCCCACTCTGCGAGATCGTGCTCGGAGTTACCGAAGTGGATCTATACGCAGATAGGCTGAACTTCGTTTTTGGCGAAGCTGAAGTTGGAGGTAATCGAGCCATAATATCTCTAAAGCGTTTGAGACCGGAATTCTATGGTGATGAACCGAATGACGCATTGCTAAAGCTTAGAGCGCTTAAGGAAGCTATGCATGAAATAGGGCATGTTTTGGGGCTCTTACACTGCAATGATCCGAAGTGTGTCATGCACTTCTCAAACTCGATAATAGACACGGACATAAAGGATTGGAGGTACTGCGCGAGGTGTAAGACAGTTTTGGAGAGAAAGGGGATTACGGTTAACCTGTGACTTAATGGTCGTGACTCTGGTGACATTAGTCATTACTACTTTCAAAATAATAAATAAAAATAAAATAATAAAATTAGCGCTCGATTATAAACTCCTTGACTCCAACTCCGAAGTGTCTCGCCTTTTCTCCGATCCAAACCAAAACCTCATCTCCGGGTTTGAGCACTGAAACTGAAACGTGCTTACCTTCTGGATTTACGAGCTTGATCGTTTCGGCATTTTGCAGAATTACAGTTCCTTCTTCTCCATTGGCAACGGCTTTAATCAGCATGAGCGGTCTCTTCTCGATCTTGACCCTTCCGACATAGCTTCTCCTTGTGCTTCCATCATACCTGACTATCTCGACCTCATCTCCAGCCTTCAGCTCGGCTAAATACTTCGTCTTATCTCCGACCTTTATGTATGCGTTCACACTACCAGCGTTTACTCTAAACGGCCTTGAGGAAACGTATTCCGATTCCTCGCTCTCGCTCGCAATTAGGAACATAAATCCAGCTCTGTTTCCTACAAGCATTCCCTCACCGACTTCCATCAGTGTTACGGTGTCTATGCAGACCCTATCTCCAACACCCAACGGCTTGATTTCGGTGATCTTGGCTCTCTTCAATTCGACGTAACCCTTCTCCCCACTTGCGAGCTCGTGGTATTGCCTTAAAACTTCTCTTCTGTCCTCTCTAACAGCTATTCCATCCGCACCTTTCTCAAGCGTGGTAAGGACTACTTTTGCATCCTCCAGCGAATTCACAACGGCTATGAGCTTAGCTTTCTTCTTCATTGCGATGAGGTTTTCGAGCGGGATTATCTTCCAGTCTGAGAACGAGAGGAACAGGTAATCAACCTCTTCAGATAGCTTGATAGCCTTCTCCTGATCTTCGGCCGAGGATATGTCGATGAACACGGCTTTTTCTCCATCAGCTTCAGCTTCTCCGTTTTTCTTTGCGAAAACCTTGAGTCTCCCCAACTTCTTAGCCTTATCTGCGAACTCCTCTCTTACGACGACTCCGGTGTATCCAATCTCTATTGCATCCTTGATCTTTTCCTTTTCTTCCTCCCAATCTTCTCCATCAGCTAAGAGCCAAGCTTCCTTCATACAAAACCCCCTTTACATCTTCAACGTCCGCTCCATCATGAATAATCATTCTTAAAGCTTTTGCGATTAGCTCGGGCTTTCTGTGCTGGAATACGTTTCTGCCGATTGCAACGCCAATAGCTCCAGCTAAAATCGCATCCCTAACGTCCTTAAGCAGTTTTAACTCGTCCGTCTTTGAACCTCCAGCCACCACAACCGGGATCTCCGCAACATCGATAACTTCTGCAAAGGTCTCGGGATGGCCTGTGTAGTTGGTCTTAACGATGTCTGCACCTATTTCGTAGCCAACCCTTACAGCATGCTTAACCATCTCAGGATCCTTCTCGTTTATGCCTTCACCCCTCGGGTAAATCATAGCAAGCAGAGGCATTCCCCAAGAGTCACAGAGTTCGGCAATTCTTCCAGCCTCTTCGATTTGTCTTCCTTCGGTTTTCGATCCAATGTTTACGTGAATGCTCACCGCATCCGCTCCAAGCTCTATGGCCTTCTCTACGGAAGTGACTATCCTTTTGTCGTTCGGATCGACCAAGCATGTAGATGCACTCAGATGGATAATCAGACCCATCTCCATCTCTGCAACGAACTTAGAACGCTTCACGACTCCTTTATGCAGGACGACGGCATCAACGATTCCATCTATCTTTCTCAGAACGCTGTCTATGTTTTCCAAGCCTTTCATCGGTTTCGAAATTCCGTGATCCATCGGAACTATCAGGGTTTTGCCGTTTTTGACGATCCTTCCCAACCGCCTCATTTTGCCGACCATAAAGACACCCCCAATGGGAAAACAACAAAGACACGAAAAGATCGGCTCAGTTACTGATAGCTAAACCAAAATCCAAACCAAAAGAGTTCGTAGACAGCCTTACCTTTAAGCAACTTAGGCATTGGTTGATGTTGGACTGTGTGGTATTTAAACTTTTCGCATAATTAAAGATCATACCCAAGATCTGTGCAAGATTCCATAATATAGGACTAAAATAAAATTATTGTAAAGATTTAAGGAAAAGGGATATATACCTTCATTTTAAATTCTGCCTAAGAGATGAGACCGAAAAGATCGAGGAAAGTAGAGGAGTTACTGGATTTAAAGCCCGTCACTGATGAGGAATTTGAGGAATTACTCAATGATAAGCCTAAAAAGAATAATAGAAGAAAGGAAAGTAGAAAGAAGAAAAAGAAGAGTAAGTTTGAAGAGTTCTTCTGATTTTTTTTAACCATAATATTTTATATCTCATGATCGAATATCTTTTGGCCCCGGTAGGGTAGCTGGATATCCTTGGGGGCTGCGGACTCCCAGACCCGGGTTCGAATCCCGGCCGGGGCACTTTTTGTTTGAGTTCGGATAGTTTTAGATTGTAATTTAGTCAGACGCCTCAATTAATTGGTGGCTTGAAGATATTTAGAACTCTCAGAGAATTAATCACTTTGATTTCCTCAGTAGCTTATGCAAGAAAGTATACTTTTTGAACACTTGTAGAAGATAGAGATGAAGCTTGAACTTTTTGCTAGGATAGGCTTTGAAGAACTTAGCGGGGGAGAACTTGACGAAATTGAGGCTGAGATGGAGATGCACTCCTTTGAAGACAAATGATATATACCATTTGGTCTGTTTACATAATATGTCAACAACAGTTTATAGTATCCGAATTCCGAAGGAGATTCGTGAAGCGATGGAGAAGATGAAGGATATTGACTGGCAGGATGAGATACGCAAGATGATAATAGAAAGGGTTCGGAAGGAGTTGAAAAAGAAGTTTCTTGAAGAAGCGAAAGAGTTGAGGAGCAAGATGAAGAGTTCGAACATCTCCGATATGATAAGGGAGGATAGAGATGCCAGATAAGGTCGTTCTTGATTCTAACGTTATAGCAGCCGTATTCTTTAGAGAAGATGGAGTTTCCGAAAAAGCTGAGCAAATTATTGACAAATATGATGTCCTTTATACCGTCGACTTTGCTATTGCAGAGATAACAAATGTTGCATGGAAGAAGATAGTTTTCGAAAAAGAACCCACAGAAATCGTTAAATCCGGGCTTAAGATGTGTATCGAATTCATTACCTCCGTGTGTGAGGTTATCGATTCGACTGAACTTTACGACCTCGCTTTCAAGATCGCAGTTGAAAAGAAAATCACAGCTTACGACGCATTTTTCGTTGCCGCATCCACAAAATACGACGCACCCCTCGCTACAGCAGACAAAAAACTGTTCCAAAAAATCAATAATGCCATTCTGGTCAGAGCTGAAAGGTAATTTTCCATTTATACCTTATTCTACGATCTTTCCGCAGAGGATGCAATCATACGAGGCATCTCGAATTGATGATGAATTTGTCGAGGATATCAATTTGAATAATAAAAGTTTTCAGAGATATGTTGCTTGGGGAAAAGATGATTGTAAAATCGATCATACAAGATCGTTCAACGCCACCAAAACATCCTTGGCCTTAACAATCTCTTCAATCGCAATTCTCTCCATTTCGGTGTGGCAGTAGCGTAGCTCTCCCGGTCCAAAGACCACGACATCCCATCCTGCTTTCTTAAGATTTATTGCATCTGTCCAAGATGGCATCTCCCCGTATTCAACGTTAAATCCTGCCTTTCTCACCGCATTTTCGAGCAAATTGGTAACATCACCGCTGATGAACCCCTCATCCTCTTCAATGATCCTAACTTCTGCATCGCCTAGCATTTCAAACACATCACCCTTCAACTCTGAAAGGGAGATTCGAGGCGGAAAAACGAAGTCTATTCTAACAGAACACCTGTCGGGAATCGCGTATTCGTCCCATCCACCTTTGATCTCCTGAACGAAAAACTTGATCGGACTTTTAACGAATTCTCTAAGCCTCAAAATAGCATCTACAGCCAAATCTATCGCATTCTTACCACATTCCGGCATAGAACCATGGGCTGAGATGCCCTTAAACTCGGCAACGATTTCGAGTGATCCGTAGTGAACGTTGGCGATTTTAAGCGATGTGGGCTCCATGACTACAGCCTTCTTTGGTTCAAAGGATTCTACGAAAATCCTCGACCCCATCCCACCTTCTTCTTCATCTGAAAGCAGAGCAATTCCAAGACTGAGCTCTTTGATCTCATTTAAAGCGAGTAGAATCGCCGTAATACTTCCTTTGGTATCACACACTCCCGTTCCGTAGGCGTATTTACCGTCGAAGCTGAAATTCCTCTTGATCGGAACGGTGTCGAGATGAGTTATAACCCAAACTTCTGCTAACGGGTTGATCACTATATTCTTAATACCTTTCTTCTCCAGCAAAACAGGGTCATATTCCATCTCTTTAAGCAAATTCATTAGATAATCTACGAGTTCGTCCTCTCTGCCAGATGGAGAGGGAATCTCTACGAGATTTCTCAACGTTTCGAGAACATCCATTATCGTCAAATTTTAAAAACGAGAATAAAAATGTATCTGTGTGCAACTTAAGATTAGAAACGTAACGAGCGACGATTTGAATGCTTTCGTCGAGATATATAAGCAAGCCTATAAAGGACTTGAGGAATACGCATACACGAAGACGAAAGACATCAAGTATTATTTTAGATGGTTGATGAATAGGGATAGGGACGGCTTTTTCGTCGCCGAAGTTGGTGACAAACCTGTTGGCTTCGTCGCTTGTGATGCCAATTGGATCAGCTTTTTCGAAAACGAGGAGGTTGGGGAAATTCACGAAATCTTTGTTCATCCCAAGTGGCAGGGTAGAGGAATCGGCTCCGAACTTCTTCTCAAGGCGTTGGATTACGCTAAGGAGAGAGGCAGAAAGATCGCGGAACTATGGGTTGGAATCGGAAACGTGAAGGCGAAGAGGTTCTACGAGAAGTTCGGATTTAGGGAGAGCGGTAGCTGGGGCAGATGGCTTAGAATGATCAAGGAGATTTAGTCTCTCTTAGGTAAGAGCGAAGCTAACCAGCCGATGTATTCTCCAACAGATCTCGTCTGAATCCAAACCTTTCCTTGCCCTCTAAACTCTGCTACGAGCCCCTCTCCACTCAGCAAAGTCGCTTTCAACCCGCCGACCTTTCTAACGTCGAAATCTAAGCTATCCTCGAATGCTACGATGTGACCGGTGTCCACTATAAGACTTCCATCGACTTCAATCTCCTCTACACCACCAAAAGACGATAGGAACACGTCACCATCCCCTTCGAGCTTTAGCAGAAATAAGCCTTCTCCGGCAAAGAACGTCCTTCCACCACCCCACTTCGTGTCTATCTCTATGTCGGGTGTTGAAGCTAAGAACGCTCCACTTTGGGCAAACAGCCTGCCTCTAACTGGAATATGAGCAATGTCTCCGTTATACTTGGGAGCTAAGCCGAGCAACCCCTCACCCCTCGCAACGAATCGATTTATGAAGAATGATTCACCTCCAAGCAGAGCCCTCTTAAGTCCGCCGAAAAGTCCCCCTTTTACTTCCGTCTTGAGTTCGACGTTCTTCATATAAACCATTGCACCGGCTTCCGCAATTACCTCCTCTCCATCTCTAAGCTTAAGCTCAAGAAGGCTGTAACTTGGCCTACATACTATTCTATACTCCATGTTATTTTTTACGTGTAAATCTATTTATGACTTTCCGCAAGCGTTATATCTTAGCTAAAGAAACTCTAAGCGTATGGCGCTGGAAGCTTTGAAAGATGTAATAAAGAAGATTACACGATCATCCACGATCGACAAAAAGTTTGTTGAGGAGATAGTTAGAGATATTCAAAGAGCTTTGATTAAAGCTGACGTTAACGTTAGGCACGTTAAAGAGATAACCGATGCGATAAAGAAGAGAGCTTTGAGCGAGGATATAATCCATGGATTAAATCCGAGGGAGCACATAATCAAGATCGTTTACGAAGAGTTGATGCGTGGGATCGGCGAGGGACTCGAAATCCCGCTGAAGAAATCGAAGATCATGCTCGTTGGACTTCAGGGGAGTGGTAAAACCACTACAACTGCAAAGCTGGCCAAATACTTCAAAGATAAGGGTTTGAGAACAGCCGTAGTGTGTGCGGACACTTGGAGACCAGCCGCTTACGAACAGCTGAGGCAGTTGGCCGAAGCTTACAAGATAGCGTTCTACGGCGAGAAGGAGACAAAGGATGCAGTTCAAATAGTCAAAAACGCCCTCCAAAATCTCAGGGATTACGACATGATAATAATCGACACCGCCGGAAGGCACGCCTTGGAGAAGGAGCTCATAGACGAGATGATTGAGATAGCGAAGGTTGCGAATCCCGATTACAAGCTTCTGGTTTTGGACGCTGCGATAGGTCAACTTGCGAGTAAGCAGGCTAAGGCCTTCCACGAGGCGATAGGCATAGACGGCATAATCATAACGAAGTTCGATGGAACCGCTAAGGGTGGTGGCGCTCTTTCAGCTGCAAGGGAGATCGGAATTCCCATAGCGTTCATCGGAACCGGTGAGAAGGTCGAAGACTTCGAAAAGTTCGATCCTGCAGGATTCGTTTCAAGGCTGTTGGGAATGGGAGACATAAGGGCGTTGCTTGAAAAGATCGAGAGGGTAACGAAGGAGGATGAATTGGATCCGGAAAAGTTCCTCAAGGGGACATTCACGCTCAAGGATATCTACAAGCAGATAGAAGCTATGCAGAAGATGGGCCCGATTAGCAAAATCTTCGAGCTACTTCCGTTCGGTTTAAGCCTGAAGGTGGATGAGAACGTCATGGAGATGACTCAAGAGAAGATGAAGAAGTTCAAGGTTATAATGGATTCCATGACCGAGGAGGAGTTGCTTAACCCCAAGATAATCGACTCCTCGAGGATAAGGAGAATAGCGATAGGGAGCGGAACTACTCCGCAAGATGTGAAGGAATTGCTGAGATACTACAAGACGATGAAGAACGTCATGAAAAAGATGAAGAAGCTTGAAAAGGGAAGATTGCCCTTCAAGTTGCCAAAGTTAGGGTTCTGATGAAGGTTCTTATAGTCGGATTGCTACCCTTCGACTCGGGCAAGACCAGCTTGGCACTCTCTTTGATCGCCGAAGCTTTGGATAGAGGAATAGATATCGGCGTAGTCAAGCCAATAACGGCATTCAGCGGGTGGTATCAATATTCGAGCGTTCAGAGAAGCATGAAATTCGGAAAGCTCGTTGGAGAAGACATATACAGACTTCACAGCCATGCCAGAAGTGAAGATCCGATAGAGCTCGAAAGTCCCGTCGTTCTGATGCACATGCCACCTGATCCCGATAGGGTCGACTGGCAGAGCTCGTTTTATACAGCCCTCAATCTGAATGAGCAGATAATAACCCTGAGAATTACCGATCCTAACGGAACGAATCACTACTACCTTCCGGCAAACCTGGGAAGACTTACGGGTGTTATGAGAGATCTGGCGTTAAAACTGATAGAATCACTTAAGCCTGCTCCAAAGGAGATCCACGACGTAGACGACATCCTTCTTAACTTGGGCAAGTTCGCCGACGGTAGCGTAGAGTTGATCTCTTCCAACCACGAGATAACAATCGTAGAATCCTACAACAACGCATCTGCTCCAACTCAGAGCTCCCTAAAAGCAGATATAGTTCTGATGGTAGCCCCCTCCAAAGTTGCGATATACAACGGAGAGAGATACAGAAAAGCTGTTGAACTTCTTCTAAAACCTCCTTGGCTGATTTCAAGCGAGGAAGTTGCGTCTTTGCTCAAACCGATAAAGACCATTGAAACTAAGCCAACAATAGATAAGAGTGGAGCTTGGGCTGAAGGTTTGCTCGATGAGACGTTGAGGTTTGGGAAGTTATAGATTCTCCAATACTTCTTCCAACGCTTTGTAGTATATCTCCCCGCCCTTTTTGAACTCTATCGCATCGTATGGGCAGGAATCCGCACAGAAAACGTATTCACATTCCCTACAAAATCTCGCATCGACTACGAGCTTTCTTCCGTTGCTAACTATGGACTGACACTCTATCGCATTATAGGGGCAGACTATGACACAGTTTCCGCATCCAATGCAAAGCTCTTCTCTAACGATCAGAGCGAAGTCTGTAAGGCTATATTTGGCGTTCGGCTGATAGAACTCGTCTATGCTAACTGTGGTAATATCTGAGAAGTGCTTCAATGCTGAGAGCATTCTCGAAAGGTAAGCTGGCGTAAATCCCATGAAAAGGACGAGATCATAACTACCTCTCCCATCGAATCCCATCCAAGACTCATCCAGTAGATACTGGGTCAGATAGTGAAGAGATCTTGAAGCAAAGATCGGCTTGGCACCATTCTCAATTAGTGGCTTGCTCGAAGCTCCGGTGGCGATGATCGGAATCCCCTTTTTTTGGAATCTAATGGCATAATGGACCAGTTTCCCATCTTCAAGTAGCTTACCGCCAGTGATTAAAACGGGTCTCCTCGCCGACCTTATCAGATCCGCGATGACCTTGGGTTCAACAGCAAATCCCTCTCTACACTGCCTATCCGATATTTCGTGCTTGGGAATGTAATACACTGTTTCGATCATTCACAACCCCTCTTACTGAATCGATCTGCAGTCACACCATTTGATATCGATATTCGGAATCTTAGTTAAATTTCTTGATTAATCATTGACAAAAATCAAAATAAAAACCTTTCGGAGAGTCTAAAAGTGTGGTTCGATTTTAAAAGGAGAAAACTCGAAGGCTACATCAAAGCAAAAGAGCGTGGGGAAGTGGATGAAGACATAATTCCGTTGCTCGATCTCATAAATTCGTTCGAATGTTACGTAACCCTTTCGAGCTGTTCTGGAAGGATTGCCGTTATGGACATGCCAGAGTTTGGAGATAAGGTTGAATCGGTATTCTTGGGTAAATGGCATCGTTGCGTGAGCTTTGAGGAAGTTTTTGAGGCTGTGAAATTGGGAAAACAGACCACTTGGCTCATAATGTTCCCTCCGATCATCCACGTAGCTTGTAGGGACTTAGAATCTGCAGAAAGGCTAATGAAAGTTGCAAACAACTCTGGACTAAGAAGGAGCGGTTTGATATCGCTCAGGCATAACGTCGTAGAGATAAACGCCCTCGAAAGGCTTGAGGCGCCGGTAGCTGTAAAAGGAAGGCTTGTAGTTGGGATTGAGGGACTTAGGGTTATGGTCGATTTTGCAAACAAGAAGCTTGAAAGGAGTAAGGATAAGCTCAGGAGGTTTTACGACTCGCTTCGAGAGCTTCGATGATCTCAAGAACTCTGACGACATCACTTCTTGAAACTATCCCTACTAGTCTACCGTTCTCAACAACTGGCAGTCTTCCGATTCCTTTTTCGCTCATGATTTTCAGGGCTTTGAATGCGTTCTCGTCTGGGGATATCGTAACGATTCTCCTACTCATCACTCTCTCGACAATCTCATCCCCGTTGGCGTTTATGACATCTTTCAGTGTTACTATGCCAACGAGAACGCCATCCTTAACCACAGGATAACCGAGATGCTTGTGCTTCAGCATCAGAGCGATTATGTCTCTAACCTTGGTTTCGGGAGTTACGTAGATCGGATTCGGAGTCATTATGTCCCTGACTTTAAATCTCGCAAGCAAACCTTCGATTGTGATGAGCTTTTCCTCTTCGCTGGCTCCGATGTATATGAATAGCGCGATTAGAATCAGCCACCAGCTTACGAATATTCCAAAGATGGCCATTAAGATGGCCAAAAACTTTCCTATTTCAGCGGAAACCTTCGTCGCTTTGACGAAACCCATTTTCCGAGCGAGAATACTTCTCAGAATCCTTCCACCGTCCATGGGGAATGCGGGGATGAGGTTGAACAGACCCAGTATGAGGTTGAAGTATCCCAAGAGAAAGAAGAACTGTTTGTGCAATGGTGTGGCCAAAAAACTGATCAAAGCGATGGACAAACTTGCCATAGGTCCAGCTAAAGCCATTAAAAACTCCTTCTTCGGTTCTCTGGGTATGTTTTCGATTAAAGCAACACCTCCGAATATGAAAAGAACTATTCCTCTAACCTTCGCCCCAAACCTCATCGCAACGAGAGAATGGCTGAGCTCATGAATGAGGATGCAAACAAAGACCAGAATAGCTGTTAATATCGATAGGACGATCCTCTCAACACCCACCAAGTTCGAAAATCCGAAGGGAGGGGGATTCACATAAAGGGCATAGGTTAGAAAGGCTAAGATGAACAGCAGGCTGAAGTGGACGCTGATGTCGATTCCGAAGATTTTGCAGATCTTAAAAGATTGCTTCATAATCTCATGTTCTCGCTAAAAACTTAAATTTGACGACCTAAATTCTCTATGCCCCACAGATTCGATCCCAAACACTGGCGAATCCTCGAATCGGAATGGAGGAAAAAGATTTTGCCAGTCGAACCTCTTATAAAGAAGCTTGAGAGCTTGCCAAAGAGGGACGTTGCGTTCGATATAGGAGCCGGAACCGGATACTTCACAGTTCACTTGGCAAAGCTTTTCAGAAAGGTGTATGCGGTGGAGGTTAATCTGGAGATGGCTAAGATCTTGGCATCTAAGGGTTTGAAGAATGTGGGGATAATAATTTCCGAAAAACCTCCTGAAATTGACTTCAAAATAGACTTCGTTCTGTTTGCCGACTCACTGCATGAAATCGATTGTAGGGAGGAATACGTTGAGTGGTGCTGTAAGCATGCAGACAGCGTTGCTGTAATCGATTGGAAAAAGGATTGCGAGTTCGGCCCACCCGATAGGCTCGATGAAGGATACGTGAAGAGTTTGCTCGAAAGGTGCTTTGATGTTGAGAATATAGATGCCTACGAGTGCCACTTCTTCTTATTCGGAACCCGATAGGAATCTCCCAATGAACTCAGGATCTCTTCTCCAAACCGGTTTTATTCCGTAATCCCTCCTAAGCCTCAGCGGAACGCAACAACACGGACAGCAGTTACATATGACGTAAACGTCACCTCTACACTTGATAAGGGTCTGAATTAGCCCTCTCTTGCTACACTCGTCTATTATCTGCTTAGCTTTTTCTCTGTCTATTTCAACGTATTCGTCTTTCCGTGAATATATCGTATCCAACTCCAATGACTATGTCCGTCCTTATGGGATTGTCGCAGTTTCTGAAGACCTTTCTACACTTGCAATCTCCCACGGCGATCTTGTCAACGGCGTCCAATATCATCTTCGCCTCATCCGGCGTCAATATGTATGCGTAATGCTGGGTCGTTGCGAACCAGTTTATGAACGCCTTTACAAATCTGCCAACGACTGGAATCTTCGTAAGTTTTGCTCCGAACATGTAGAACCGGACGACAAACTCCTGCTTTGAGCTGTAAAACCTCAGTGCGTGATGCATGGCTATCGCCACGAGTTCTGATGAGAAAATAAATTATAGGGGGAAGAATTCGAAGTAATCCAAATCGTAAGCTTCTATCTTCCCCGAATCCGCAAGCTTTGTCAGATTCGGATCGATCGGGATTTCGACGAAGAACGGGATCCTATACTTTGCTGAGAGCTCTCCTCCCTTACCTTTTCCGAAGATGTATTCTCTATGCCCACACTGGGGACATTCGTAGTAACTCATGTTTTCTACAAGCCCAACAACCGCTGTTTCGAGGCTTTCAGCCATCTTTATCGACTTCTCTACAATCATCGCCGTCAAATCTTGTGGTGCTGTCACAACAACAACACCCTCAGGCTTAACTTCCTGAAGGACGGTCAGCGGAGCATCTCCAGTTCCGGGTGGGAGGTCGAATAGCAAATAGTCAAGCTCGCCCCAGTCCGTTCTGCCCAAGAAGTCTCTCATAACTCCCGCAATTAGCGGACCTCTCCAGATTACCGGGCTCTCTCTGGAGGGCAGGAAGAACTGAATGGACATTATCCTTATCCCGTATCTATCACTATAGACGGGCTCGATGCCCTCTTCTCTGAGCATCGGTCTCTTTCTCTCAACGCCGAATATCTTTGGAATGCTTGGCCCCAAGAAGTCCGCATCGAAGATTCCAACGCTGTGTCCTTTCTTAGCGAAGTGTATCGCGAGCAGAGCCGTTACAGTGCTCTTTCCTACTCCTCCCTTTCCACTCATTATCGCAAGCTTGCACTTTATCTTTTCGAGCCTCTTCTTGATGTCCTCATCCGTAACCCTCTGTTTCATCATAACCATCCCTCCTCCAAGTTTTTCCAAATTCTCACTATCTCTTCCCCAGCCTTTCCCTTAAAAGGAAGCTTGAGCTGGGCTATCTGCTTCGGTATATCCTCATCGAACGGAATCCTTCCGACTATTTCAATGTTGTTGCTTTCGCAGAACTCTTCGATCTTGGCTGTAACATCCAAATTAAGATCGAACTTGTTTATCGCAACGAGCGGTTCAATTTTGAAGTGCCTTGCGAGCTCAATCACTCTAACCATGTCGTTCAAACCGGAGAGAGTTGGCTCAGCAACGACCAAAGCGATACTCGCTCCCGCGAGGGAAGCTATTACCGGACAGCCTATTCCAGCCGCTCCGTCTAAGATGAGCAGATCAATTCCATTCTCCTCAGCAATTTTCTTTGCGATATTCCTAACCTCATTGACGAGCTTACCGCTGTTTTCCTCTCCGGGATAGAGCAAAGCATAGACAAAATCTCCGAATTTTGTCTTCGTGATGTATATCTCTCCCCTCTTTTCCGCAACCATCTCAATAGCCTTCTCCGGACAGGCTCTGTAGCAGAATCCGCAGCCCTCACACCTTACCTCGTCGATTTTGAAATCTTTTATCGCATCGAACCTGCAGAGATCCTCGCAGAGTCCGCACTGACTGCATTTCTCTTCGATTATCTTGGCCTTTTTCATCCCTTCGAACGGAATCGTTTCCACTATTTCGGGCTTTAGCAGTATGTGCAGATTCGGAGCGTCGACATCGCAGTCCGCTACGACTGCATTTGCAAGAGTTGCGAACATCGCTGTGACCGTCGTTTTCCCTGCTCCTCCCTTACCGCTTATAACCGTAACCTGCTTCATAGCGACACCGCCCTATCGTAGATCTCCTTAAACAAATCCTCGTAATCAAACAACAGCTCTCCTCTTGAATATTTCTCCGCGATCTCCCTGCTGAACGGTATCTTACCCAGAATCGGTGCTTGGATCTTGCTCTCGATGTCGAAAGGCAATCCGTGCTTGTTTATCACGACTCCAAACTTTTTGTCGAGCTTCTTCATAACCCCCATCGCAAGCTTCAGATCGTGATAGCTGAAAGGTGTAGGCTCGCATACGAGTATGCATACATCCGCATCGAGCACGCTCTCGACGAAGGGGCATGATGTTCCGGGCGGGCAGTCGATTATTGCCTTCTTGCCCATCTTCCTCTTTACGGCCCTCATCAGCGGAGTGGGCATAGCCTCGCCAATCTCAAGCAGACCGTAGGTGAGCTTTATGTCGGAGCTAATTTCCACAATCTTTCCAATCGGCTTATCAACCTCTTCAATCGCATTTCTTGGACAGAAGTATGAGCAAGCTCCACAGCTGTGGCAGAGCTCTGGGAAGGTGTATGCCTTATCCTTTAGCACGACTATCGCGTTGTATTCACAAACGTCTCTGCAGATCCCGCAGAAGTCGCACTTCTCTTCATCTATCTTTGGAATTTTTCTGTAAACTGTCTCCTCCTTGCTTTCGCCTTTTATGAAGATGTGATCGTTTGGCTCTTCTACATCCAAATCGAAGAGGTCTATGCCATTGAAGTAGGCCAAATTTACTGCCACAGTCGTCTTTCCAGTTCCACCTTTGCCCGAAGCCACCGCAATCCTCATACCGACCTCCTGTGTCTTCCAAACTTCGGATCTCCCGGAACCAAGATCTGCTCGAGCTCTCCCTTCAGAAACTTCTCTATCGCCTCGCTAACCTTCATACCACCAGCTCTGTAGACCTTTATGCCAGCTGAGTTGAGAACCGAGAGAGCGTTCGGCCCAACGTTTCCCGTCAAAACGACCTCTACACCCTTGTCAGCCAAAAACTGCGAAACTGCTATTCCAGCTCCTCCACCTCTAACAGCATAATCGTTCCTCACTACTTCGATGGATTTTATCTCTCCATCTTCCACATCCACTATCGTGAAACTCACAGCCCTTCCAAAGACCTCCGAAACCTTGTCATCAAGCCCTCCGTTTGTCGTAGAGACTGCAATTCTCATGAAATCGAATAAGCTGGGACGATATTTAAATTTTAGGCAAGCCTAAAGTTTGCATAAGTTTAAAATTCTGAAAGGTTGAACGGTTTAGGCTATGCTGAGAGCGATCCAAATAATAGCGAAGAACGAGATAGGTGTGCTTAGAGACATTACGACGATAATTGCAAAGCACAGCGGGAACATAACTTACGCTCAAACGTTCATAATAAAGCACGGTGAGCACGCTGGAAACGCCCTCATTTACTTAGAGATCGAAGGAGGAGACTTCGAGGCTATGCTCGAAGAGATCAGAAAGCTTGAAACGGTAATCGAGGTTGAGGAGGAGAAGCCGTTCGAGCAAGTTTTCGGTAAGAGGGTGCTCATATTCGGTGGAGGAGCTTTGGTATCTCAAGTGGCGCTTGGAGCTATAAGCGAAGCGGACAGACACAATCTGAGGGGAGAGCGCATCAGTGTGGATACGATGCCGATAGTTGGGGAGGAGGAGTTGGCTGAAGCTGTTAGAGCTGTGGCAAGGTTGCACAGAGCTGAGGTGCTCGTTTTGGCTGGTGGTCTCATGGGTGGGAAGATTGCTGAGGAGGTAAAGAAGTTGAGGAAGCAGGGGATTCCGGTTATATCGCTCAACATGTTTGGTAGTGTGCCTAAGGTTTCCGATTTGGTCGTTAGCGATCCCGTTATGGCCGGAACCCTCGCCGTAATGCATGTCAGCGAGAAGGCGAAGTTCGACATGGAGAGGGTGAGAGGAAGGAGGATTTAATGCTATCTCGTTGGGCTTTCATTCGTTACTATGCATCTCGTGTGAGCGTTGACCGTGCACACCTTGGATTTTCCGTTCGGGAGTGTTACATCTATTGTCCACGTATAGTTCAGGAAAGACGAAACGCTCACCTCCACATACCTCACCGGTTCGTCGGTGTAACACTTGAACACCTTGCCAACATCGCAACTTGAAACGATGTAGTTGCACGTGTAACCTCCGTTCCTCCACCACTTATCAGGCAGATGTTTGTTTATCGCTATCCCAAGATATCTCGCATACACATCGTTCGTCTTCAGAATCTTAACAGTAACCGCATACTTCTTCGGCTTAACCTCTGGCGGATGCTCGATAGGTGAAAGGCTGGACATAATTTCAACGTTCTTCGGCACTCTGAACAGCTCGTCGCTCAAACCGGTATTTATCTTCAGATTTTCGAACTCCACGATCATGGTGGCGTTTCCGAAAGGTGTCGTCTTCGTTTCGATTATCTTTACGGGATACCAGATGCTCTTGCTTATCCAAACTCTCGCCGTTCCGTTTTTCCCTACGAACTCGATGACGTAATAATCACCCTCACCGCTAACGAGCTTGGGTGTGCAATTTCCATAATTCTTCTTGATATATTTCATCGGATCTACAAGATTCTTCTCCTTAGAAGCTTGTTCTTTGTTCATCGAAGCGTTCAATGGTAAAGCGTAATTTCCAAGAATTACGAAAGCTTTTGAACCATTTTCTATCATCGTAAAATTCAGGAAACCTTTGTTGCTAATTCTAAACTTATCCGGTTTTTTTACTGCGAATTCGAACTTCATCGAAGCGTTTACACCCAAATACTGCATTGTAATTCTGCAAATACCGCTCACATCCTCTATGCTTTTCGATTTTTCGTCGACCTTCTTCAGAACATCTTCTGCACTCATCTGCTGAGCACAACAGGATAGGATAAATACGAGACTTACGAATCCAACTATCAGCTTTTTCATTAAATGTCTTAACAATTTTGATCGATATAAAACTAACGATTCTAAAGAATATAAATTGAAAATTATAAATTGACGTTAGAAACCTTTATCTTTGGTGTATTCTAATCTGACAGACCTCTATAAGATAGGCAAATCGAAACATTGATCTATCTTGAATTCCACGAACTTCTGTGCCCGACGTGAGATCTTTCGCTGAGGTGATAAAGCCGAAGCAGACGATGCTTCTCATGGTAACATGTATAGTCTCGTATCTCGTTGCGTCTGGCAAGGTTCTCCATTTAAGCCACTTCATAATAACTTGCACTGCCACAACCCTCGCAATAGCTGGAACTACCGCTTTGAACATGTGGCTCGACAGTGACATCGACGCTCTTATGAGCAGAACGAGGGAGAGGCCGGTTCCATCTGGAAGGTTGAGCCCCAAGGGTTGTGCGATCTACGGCTCAACTCTCTTCTTGCTCGGCTTCCTCTTGGGATTCCTCGTAAACGTCTATCTCGCGATCGTCCTATTTTTGGGACTATTCTTCGATATAATCATATACACGATTTTGCTCAAGAGGAGGAGCCCATACTCGATCATCTTAGGCGGTTTTGCTGGAGCCATGCCGGCCTTAGCTGGCTGGGTTGCGGTGAAGGGTGCTGACGTTTTGGGCGGGTTGATCTTAGCGACGATAGTTCTGCTTTGGATTCCCGCTCACATCTGGTATATCACGATGCACTACGAGGATGATTATAGGAACGCGAGGATTCCGATGTTTCCGCTCGTCGTTGGAATGGAGAAGGCTTCATGGGCCATAGTTCTGAGCACGGTTTTGATGATGTTCCTCATTCCCTCGCTATACATAGTTGCAGACCTTAATCCCGTTTATCTCGTAATCTCAATGTTGATAACAGGCTATTTCCTATGCAGAGCTATAAGGTTTGCCAAATCGCCGAGCAGAGAAAAGGCAAAGGTTATGTATAAATTGGCAAGTATGATGCTTGGAATAGTTTATATCTCACTTCTCATTGGATCTCTTCTCAGCTAATCTCTTGTCTATCTCCTCCATTGGCAGATCCCAAGGCTCTATACCAAGTTCTTTAGCCTTCTGAATGTATGGGCATCTCTTCATACAGAACTCGTAGGCCTTCATCTCCATTCTGAGCCAATACTCCTTTTCCTTGTATTTGAGTTCGAACAGCTTCTCCCTCGAAGCCATGTATGCGTCGAAAGCCTTACAGATGAGAACATCTACAGCTTCGCTCAGTCTTATGAAATCCTCCTTGCTCATGTTCGGAAATACGTCCAAGAAGATCTTCTTGAGATAGAAGATGGATGCCATGCTTCCTCCGGCTGAAAGCTTCGTGTCGCTCGCGAGGTATCTCATAAGATTATCTAAAGGCTCTTCCACTCCTTTAAAAGAGCCTCCGTTGTAGAAATCTACCAACTTGTCGAGAATTCCAGAGAGACACTCCTCCAAATAATCCGTAATCTCTATGGGAGGTTTAATAGGATATCTATCTAAAAAATATTTTTGCCAGGCCTTGAGTATATCCTTTCTTTTCTTGGTTATGTCGAGAGCTACCATGGGTGGGTCCCTACTATTACCTCCTTACCGGTCAGCTTTTTAACGTTTTCCACTATCTTATCGAGATCGAGCGGACAACCGCCCAAGTTTATCGCCGCCTTTATACAGTTTCCGATGAAAACGACATCGTAGTCGTCGAATCCGTCGATCCACTTGTTGAACAGCTTTAATCTCGGAACAATATAGCCGGGACAACCTCCACAGCTGACAATTCCAACGATATCCACCTTGTCGAACTTCTCGAACTCACCCTTCCTCTCTCTTGCAGCTGTCAAACACCTCTCGCAACCTATGCAAAATCTATCCCTGATGTTGTTACAACACAAAATAATTGCCTTTACCATCTCCACCACCGATCTCAGTAGAGAAGAGAAACTATTTGAGTTTTTCGTTTTTTGTAGAATTAGATTCAACCAAAAAGATTTAATAATTTGACCAACCAGTCAGTCTATAATGAGAAAGGAAGAATTATTGGAAGCAGCTTTGAGAGTTTATCTGAGAAATCCAAAGGCTACGGTTCATGAAGTAGCGGAAGAAGCCGGAATTTCGAAGAGCACGATCTTTTACTACTTTAAGAATAAGAACGGCCTTGAAAGGGAGCTACTTCTTTACACCATCAAGAAGTTCTCTCCGTGGAACGAAAGTGGACTTGAGAATGCGATCAAAAAGAGGTTCGAAATAATGAAGAATACCCCCGGCCTCGCGAGAATGATATATACTCTGCTCGACAACCTCAGCAAGACAGATCCGAAGTTCATAGACGAGTTGCGGAGTAAGTCATTCGAGAGGATAGCCAAACTATTGGAGAAGGAGGGATATGAGAATAGCAAGGACCTCGCAATACTCTTACTCGCATTTTTGGACGGTTTGGCGATGTATTCGATTTACATGGACATAGACTATTCCAAATATGAAGATCTCGTTTTGAAAGCTTTTAGGAGGCTAAAGAATGAACTTTAAACCCTTATTTATTCTACTCTTCTTCATTCTAATAATCGTTCAAAGCGTCAATGCGGTTGTGATCTCCATCAAAACGCTCCCTGAGAAACCTACAACCGGTAATTTCGTGATCCACATCGACGTGTCATCTCAGAATTCTATTCAAAATGCAAATCTCTTTCTTTCCGGTTTGATAAGTGAGAGCTTGAGTTTGGGCGATTTTACGGGCAAGACTTCTGTTGAATTCGAAGCTCACGTCGATAAACCCGGGATTTATGAGCTTGAAGTTAGGTTGAGCTACATCGAGCTCGTGAATGGAACACCCGAAAGCGGATACCTGAGATGCAATCGTGAGATAGTAGTAATAGAGAAACCCCAGTTTGAGATTTTGGGAGCCGAAGGGAGCGTGAGACCGGGTGAAAACGGAAAAGTGGTTGTGAAAGTCGTGAACAAGGGAGGAGATGCCAAAGACGTCAAACTGAGCTTTGACGGAATGATCGCGAAAGATGTCGATAGGTTCTTCGACGTGTGGAAGAGTGAAGAAGTTAAGAGGCTCGAATTCATCGTATTCGCGGAAGACGATGCTGAGATAGGAGAGCATGAAGTGAAGCTGGGCTTGGAGTGTAGAGATTTCTTAGGAAACACATACTCCCTCGAACTTCCGTTCAGCGTATCCGTAGTGGGGAGTCCTAAACTCATCATATCCGATTTCTCAGCTCCAAAGATTCATTCCGACTCCAATTTCACGCTAAAATTAGGAATCGAGAATGTTGGAGAGGAGAAGGCGAAGGATGTTAGAATAAAGCTCAAGTTGCCGAAGGGATTCAGCGGGGAGAGCTCCGCATACTTGGGAGAGATTGGAAGGGACGAGACAAAGACTGCGGAGTTCGAGCTGAAGGTTGCGAAGAACGTTAGTGGGAGTTGCATCATTCCTGTGGTTATCTCTTGCGAGAACTGGAAATGGAGCGATAATTTGACGATCTACGTCTTCCCGCTTGAACCGATCCACATAGACATCGCGGGAGTATATACCATACCTAAGAGGCTTGAGAAAGGAAAACCCTTCACACTCAACTTGGCGATCGAGAACAGCGGTAAAGAGGTTGCTAAGGGTGTCAAGATAGAGCTCAAGTTGCCAAAAGATTTTGAAGGCAGGAATACTTATTTCGTCGGAACGCTCGAAAGTGGAGATTCTGCAACATCGACGTTCGAACTCAAAGCTGGGAAAGCGGGAAGATACGAGATCTCCGCAATAATAACTTATCTCGATCCTACATTGCAGAGGCACACGACAACTCAGAACTTTACGATCTACGTCTTTCCATCCCAAAACTACGCCCCGATAGCTTTAGCTGTGATCGTGGCCTTAGCGATCGGCTTAGCCCTCAAGATGAGAAGGAGACCATGACGATCTTGAGATTCGAGGATGTGTGGAAGGTATACAGGATGGGTAAGGTGGAAGTCTATGCTTTGAGAGGAATTGACCTCAGCGTCGAGGAAGGGGAGTTTGTAGTCGTCTTGGGCCCTTCTGGAAGCGGAAAGACGACGATGCTCAACATAGCCGGAGGCATAGATAAGCCTACGAAGGGGAAGGTTTTCTTCAGAGATCTTGAGATTTCTTCATTCGATGAAAAGGAGCTGACGATTTTTCGCAGGAGGCATGTGGGCTTTGTCTTCCAGTTCTTCAACCTCATTCCTACCCTTACGGCGAGAGAAAACGTTCAGCTTGCGGCAGAGCTGGTCGAGAATCCGAGGAATGTCGATGAGGTTTTGGAGATAGTTGGCTTAAGGCATAGGGCTAACCATTTGCCGACGGAGATGAGCGGTGGAGAGCAGCAGAGAGTAGCTATCGCGAGAGCTTTGGTCAAAAATCCCGATCTAATACTTTGCGACGAGCCAACTGGAAACTTGGACTTTGAAACTGGTAAAAGGGTTCTCAGAGTTATGAGAGATATAAATCGAGAAGAGGACAGGACTTTTCTCCTCGTTACTCACAACGCGGTCATCGCAAATATGGCGGACAGAGTGATCCACTTTAGAGATGGAAGAGTCGTGAAGGAAGAGACAAATCCAGAACCTTTAGAGCCTGAGGAGCTGAGCTGGTGATGAGAACTCTGCTCATAAAGGCGATCAGAGATTTAAAAGCTCAAAAATGGCAGTTCTTGGCCGTCTCATTCCTCGTCTTCTTAGGAGTGGCTCTGTTCAGCGGTCTCTATTCATCGTATCTAAACATAGAGGCGACCTACAAGAAGTTTTACACCCAGACGAACTTCGAAGATTTGGGAGTGGAGTTCAATCCCGCTCCGAAGGATCTGCTAAAGATGGTAAAGGCAATACCGGGAGTCAAGGCAGTAGTTGGAAGACTAACAGCATATGCGACGATGGAGATTGAAGGAAGGGAGATCAGACTGAAATTGGTCTCGATTCCTGAAGAGAACTCTAAGGTCAACAGCCTGTTCATCGTGGAAGGTGTGTATCCAAAGCATAACGAGGTTCTGATTCTAAAGAAGTTTGCGGATCTCAATGGTATAAGCGTTGGACAAGTGCTCCACGTCAGGCTGAACGGTAAGATATACGATCTCAGGGTATCCGGATCCGCTTACAGCCCCGAATATATTTTAATTTCTGAAAGAACGAACGTCCTTGCCTCACCAAAGGATATGGGCGTTCTGTTTGTCCCATACAATATGATGGAAGAGATGACGGGCTTGAAGGGGAAGATAACGGAGGTTCATGTGAAGATATACGATGAAGATCGAGCGGACGAGATTCTGAACAAGGTTAAGTCGGAATTCCGGCTGTATGGACTGAAGTCCTTCTATAAGAGGGAAGGTCAGCCGAGCTACAAGCTTTTGAAGATGGATTTAGAAGGCTTCAAGCATATAGCGTTCATGTTTCCAAGTATGCTTCTGCTCATAGCCGTTTTGGCCGTCTACATACTCCTTTCAAGAATTGTGATTGAGCAGACGGGAATAATAGCTGTTCTTAGAGCTTTGGGATACTCGAAGAGAACGGTGATTTTCCATTTCCTCACGTATTCTATTCTGATAGGTTTGATAGGAACATCTCTTGGCGTTCTGGCTGGATACTACATTTCCGCTGGGATGACATCATCATACGTGGATGTTCTAAACGTGCCCTACCACGTAACCGAAATTTATTCGAACGTTTTGCTCGCATCGGCTATAGCTGGACTTTTAGCACCTCTGATAGCCGGAATATTTACAACGAAGAGAATAGCCGAGATAGAGCCGGCAATAGCTATGAGAGGATTTAAAATAGAATATAAAGTTCTGGGCTTAGACAGACTGCTCAGAAGATTCTCGATTCTCACGAGGCTTGCGATAAGGAACATCTTCAGAAATCCTAAGAGGACTCTCTACACGCTCTTTGGAGTTGTTATGGGCGTCGTGCTGATTGCAACTTCTTTAGCGTTCGTCGATTCCGTTGACGAGATGCTGCATATACAGTTCGACAAAGTTCAAACTTTCGATTACAAGGTAGAATGCTCGAATCCGACGGACATTAAGAGGCTTGTGGGTGTTGAGGAAGCTTATCCACTCGTCGAGACTTGGATATTGTTGGAGAGAAATGGAATCGCAAAATCGAGCGTTCTCATAGGGCTTCCGACTGGCCAGGATCTCTTCAACATCTATGATCTGAACGGAAGGAAGCACCATCCACCACCCAAGGGGATAATATTACCCAAATTCATAGCCGAAAACCTGAGTATAGCTAAGGGAGAGGAGATATATGCGTTCATTGAGATCGGGAAGGTTAGGCTTAAGGTTTACGACATCGTTGACCAGCCCCTCATACCGGCATGCTACGCCAGCTTGGAGGGGCTTGAGAGGTTAGGATTTAGGCCAAACGAGGTGATAGTGAAGGGTGGGGATGAAAACAAGCTCAAGAGGTTTGGAGCTGTGGTTTCGATGAAGAAGTTGAGGGAGAATATAGTTGAAATGATGAGCATGATGTCCGAGTTCTTTGCCTTCTCAGTCCTCTTCGGAGCTTCGCTGGCCTTTGCTGAAATATTCAACACCACGACGATAAACATCTTGGAAAGGAGAAGGGAGATTGCAACGTTGAGGATGCTTGGTTACACCGTAAAAGAGATAGCGATTTCGATTCTCGTGGAGACATTTACCATAGGTTTGGTGGGGTTGCTGTTAGGATTTCCACTCGCAATTCTTACGCTCAAAGGGTTCGAGATGACCTACAAGAGCGAGATGTTTAACATGCCTTTCGTCATGTATCCGAGGACGATAGTTGTCACGGTTGTGGTGATAGTCCTAACGCTTTTAGCGTCGCTGATTCCGGGGATAAGGTTCGTGGCCAAAATGGAGATAGATAAGGTGACAAAAGAGGTCACAGGATGAAAACGGCCGTTGCTACGACTGTGGTAAACTTCCCTTCTTCAACCTTTGCCTTCTTCGTCACGTTGAACTTCATCGCCGGATCTATGCCGAAGGCAGTTTTGAGCATGTATTCTGCTTTATCCTCGGCATACTTACCAACATCCTCATTTTCTTCGCAGTATCCGTAGTATTCTGTTAGGTAACCGTTCAAATTCTTGTCCTCTGGAATCGCCACGCCTATACTTGCATATATCGTCTTTCCAGCCTCGTTGCTCGTCATCTTGGCCATGACGCAGAACACTATTTGCCCCGGACTCAGATGTTTTAGCCCCTCATCCCTCTCAACGATCTCACATCCCGGTGGAAATATGCTGCTCACGTAAACCAAGTTGAACTTCTCTATTCCCGCATCTCTCAAAGCTAACTCGAACGAGACGAGTGCATCCTCGTGATGTCCCACTCCGGCTGTGAAGAACACCTTTTTGGGAACCCAGATCTCTTTCATTTAGTTGCAACGTTTTTATAGTCGCTATTTAAGCTTTACCCCCATCTCTGTGCTCTGACAAAGCATATATACCGCTCTCTCATACTCTCTAAGCCGATGATGAAACGAGGGCGAGCTGATGGATGATGAATCCACCCGTTTCTGAGGTTGTGGCCATAACCGGAACACCGGGGACTGGCAAAACTACGGTTGCGAATGTATTGCGAAGGAGAGGCTATAGAATCCTATCTGTAAATGAGCTCGCGGAAAGGCTGGATTGCATAATCGGAGAGGAGGAGGGATGTAAAGTGGTTGATGTCGAAAAGCTTGCTGAAAGGGTTCGCTCGATTCTGCCCAAAGGACTCGTGTTGTTGGAAGGTCATCTATCTCACCATCTCAATCCTGACAAAGTAATAGTCCTGCGTTGCAATCCGGTAGAGTTGAAGAGGAGACTCGAAGGCAAGGGATGGCCAGAGGAGAAGGTTTTGGAGAACGTTGAGGCGGAGATAGTGGATTCAATTCTAATAGAGGCTATAGAGAGCTGTGATGAAGTTTATGAGATAGACACGACTGAGATGTTGCCAGAAGAGGTTGCTGATGCAATAGAATTGTTAATCAGAGGTGAAGCAAAAGATAGATTCAAACCGGGTAAGATCGACTGGATATCCGTAGTCGGTGATAGGATAGAGGAATTTATGAGATTGTAACTTTATCTATAACATGCAATGTTTAACTGACTGTGGCACAAGGTTTTTATATCGTTGGGCTTAGATTCTATCGATTCCCGCCTTAGCTCAGTCTGGCAGAGCGCGGGCCTGTAGTTTGCCAGCCCCCAGTGGCTGGGGGCAGAGAGCCCGGGGTCCCCGGTTCAAATCCGGGAGGCGGGACTAATTCTATCCTTAACTTTCATAGAGCAATAGATCAAAAATAAGGTTATCTCTTCATCATCACACCTCTGATTATTCCCGTGTATTCTTTAAGTGGCTTGCTTATCTTCAGACCCTCTCTCTCTTTGATATCCAGAACTCTGATCGACCTTTCATGGTTTCCGAATCTATTCTTAACTACCGATATCGTCTTTACGAGCTCTCCTTCTATCTCCATAAACCTTCCAAAAATCAGATAATCGGCATACGGGCTTATTCCCGAACCGGTGAGACGAAACACACCCAAAGCCTCGGCAACCTCATCGATGCATATAAACACGGCACCCATATCTCTAAGCTGAACTCTTATCATTCTCAGAGTCTTTAGGAACTCCTTTGGCGTTAGGGCTATGTTGGTGAGGTAATTTATTGGATCTATCGCCACTATCTTTGGCTTGTGCATTTTAACGTCGTTCATGATCATGCTGTAAAACTTACCCAAGCTCATTTTCGTCGAAACCTCCCTGATCACTATGTTCTTGGGTTCGTAGTTGAACAGTGTCCTCAGCCTGTGCATCAGCAATTCCTTAGTTTCGTCGAACGTGTAGAGAATCCCCACGTCTCCTCTGATGTCGTTCTCCTTCAGAATCTGGAGGCAGATGTTCGTCTTACCAACACCACTCTTCCCGGCGATTATCACGCTCGAACCTTCGTAAATTCCACCACCGAGCATAATGTCGAGTTCATTGTTACCAGTTGAGAGCAACTTCCTGTCTTCAACAGCCTTCCGCTCGTTGATCATCGGAATGATTGGATAAACCACGATACCCCTCGGAGTAATGTCAAAGTAGTGCCTCCCCAAGTAGGCGTCTCCTCCTCTATACTTCAAAACGTGCAGAATCCTTAGCATCTCACCGTCCTTTCTCTCCACCCTTTCCAAAACGAATTCGCCGCTTGTAATGTAGCTTATAATGTCTTTTCCGAACTCCGTCGTCATGTCGCACGACATAAGCGTCGTAGCCTTTATAGAGTTCAGGAAGCATGTGATCGAAACGAGAATTCTTCTCGAAATTATAGGATCCTTCGTGAGATCCCTTAAAGCTCCAATTCCGTCTATAAAAACTCTGTCGATGGCTTCCAGCTCTTTGATCTTAGTAATCGACTCTACGAAGCTTGCAATCTCCGCAGTTGTGTCGAAGTCGTAAAACACGATGTTACTGCTGATTATGTCAAGATCTCTGACCTTGTCGATTATGTGAGCTCCCTCAAGATTCCAGCCGAATCCCTCAGCCTGCAACCTCACCTCCTCTGCTGTTTCGTCAAAAGATATGTAGGCACACTTTTCTCCTCGCTTCAAACCTTCGATCAAGAACTGGAGACCGAAGATAGTTTTTCCGCTTCCTGGTGTTCCTTTAACCAGATAAGTCCAGCCCTTCCTTAGGCCACCCTTTAGGATTTCATCGAACCCCGGGATGCCCGTAGGAACCTTTTCCATGATTTTCACCTCATCACAATAATAATCTCGATTATGATCAGGGTTGTTGGTAGTAAAGCGATGCTACTTAAAATTTTTGGTGTAGTTTTTTTATTAAAAACATCAAACAAAGAAGTATTAAATCGCATTGACTTAACAGACGATTTTAATTTTAGATTCAATGAGCAGAACGAAACCAACAACTTCAACACCCCTCCGCAACCCTATCGCTATAATTCGGATTAGGAAGTATAAAAATCTTGTTACGAAGGATAAATTTAAAAGCACAAAATCATCGTAATACTATGCAAGTAAAATTGATTGTTGACGGTAAGGAAATTCCGCTAAACCGCTACGTTCAATCGGTCTTCGCCAACGTTATCTCAGCTTTGATTTCGACGCTGAAAGGAGTTGATGAGAGTTGGAAGGTCGTAAGAATAGAGATCAAAAGATAACGGATAAACTAAGGGAGAATGTGAAGAAGATTCCCGAATATGTTCCGGGTAAGAGTATAGACGAAGTTAAGAGGTTATTTGGATTAAAGAAGGTCGTGAAGTTGGCTTCGAATGAGAATCCCTACGGACCGAGTCCGAAGGTTTTGGAGGTTCTGAGGAGCTTCGATAAATTCCATATATATCCGAGTCCCAGTGAGATGGAAGAGCTTATAGAACGGATATCCGAATATTTAGGCGTCGAAGGAGAAAGGATCGTAATCGGGGCTGGAATAGATGGGATTTTGGAGAATGTATTCAAGATGTTTGTAGATCCATTGGATGAGGTTGTGATTCCAATTCCATCCTTCCCATACTACCACACCCTGACATCGGTGATGAACGGTAAGGAGATTAGGGTCAGAAGAAAAGGAAACTTTCAGATCGATGAAGAGGCAATCCTCAACTCTATAACGGAAAAAACCAAGATAATAATCGTCTGCTCACCTAACAACCCTACGGGAAACATTGAAGATGCTGATACTGTTAGAGCAATCGTGGAAAGCTGCAACGCATTGGTTTTCATAGACGAAGCATATGCAGAGTTTGCAAGCAGAGACCTACTGGAATTATCCGAATATGAGAACGTAGTAATCGCTAGAACGTTCTCGAAAGCCTTCGGATTGGCAAACCTCAGAATAGGCTACGCAGTCATGAGCTCCGAACTCAAAAAGGCTTACATGAAGGTTACGACGCCGTTTCCAGTCTCATCTATAGCGATATTGGCGGCGATAGCGTCGCTTGAAGATCTGAGGCACATGAGATCCTGCGTTGAAAAGATAAGAGCTGAGAGGGCAAGGCTCTATGCCGGGCTAAAGGATAGGGTGAAGGTTTGCCCTTCGGAAGCTAACTTCCTGTTCTTCGAGTCGCTTATGAAGGCCTCCGAGCTTGCTGAGGAGTTGATGAAGAGAGGAGTAATAGTTAGAGACTGCTCGAAGTTCGTTGGTTGCAGTCCCTTCAGCGTTAGGGTGAGCATCGGCAGAAGAGAGGAAAACGACGAATTCCTGAAAGCGTTGGATGAAGTCTTGAGGGGCTGAAGATATGTCAAAATGGAGCTAACAACAGTTATATACTTATTCGCTCAAATCGTTGTGATATGGCGATTCCTAAGAAACTTCTGAGGGATCTTAAAGGATACGCTATCGTGGGTAGACATTCCGCCGTTAAGACTTGCTTCTGGCTTAAGAAGTCGCTGAAGAATGAGGGAGTTTGCTACAAGCAGAAGTTTTACGGAATAAGGTCTCACCGCTGTTTGCAGATGACCCCAGCTCTGATGTGCAATCAGCACTGCGTTTACTGCTGGCGTCCTCTCGAATTGCTCACTAAAGTAGAGGGCTGGGATTCCCCTGAATTCATAGTCGAGGAATCGATAAAAGCCCAGAGGAAGCTTTTGAGCGGATTCTGGGGCAATCCGGACGTAGATAGAAAGAAGCTTGAAGAAGCTCAGCATCCGAATCAGGCGGCGATAAGTCTAATCGGCGAACCAACACTGTATCCTTACCTACCGGAGCTCGTCGAAGAGTTCAAAAAGAGAGGTTTCACTACCTTCGTCGTTTCAAACGGAACTAATCCAGATATGATCGAAGCGATAGATCCAACCCAGCTATACATCAGTCTAACCGCATACGACGAAAACAGCCATCTTAGGCTTAACAGACCCACCAAGAATTTCTGGGATAGAATAAATCAATCATTGAAGATCCTAAGCGAGAAGGATTGCAGAACCGTCATAAGGCTCACTCTCATAAGAGGATACAACATGTTCCCGGAGAAGTTCGCTCCGCTGATCGATAAGGCACAGCCGATGTTCGTTGAGGCGAAGGCATACATGTATTTGGGCTATTCGAGACTGAGACTTCCGCCGGATGCGATGCCGGATCACGAAGACGTAAGGCAGTTTGCTGAAGAGCTTGCGAAGCTTATTGGATACGAGATAGCCGACGAATCGGCTGTGAGCAGGGTCGTTCTGCTAAAGAAACCCTAAAATATAGGTTTGATCATTGAAGGTTAATGCTCAGCAGAATTAAATTCGACGAGATCGTCAATACTTTAAAAGAAAAGAATGCAAAGATCGTTGGAATACAACTGCCGGATGGTTTGAAATATAAGTGCGACGAAATCGCCAAATGCTTGGAATCTCATGGCTTCAAAGTCATAATTTCTGGTTCCGGATGTTATGGTGCCTGCGATATAGATCTGGATCTCCTCAAAGAGGTTGATGTTCTACTCCACTTTGCTCATACTCCCATTTTTGATTTGAAGGATGTCATATACGTTCCATATTTCATAGACTACGATCTGGAAGATTTCAAGCATTTAAAGATCGAAGAGAAGAAAATAGCGCTCATAGCTTCTGCACAATACGCTTGGAAGCTTGAGGACGTTAAGGCTGTTCTGGAGGAGAGAGGGTATGAGGTAGAGCTTAAGGAAGGTAGCAGCAGAGTTAAGATGCCCGGGCAAGTGTTGGGTTGCAACTACACCGTGCTTAGGGATTCGAGAGCTGAAGCGGTTCTGTTCATCGGAGACGGTCTTTTCCATCCGATAGGAGCCAAGATATATACCGGCAAAAAGGTCTATAGATTTAGCCCACTCGATAAGGAGTTTGAAGAGGTGGAGGTTGAAGATTTTCTGAAGAGGAGGATGCTGAGCGTTTCAAAGGCGATGGAAGCTGATAAGGGGGCGATATTGGTCAGCAAGAAGATCGGGCAGAGGAGGATGAGCTTGGCTTTGAGGCTAAAGGAAGAAGCTGATAAAGCCGGAAAACGTGTTGATGTAATCTATTTGGACGAGATCACGCCGGAAAAGCTATCGAACTTTCTATACGGTTACTACGTGAATACGGCATGCCCGAGAATAAGCTACGACGACTTCGAGCTCTTCAAGGTTCCGATTCTAACCCCTCAGGAGTTCGAGATCTTGATCGGGCTGAGAGACTGGGAAAAATATGAAATGGACGAAATCGTTTGATTGCGATTATCTTTTTACTTTGGCTCTTCCACAGAGCAACGCGATCGTCAACGCCATTAGGCAGGTTACGAATTCGAAGCCCGGAGCTTTCGTCTTGGGATACGGGATCGGCTCCGGAGTTCTGACGAATTCGCTAACCTCGAATTTAACTCTCTCCTCCTTTGCCTCCTTAGGAACCGTTTTCGTTGGAGCCAAGTTGAGATATTTAAGCCATGTTTTCAGCAGGGAGCCGTTTCTCCACACCTCAAGCTTCACTGCGTAGTTGTAGTCCTTCGGAACGGTCAGATTGCTTTCGATGATTAGCGTCTTTCCCTTTAGAATATTCATTTTCAACCAGCTTTCGTCAGCTAAGATGTTTGATTCCGCCTGTATCGCCTTTATGTGGAACGTGACATCGTCATAGTCTTCCATCGACTGGACGTAGAACCTCACCCTAACGTTAACGTCGTTATCTTTCACTCCAACGACTTGAAAATCGACATCTTTCAGCGTCATCTTGAGCCTTTTATCTTTGGGGATTAGTGTATCCAAGCCCGATAGGGACAGAATTCTCGTATCGACGATCTTATTGTTCTTCAATATCTCGAACTTCAACCTGTAGCTCCTATCCTTCTCGAAAGACAGCGAAACATCGATCTCGTTCAGACCTTCGATCTGCTTTTCTGGAATTCTGACTTTATGCCTCTGGAGCAGTAAGTCGGTTATTTTATCGTAAACGTAGATGCAAAGCGTTGCGTTCTTCACGACTTCCGATCTGTCCACTGTAACTATAAAATTCAGCGTTGCATGGCTTTCGTTGACATCTTTCACCATCATATCGATGTTTCGTAAGTATATGAACTCCTGAGAAGGTTCTCCGTATGCTATTGCGAGAATTAATGCCGCCAATACCAGTCCAGCTATGACTATCCCTACCACAATCTTCATATCATTTTTCATAATGGATTCTGATATTTCTACTTAGTTTAAATTTTTTACCATATCCTCACATTGACATTCATTTTGACAGTTTTACCTCAATAAAAAATTTGAGTTAAAGTATAATTTATAACTTAACAAAAATCTTTATACGTCTGCGTTGAAAGTCTTGAATATGAGATATCTCCAATTCTTCTGCTACTCTCCTTAGTGTTAGAATTTATCGACATTTACAGAAGAGATGATCGGCTTTGCAGTAATGATTTATACGTTTGAGAGTTATTGGAGAAAGATGATAAGTGGGATTAGGGCAATCTACGAAAGGGCTGGAGAAAATGGAGCTTTGCTTTGTCCTCCGCATCCAGACTACGGCGGCAGTATGTTCGATGTCAGGCTTGAGAGGATAAGCAGAAAATTGGTGATGAACAGAATTTCAACGCTCAGATTCGATTACAGAAGTGTTGAAACGGCTTTGAAAGACGCCAGAATATGTTTCGACTGGTTGAAGAGGGAACACGATAGGGTTGCAGTGATCGGCTATTCATTTGGCAGCGTTATTGCATCTAACATCTGTGGAGATGCTCTTGTTTTAATATCGCCTCTGAGGAGAATAGACGGGTTCGAACTTGGGGATTGTGAAACTCCGAAGCTGTTAGTCATTGCAAAGAGAGATCAGATCGTCAGCTTAAGAGAATCGTTAGAAATTGCGAGAACTCTTTCCGAACCCAAAGAGATTGCAATTCTCGATACGGATCATCTATACTCCGGGAAGTTCGACATTCTCGCCGAAAAAGTTTCTGAGTTTGTCGTGAGACTTATGAAATCCTAAGAATGCTGGAATTTACGATCGTGCACGATTTAGATAATATTATATTAAAAAGAAAATATCTATAACTGATCAATTAAATGTTGTTTATAATGTAAAGCAAAATTAAATTTTTATTATTTAAAAAATTTTTAGAATTATTCATTCCAACATTTGCATCGAATTCCCGCAAATTATCAAAAATCACGGGTTTTGTCTTTAATAGGTTGATATCTTCAAGAGAAACATTGTGAACGCAAAGATTCTCTGACCAAAATGTTTATATAGACATACTGATCCACACAAAATAGCACTGGAGGTGATAAGAATGGCCACGTTGCAGGGAACCCCCGTTTTAATATTAAAGGAGGGAACGCAGAGGACGGTTGGAAGAGATGCGCAGAGGATGAACATAATGGCTGCGAGAGTTATCGCTGAGGCGGTAAGAACCACCTTGGGCCCAAGAGGTATGGACAAGATGCTCGTCGACAGCTTGGGTGACATCGTTATCACAAACGATGGAGTTACGATCCTCAAGGAGATCGATGTAGAGCATCCAGCAGCTAAGATGATCATTGAAGTTGCTAAAGCTCAGGACAACGAGGTAGGAGATGGAACCACCACAGCGGTTGTTTTGGCTGGAGAGTTGCTCAAGAGGGCTGAGGAACTCCTCGACCAAGACATCCACCCGACGATAATCGCCAACGGTTACAGGATGGCTGCAAGGAAAGCCATCGAGGTGCTGGATGAGATCGCAATTCCGGTTGGCAGAGATGACGACGAGATTCTGAAGAAGATCGCGATGACCGCTATGACTGGAAAGGGCGCTGAGGTCGCTCTGGACAAACTTGCTGAAATAGCGGTTAAGGCCGTAAAGACGATCGCAGAGGAAGTTGACGGTAAGATAGTAGCCGACACTGACCACATAAAGATCGAGAAGAGGCAGGGTGGTGCTGTTGAAGACACCGAGCTTGTAGATGGTATTGTTCTCGACAAGGAGGTCGTTCATCCAGCCATGCCGAAGAGGGTTGAGAACGCGAAGATACTGCTGCTGAACTCCGCTCTCGAAGTTAAGGAGACTGAGATCGATGCTAAGATCAGAATAACCGATCCAGAGATGATGCAGAAGTTCATCGAGCAGGAGGAGAAGATGATCAAGGAGATGGTCGACAAGATCGTCGAAGCTGGAGCTAACGTAGTGTTCTGCCAGAAGGGTATCGACGACTTGGCTCAATACTACCTCGCCAAAGCGGGCATTCTTGCGGTGAGGAGGGTCAAGAAGAGTGACATCGAGAAGCTTGCCAGAGCTACCGGAGCTAAGATACTCACCGACCTGAGAGATGTTAAGCCGGAGGATCTGGGAGAAGCTAAGCTCGTTGAAGAGAGAAAGGTTGGCGACGAGAAGATGGTGTTCGTAACAGGCTGCAAGAACCCGAAGGCGGTAACGATACTCGTAAGGGGTGGAACTGAGCACGTCGTTGAGGAGATCGCAAGAGGTATCGAGGACGCTGTGAGGGTCGTAGCCTGTGCCATTGAGGATGGTAAGGTAGTTGCCGGTGCTGGTGCTCCGGAGATCGAGATGAGCCTCAGAATCAGAGAGTGGGCGCCTACATTGGGCGGAAGAGAGCAGTTGGCTGCTGAAGCCTTTGCCTCAGCATTGGAGATCATTCCGAAGACCCTCGCAGAGAACGCTGGGCTGGATCCAATCGATGTCCTCGTAGAGCTCAAGGCTGCCCATGAGAAGGGCAACAAGTATGCTGGAGTCAACGTAGAAACGGGTAAGGTTGAGGACATGAAGGAGAAGGGTGTCCTCGAGCCGCTCAGGGTAAAGAAGCACGCCATCGAATCTGCAACGGAAGTTGCTGTGATGATCCTGAGAATCGACGATGTCATCGCCGCCAAGGGCTTGGAGAAGGAGAAAGAGAAGGGCGGTGAGGGCGGAGAAGAATTTGGAGGAGGTGAATTCTAACATCTTTTAATTTATTTTTGTTTTGCGTCGTTTTTGTCGTATCCTCGCTGTTCTGTTCTCTTAGAATTATGTTTCCGTAGATGTGAACGTGCAATCTAGTGTCTTCTGATGAACGCATGAACTAAGATCAAGGCGATCGCCAAAGCAATTGCGGTGAGAATCAGATAACTGTTTTCTTGTTTCTTGCCACCCCAGTCTTCCTCAAACTTTTTCGTGAGAAAATCCGCCACTTTGGCATCATAAACTATTATCCCAACTTCTCTGTTCAGCTTAAGACCGTATTTGTTCAGATTTGCCGACGTGATCAGCGCAACGTCATCGACAACTATCATCTTGCCGTGTAGGTTCTCCGTAGTCTTCACCTTGAGATTCAGATTCTCAGCTTTCGCAAGATCTTCCAAAAACTGTTTTGTTGCGATTTCGTCTTCGGATAAAATTATCCTCACTTCCGCGTGCTTCGATGCGTTGGTTATAGCGTCGAGCAATGGCCTATCATTCCAGAACCATTCGAAGTCCATGTATGGTGCTTGAATGATCACCCTCCTCTTTGCAGAAGAAATCAGGTTGAATATCGGATTGCGATCTGGCAAAACGAAGACTTCAACTTTAGCGTTGAATCTTAGCTCGTCTCCTTTCTTCAAAGTCTTAAAGTTGTGCATAGGCTTGCCAAACTCTACAATCTCAGTTTCGTAAATTCTATCGTGATTTAAAACGGATTTCAGGAAGTTTGCTATTTTGTCGCTTTCGAACTCGACTATGTATCCCCTCTTGTTCCACTTCCAATTTTCCGTCGTGATGACCACCTTGTCTTCATCGGCAATCGCGAATTTCCAGTGGAAATGCCTATACGAACTTGATTTCAAAAAATGCACATTTCCAGACAATATCATCTCGTTGATCGGAGCCCCACCCACAGGATTTCCATCCAAAAATATCGTTACGTTGTCGCAATCGATAAAGCTTGGGTCGGTTAGGGTATAGGAGGCTAAAACGAGAGAATCTGCCTTAATCTTATACTTCGTCGGAGATACGATTATCCTACCTGAAACGTAATCTTCAACCGAGCTGAAATTCGTCCAGTCCTGATACTTGAAATCCCAGCCATTCTGGGTTCTGTAGTATATCAAACCTCTGTCAGCGTTCTTCCAGCCAAACTCGTCAACTATCTTACCATTTTGAATTATCCATATCCTCTCCCCGCCATTTGAAAGAGCAAACCGTCCCTTGAACTCATAATCTGGATAAATGCCAAAAGATTTGAAAAAGGCGGATTTATTTTTGGCAACGTAGAAAGTTCCAGATTCGTTTAGCGTTACGTTTCCCTCACCATCGCTCAACGTGCAGTTCGAATCGACGCTCACCTTAACGAACTCTGCTTTGGCATCTATAGGATTCGGGCATACTTCAAGCAAATAGGAAGCCTCAGCTGGAGTTACAGCCAAGACTAATACCAATAACAGTAATTTTAACATGCACTAAAAGTTGAACAAAAAATTAAATACTTTTTGGTCATTCGAAAATGTTCATTCTGATCTCCTTGAACTCCTTGTAATACTTAACTATGTCCTTACCCTCCACAAACGGAATCCCCTTCTCTTCGGCATACTCCTTCGCTCTCTTCTTTGAAAGGGCTTTTCCACTTTCAGCATCGAGCATCTCGCAGATAGCAACAGCCGGAGCTATTCCGGCCATTTCAGCCAAAGCTACGCTGAGCTCTGTCTGGCCAACTCTGCTGTAAACTAAGTCGTCAGCAGCTCTGAGCAAAGCGACATGTCCGGGACTTCTGAACTCACTCCCAAAATCGAACCTCTTTCCGTTCAGCATTACGTAGTCCACCACTTCTCCTATCCTTCTGATCGTTAAAGCTCGATCTCTGTCCGTTATGCCGGTAAAGGTATTTCGGTGATTCACCCAAAGCGAAAAGGATGAGCGTGAATCGTATTTTATGTCGAAATCCGAAACCTTAACGAGCTCTGGCATCTTCTCGCTTGCGACCCTCAAAACATCGTGCATGAAGGGCAAGCCCAACTTTTCCGCCGCTACGGGATGAATCGCGACGCAGATCAAACCCCCTCCATCGATCCTCATCATGGCAATGTCTTTGGGAGTGACCGCTATAGCGGGAATCGCTATGTCAGTCTCACCCTCCCTATCGTCGAAATCGTATATGAGCACGGGCTTACCCATTCTGAATTGTTTAAGTGCCTCCTCAATCATAGAACCACCTCCACCTCGACGTAATCACCATCTTTAAGCTTGAGAACTTCTCTAAGCTTCACGGGAGCTATAACCTCCAAAACATCCTCTGGATAGTGGGTTCTCTTCGGCATGACTATAGCTCCCTCTATACCTCCAACCTTACACTTGAACGCCTTGACCTCGCCGAACGTTCTGTCTGGTGTGGAAAACCCTTCGATAAGTATGCCATCCTCCTCGTCGAGCCTTCTCCTAAAGTAAAGTTGTTCCTTCGGAATTCTTAGATTGAGCGTGCCGGGGTAGGGATCAAACCCCAACTTCTCGATGAACTGCCTCCTGTAGCCTTCCAACGAAACGTAGTATCTTCCCTCCCCAACTCCGCTGAAGACCTTTCCCTTGATTGTTATCGTTCCCTCGTCTTCGAAGATCTTCTTGTAGTCTAAATATTCTTTGTAGAGCATCTTTTTGCCCTTCTCCGTAATCACGATGAATTGTCCATCCCTCGTGAGCGTTCTCTCGATAAGACCTTCATCCTCAAGCTCCTTAAGCTTTCTCGCGGCAGTCTGCACACTCTGTCCGATCTTCTCAGCCAACTCCTTTGAGCTTATCTTAAGAACCTTCTTGGTAGCATTCATTAACGCCAGCTGTTTCAAGACTTCGAGCATCTCATAATCGAGATGCATCTCATCTATGTAAACCTTTTGATATGTGTTTGAGAACGATATCCAAGACCTCCCTCTTAACTTCCTCGATCGGTCTTTCGGCATTCACGACGACGATGTTATTCTTCAGCGATAGGAATATCTCTCTAACTCGCTTGAGGTATTCAAGATCTTCAAATCTGTTCGGCACATCTCCCCTCTGCCTTATCCGTCTTATGGCCGTTTCGGGCTTTATGTCTAAGATTATCACCAAATCTGGTTTGGGGAACTTTTCGTTGAGCTTGCGAATTCTCTCGATATCTATGCCCCTCGCACCCTGATATGCGATGGTTGAGTAGTAGTAGCGATCCATGATCACGATCTTACCCGCTTTGAGCGATGGCAGAATGTTACGCTTAACGTTCCATTCCCTATCCTTCAAAAAAAGTTCGAGTTCATCTTCCGGCTTAAGAGATCGATCTTTGAAGGCTTGCCTGATCTTCCTACCCCATTCACTGTCTGTTGGTTCTTTAAACGTCACTACGTTATATCCTCTCTTCTTTAGCTCATCTTTGAGAAAATTGACGATCGTGGTCTTCCCTGCACCGTCTATACCCTCAAATGCTATTAACATCTCTACCGACAGATTCGTATAAACTCAAAATGGTTTTTGTTTCTCGGTCATAAGAAAAGTTATATTCTACGCATATTGAAGTTGATCTAAAATGAAAGTTAGCGTAATAGTCTGCACATACTCACCAAGAATGTTTAGTCACTTTGTGGAATGCATCGAAAGTTTGCTCCGTCAAACATACAAAGATGTGGAGATAATATGCATAGTGGATGGTAACAAAGAATATTACCGAATGATCAAAGAAAAAAAAGGAGATTTGTTCAGAGAATATGAAATAAAATTATATTTAAACGATAGAAATTTAGGTTTACTTGAAAGTCGTAATAGGGGTGTGAAGCTGTCGAGTGGTGATATCGTAGCATTTATAGACGATGACGCAATAGCTGAAAAGAATTGGATCGAAGAACTCGTTAAGATGTATAAAATGGGAGCCATCGCAGCCGGTGGGAAGCTCGTGCCGTTATGGATTGCAAAAAAACCCAGATGGTTCCCTGAAGAGTTTTACTGGTTAATAGGTGCAACACATCTTGGATTTCCGGAAGAGGTTACTGAAGTTAGAAATACATTTGGATCAAATTTAAGTTTTAGAAGGGACGTATTCCTTGAATTGGGTGGTTTTAACACGGAGATGGGTGGCATAAAGGGTAAGAAGATGTTGCAAGGTGGTGAAACAGAGCTTTGCGAGAGGATGAGAAGAAGGTATGGCAAGGGGGTTATGTATAATCCGAATGCCATTGTATATCATAAAATATTTGAAAGAAGAATCAAAATTGACTTCCTTGTAAAAAGAGCTTTCTGGCAAGGTTACTCAAAAGCGGTGATGAAAAAACTTGTGGGTGGAATTGATGTAGAAACCAGTTTCCTTAAATATCTGCTTATTGATAGAACTTCAGATAGACTGAAAAGTATTGTAAAAGGTTCAACAGATAATTTACCAAAATTGATGTTTATATGGTTATTGACTTTTTTTGTAGGTGTTGGTTATATCTATGGTAAAATTGTTACACAAGATTAACCAAAAATCTTAAACCGTCTATAATTGCCAGTATTCATGTGAACATATCGATTGTAGGATCTGGCTACGTTGGACTTGTTACTGGCATCGGTTTTGCAGAGTTAGGGAACAATGTTATTTTTGTAGATATTGATAAAAATAAGCTAGCTTACATAAATTCTGGAAAACCCCCAATATTTGAGCCCGGACTTGAAGAGCTAATGCAAAAAAATAAAGGCAGATACTACGGAACAGAAAACTACACCGAAGCTATTCTGAATTCGCGGGTTACATTTATATGTGTTGGAACTCCGTCAAATCGGGATGGCTCAATTAACTTGGACTATATTATATCGGCATCAAAAAAGATAGGTAAAGCTCTAAAAGTAAAGGATGGGTTTCATGTGGTGGTTGTTAAAAGCACAGTTACGCCAGGTACTACAGAGGAGGTAGTAAAACCAATTTTAGAAGATTTGTCTGGAAAAAAAGCATTGATCGATTTTGGTTTAGCTATGAATCCTGAATTTTTAAGAGAAGGTAGCGCCGTTAAAGATTTTTTCAATCCGGACAGGATAGTTATCGGAGTAAAAGACGATAGATCCAAAAAGATAATGGATGAAATTTATTCAAAATTTAGCTGTCCTAAATTATTCGTTGACATTAAAACTGCAGAAATGATAAAATATGCTGCAAATGCTTTTTTAGCAACTAAAATCTCATTCGCAAATGAGATAGGTAACATATGTAAGAGGCTTGGAATAGATGTCTATGAAGTATTTAAGGGAGTGGGGCTCGATCATAGGATAAATCCGTCGTTTTTCAGGGCTGGAATTGGATTCGGTGGTAGCTGTTTTCCAAAGGATATCAGGGCTCTGATAGCAAAGGCAAGAGAGCTTGGAGAGGACCCTAAGATATTGAAGGCTGTACTTGATGTGAATGAAGAACAACCTCTCAGACTAATACAGCTTCTTAAAAAGCATATTCCCGACTTAAAAGGTAAAAAAATAGGTGTGCTTGGACTGGCGTTTAAACCAAATACCGATGATGTTAGAGAAAGTAGAGCTATCCCGATAGTTAAAAAGCTCATAGAGGAAGGAGCGAAAGTGATCGCATATGACCCAATAGCTATCGATAACTTCAAAAGACTGTTCCCACAGATCGAATACGCTTCAAAGGCTGATGAAGTTCTTGATGCCGATGCTATTTTAATAGTCACAGAGTGGGAAGAATTTGAAAAGTTAGATTATACAGGTAAAATCGTTATTGATGGAAGACGGATTGAAAAGGCGAGGAGAGAGGCGGAGATTTATGAAGGTATATGCTGGTAGGTGGGATGTATGAAGATAACTAAGGCTGTTATTCCCGCAGCTGGATTAGGAACTAGGTTACTTCCTGCCACTAAGGCTCAACCAAAGGAAATGCTCCCCGTCGTTGACAAACCAGTTCTACATTACGTTGTTGAAGAAGCTGTAAAGTCTGGAATAGAAGACATACTGATAATAACTGGGAGGGGTAAGAGGGCTATAGTTGACTACTTCGATGCCTATCCTGAGCTTGAACATCATCTGATGAAGAGTGGTAAGTATGACCTACTTGAAGAGATCCGTAAAGTGACAGAACTGGCAAACATCTACTATGTCAGACAGAAGAGTCCACGAGGACTTGGAGATGCGCTGCTTTATGCTGAAAGATTCGTCGGAGATGAACCTTTTGCGGTTTTACTCGGAGATGATATCGTCATATCCAATCCGCCATGCACGAAATCGCTGATAGAGTTGTATGAAGAGTATAAAACGAATGTGATTGCGGTTGAAGAGGTCAGTAGGGAGGATGTCAGTAAATACGGTATCATCGATCCCGAGGAAGTTGCGGATGGAATATATAGAGTGAAAGATATAATAGAAAAGCCAAAGATCGATGAAGCTCCATCCAATCTGGCCACAATGGGTAGATACGTCTTAACACCAAAAATTTTTGATTATTTAAAGAGAATTGGTCCAGGTTATGGAGGTGAAATACAGCTTACCGATGCACTTAGGGCAAGCTTAAAAGATTACGAGCTTTACGCCTTTCACTTTAGGGGTAAGAGATACGATATTGGGGATAAGTTTGGCTTTATAAAGGCGAACATAGAACTCGCACTTGAAAGGGAAGACATAGGGAAAAAGGTTAGGGATTATTTAAAGAGTCTTAAGATATGAGGGTCATAGTAGTTCCCAACGGTGTGGACACGAATAGGTTCAGGCCCATCAACAGAGGGAAAGCCATAGATTGGTTTGAGCAGAAATTTTGCGAGCTTGATGATGATCTAAATATAATTTATGTTGGAAGGTTGTCTGAGGAGAAGGGTATAGTTTACCTGATCGAATCACTTAAGCATCTTGATGAAGGTAAGTTATTTTTGGCTGGTAAGGGCCCACAGGAGATGTTGCTAAGAAAGATAGCAGAAAAATTCGAAGGTAGAGTGGTATTCCTCGGTAAGGTCAGACACGACGATCTACCTTTAATTCACAACGCTATGGATGTTTTCGTTCTACCCTCCATCGGCATGGAAGGTTTTTCAAACTCCATGCTCGAGGCTCTGGCTTGTGGACTGCCTGTCGTAGCTACACCGGTTGGAGCTGCGCCCGAAGTTATCAAACCCGAGATGGGAATAATCGTTGAACCAAAAAATGCAAGAGCAATTGCAGATGGTATTGAAAAGGTCAGAGATCTAAACAGAAAAAGAATTCATAACATCGTCAAGTCTAATTATTCCTTTGAAGTCGTAGCAGATATCGTGTTTGACCTATACCATAGAGTGGCAGGATATCCACCCGAAAGCTTATGTTTTGCTTCACTCTTCACCCCACCTTACGAGCTTTCTGGAGTAGGTATGCAGGTCTTTCAACTTTCTAAAACTTTGATCTCGATGAAGAAATGCAGGGTTGCGATACTGTGTGGTCTGGGTGGTGAAGGTATAATTGACGGTGTAAGATTGATTAAAGTTAGGTGTGTGGACGGATTACTTTCGAGACCAGTGTACTCGATAGCAGGAATTTTAAAAATTACTAATATTATTAAAAACTATAAATTTGATATTGTAGATGGGAGAAATTGGGAGGGTGGATTGATATCTGTGATGGCAAAGAGGGGTGGCTGTAAGGCAATAATGAGTTTGAGGGGTGAGGGGGCGGTTGGGGAGTCTCCATGGAAGAGATCGATCAATAAGTTTATAATGCAAAGAGTGGACTGTGTTACCGCTACGGACTCGAAAACTGCCAAGATGGCGGAGGAGTTATTCACATGAAGGTGTTGGTGACGGGATGCGCAGGTTTTATAGGTTCACATCTCGTGGAGCGACTGCTCGATAAAGGATACGATGCCGTTGGAGTGGACTGCTTTACAGACTATTATCCGAGAAAGATAAAGGAAAACAACATCGCCAACTTTGTCGATCAGATAGAGTTCATTGAGAAAGATATACTTGAGATGGATATAGATATTTTGAAGAACGTGGACATCGTTTTTCATCTGGCCGCTCAAGCTGGGGTTAGAGCCAGTTGGGGTGAAAACTTTGAGATATACACTAGGAACAATATCCTCACCACTCAACGATTGCTCGAAGGTTGTAAGAAGTATGGGGTTCAAAAGTTCGTTTACGCTTCGTCCTCCTCGGTCTACGGGAACGTGAACGAATTGCCGATGAGGGAGGACATGTATCCGAGGCCCCACTCTCCTTACGGTGTTACTAAATTGGCTGGAGAGAACCTATGTGAGCTTTACAGAGCGAATTATGGAGTAAAGACAATTTCTTTAAGATATTTTACTGTATATGGCGAAAGACAGCGTCCGGATATGGCCTTTCATAAGTTCATAAGAGCAATTCTCGACGGTAGGCAGATTGTGGTGTATGGGGATGGGAAACAAACGCGTGACTTCACTTACGTAGGGGATATAGTGGATGCAACGATCAAGGCTGCCGAAAGCGATGCAGTCGGTGTGTTTAACATCGGCGGTGGATCGAGAGTTGAGCTAATTGAAGCTATTAAAGTGATAGAACAAATTATCGGACAGGAAGCAAAGATAAAGTTTGAGGAGACAAAGAAGGGAGACGTAAGGGATACTTATGCAGATATTAGCAAGGCCAGAAGAATCCTTGGGTATAAGCCAAAGGTTAGCTTAAAAGATGGATTGAAAAGGGAAGTAGAATGGATTGAGGAGAATATAGATCTGCTAGCATGAGAGTGGGTATACTGGTGAAGGAGTTTCCCCCTGATGTGATAGGCGGAATGGAAATACAAACCATGCGAATGGCAGAAAAGCTTAGTAGAAATCATGAAGTGATAGTTTTTACAAAAAAATATAAAAAGAGTGATGACAACAAATCATTAAAGTATACGATTGTTAGAATTCCGAATATCAGACTCAGTTCTTTCCTGAGCACACTCAGTTTTGTTTTGTTATCTATTATGTATATATTAAAATATAAAAAAAAGATAGATATCCTACAATGTATGATGGTTTATCCAAGCGGTTTCGTTGGTCTGATCGTTAATAAGCTGGCTGGTATTCCATACTTTAGTTGGATCAGAGGAGGAGATTGGTATTTTGGAAGGAAAAATTTTCTCAAAAGGTTGTTGATCCGTAAAGTAATGAAGAATTCGAAATACCCAGTTCTTGTCCAAAGTGAAAGGATTAGGAAAGAGGTTCTAATTTTTTGCCCCTCTGCAAATGTAAAGGTTGTTGGAAATGGTGTTAACATTCCCGCCAATCGGCAGAATGGCAAGTATGTATACTTTGTCGGAAACTTAATCCCAAGAAAGGGGGTGGAGTTCCTAATAAAAGCATTTTCCGGAATTAACAGTAAGCTTGTAATTGTAGGTGATGGCCCCGAAAGAGATAGGCTATTGAAGCTATGTGCAAAATATTCTGTTAACTGTGAATTTAAAGGAAAAATCCCACCAGATAAAATCCAAGATGAGTTAAAAAATGCCAAAATTCTTGTGTTACCAGCAATAGAGGGTGAAGGTTTGCCTAACGTTATTCTTGAAGCTATGGCTTTGGGTATACCTGTCATAGCGACAGACCTAGCGGGAATACCCGATGTCGTGAAGGATGGCAAGAACGGCTTTATCGTGAAGCCAAGAGACGTTGAAAGTTTAAGAGACAAAATACTATTACTATTAAATAATGAAAAATTATATAAAAAATTATCGAGGAATGCGAAAAAGACTGCCTTGAAATTTTCGTGGGAAAATATATTGAACAAATTAGAAGAGGTATATAGAGAATGTGTGGAATAGCGGGAGTTTACGGTTTGGAGGATAGGGATCTTATCAAAAGAATGGTTGAAAAAATTAAGCATAGAGGGCCCGATGAAGAAGGATATTATGTTGATGAAAAGGTCTCGATAGGTATGTGTAGGCTGAGTATCATCGATCTTGAAGGTGGTTCACAGCCGATTTACAACGAAAACGGAGACATCGTAGTAATTCAAAATGGTGAAATATACAATTACAGAGAACTTAGGAGGGAGTTGGAAAGTAAAGGTCATAGATTTTACACAAACTCCGATACCGAGGTAATTGTCCACGCCTATGAAGAGTATGGATTAGATTTTCCAAAAAAGTTGAATGGAATGTTTGCAATAGCGATATGGGATGCCAGTGAGAAGAAGCTAATTCTTGTAAGGGATCGTCTTGGAGTTAAACCCCTATACTACACGATCGTAGATTCAAAGCTAATCTTTGCCTCGGAGATAAAAGCTATACTTGAGTATCCAGTAAAAAGAGTCGTTGATAGGGAAGCTTTGGCGAAGTATTTTGCGTTGAGGTATGTCCCTGCACCCCTCACAATCTTTAAGGGCATATGGAAACTGGAACCCGGTCACTACATCGTGGTAGATGAAAACGGTTTTAGGAAGGAAAGGTACTGGGAGCTAACCATCAATGAATTGAATGGTAATGAAAGTTATTTTCAAGAGAAGATCCTAAAGATGTTGAGAGAATCCGTCAAAAGACGATTAGTTTCGGATGTTCCGCTCGGTGCATTTCTTTCGGGAGGTGTAGATTCTTCAACCGTCGTCGCTTTAATGGCTGAGCTTATGGATGAACCCGTGAAGACTTTTTCCGTTGGATTTATAGGCAAAGAATACGATGAAAGCAATTTTGCAAGACTGATAGCTGAAGAGTTTGGAACTGAGCATCATGAAATCTTTATTGACATCGACAACATAGATATACTGCCAAAGGTGGTGTGGCATTTTGACGAGCCTATAGCCGATGCGGCAGCGATTCCCACGTATGCACTTTCGCAACTTGCTCGAAAAAAGGTTAAAGTCGTTTTGACCGGGGAAGGAGGTGACGAAATATTTGCCGGTTATGAGAGATACGTCAACGAACTTAAATATAGGTGGTTGAGATACTTCGGTTTCCTGTTAAAACCGTTGAGACTTGTCAAAGTTAGTCCCGAAGGTCGAGCTTACAGGTATCTGAAGTTTTTGAGTTCGAAGGGTAGTTTGGTTGATAGCTATGTAACAAGGCTTGAAGGTTACGACAACGTAAACGTTTTAGCTTACGAAATGGAGAATGGCATTAGAGATATGGTTAAGAGCACTTTCATCACTAAGGATTACCTGAAAAATATGACCTACTTCGACATCAAATATTGGTTGCCTGATGACCTACTAATGAAGGTTGATAAGATGACCATGGGCAACGCATTGGAAGCAAGAGAGCCGCTTTTAGATTACGAGCTTGTAGAGTTTGCATTTAACATCCCTTCGAAATACAAGATAAAGAACGGTGTTGAGAAGTACATATTTAAGAAGGCTGTAAGTAGAATTCTACCAAGGGAAATAGTAAAGAGAAAGAAGCACGGATTCAATGTTCCAATAAAGCAGTGGTTTAGAGAGTCGAAAGACATAATCGACCAGTATATGTCTAAGGAAATGCTAAAAAAGGTGGACTATATCGATGCTGAGAAGGTCATGAGGATATGGGAGAGACATAGAAATGGCTGGAATTATGAGTATTTATTATGGAAGGTTTTGAATTACGTTATATGGTGGGAGCAGTATTTGGGGGCAATAAGGGAATGAAAACAGAAAATAATAGAGCTTAGCTAGTAAAAATAGATCATGTAAAAACAATTAAAAACAATAATAAAATCTCAAAAAATGTGCTAGGGGTGACAGGGACAATGGTAAAAAACGTATTGGTTATTGGCTTAGATGGTGTCCCGTTTAAGCTGATAAATGTTTGGAAGAATAGGATCCCAATATTTCGTAAGATATTTTCAAGATGTGTTTATGCCATATTTAAATCAACAATTCCCTCACAAACTTCAATAGCCCTGCCATCTCTATTTACTGGTAAAAATCCAGGCAAAACTGGAGTATTTGACTTCGTAGATGATTTTGAAAATCTCGTGCGGATTGATAGTATTAAGCATCCAAAATTATGGGATATTCTTGATAGCTACAATATAAAATCATTATTTTATAATACAAGAATAATATATCCTTTACCAAAAACTAATAATTGTGTTTTCATAGATTCAGGCTTGTTCAGCAGGATAACACTATGTGAACCGAAAAAATATGCCAAATATCTCGGTAATTTTCCTAAAGAATGTGAGCTTATTGAGTTAAAATTGAAGAAAGGAGCATCTCAAGAAGAAATTGCAAACAAAGTTATTGAATTCATAGAATGTAAATATGATATTTTTAAAAATATTATTTTAGAAGAAAATTTTGAATTTATATTATATTGGATCGGAGAAACGGACATACTACACCATTATTGCTGGGATAATGATAATTTGATATTAAAAGCTTATTCAAAGATATGGTCTCTTGTAAATAAAATTATAGAAGATTTTGAAGATTGGAATATTTTTATAGTATCAGATCATGGTGCTGAAAGAAGACCAAGTGTAAACTTTTATATTGATAAATGGTTAGCGTCAAAAGGTTATTTAAAAATGAAAACAAATATGTATATATTTTCAGTTCTTTATTTGATTGCGAGAAAAGTATTACCATTTGAAATAAGGAATAGACTCGTTAAAAGAAATAGAAAGGATAGAAAGGAATATTCAAAAAATACAAATATGAAAAGATTTCATGGAATCGATTATGAAAAATCAATGGCTTATTATTCACGGAATTGGGGTATCTCAATTAATCGAGAGCTGGTAGGGTCAGAATATGAAAAATTAAGACAAAAACTTATAAGTGATTTAAAATCACTCGAATACAAAGGTAAAAAAGTCTTTAGAGAAGTTTTAAAAAGAGAAGAGATATATAATGGTGAATACATTAGCAAGGTTCCCGATATCGTTCTTAGAGCAAGTGAAGATTTTCAATTAAAGCCAGGACCAAGTTTTAAAATTTTTGGGAAATCTGAGAAAGATAGATATGGATACGTTGGATCCCATAATTGGGCAAGAGATGGGATATTTATAGCCTTCGGACCAGACATAAAGGATGATGGAAAATTCATTGGTGAAATTCAAATATATGACCTAATGCCAACAATACTACATGTGTATGGAATTCCGATCCCCGATGATGTAGATGGAAGAGTTCTGACAGAAATATTTAGCGAAAGATCGGAAATTCATCAAAGAAAACCATTATACACTAAAATAAGCCGAGAAAAGACTATTATTTCAGCAAAAATTAAAGAATTGAAAAGATTAGGTAAAATTTAACGGTGAGATGATGAATTTTAAAGTTGATTTTATATTCTACACAAATTTTGGATATAAAAAAGATTTGAAGAATAATGAAGCGTATTACACTGTTAAAAATGCTGAAAGGAGAGGATTTGTAAATAAGATAATAACCATTGGTCTTACGGATACAAGAGGTTTAAGTAAGAGTTATTTTGTTGATGGAATCCCGGGTGGTAATTTAACTGCAAGAGCTTTATACATTATCAATAGATTCTACAAGAAGTTTAACGCTCGTCAGGTGATAGAGTACTTACTTGATAAATTCGGATCAAAATATATTACTGGTGATATACTTTACATTTGGCCTAGATTGGTGATAAGCTTAAACAGAGCGAAGGAAAAAGGTATAGCAACAGTTGTCTATGGCACATCTGCCCATCCAGAAAAGTATCTAGAGCTAATGGTTACTGAAGCAAAAAAATATAATATTAATATTAAAAGATCATTTGATATAAATATGAGAAAACATGTCGAGAGTTTTGAGATTTCAGACTACATATTTGCACTGTCAACCTTTGCTAAGGAAACGTACATTGAATACGGTATACCTGAGGAAAAAATAGTTACGATACTGGGAATGGGTGTAGATATAAATAGATTTAGACCATCAGATAATGAGCATGATGGATTTAATGTTTTGTTTGTGGCTGATATGACAATATTGAAGGGAGTATTATACCTTCTTAAAGCTTGGTCTGAGTTAAAGCTGAAAGATGCGAAGTTGTATTTGGTCGGACTCGTAAGAGACAGCGTTAGAAATGTTGTTGAAAAGTATGCAAAGAATGATAAGTCGATAGTTTTAGCTGGCAAAGTTCAAGACCCAAGACCCTATTACGAATTGGCAGATGTATTTGTGATGCCATCGCTGTGTGAAGGTTTTGAAAAAGTAACCTTAGAAGCCATGGCGTCTGGTTTGCCTGTGATAGCCACAACAAACACGGGTGCGAGGGATGTCGTAAGAGATGGTAAGCACGGTTTTATAATACCGATAAGAGATTCGGAGGCTATAAAGGATAAGATACAATACTTCTACGATAATCCCTCAGAAATAAGGAGAATGGGTAAGAATGCAAGAAAGGTCGCCGAAGAATATACGTGGGACAGATTTTCCGAGAGAATTGCGGATAGTTTAGAGTTGGTTTACGAACTTCACTATGGATAAAGGTAGATAGGATACACAAAGAAAAGGTAGGTGGTGATGCAATATTGTTGATGGGGGTATTTAAACATTCCACAATGTGGTATCGCAACCAAAAGGTGAGAAGATGAAATTCGCAATAAGAGATGACGATACCTGCTATTTCACGACTCCTGAAGATCTAAAAAACGCATACGGCGACTTATGGGGTAAAATACCGATATCCTTGGCAGTAATACCGTTCGTTAAAGCAAGAAAAGCTCCTTACATACCAAAGGAATATTGGAATACTGGAAAGGAGTATCCCATAGGAGAAAACGATGAGCTGGTATCCTTTCTTAAAAGGGAAATTAAAAAGGGCAATGTATCCATTATGCTGCATGGATATAACCACGAATATTATCCACAGCCAGAGTTTGTAGCTGGTAAGAATCTTAAAGAAAAAATAATTAAAGGAAAGCGCTATCTTGAAGAACTCTTTGAAGTAGAAATCAGAACGTTTGTTCCACCGAGTAACACCATGTCCAAAGAAGCTATTAAAGCTGTTAAGGAATGTAGCTTAAATCTACTCTACTATCCAACACCCAAAAATAGACCATTTGGCATCAAAAAATGGATTATCTTTCTAGAGGATTTAATGTTCAAATATAGAGAAAGGCAATGCTCGCGAATCGAATTTATAAAAAACTGCTATAGATTTTGGATTAAGCGAGATCGTAACATTTTCATGCCAGTTAAACCATTTATCTTTGAAATCAATGGAATTAAAGAATTTAACTGTGTATCTCTAACAGCAAAAACTCCAACTACCAATGTGCTTAAAAATATTGAGATTGCATACAGATACAACGGTAACTTTTGCCTGGCTTTGCACTATCATTCTTTAAAGAATGACATTTTCAGAGAAAAATTTTATTTGATCATGAATTATGTACAGAAACTTCCAAATATTAAATTTGTTCATGTAGATAATTTTTTTGATTGAATATTCTTTCTTAAAATATAAACTGCATGTTCTCCACCAAATCTTTTCGAAAATAGGTAGATAAATCGAGAAACGATATGAATTATAAGCATTTTTATCGATGGTTTATAAAATGGATCCTCAGGAATATAATACACATCCACGATCTCCAAATTGTAACGCTCAGCTAAATTTTTCAGGACAGTTATATCGAACCATGCAACGTGTTCATCGCATACATAATTCTGTCTGTTTGTTATTGCCCCAATTACATGCTTTAGACAGAATGGATTTGGTGTAGTTATAATGATGTAACCACCATCTTTTAAATGTTTCACTGCATTTTCCAAAAATTTTCCAGGACAGTCTAGATGTTCTATAAGCTCTCCGGCAAAAATTACATCAAACTTTTCATCCAATTGAAAATTTTGAGCATCCGCATAAATTATGTTGTAACCCATCTTTTTTAATTTCTCAATCTTGTCTTTTTGAATATCTAAACCTATCACCTTTTTAGCTATTTTTCTTATAAATGCGTGAAGCGATTTTTCAAAATTATTAATATCGATGTCATTTCCTATACAGCCAACATCTAGCACAACTTTACCAGTAACGTATCTTTTAAGTATCTCTCTTTTTACCTTGGAAACATATTCACTCATAATACATTACCCCCTAGCTTGTTCTTATTCTTAATTATAATTATCCATTTTATAGGTTTAACACCTATAAATGACAACGCGTACACTAACAGCGTTCGGAACTTTAAATCGTATCTTAGGGACTCCAATAAATATCTTCTACCATATCTTCTTTTACCGCAGAGTATCCAATGCAATCCAGTTTCAAACAGGTAATGTGCATACATCTTGGGATTATACTTTTTCCAATCGTCAGAATATTTTTCCAATACAGCCTCAAGGGTCTTTGCTCTTTCTTCAGCATTTTTAAAAAGTCCTTCTACACTGCTCAATCTGCCTTTAGAGTCAGTATGATATATTGCAACGATATCCGGTATTATATATTTATCGTAATGTTTTAATATTTCAAGAGTATATAAAATTTCAAAACCTTTCGTTGCCCTTTCATCGATATCAACCTTGTCAAATACCTCTCTTCTAATCAGACCTATGAAATCTCTATATATTTTTACTCTTCCAGAAATTACATCAATATATGTTATTCTACCTTTATCTATCGATGCTTTACTATATATATGTCCATTTTGATCTATATAACGAGCGGAAACCGCACCTATGTTAGGTGGTAATTTAGATAACACACCAACAAGAGTTTCAAGGGCATGTGGTAAAAGTTCCTCATCATCGTCCAGAAATAAAATATATTTTCCTTTTGATAATTCAAGACCTTTTTTTCTACAAGCTGAAACTCCCGGATCTTTTTCAAACCTGAAATACTTTATTATTTTATCTGCATTATATTCCTGTATTATCCTTTTAACCCTTTCTCTCGTATCATCCTTTGATGCTCCATCAACAACTATTATTTCATAATTTTTATAAGTTTGATTTAATACACTTTTTATAGCCTTTTCAAGGAAATCCGCTCTGTTATGAGTGGAGATTATGATACTTACAAGTTCCTGCATATGCTTTGTAGTGTAACTTTTAGCATAAACTTTGTGGTAAATCAGTAATTGGAACAATATCTTTCGATTATCTTCTTTATAAACCCCAATTTTATTCCAGTTTTATGTTCAATTGAATTGATAAGCGATAAATCCTCCTTCTCAAAACCACCAAAACAGATCAATGAAAGAAATAATGTTATTATAAGTAATAAAGAAAATATTATAATTTTATACATATTACCAACACACATATAATTAATCAGTATGTACAAACCTACACCACACATAACTGAAAATAATAAGGGTTTTATGCTTGCTGCGTAAAACGGATTTAAATTTGTTAATTTATATAGTGTATATAAATATAATAGATTCAGAATAACGTATGACATACCAGTAGCCAAAGCAGCTCCAACAATCCCGAGAATAGGAATTAATGTATAGTTTAAAAATACATTTAAAATTGCTGATGTTAAGTTAAAATACATTATTTTTTTCGATTCACCTATTGAAATCAAAGCTTGAAGAGTTGGACCAAAAAATGGATTTACAAAAAAACATAGTACAAGGATTTGCAACGCTATAGCTCCTTCGGAGTATTTTGAGCCGAAAGTTATGCATATTACCTGTTTTGAAAACAGAAATAGCACAAGGAATACAGGTAGGGATAACACAATCATCCATTTTGTTACAATTCTGTAGATCTTTTCACAGCTTTTATCATATTTTAGCAGCATTTCTGAAAATACAGGTGTAAATAGTATTCCCAGAGGAACCGAAAATACATGTGCAAATGTCGCCAGACTATAGCTCACATTGTAGATTCCGACTTCAAAGGATGACATAAGATATCCAAGCATAAAAGTATCCGTATTTGTCATTATATATACTGTTGTTGTGGATATCATAAGAGGCAATGAAAATAGCAACAAATCTTTTCTTATATATGAAAATCCTTTAATATCTTTTATGAAAGGTGTGTCTCTTGTGATGTACAGCAAAGAAAGTAGAAATGCAGCAAAATATGCTAGTAAATAACCATAGGCTACACCAACCGCTCCAAAACCTAATGTAAGCATTATTAATACAAATATCAGTCTCCCTGTTGGAATCGTTATATTCTGTAATATCGTTCTTGGCTTAGCATTTTTTAGACCTATAAACACAGATACTGTCATATTTACAAAGACCGAGAGGGGAATTATCAAAGCAAAAATCCTTATTATTTCAGTTAAATTTGAATTGTGAAAGATAGTTACGGAGATAATTTCAGCAAAATAATAAATTATAGCACATATAATTAAGCTTAATCCAATCGATACCTGAAATGCAAAAAGAACTATATCTCTCTTCTCTTCCATACCCCTTACCTGCGGTAGATATCTGATGATACCTGAATTCAATCCAAGTTGTGAAATTATCGTAGCAAAAGACAGTATCATAGTACCAATGGCAATACAACCAAAACTGCTAACTTCAAGCCATCTTGCTATAATGACTTTTCCAATGAAAGATATCAGATATTCAGCTACGAATCCAATAAAGACAATACCAGCACCTTTTACAATCGTTCTTAAAGCTTTGTCGATTTGCTCATCGGACATCAGCATTAAACTTGCCAACTTATCGGATAAATGTAACGATTGAATTATTTGAATTTCGCCGATTCATACTTCCAAATCAAATCGAAATACTTCTTCATTCCAGCAACCAAACTTGGATTCTCAGTCACAGCGGCATCTCTCAGGTATAAAGGTGTTCTGGGGTCTTCCACAACAAATATCGCCTTTCCTGATGTATAATCGTAACTGGGATCGATTATAGCTCCTCTTAAAGGCAAAATCGTCTTACTGAATTTTATTTCCACATCTTTCAAATCCTCCTTAAGCAAATCCACGATTTCCTCCTGAACCCTCTTACTCCTTTCATCCAGAAACTCTGTTCCGAGAAGTAGGATCTTAACGTTAACACCCCTATTAACAGCAGATATCAGTTCATTTTTAACCTTAGGATAGTATTCGAAGACCTTTGAAATTATGTCAATCTCCCTTCTCGCCTCCAAATACATAAGTCTCGTTTCTCTCTCCGAGGGTTCTCCAACTTTAATGACCTTTATTAACTCTCTGGATTTCGTTTCTAGGGGCTTATACAGTTCTCTTAGGATTTTTATAAGATCGTCGCCAACTTCCTCAATTCTTCTCAATCTCTTCCTATATTCCATCTCTATGTTGTACTTTAACCTCTCCACTATCTCTTCGGGAGTCTTGGCCCTATATCTAATCGGTCTTCCCGGCTTCTTATCAACCAAGCCCATATCGACAAGCTGATCCAAGACAGAGTAGACCTTGGCTCTTGGAACCCCGCTGAGCTGACTTATATCGGAAGCTTTGGATTCTCCGCACTGTATCAGGGCTGTCAAAACCTTAGCTTGGTATAAACTCAACCCCAACTCCTCAAACAATCTCTCGATGTCCATGCCAATCATACGTAGACTCAGGAAGATTATAAGATTTGGGGAAAAATTCATATATGAATTGTTACCACTATTAGTAATAACAAACGGAGTTGGGTGTATATGACGATATTGGTAACAGGTGCCGACGGTTATATAGGCTGGCCTCTGATGCTTAAACTTGCGAAGGAGTTTCCCGAAGAACGCATAATCGGTATCGACAACTTTGGAAGGAGGAGATGGGTTGAGGAGGTTGGAGCAGATAGCATAATTCCGATCGCTACAATGGAGGAAAGGATGAAGAGAGCCCATGAGCTGGGATTCAAAAATATAAGCTTCGTCTATGGAGATCTAACGGATAGAGATTTCGTTAGGACGGTTATAAGAGTATTCAAGCCGGATGTCGTTCTGCACCTCGCAGCCCAACCCTCCGCACCTTACTCGCAGATAAATTTGGATAAAGCATATTACACGCAGAAGAACAACGTTCTCAGTTCTCTAAATCTTCTCTGGGCTTTGAGAGAGGAGGGCTTGACGAAGACTCATTTCGTAGAGACTACGACCACCGGAATTTACGGAGCTCCGAATTTACATATTCCCGAGGGATTCGTTGAGGTTATCGACAAATTCGGAAACAAAGATATCCTACCATTTCCAAACATCGCCACGAGCTTCTATCACGTAACCAAAGGATTTGATGCGGTTAACATGTGGTTGACGAACCTCCAAACCGGGATGCCCTGCACCGATGTCAGGACGAGCATAGTCTATGGAACAGATACAGAAGAGACGAAGCTCGACGAGAAACTCGCTACAAGATTCGACGTAGACTTCTACTTCGGCACGTTGTTCAACAGATGGGTTGCGATGATAATAGCTGACCATCCTTTAACGGTTTACGGCTCGGGAAATCAGATCAAGCCGTTCATAAGCTTGGAAGATGCCTGTCAGAGTCTAGTTAACATAGTCAAGGAGGGAAACGATGGGGAGTATAAAGTTTACAATCAGCTCGTCGAATATGTTAGAATAAAAGATTTGGCTGAAGAACTAAACAAAGCTGCTGAAGAGGTTCTGGGAAGAAGCCCCGGCATAGAGTTCATTCCGAATCCGAGAAAGGAGAAGGAGGAAAGCGAATATAAATTCGATAACTCCAAGTTCGTGAAGGTTTTGGGAAAGCCAAAGCATCCTAGGATGAAAGACACGCTTGTTGAGGTTGTCGAAAAATTGCAGAGGTATAAGGATCGTATCGAGGCTTATAAAGATCTGTTCATACCGAAGAAGGTGATCAAGAAATGAAGATAGTTGTAACTGGTGCAGCAGGCTACGTTGGAAGTTATCTGATAAACAAACTGCTGGAAGATGAGAGATTTGTGGGATATGAAATTGTAGGTGTTGACAACTTTTTGGTGGGTAAGAGAGAAAATTACGAACTTATAAAGAAGGATAGAAGGGTTAAGCTGTTGCATGGAGACATATGCGACCGCGAATTTATTGGAGATCTACTGAAAGATGCTGAGATCGTGTATCATTTGGCAGCGATTTCTGGTGTCGTTCCGTGCAATAAGAATCCCATGCTTGCATTCAAGATTAACGTTGAGGGAACTCTAAACATGCTTGAGCAGAGCATCAAAAATGACGTTGAATATTTCATATACCCTTCGAGCGCTGCAGTTTACGGTGAAATAAATGGAAACTTAGCAAGAGAAGATTTACCGCCGAATCCACTGAACAATTACGGAGCTATGAAAGCGAGCTGTGAAATGTTATGCAAAGGATACTACAACAACTACGGTTTAGGAACGATTATATTGAGATTCACAAATATATATGGTGTTGGGACGTATCCAAAGTGGAGGACTGTCGTTACGAACTTCATCTTGAGGGCTTTAACGGGTGAACCATTGGTAATTCATGGAACAGGCAAACAGAAAAGAGATTTCATCCACATAGACGATGTGATCGACATATATAAACTCATCATAACACCCAAAGCCAAAGGAGAGATTTTCAATGCTGGAAGCGGATTCACTGCAAGTGTGAAGGAGCTTGCGGATGTAGTATCAGAGATAGCAAAAAAGAATGGAATAAACGTCAAGATAACTTTTAAGGAGGCAAGGGAGTCCAAAGAAAGAACGTTTGCATACGATGTAAGCAAGATAATGTCTTTGGGATTCAAACCGAAGTATGACATTAGAAAAGGCGTTGAAAAAACCTTTAATGACATACAATCAATTTTAAAAACAGGTTACAAAGAGTATCAAAACGAAATTTGAGTTTTCCTACTTTTAGTGCAGTAAGGTCTATTTACTCAGACATCAATGCATCGATGATATGAGGAGATATCTCTACTGCGATACGTGTAAGGATGAGACGGAGCATGAGCTCATTAGGGAGGATAAACAGCTTTACCGCTGTTTGGAGTGTGGAACCGTAACGCAATACATGCCAGAGAAGGAGGTAAAGGTCAAGGCGATAATCAGCACCGGAGCGATCTCAAGAGTGGGGAGCGTAGTATTCAAGGAGTTTGACACGGTTGAGGTGGGAGATGAAATAGTTGTCGAAACCGCCGAAGGCTTCAGGATAGGAGAAGTCACAGCTATAGAGCTAAAGGACGGTAAAAGAACTAAATTTGCGGAAGTTAAGGATGTCGCAACGGTTTGGCTTAGAGATGTTGGAGAGGTGGAAGTTAAGTTCAGCCTGCACAAGGGAGCAGTTACTACGCCTTACAAGATGCTCACGTCCGGCGATACGGAGTTCGAGATCGGAGAAAAACTGAATATAGACAACCTGCTCTTCAGAATCACGAGGATGAAGCTGATAAACGGCAAACTGCTAAAGAGGGAGGGCGAAAGGGCTAAGGCTAAGGATATTAGGAGGATATATGCTATGTTCGAAAGGAAGCTGAGATGATAAGGCTGAGGGATTTCGTAAGGGTTGAGGACTGCTATTTCTCCGCCGTAGGCTACGAGCACAGCGATGGTGTCAAATGCCTGCTCAGATACGTTCCAAGCGATGACGGAGACAGAATCGATCGCTGGGGAAAGAGATACCGAAAGCTCAGTCATGGTGAGGCACTAAAGTATCATCGATTTAGAGAATTTCAGAAGGACGGAATCTTCGTGATACCTCATTCCAAAATCGACGAGATCTACAAGCCGGACGAAATGCTGGCGGAGGTCTGCAAGAGGGATGAGGTCGTCGCAAAGGTTGCGGATTTCTTCAGATTGCCGAAAATGGGTGTAACGGGTTCGAGGCTAATAGGTTTGAACGAAGACGATTCTGATGTGGATTTTGTCGTTTATGGCCGAAAAAACTTCGAATTGGGTCGGAAAAAGATAGCGAAAGGACTTGGAAGTGGAAAACTTAAGCCACCCGATTTGATTCGAATATATAAAAGGAGAAAGGTAACGCTACCTTTCGATATCTTCAGAGTTCACGAGGAGAGGAAGCTCAACAAAGCGATGTTGGATGGTATCCACTTCGATCTACTGTTCGTCCGAAACGACGAATCTACTCCGATTCCGGAGAAGAAGGGTAAAAAGCTTGGTATTGCTACCGTTATTGCGAAGGTCGTCGATTCGAGCTACGCCTTCGATTATCCGGCGTCCTATTTTGTCGATCATCCCAAAATCAAAGCCGTTTTGAGTTTCACGCATACGTTCGTCGGGCAGGCTTTCGATGGTGAAACGATCGAAGCCCGAGGAGTCGTGGAAGAAATCGAGGGTGAACGTTATCTCATCGTTGGAACTCTTAGAGAGACTCAGCGGGAGTATATCGTTTCGAGAACATTATTAAATCGATTTAATCTTGAAGATGAATTCAAGAGATGGAAAGCAAAAGCTTTTAAATGTTCGTCTGATCCCAGCTCAATAAATTTAAAATCCGAGGGTGATCCAAAATATGGGGGGATTACAGTTGGTAGGTGAGATGCTCATTAAATTTCTCGATACACTTGAGAAACACGTCAGAAACATCAAGAACGAACTCGACATGACGAAGGTTCAGGAGCTCATCGATGCTATAGAGGGTGCAAGGAGCATATTTGTCATGGGTGCTGGAAGGAGCGGTTTTGTTGCGAAGGCTTTTGCGATGAGACTTATGCATTTAGGCTACAACGTTTATGTTGTCGGAGAGACGGTAACTCCACGAATAAAGAAGGAAGATCTGCTCATCGCAATCTCTGGCTCTGGTGAAACTACTTCTGTCGTTAACATAAGCAGAAAAGCCAAGGAGCTAATCGGTTCGAAGCTTGTGGCAATCACTCAGAACAAAGACTCAACGCTCGCGAAGATGAGCGATATCGTTGTGTTGTTGAAGGGAAAGACCAAAACCGAAAGGAACGACGAGATCGCAAAGATTGCACCTCTTGGAACGATGTTCGAACTAACGGCTCTGATCTTTTTGGACGGGCTCGTTGCCGAGCTTATGAAGCTTAAGAACCTAACCGAGAAGGATTTGGAAGCAAGACATGCGGTTTTGGAATGAATTATCGGATCAACCTCAGTTTATCGACGATCTTGCTTATTCTGTTTTCAACTTTGAAGAAAACTGCCGGTGAATTGGATTTCTTCAAGACTATCTTCGATTCTTTACCAGCCGAAACTACCTTATGGCCATCCGCAACGACGAATGCTTCACTATCCACCTCTACTTCTATAACCCTGTCAGCATGAACGACCCAAGGCTTCCAGCCCAATTTGAAGGGTGCAACCGGAACGATTAACATCGATTCGACGGATGGATCTATTATTGGTCCACCCGTTGATAAAGCGTAAGCAGTTGAGCCTATAGGCGTTGAGAAAAGCATCCCGTCGCACCTTATGTCCTCAACTTTCGTTCCGTCAACGAAGACTTGAACGTTTATCATCCTCGCCGGCTTAGCCGTAAGAACGGCTATCTCGTTCAAAGCGAGCAATCGCTCTCCATCCACTATACATTCGATTCTCATGAACTCCTCAGTTTCGAATTCCTCAATTGCCTTGAGCAGATGCTCCCTGAAATCTGTATCGCAGTGGGTTAACAGTCCGACCTTTCCAGTGTTTATTCCAAAAATGGGCGGAGTTTTAGTATCGATGAACTGCAAGAGCCTTAAAATCGTCCCATCTCCACCGACGCTGACTATGAAATCGAAATTCCTCGCTGTTCTCCAGTCTTCGAGTATTTCGGCCGATATTCCTAGCTCCGCTAAGAATTCTAAAACTTCCCTCGCTACGTTTGCTGAATCGGGTTTGTGGACTATGCAGGCTTTCATTTGATCAACTCCAGCAACTTCTGATGCAGATTAGGATTCGCAACTACCAGCGTCATCCTTTCGTCCATGGTGAACCTCTTACCGCTTAAATCGTTCCCTTCTACATCGGTAGCCTTGGCTCCGGCGTTTTGAGCGATCAGAAGCCCGGCAGCTACATCGTAAATCCTGAGAAATCCCTTGCCTGCACCTTTTCTTATGTCTATGAAGCAGTCCATAGCACCTTCAGCAACAAAACAGAGCTCCAGAGCGGCACTTCCGTAAATCCTAAGCCTTTTGAAACCATAATTCCTAAAGGGATAGTAAAATATCGCATCACACTCCGAAATATCCTCAGTTTTGGTAACTTCGATCTTCTCACCGTTCTTGAAGGCATTGCCGTTGATCGTGTAGTATTCATCGCCCGTTGCCAAGTTCATAACGTAACCGAAGAAAGCAGAACCCAAATCACCTTTCGAGAAGCAGAGAGAAACCGAGTAGATCGGAATACCCCTTGTAGCGTTGAAAGTTCCGTCTATAGGATCCAAAGCGACGTAAATGTCGCTCTCACCCAAAACTCCTGCTTCTTCGCTTACGATTCTAACGTCGTAGTTCTTTAGGATGGAGATTGCAACATCTTCCGCAACCTTGTCGATCTTCTTTGTAGGAGTTCCGTCCTTTCCAATTCCGATGGTTTCTTTACTCTCCTTCGTTCCGGCGATTTTTGCTACTGCCCTTCTGACCTCTTCACCGACCTCTCTGGAAATTTGCAGTGCCTCTTTCTGGTTCATGGTTGCCAATTGGATGATAAATATAATAACGCTATCTGTTTGGCAAGACGAAAGCTTTAAATATTTGTGATAATCATTATTATGAATATGGGGAAATATAGGGTAAATTTTGCGCGATTAATATCGTTGATAGGTTGGAATCATAATCATTCTTCTTGGATTTATGTTCTTAGGTGCTGCATTTTACGGCCCAACACATTCTGAAGCATCACCAGCATCATTCTTTGCTTTCCTAATAGCTATCTTCCTCGCAATAGTATTTTGGATAATAGGTGCAATTTTTCTCTTCATAGGAAGGAAAGCATTCATATATGAAGGAGAAGATTGACTTACGAGAAGAATCTAAATGAATAGTCCCGTGTCAGTTCTTTAACGATCCGATCTCTTTTGCTCGTTTCAACCTTGGGCCTGTTCCAAAGTTCATCTAACTTTCTGAAAGTATCATCCCAAATTTCGAGTTGCCGATCATTTATAGGTTTCGAATTCAAATTTTAAACGAACTTGATTCCTAAATCCCTCATCTTGTTGTTTATAGCTATGTTAATCAGTAGAGGCGTAAGGCTTTCGACTATCCTCGAATTTCTCAAGCTTCCTGCATCCAAAGCTCTCAAACCCCTTATGCGGTTCGTAATTTCAATCACGGTCTTCTTCGACTCAGCATCATCTCCACAAACTGCAACATCCCACTCGAATTCGGCATTCAAGTCCGCAAACTTCTTAGCTGGTATGTTATGATAAGCAGAAACGATCTTGCTATTGGGCAGAATGGACGCAAGCTTTTCGGCTGCAGAACCTTCAGGCAGAGTTACATAGATAAAGCCATTTTCAGTTTTCTCCATCGGAACGATAGGAGAAACCACAATCTTTTTTGCAAGTTCATCCTTAAGCTCCTTTGCCGTATCGAAGGCGTGCTTCCAAGGGATCGTTATTATTGCGATATCACATTCCGCTGCAGCTCTTCTATTGTCCAGACCCCTTATATCGATTCCCAAGATCTTACAATACTCTTCAGCCTTTGATTCGGCCTTCTTGGCATCTCTCGATCCAACAATAACATCGTAGCCCAAACTTGCAAGCCTTAGAACGAGCCCTTTACCCAAGCTTCCAGTTCCACCAAGCACGGCGATCTTCATCGACCGATGTAGAATTCCTCAATATTTTATTATGTCGTTTGTTAACGTAGCATCATGATGATCCTCCCCGACGAAAAGATGCTCAAACTTATAAGGATGCTCGAAGAAGGGGCATCAGGCCAGAGGATTGCCGAAAAATTAGGAATTAGTAGGACATCTGTTTGGAAGATGATCAAAAAGCTCGAAAAGATGGGATACAAGATCTCCGCTAAGAGGAGGGTGGGTTACAAGCTCGTCGAATCTCCGGATCTATCACCCTATGAAGTTGCTAAGGTCTGTTACGATCTACGGGATCTTATCAGAGAAATCCACTACTACGACATCACGGATTCTACGAACGTCAAAGCCAAAGAACTGAATAAGCCGGGAGTTTTGGTTATAGCTGAAAGACAAACCGCTGGGAGGGGTAGGTTCGGAAGGACATGGATCAGCGAGCCGGGGGGTCTGTATTTCTCGTTGACCCTTCCGAAATCCCTGCCGATTGAGGAAATTCCAAAGCTCACACTCACCACTGGTGTTGCAGTTGCTGAAGCCATTGGGGGAAGGCTGAAGTGGACGAACGATGTTCTAATAGATGGAAAGAAAGTTTGCGGAATTCTATGCGAGCTTGCTGGAGAGGTTGAAGATCCCCTAATCATCGTTGGAATTGGAATAAACGTCAATAATCCAGTTCCAGACTACGCAATATCGCTGAAGGATGTTTACGGAAAACCACTCAATCGCTCAGAGATCCTTGGCAAGGTTTTGAGAAATTTCGCCAGATACTATGAGATGCTGATCGATGGAGAGTGGAGTAAGATCAGAGAACGGTGGAAGGAGCTTTCAGATACCTTGGGTAGGGAAATCATTGTGAAGGTTGCTGGTGAAGAATACAAAGGCAAAGCAATCGATATAGATGAAGATGGAGGACTGCTGCTCGAAACGGATAAAAAAATTATAAAAGTGTATTCGGGAGAATGTTTCTACGTCAGCGACTTTCAATCTTCTTGAGCTCTATGACTTCGCTGAGCTCGTTGTCCTTGTAAATTACCCTTTTAACAAATACACCATCCTTGGTCAGCCAAAGAATCTGGGTAGTTTTGATCTTCATCGGGAAAGGACTTGTAAATACAGACTCCATGACCGTCTTGATCTTCATTGCCTTAAAGTTTCCAGCTTCAACGCTTATCGTCTCTTCATCAACTACCTTAGCGTAACCGAACGTTACACCTTTGACAGCTATCTCACCCATGGGCGTCCACGCTGAGCCTTCAAACGTTGCAAATCTAACCCAAGTTTTTCCAATCCAAAGGGGGTAGTCGATGTAAAGCAAATGAGGTTGAAATGTAAAGTTCATCAGGGTTCTGCTGAATCCAACTTCATAGATCTCAAGAATGTAAGTGTCCCCACGTTTTACCTTGATTGTATGTTTTTCATAACCTCCAAGTTTCGTAAGGTTGAATTCATAAGCATGATCAGTTTTGTTCCAGAATAGGACCGCTTCACTTCCTGTCCTCTCCGGAAAATTCTTGGAGTATGTCATGTTGTAAACGAACACGTATTCTGTAAGTTTGTCGAAATTCGGCAACTTATAAACCTCAGCTGAAGCTACGCCCGCTGTTGCTACAACGATAGCCAAAACTAAGATCACAAATAAACTTCGCATATACAGTTAGATACTTTTAAAAATTTAAGTTTTTCGAAAAATAAAAAAATTAACCACCGGAAATAACCCTCATAACAACAACTTCTCCTTCTTCAACGAAATCATCAGTGGGAATTGGGATGTTGTCCTTAACCAAAACGACCGTTTCGGGGTTTATTCCCAAGCTTGAAAGCACTTCCGAATACCTCGTTCCTTCTTCAACCTCCAACTCCTTCTCCTTGATATCGAAACCTCCAACGAACTTGAACTTAATCTTCTTCAGTGAGGACCTCTTTTGCAATTTCTTTGAGATCTTTCCCACCTCCGGGCTTTAATGCTTCCTCCTTTAAATCCTCAAGGTTCTTCTCAATCGACTTCTCGTCCTTCATCTTTTCCTTTTCCTTCCCCTTATCCTTGTAGGATTTCCAATCGAATGTCCTCATACTACCACTAAACATTATTTTGCGAAAAGCCGTAATAAACCTTTTTACGGTTCAAAAGTTAATGTTTTAAAACATATTATAAAATCAATCGAACAATTCATTCAGCCATATCTTATGCTTGCCAAGCTTTCCATCGAAATTTGCCGCGGTAATCTTTACAACGCCCGGAACCTTCATGGCTACGGATATCCCAGCTCTCATTGCATCCTTCACAACATCCAAGCTGATCCCGTTTATGACTATCTCATAAACTCCTTTAATGTTCTTTGGCAGTTCTGACTCAACCCTATCCCTCAAACTTGGACAGAATTTCTCGTTCGTTGAAGCCTTCAGGAATCTGTATCTCGATCCCACTTTAGAACCCGAAGCAACTATTGGAAAAGGTGTTATTACGCCCTCAACGTTCGATATAGCATCAACAGCGGCCTTAGCGGCCATCAAAGCTGAAGCTTGACTTTCTGCCATTATTATGAAGTTACCCCCAGCTACACCATCGATGAAGCCGAAACTGTCTTCTATTATGAAGTCACCTTCCATTATCGGTATCTTCCAGCATTTCCTTCCATTTACTTTTATCTCCTCCTCAAAACCGTCTCCGAAGAACTTTATCTTATAACCTATTCTGAATTTCTTTTCGGCATTCGGTAGTCCATCGAAGACGGCAGTAGTCGGAGCTGGCAGAACACACTGTCCAATCCTCGCTAAAAGCTGTTTTTCAAGTTTTTCCTCATTGGGATTGCATATCATTGCATAAACTCCAACTCTTCCGTCCGGCGTTTCTTCTGGCTTTGCAATTCTGTCTATGCCGGCTTCAGCTGGGCACATTATTATGGATGTCGCGAAGCCCGTCGTTTCCCTCGCACATGCAAGAGCGAGCTCATAATCGAACGCGGTAATAAGAATTCTTGAAACCTTAATATCGAATGCCTCGGCAAACGTATCCTCTATCCTTGCAGTCATCCGTTCCCGCTCTGAACTATCATATATAACCGTTATTCTTTGATCTCAACACCCAACGCGCTCAAAAATCTTCTCTTTATAGCTTCGGTCAGAAGCTTACTGAGAGCATCCTTATCCGAAACGTCTCCAAATATTCCTAAAGGAATTTGACCCCCAGCGGCGTGCGCATGTCCTCCAGCGCTTCCAACATCTCCAAAAGCTCTTCTAAGAACCTCACCTATATTTATTCTGACATCCTTGTTCCTCGCTGATAGGTAGACGGTATCCTTTATGACTCCAAAAACGAGGACTGTCGATATACCCTCAAGCCTAAGCAAGAAGTCCGCAGCTTGAGGCAAAGCGTCTCTATCATTTATAAAGCCAGCAAAACTGATTAGAAAGCTTGAGTAGATCTGTCTGTTCTTTATCGCAGTTCCAAGCACATCGAGGGTTTCAGTGGATATGGCTGGCCCTTCCATCTTCTCTATCATCTCGTGATCTACAAACGGATAGAGGTACGCTGCGGCGTAGAAGTCCGCCGTCCTCGTGTTCCTCTTGAATTCGTCAGTTTCACTCTTTATTCCGAAGAACAGAGCTGTTGCAAGGATTCTGCTTGGAACTATTTTTAGCTCCCTGAGGTATTCCGTCATTATCGTCGCAGCAGCTCCAACGTCCGTTCTAATATCAACGTATTCAGCTTCGACATTCTCGGCTGGATGATGGTCAATCACTATGTTTATTTTGATATCCTTGGGGATGGAGTTATTCACGCCCGGAGCTGAGCAATCGACAAGCGCAAATTTCGTGTATTGTGATAGATCTACCTCGTCACCCCTTAGAAGTGGAATCTCAAGCAGATTGACCATAGCCCTGTTCTCCTGATGCAGAATTTCGCCGTAATAGATTATATCCGCTTCTACTCCAAATCTCTTGGCGATCTCTTTCAAAGCGAATGCCGACGAAATCGCATCGGGATCGGGGTTGTCGTGCGTGAATATCCCCAACTTACCTCCCTTCGCACTTTCCAAAACCTTCCTAAATTTCTTGAGCTTTCTGAAGGTATCTATCCTCTTTATCGCATCTATAACAGCGTTCTTTATGGCTTCAGACGGAACAACGACGAAATCTGCTCCAGCATGTTCGAGCTCCTCTTTAAGCTTTGGACTCGGAGCCCTCGCAATTATGAACACTTCCTTGCTGAACCTCCTTATGATCTCTATAGCCTCTTTGTTCACCTCCACGTCTGAGGTTAGCAGTAGTATCACCGAAACTCTATCGAAGTCCAAGTTCTCGTAGATGGACTCATCCCTCGCATCTCCAACTATCGCGTCGTAGTTCTCATCTCTAAGAACCTCTACTCTCTCTTTTGATATATCCACGGCAAGAACCTTTTTGCCTCTTTTAACGAGTTCTCTAACGACGCTGAATCCCGTCCCACCGCAACCTATTACGACGTATTCGTGCGTGAATTTACCTTCGGGAATCTCTTCAGCCATCCCAATCCTAAAGGGCAAAAATGATATTTAAATCTAACCGCCAAGTCGATCTATGGAATTGAAAGATGTTCAGAGATTGATCAAAGAAAAGTATTACGAGATAGATTCCAAATCAGGCCCACTCTTCCTGCTTGCGGTTTTGTTTGAGGAGGTTGGTGAGCTTGCTGAAGCTGTTCGCAAGCGTGAGCTATCTAGCATAAGGGAGGAGCTTACGGATGTCCTTTTCATGGTTCTAAGCTTAGCGAATCTCTTCGATTTGGATTTGGAGGAGAAACTAATTGAAAAATATGTTAAAGGAAATCCGAGCAAGGGTTGGGATCTACCACATGATCATAATAACGATAATTAGTTATCAATTTATAAAATGCTAAGATAATATTTATTCTAACCTATTTTTTTGTCAAAAGATTTCATAGAATCGTTTCGTTCTGAATCTCCTTTTATATCCATTTTCGTTTTTGTCGTATTTTCGGTTTCATCTTTTATGTGCCTATATAATAGTGAAACCAAAATGCTTATATATTATGGAGTCCGACTATTGTCCGACAATGTCGGACAAATGAACCATGAACTGACCACATGTGGGTGTCAACGGGCACCCACATGTAAGACGGTATATTTAGGTGAGCCGAAATGAGAAAGATCTCGATCAGGCTTACAGATCAGCATTATGAAATGTTGGAGGCTCTTGTCCAGATGGGGGAGTATGCTTCTGTTAGTGAGGCTATTAGAGATGCTATTCGTAAGCTCTTGGCTGAGAAGGCTAAGCTTATTGAAAAGCAGCAGAATATGCGTCCTTACATTTAGGAGGAATGGTCATGAAGTCTTTCGTAGTTAAGGCTCAGGAATATTATCAGAAGGAGAAGATTGAGGATAAGGAAATTAAGGATATAGATCTGCCCAAAATAGTTGTCGTGGGTGTTGGTGGTTCTGGAAACAACACCGTGACAAGGCTGAAGAATATAGGTGTTGATGGAGTTCTTACTGTGGCTGTCAACACAGACAAGCAACATCTCCTGATAACTAAAGCTGATAAGAAGGTTCTGATCGGGAGGAGCATAACGAGAGGTTTGGGGGCGGGGGGTTATCCAGATATAGGGAGAAAAGCTGCGGAGATGGCGAGAGGTGTTTTTGAGCAACTTCTCTGCGATGCTAACATGGTGTTCATCTGTGCTGGGATGGGTGGAGGAACTGGAACCGGTGCTGCTCCGGTTATCGCTGAGGTTGCGAAGCAGCAGGGCGCGATAGTTATAAGCATGGCCAACATGCCGTTCTTGGTTGAGAGGGCAAGGCTTAGGAAGGCTGCTGAAGGTTTGGAGGAGCTTAGGAAGTATTCCGATACTGTTGTGGTTTTGGACAACAACAAGTTGCTCGAATATGTTCCAAACCTTCCAATCGAGCAGGCTTTCAGCGTTATGGATCAGCTCATAGCGGAAACGATAAAGGGCATAACGGATACGATAACTCGTCCTTCTCTCATGAACATCGACTTTGCAGATGTTAAGGCTGTGATGGAAAACGGTGGAGTTGCCGTTATGCTCGTCGGCGAATCGAAATCTCAATCGAAGGCGAAGGATGTGGTTAGGGATTGCCTAAACCATCCTCTCCTCGAAGTCGATTTCAGAGGAGCTAGGGGAGCTTTGATCCACATATCTGGAGGAAACGATCTGACAATTAAAGAGGCTGAAGAGATTGTTAGAGAACTCACGTTTGAGATTGACGTTAACGCCAACGTGATATGGGGCGCGAGGATTGAGGATGAGTTGGAGGGAATGGTCAGGGTTATGGCCATAATGACCGGCGTTAGGTCTCCCAATCTCCTATCGAGATACGAGCCAGATGGAGAAATACCGCAGAAGAACGAGACCGTAGAAACGATAAGAAAGAAATTCGGAATCGACAGGATAAGATGAATGTCAAAAAGTGTAGTTAGACAACCCGCATTTCGTTTAATCGTTACTTTTGATTCTTTCGCCCCTCGAATAGACTACCGCCCTCCCATTTGCGATGATTTCATCACCTCTTAGAATCTTTATCTCGTAAAAGGATATTCTCTTTCCACCACCCACAAGCTTAGCCTCCGCTACGAGCTTGTCTCCGACAAAGGCCGGAGCTATGAAGTCCATGTCGATCGAAATGGCGAATCTCTTAACTCCATCGGCGTTCGCTGCCAAACCTAAAGCAAAGTCAGCGAGGGAAATCAGAAAACCCCCATGCGCGGATCCGTGGAAGTTCGTGAATTCCTCTCTAACGATTCCTTCAACCTTAGCGAATCCCGGCTTGAATTCGAGCACGTTTACTCCCAAAAATTTCCTAAACCTATCGTTCAGAATGTAACCTTCCATGTTCCAAGCTTGAGTTATGGGTTTTTAGAGGTTGTTAGCATAGCAAAAATAAAAACCGTTATATCTTTGCCACATCCTCCTATTTTTCATGCTTGCCTACGGAAGGTTTATCGCGCATGGGGAGTTATTTGAAGGTTATTTCGAGATCGAGAACGGCATAATCGATTTTGAGGGTCTGAAATTTGAAAGCGTCAAATTTCTTCCTCCCGTTAAACCTGAGAAGATAATCTGCATAGGTCTGAACTACGTGGATCACGCTGAAGAGCTGAATATGGAGCTTCCGGAGGAGCCGATAATATTTCTCAAGCCACCTTCAGCTATTATTGGGCACGAGGACTTCATAGAGTTACCGAGGCAGTCTAAAAGGGTTGATTACGAAGGAGAGCTTGCAGTTGTGATGGCCAAGAGGTGCAAAAACGTTTCTCGTGAAGATGCTCTCGAATACATCTTGGGATACACGTGCTTCAACGACGTGACTGCGAGAGATCTGCAGAGGAAAGATGGACAGTGGACTCGTTCAAAATCTTTCGATACATTTGCCCCGATTGGCCCTTATGTTGCGTGCTTTAAGGATGCGTCGAATTTGAGAATTCAGACGAGAGTCAACGGCAAGATCGTTCAGAATTCAACGACTTCAAACCTGATATTTGATGTTCCGACGCTGATTGAGTTCATTTCGTCGGTTATGACCCTGAAGATGGGAGATGTTATAGCTACAGGCACTCCAGCTGGAGTTGGAGAGCTTAGGAGTGGAGATGTAGTTGAAGTTGAGATTGAGAATATCGGAGTTTTGAGGAATTACGTGAGATAATGGGAACAAAAGATTGCTCGTTGGAATAGCAGTCTTTAGCAAGAATACATGGAATTCAAGATTTGGATATTAACCGAGTCAGGACAATCAATTAAGTATTTTAATCAAATCACCCAGCTTAAGCCTATGATCGAAAAGGAGTATGAGGCTCAGGAAGTAGAGGAAAAATGGGTTAAGCTTTGGAAAGACGAAATGTTTTACTTTGATTGGAACTCCAAAAAACCTCACTACATAATCGATACTCCTCCGCCATATCCGACTGGATCATTCCACATCGGAAATACGCTCAATTGGTGTTACATCGACTTCATAGCGAGATACAAGAGGATGAAGGGCTACGAAGTGATGTTTCCTCAAGGCTGGGACTGTCACGGACTGCCGACGGAAGTTAAGGTGGAGGAGATTCATGGCATAAGCAAGAACGATGTGCCGAGGGAGGAGTTCAGAAGGCTCTGCGTCGAGTTCACGAAGAAGAACATAGAAAGGATGAAGAGGACGATGAGGAGGCTTGGATTCAGCATAGACTGGAGCAAGGAATACATAACGATGTATCCTGAATACTACCGCAAGACTCAGATCTCTTTTGTCAGAATGTTCAACAAGGGGCTGATCTACAGAGGTTACCATCCCGTCGTGTTCTGTCCGAGGTGTCAGACCACGATAGCCCTAGCTGAGATAGAATACAAGAAGGGAAAGACAAAGTTGAACTACATTCGATTTGGGGATGGGGAAGATTCGGTCATCATCGCAACTACCCGTCCCGAGCTCATTCCAGCGTGCGTTGCGATTGCTGTTCATCCCGATGACGAGCGATACAGGCATCTAATAGGGAAGAAGGTCAAGGTGCCCACTACCGACTACGAAGTTGAGATAATTGCAGATGAGGATGTCGATCCCGAATTCGGAACTGGCATCGTCATGATCTGCACGTTTGGAGATAAGCAGGATGTCAAGTGGTGGAAGAAGCACAATCTACAGCTGAGAGCTGTTCTCGGCAAGGATGGAAGGCTGAACGAATTGGCTGGCAAATACAAAGGGCTCACTACGAGAGAGGCGAGAGAGAAGATATTGGAGGATCTGGCAAGAGAGGGAAGATTGATAAAGCAGGAGGAGATCGACCAGAACGTCGGTGTTTGTTGGAGGTGCAAGACGCCAGTGGAAATCATAGTTGAAGATCAGTGGTTTGTTAAGGTGGATAAGGAGAATATACTTGAAGCGGCGAGAAAGATCAAGTGGGTTCCCGAGCACATGTTTTCCCGTTTGGAGAGCTGGATTGAAGGGATGGAGTGGGACTGGGTTATAAGTAGACAGAGGATATTCGCAACTCCGATTCCAGTTTGGTATTGCAAGAAGTGTGGTGAGATCATCGTTGCTAAGGAGGAGTGGCTTCCAGTAGATCCGACGAAGGACATGCCAAAGGAACCATGTCCAAAGTGCGGTGGAACGGAGTTCGAGGGAGAGACCGATGTTCTGGACACTTGGATGGATTCATCGATAACTCCTCTTGCAATCACCGGCTGGCCAGATGATTGGAAGAAAGATGACTATCCTACGAGCTTACGACCTCAGGGGCACGACATAATCAGGACTTGGGCGTTCTACACCATCTTGCGATCTCTGGCTTTGGTTGGAGAGATCCCTTGGAAAGAGATCGTCATAAATGGAATGGTTCTTGGAGAAGATGGAAGGAAGATGAGCAAGAGCTTAGGAAACATCGTCGAGCCTCATGAGGTCATAGAGAAGTATGGGGCTGACGCTTTGAGACAGTGGGCGGCGAGTGGTGTCGTTGGCGATGATGTAGCGTTTAGCTGGAAGGAAATAATAGCCGCCTCAAGGTTCCAGCAGAAGTTCTGGAGCATTTTGAGGTTCACCCTGCTCCATGTGAAGGAGAAGCCAGATGAGAGTGCCATGGAACTGCTCAGAGATGCGGATAGGTGGATCCTATCTAAGCTTATGAAGCTCGTGAGGGAGGTGGACGAGCACATGGAGAACTACAGATTCGCGGAGGCTCTGAAGGCTATAAGGAGCTTTACTTGGTATGAGTATGCGGACAACTACTTGGAGATCGTGAAGAATAGACTATACTCCGGCAGTGATGATGAGAAGAAACCCGCTCTCTTCGTCCTTTATACGGTGATGAATGTCCTTACGAGGTTGCTCGCTCCCTTCACGCCGTTCTTGGCTGAAGAGTGTTGGCAAAGACTGCATGAGAGAATTGGAGAAAAGGTTGAAAGCGTCCATCTGCAGAGCTATCCCGTTGCTGACGAGAGATTTATAGATGAAGAGGCGGAGAAGAGGGGGGAGCTGATAAAAGAGATCGTTTCAGCGGTTAGGAGGTTCAAGCACGATAGGGGTATGGCTCTGAACGCTCCACTCAGGAGAATTATGATTTACGCACCGATTGAGGTTGATACAAGAGACATCGCGGGAGCACTGAACGCTGAGGTTGAACTTCTAAAAGAGATGCCAACGATAGAGCTCAGAGTTAAGGCGATAAAGCCGAAGTTCAACATTCTCGGCCCGATGTTCAAGGACAAAGTGAAAGCAATAGTCAAGGCTATAAACGGGCTCAGCGACGAGGAGAAGCTGAAGTTTGTAGAGAGCGACTCGATCGAAGTGAAAGTTGGTGAAGAGAAGATCGAGCTTAAGAGGGAGTGGTTCGATATAGAGATAGAAAAGGTTGTCGGTGGAGAAGGCGTTGAGGTTCTTGAGACCGAGAATGCGGTGATTATCGTTGAACCTTAAATTTATTTCTGATAATAGATGTTTTCAGTTTTATATATTTCGGAATGTGTTGTTGTAAAGATTTTATAAAATTAACTCTTAAAAATGCGAAATTTATATATTCCCAAGATCAGACCTCGATAGGAATGACCACGATACAGTTCCTCGGAGGTTGCAGAGAAGTAGGAAGATCCGCAATAATGGTAGACGGCATTATGCTTGATTACGGGCTTAAGCCGTCTGATCCTCCAGAGTTTCCCCTCAATGGACTCATGCCACACACGGTCATAATCACTCACGGTCATCTGGATCATGTAGGCGTTGCACCGAATCTGATGGACTACGATCCGAAGGTGTTCATGACTCCTCCTACGCTCGAACTCTCTCTGCTCTTGCTGAAGGACTCGATGAACCTCATGCACAATCCGCCTTACACCAAGAGGCAGTTCAGACAATTCGAGAGCAACACCGAAGAAGTTGACTACGAAGAACCGTTCTACGTGAACGGCTGGGAAATAACGTTTTTCAACGCCGGACACATTCCGGGGAGTGCGAGCGTTCACATGAGCAAGGATGTGAGCATACTCTACACCGGAGACATCAAGCTTGAAGAAACCCGACTTCTTGAACCGGCTTATACCGATTACCCGGAGACTGACATTCTGATAGTTGAAAGCACATATTTCGGAGTGGAGCATCCCGACAGAAAGGAGCTCGAAAGGGCGTTCGTTGAGTCGATTCTCGAAACCTTAGACAATAAGGGGCACGTGATAATTCCGGCTTTCGCAGTCGGAAGGACTCAGGAGGTTCTGATGATATTGGAGAGATACGGCATAACTCCATACGTTGATGGAATGGGCAGAGAGGTTGCAAGCATCTTGGAAAGGTATCCGGACTACATAAAGAGCGCCAAAGCTTTGAGGAGGGCTATAAGGAATGCGATTCCCGTTGAGAAGGGAAAGAGAGAAGATTTGCTCAGAGAACCGTGCGTGATCGTAACTACAGCGGGAATGCTCAACGGTGGGCCAGCACTGTTTTACATCTCAAGGCTATACAACGACGAGAAGTCTAAGATCCTGCTTACGGGCTATCAGGTGGAGGGAACCAACGGTAGGATGGCCCTCGATGAAGGGCTGATCAACTTGGGCAACAGAGTAGTTAAGCTCAGGATGGGCGTTGAACAATACGACTTCTCAGCCCATGCAGATGACAGACAGCTCAAGGAGCTCGTAAGGAAGGTCGTTGATAGAGGAGCGGAGATCGTTTTCACAGTTCACGGCGAAGAAACAGAAGCTTTTGCCAACTGGATAAGGGAAGAGCTCGGCGTGGAAGCATACGCTCCGAAGAACGGAGATGTCTACGTGATCTAAATAAATATTCAACGTTAGCGTGCGGGTTGAAAGACGTGTAAGGTTCAAGATCGCAAAACATCCGCAATCGCTTCGGCGACGCTTATAACGCTGACGGCTTTTTCAATAGTGTCCGTTGCTATGACTTTCCTTACTCCGGCAGAGTAAAGCCTATTTAAAGCATTTCCGGCTAAGACTGCATGAACACACGCACATTCTACGCTATTTGCTCCGGCTTTTAGCAGCATTTTAGTGGCTTCGATCATCGTTCCGCCCGTCGATATGATGTCATCTACTATCACGATGTTTTTTCCTTTAACATCTAAGCTCTTCGGCTTGATCTCTACGGTTTCCGCGTCCAATCTCGTTTTCTCCAAGTAGTCGAACTCGCATCCAGCATGCTCAGCACAAACCTTCACCCTCTCGTAAGAACCCAAATCGGGAGAAACCATGACTACATCCTTGCCAGAATAATACTGGCCAATGACGGGCATTGCATCCACTTCAACAAGTTTCTTAAAGTAACCAGCGGCATCTCTGCTGTGGATGTTCACGGTAATCACTTTGCTCGCGTAACTTTCGATCAGCTTCGCTACAGCTCTAATGCTTACAGCTTCACCTTCGTTGAACTTCTTATCCTGCCTCGCATAGCCCATGTATGGAATAACTGCAGTAATCTCCGCATCTTCAAGCGCATCGAACATGAGCATCAAAGCAACGAGATCGTCGTTCGAGTTTATACTCTGAACGATTACAGCCTCTTTATCGACATCTTCTATTCTTACGTAGAGTTCTCCATCCGGAAACTTCTTAAACGTCGTTTTTGCCAAATCTGCGTTTAATGCATTGGCTATCCTCTTTGCAAGAAGAGGAGAAGAAGTTCCGGCGACGACTTTCATAGGACTTCCTCAAATAAATAGGGATATAAGCTCTTCTATTTCTTCCTCCTCGCGAATTTAACGGCCATACCGATTCCAATAGATGCGAGTGCAATGGCTAGGACGGTTAAGGGCGTTAAAAGTGGTTTTTCTCTAACTTCGACCGATGCCGTTAAGGAATCCGACATGTAGGCGTAGCCCTCCTTGTCATAATACTTGATCCGAACGCTTATAGGATAGAATCCCGCTCCCGCCTTCTTGTTTACCGTAACCTTAAACTTAGCGACCGCGATTTCGTTGGGCTTTAAAGTTCCGACGAAGAACGTTCCTATCTGCTCCTTCCCGATGAAGCTCGCTATCGAACTACTTCCGGCAATCGAGAGCGGTTGCGAGACTTCGAGCATTACGACGGCGTTATAGACAGTTTCGTTTCCGGCGTTTCGAATTTCGACTACAACATCGCCGGTTGAATCGGGATAGAGTCCGACACTTTTCACCGCAATCAATCGGAAGTTGGCAAGCTTAGATTGAACGACGACGCTGAACTCCGCTATACTTATAAGATCTCTCGCGTCATCCATATCGAAACGCTCTACTACGTAGAGGCGGTGCAATCCCGGCAGAGCATCTCCACTCACCGCAATTCTGAACCTCGCAGTCGAAGATTCGACCGATGCTGTTGGTGTCATGACCTTAATGGTAGGATCGTCCGAGATCAGACTGAGCCTAACGTTCTTCGCTTTGTCGACGAGCTTCAGAGCTATCTCTCCGCTCGTTCCAACAGCTAAGTTCTGAGCTCTGACGGATTTTATCGCGATGGCCGGCTCATCTTTTACCTCCACTCCAAAGAAGAGCTTGGGACTAACTACTTCATCTCCAAACTTTTTGAACTTCAAAACTACGTGTCCCATGTATCTACCGGCCGGAGCGAAGGATTTCACGTAAAACAGCAGATCTACACTCTCATTATGCTTGAGAATACCAATGTAAGGTGTGTTTTCAGCTTTCAGAAGGGGAGTGTCGAATGTTACGATGGCGTAAGCGTCGTTGACATCTTCTCCTTCGTTCGTTATTCTGAGTTCTATGAATCCCCTCGTCGGCATTGTATCCTTCGAAATGACCTTAGCAGATGTTATGAGACTTTTAATAACTTTCACGTCGAACTCTGCCTTGGATTCGATTTCCAAGCCTATCGTCTTGCTGAGAACCATCCGTCTGTCCGATTCTGTCGTAAACGATACGATGAGCTTTGCCGGATAATCTCCTTTGAACGCAGAATCCGCCACGAACACCTTAAATCTAACTTTTGCACTCTGATCCGGCTTTAGGATTGGGATGTAAGAGGAACTCGCCTTGGGATTTGGCATCAGAGGAGGTGTGCAGTTGATAAAAACGGTTATATCTTTCATCTCCTTCCTTCCGGTATTCTTCAGAGTTATTTCGACGATACCTTCGCTTCCGGCCACGAGCGAGCTCTTCGATTCGACCGAGAGGTCGTAGTCTTTTCTCTCTATCTTGACCTTTACGAACTCCGTATCGACTTCATCGACATATGAGATGATCATGCCGGATTGGGTTGCGGTATATTCGATCTTTTTGAACTCGAACCTCAAGGGAATCTCGTAGATTCCTTCGCTCGCGTTCTCGAAGACCTCTATCCTAAACGTCACCTTTGCCACGATTCCCGAAGGAAGGTTTCCCAAAACCTTTGGATTGAGATCTTTCACCGAAATCGGAACGTTGTATGCTGGCTCAAGCTTAACCCTGACATCGTATGCGGTTGTTAGAACAGGCAAGGATTCAGATGTGTTTTGATTCAGCAGAAAATTTTTCAGAGTGGCCGAGTTTTCAACCAAAAGCGTTAGAGTTGAGGATTCTCCGGGATAGAACGTGTTCTTCCCAGCGACGCTTACGTGGAACTCGATGTCCGCGCTATCAGCTTTGACCGGGAGTATAAGAATCAAAGTTAATACTACAACGAGAAGTATTATTCTTGCGGTCAAAGCGTTGTGGGAGGTTTTCATCGTCTAAACATGGATGAGAAAATACTTAAATCTATTTCTATAATTAACCGATACATGTCAAAGCGGAGCAACCCTTGGCTTTGCCTCATACCGGTTGCGATGGGTGTGTTCATGTGCGTTCTCGACATGAGCGTTCTCAACGTAGCATTACCAGTCATAACTCAGGAGTTCGGAGCTTCAGCTTCGGACGTTCAATGGTTGCTTACGGCTTATCTCATAACGTTTGTAGTCCTGCTGACGACCTTCGGTAGAATTGGAGACATGGTTCAGAGAAACTTGCTATATACCGCTGGAATGGCTATATTCGCCTTCGGAAGCTATCTCTGTGCTACTTCTTGGAACATCGGGGTTTTCATACTTTTCAGAATATTCCAAGCGATCGGTGGAGCTATAATGATGGGAAACAGTATGGCCCTGATAACGGAACTCTTTCCGCCGGGGCAAAGGGGAATGGCGATGGGTGTTCAGTCGATCCTCATCGCATCATCCTTCGCTTTGGGGCCAGTCGTTGGGGGTTGGATAACCACACATCTCAGCTGGCACTGGATTTTCTACATAAACATCCCAATCGGTCTGCTGGGGATAACCCTTGGCTTGATTCTGCTTCCACCCCTTGGCCAAAAGGTCAAGGAACCGATAGATGTGATCGGTTTGATTTTGCTCGCGATCGGCTTAGGATCGTTCACGCTCGGAGTTATAAAGGGGCAGGACTGGGGTTGGGATTCTGAGAAGACTTTGGCATGCTTCATAATAGCGATTTCATACCTAATAGCCTTCGCGATGAGGGAGATAACGTTTGAACACCCTCTGCTCGATCTGAGGCTGTTCAAAATTAGAAATTTCGTAGTAGGGATCGTAGGGCTGTTCTTCGTCTCGATGGGATTATCCGCCTCGATCTTCCTTCTTCCTTTCTTCTTAGAAGGAATAAAGGGATTGAACGCCGAGGAGTGTGGAATATGGCTTCTTCCCCTTCCTCTCATAAACATATTTACCGCCCCATTGGCGGGAAGGCTGAGCGATAGAATAAATCCGAAGATAACGATGTGCGTTGGGCCGGTGATGTTCGCAACCGGCCTATTTTTGCTGAGCAAAGTTGACGTCGATGTGACCTATTGGGAACTCGCTCCGATATTCGTAGTTTTGGGGTCTGGAATGGGACTGCTGATGCCGGCAGCGATGAACGTGATGATGAGCTCGGTTCCGGCTGAAAAGGCGGGAATGGCAAGCGGAACCATTCAAACTTCGAATTCATTGGCGAGGGCGATGGGTGTGACTGTAGGAGGTGTTCTTTTCACCGGAAAGCTCAACGAGATCATTCCGAACTTCGGAAACAGAATGCCCAATCCGATGGAGTTGCAGTTCTTAGCGATGTTCGGAAAGCCTTCAGCTTATGTGGCGGTGGTCGAAGCCTTCATGGAGAGCTTTCATCACGTCTTCTTGGGCGTAGAGCCCTTCATAATCTTCAGCTTCTGCGTGATACTTCTGTTCCTGAGAGGAGAAGAGCATCTGAGAAGGGTAAGAAGAGCGAAGGCGATGGCGATCGCTACTTAGCAGCAGAAACGATCTTTATGACATCGTTATGTTTTAGCTCGTAGTCTTCGCTTATCCTCATCTTCCTCTTCGCATCTACGGCGTAGATGAAGTTGTCTCCTATTTCGGTGTGGATCATGTATGCCAAATCCCTCGCAGTCGTTCCCTTCTTCACGAGCATAGCATCCGGCAAGACGTTGCCTTTGGTGTCGGTGAACTTGTTCTCGTCCTCAACCGGATAGACGACTATGTATCCAAGAACGTCGAAAACTATCGTGTTTATAGCTTTCTGAACACCCGTCCCGCCGAACTTCTTCATGAACGCCCTTATCATCTCCAAGGCTCTCTTCTGCTTCTCGTTTAACGGCTTTAGAATTTCGAAATCTTCATCTCCCGGAAGGTAGCGGATGTATCCGTTCTTCGCCGCAGTCCTCAAAGTCAGTTCGAAAACTGCAGAAGTAGGAATTACGATTTCATTCAGTCTCATTAACCTATTCAGCAACTCTTCAGGAGCCTTATCTGCCTTGTTAGCTGCTATGACCATCTTCATCCTCCTCTTTCTGAGCTCCACAGCGAACTTGAGCAGATCTTCATCGCTGAACTCGTGGACGCCTTTACCGATCACTCTTAAAGCTTCCCTAACGTGCCATTCCTTAAAGCCCAATCCTGCCAACTGCTCGGTTATGAACTTCACGGGATCCCTCTTCTCCAAGTGGATTCTCCTCGCTATCTTGTCCCAATTTCTCTTTAGTATTCCGAACAGCCACATGTCCAACTCTCTATACAGGAATTCGACATCCTCAACCGGATCGTGCTCCCCTATTCCGACTTCGTTTCCTTCGGCATCTGTGGAGCCGGAAGCATCGACTACGTGGATTATCGCTTCAGCTTGCCTAAGATTATCTAAGAATTCGTTTCCCAAGCCTCTTCCCTTGTGGGCTTCTGGCACCAACCCCGCTACATCTATCAGCTTGATCGGAATGAATCTCCAGCCGTCAATACACCGCCCGCATTCCACTCCGAGCTCTCTGCAGACACATTTAACTCTGACGTGCGCAACTCCGACATTCGGCTCTATCGTCGTGAACGGATAGTTGGCTATGGCCACATCCACAAGCGTTGCGGCTTTGAAGAAAGTCGATTTTCCTGCGTTCGGCTTCCCAGCCAATCCAATCTCAATCAATCAAACCCCTCCTCACATAGTCGCCTCTCTTCCTCGTTCCGAAGAGGTAGCTGAGTTGCTTTATATTTTTCTTGAGGAAATTCGCGTATTCCTTCGTTATCTCACCCTTGCGCTCGAAGAACTCTATGACTTCGAGTGCTTCCTCCTCGTTCTGGCAAATTTCGAGGTGGTCAAGCACCGTCGGAAGCCTACTCCCCTGGAGCTCGTAGTAGAGGTTCGGGAACATCTTCCTAAACCTCTCGACATCCCATTCTATCATCGTCAACACCTTAAATGGATTGGACTAAGGATTTAATATGTCTAATGATTTGACCCCGATTCACCTCTACATTCTCCTTCACCTCAAGAGGGCAAAGGTGGATTACGCTAAGATGATGTCCAAACTCAGTCGCATAGATCTTGACCTGATAAACTCGTGCATAGAGGATCTGATCAAAGCGGGGCTAATCGAGAGGGATTCCGGCTCTGCTATAAAGAGGAGCAAGGCGAAGTTCAAGAAAGCCTTTGAAGTGAGGAAACATCATACCTATTATAAGTTATCGAGGAAGGGAGAACTCTTCGTCCGCAAAATAGATAGAAGATGGCTCAAGGACTACTTTGACTCTTTGATCGGCAAAAACGCTTTCAAGATCATAGATAGGCTTAAGGATTGCAAGGATTTCGATTCGGTGTGTAAAAGGTTGAGGATCGATCGCAACGCTTACTTCGATGATTTCGTCCTATACAAGCTCGTGAATTCCAACGGGAGAAGGACAAGGTTGCTCGAACTTCTGATAGCTTTTGCAGAGATTTAGCAAACTATATCTGTTCTCGATTCCTTTCATCGATATGGAGTTCGATGTAGCCATAATAGGTGCTGGCCCCGCTGGCCTTACAGCGGCGATCTATTCTGCGAGATATGGCTTGAAGACGGTCGTCTTTGAAGATCCTTCCCGAATTTCCCAGCTTGCTCTCGCCCCGTTCATAGAGAACTATCCCGGTTACGAGGGAACTGGTCTGGATTTGATTTCCAAGATGAAGGATCAGGCTTTGAAGTTCGGAGCTGAGCACAAACTTGAAAGAGTCGAGGATGTTCGTAGGGAAGGGGATATATTCGTGATAAAGGCGGATTCCGGTGAATACAAAGCTAAGGCTATCATAATAGCAACTGGGGGCAAGCACAGAGAGCTAGGAATTGAAGGGGAGAAAGAGTTCGTTGGGAGGGGAGTAAGTTACTGCGCCGTTTGCGACGGTTTCTTTTTCAGGGGGAAAAAGGTTGCGGTGATAGGAGGGGGAAACACGGCTCTTGCCGATGCGATCTACCTCAAGGACTTGGGTTGCGATGTCTTTGTGATACACAGGAGGGAGAGTTTTAGAGCAGATCAGGCCCTTCAGAAACAGTTCTTTGACAAAGGAATACCAGTTCTCTGGAATACTGTTGTAGAGAGAATAGAGGGAGGTAGTAAAGTTGAGAGGATAATCGTAAAGAACATCCAGACTGGCGAAATCAAAGAGATCGAAGTCGATGGTGTGTTCATAGCCATTGGGATTCAGCCTCAAACCGAGATAGCATTGAAGCTTGGAGTTGAGATGGACTCATACGGATACATAAAGGTAGATAAGAGACAGAGGACGAATGTCGAAGGAGTTTTTGCTGCGGGGGACTGCTGTGACAACCCTTTGAAACAGGCTATAACCGCATGTGGAGATGGAGCTGTAGCGGCCTATTCAGCTTACGAGTATGTAACCAATCGCTTTGGTACGAAATGACCAAAGGAAAGATAATTATCTAGCCTAATAATTACTTTTAACGTGCAAAGAGTTGTGATTGTAGGACACAACGTTAGAAACGTCGCAGAATCTGCGAGAAAGGCAGGATGGGAAGTTTTCGCCATAACGAAGTTCGTGGATGCCGATCTAAAGCTATACGCGAAAGCTAAGAAGGTTGAAAACGTCAAGGACAGAGAGCTTGCGAGAATCGTGGATGAGATAGCGGAGAGTTTGAACGCAAATGTCGTTTTAGCTTCAGGATGTGAAGATCTACCAGTTAGATCCGAAGTGCTTGGAGTAGATCCCAAGATTGCTGGAAAAATAGTCAACAAGCTGAAGTTTTATAGAACACTTGAGAGGGCTGGAATTCCGTTTCCAGAGCTAAATGGCGATCCTCCTTGCGTTCTGAAACCCGTTAGAGGTGGTGGCGGTTTAGGTATAAAATTAGCTGAACGTTTGGAGGATCTGCCGGAAGGATACTTATGCCAGAGGTTCATCGAAGGTTTGCCCTGCTCGGTCTCTCTGATCGCAACCGAAAGATGCGTAAAACCGGTAGCCATAAACAAGATACTTGTGGGCTGGAGCGAGATGAACGCCAAGGATTTCATTTACTGTGGGAATGCGACACCTCTAATTCTGGAAAGGGATGTTAGAGTGAGACTGATGAAAACGGCTGTGGAAGTCGCAGAGCTCTTCGACGTCATTGGCTCAATCGGCGTGGATTTCGTGCTTGCAGATGAGCCGTTCGTTTTGGAGCTGAATCCGAGATTTCAGGGATCTTTGGACTCTATCGAATGGAGCTACGATATCAACGTTTTCAGCCTACACGTCAGAGCTTGTGAAGGCAAGAGTTTTGACGTTCCAAAGCCCAGGAGGTTCGCTTGCAGAGCTATACTATTTGCTGACAGCAAAATTCGAGTTAAATCCGATTTAACTGGAAACGGTTTCTTTGCAGACATCCCAAACGTTGGAGAAGTTATAAATAAGGACGAGCCGGTGATATCTATTCTCGCATCTGGAAAAACTGAAAGGGAGGTTATTAATAAAGTGATCGAACGCAAGATTCTATTTTACAGGCTCTAACGCCTTCTCAAAAGGAATTCTGACGGGTTTTGCGATATTCCAGAAGTAATCGAACATCCTGTTCGCCCAGTCCACGAACTCCTTGTCTGTCGATATGAAAGCGGGCGATGTCCTCTCAGGTTTTAGTATCTGAAAAAATGCAATCCTTCCGTCGATTATTCCTAATTGAAACGGCAGATCCAAGACCCTTATCTCAAGATTATCCTTGATTTTGTTAATCTCATCCTCAGACAACCCTTCGCTTTTGATACTTTGGATTATCATTTCTATTCTGTCATTTAAAGTGTCGCTTGAGGAAATCATTTTATCCTTAACACCCCTCAGATAGTTTCTTATTAACATCTTGAACACGTTGCATTCCATTATTCTGCAAACGTATTTTCCCCACTTCTCAGCCCTAGACACCTCTTCTATGGCTTTTTTAACTGCAATGTAAATGTCATGCTCAACCTTAGCTTTCGAAAGATTTGCTAAACCTATTTTTAGCTCAGATGGAAGAGCTTCCATAAGCTCTAAAGCATCTACAAGTTCATCTTTATATTTAAAAATTTTATCTAATTTTAGAATTATATCTAGCATTAAAAGTCCCAAACCTGTTACACTGTAACAGCCATCTCCGAACTTCTCAACCAAATCTAAGCCTATTAGAGCATTCAAACAACGAGCGAGTCCTCCAACGGACATTTTACATCCGACACTCGCCAAATGTCTTTGAATCTGAACTAGATTAGCTGGATGACACGATAAAAAACGAAGTATCTCAATTCTGTTGGATAATCCCAGTTCCTTCAGGATGTTTCGAAGGTTTTTGTTCATCGAACTCCTTAGAATATTGAATAATATAATTTTGACTATTTTATTGAACACCTAAGTTTAATATTTTGGACTTTAATTTATTATCGTGATATATTTTGGGTCACTCCCACAACGTTAAATAGTCCCTAAGTATATACACTATACTGCCCCAAGTCGGGGAGGGGGTGGAGTGTGCTTTGCACTCGATGAAGCCTCCTGCGATCTTGGGGCGACAAAGTAAGCCATGTCGATTGGTCCCCGGAGGAGTTAGGTATAGGCCGTCGATGAATCCGGGGCAACCCCGACATGGCACAATCCCGGTAGGGTCAGCGGTCTTGAGTGAGCGTTCGCTTTCGATGAAAGACCGCGTTAGCTACCGGGCATATTTTCGATTTCTGTTTTTTATGAGGCCACTTTATCTACGTCGCTCTTATCCCTTAACAACTCCAACTATAATTTCGCTTCTCTTTTAGAGTTAATTGCATGCCTAAACATAAGTTGTCTCTTTCTGAAGAGTTTTCTAATTATTTTC
>JAMOPJ010000009.1 GCA_027064525.1 Archaeoglobaceae archaeon
GCTCCTCCTGCGTTAATTGTTGCTCTAACTCCTCAATTCGCTCATCAGCCGGTTTCACCCATATGTTGCGACCTAACCATAGCCCTATGCATATACCACCCCCAATTAGCACTATCGCCGGAACTATCGCATAAGCTACGAAAACATTGGAAATCATTAGCAAAGCCAAAACAGTCGTTAGCCCTTTCCTCACAGCTGATCCCTCCAAAAAATAGAAAAATTAGTCCTGATATGCCATGACAACAGTGGCTACAGCGCAACCCGCCCATAGTCCTATCTTGTGCCATGCATCAGCTACCCAATCAGCTGGCAGAGTAAAACCACTTATGACTCCTGATGCCATTACCGGAAGGACTATGCTAACTGCAAAGCAGACCATCTCCAACGCTGTGAACTTAATGTATGCCTTCTGAGCAAGCAATATTATTGACGAAATAGCCGCTACAACAACTGCAAGCGTTTCGTATGTCATGTCTGGTAGCGATATCAGCCCAAAGCAAGCCAATGACGCCACCACATACGCTATAAAGGTAAGTGCTTCCACCACTCCGAAATTTCCCGCCTTCGCAATTCCTCCATAATGATGCCCATACCTGCTTTTTAAACCTCTTCCCACTCTCTTAATCGACACCTTCCCACCTCCCAAACTCGACAAAAACAACTCCTCCCGGAAATACAAAACCGCAAGCAGCAGAATCGCTGAAATTATCGCAAGCTGTGCCGTCACTGTAAAATCACTGAAAATATAGCTGTCCAATACTTTCCAACAAAAATGCAGGATAATTTCGACTATGATTAGCAATGTAACCAGCGTTGCTAGTTGCTGTTGCTTGGTTTCTCTGCCCAACTAATCTCCCTCCGAAAGCCGGGGAGTGCGGAGAATAGTCTCTTGTCCCTCGGCCTCATGCGGATGATCGTGAATGCCGGGCAACCACGTCGTCGCTGACCAACTCTGTCGTCTCTTCCCCGGCCCTACTGAGTTAGGTTTGGAAAAATAGTATTTAAAGATCGTAACTTTGTCCCCGAAAAGGATATTAACGGGCATTTAACTCATAAAATTATGCACGGTCCGGGCCCTTCTTGTTTGGCTTTAAGTCTTAATCGTTTGTGGTTGATCATTCTCCATGGTTAGTCAAAACGTATATTTGGACAGCTGACGTTTGTAGCTTGATGAAACTTCTGAAGTCAAAGGGCCAGCACATTCTCATAAGCAAGAAGTTCTTGCATAAAATAATCAGATATGCCGAGCTTAGCTTTGATGATGTCGTGCTCGAAGTTGGATGCGGAACTGGAAGGCTTACAAGATTACTGCTCAAGAGTGTTGAGAAGGTTTATGGTATAGAGGTTGATGAGAGGTTCGTTAAGTACCTTCAGAAGAGATTTGAACATGAGATTAAATCTGGTAGATTCGTTTTGATTCACGGCGATGCTCTCAAGGTCGATTTTCCCGAATTCGACAAGTTCGTTGCAAATATACCCTATCAGATCTCATCTCCGCTCACGTTCAAACTGTTGAAGCACGACTTTAAACTTGCGGTGGTTACGTATCAGAAGGAGTTCGCAGAAAGATTGGTGGCTAAGCCCGGAAATAAGAAGTATGGAAGGCTGAGCGTCGTTGCGAAAGCTTACTGCAGAGCGGAGATATTGGATATCATCCCACCTACGGCGTTCAAGCCTAAGCCGAAGGTCGAATCTGCAATAGTTCGAATAATACCAGAGCCCGAAATAGAGGTAAAAAATTTAGATCTGTTCGAAGATTTAGTTAGGTTTGCGTTCTCTCAGCGGAGGAAGATGTTTGGCAAAATCGTTGAGGAGTGGTGCGAGCTGAAGGGTTTGAAGGTCGACGTGCCTAAGGAACTGAAGAAGAAGAGACCTGAGGAGATTCCGCCAGAAGTTTACGCTGAGATAGCTGATTCTGTGGAGTTATGAGCTCGGATGTCTATCCCCCGCAGGAAGACTCTGAACTCTTGCTCGAAGTCGCTTTGAGGGAAGTCAAGCCCGAAGATGAGGTTTTAGAGGTGGGTGTCGGCAGTGGCTATGTTTCTGAGAAGTTGAAGGATATGTGCAAATTTTTGCTTGCGACGGACATCTCTCCTTACGCTGTTAAAGAAGCAAAGAAGAAGGGGATCGAAGTCATTAGGACGGATCTCGTTTCGGGAATAAGGAAGAGGTTCACCCTCATCCTGTTCAACCCTCCCTATTTGGAACTCAGCGATGAAGAGAAACAGGGAGACTGGCTTGAGAAAGCCTTGGACGGGGGAAGGCATGGAATAGAGGTCATGGTTCGGTTCTTGGATGAAGTCAGAGACGTGCTTGCGGATGACGGGAGGATAATCCTAATAATTTCATCTTTAAACGTTCCGCACATATTCGAGGAGATTAAAAAGAGGGGATTTGATTTTGAGATCGTTGCGGAGCGACCGCTATTCTTCGAGAAGCTGTTCGCCCTCAGGATAACCTCTTCTCAAGATCGATGACCCTCTTCAGCGTTAGCAGAAATAGAGCGGTTATTATCAGCATCACAGCCATCGACGCCATGAACACCGCCATGTAGTCGGTCATGATAAGCGTTTGAAGTTGAGATGATTTAGATCTTTCGATTTAGAACGTTGGAATGTCATCTTAGCTCAGCATAGTGAGAGATATCTAATACTATTCTTCACCATTGGCTTTCACATCTATAGTGTATCCGAATTTTAATTTCTATTATCTCTCGCTTGCTATAATTCCATAGATGTGGATAGTGTTTAACAGAGGGTTGATAATCTGATATTTGGTAGCTCAATGCCAAGATATCCACCTGTCGATGTAGCCAATCGGTGTGATAATCCCGTGCTTGAACCTCATACTATCTACCGTAATCCATTCATAGCTTTTGACCGTCTTGTAGACAAACGGGATTTCAAGCGTCCTGTTAACGAGAGTTCCGTTAACATCGAACTCGAATCTGATAATAGCTCCGCTCAGATTTCCCTCAGGATCTTCCAGCTTACGATCCTCACATTCTCAAATGTTCTCAGCTCGTCCAAGCTGTGATCCATCCTGTCCCTTTCCGAGTAAAATCCATAAAGCTTCGTCCAATTTCTCTTATTCAGGGCTTCAACGAACTCGCCGATGTCCGGTGGAACCGGCATCGTTGGAGAGGGAGGCGGAACGGGCATCGTCAAGCATCTTGCAGAGAGGTTTTGCGAAGATCAGAACCTTGAAGATCTCGTCGTCGAGCTGGAAGATATTTCTGATCAGCGTGCTTGAGACGTTGTAATACCTGACGACTGGCTTCGAGCCGAAGCAATCCATGGCCAAACACTTACCGTCTCTGATGATCCCAAGCGTCGAAACATTAAAGTTCCTGAAGCTTACGTTGACTAAAACAAAGCTGAGATCTCTCTCCATCTGTATATCCCATATCTCACGTTTGCGTCATCCTTCCGCTCGTTCCACTCGAAAATCTTGACGAGCTTTGGCGATACCTCATGGCCTCTCTCTATGAAGAGAAGTCTACCGTTCTTCTCGAGCAGATAGCCAGAGTCGGTTGGAATCACGAGAAAGCTTCTCTAAGCTCTCGTTTTCCTTCCAACAGCCTTGAACGCTCACTTGAGATGGAAACAGCATGAGAACGATCTATATTATAATAATCGACATCACACCGGCGACTATCCACCATCTCATACCACTACCACCCTCCAACGTATACTGCCGTTCTCGATGAAGAAGTGGATGGTCATCCAAGGATGAACCCTAAATTCGTGCGAGATGGTGTGGTTTTCGGTCGACACTATGAACCTGTATTTTCCATCGGCCCAAGTGATGAGCGTGAACGTAGGCTTTGGATACCAGCCAAAACTCCTCTCGTAGCTCACACGGCTTTTGGGCATCATCCGGTAACTTACGTTTAAAACCTCTTCGTCACCGTTTAGTATCATTATTCTGACGTTGTGAGGCTTTAAATCTTTATTGCAAATCTCGAAGAGCGGTAACGGTTTACCTACGAGCGTTACGGGAAACACGTATCCGAAGGCAAGATATAGTATGATTATGGATATACCAACCGCTATCGACACCTTAATTCTCATGAAAAGCTTAAGGGTTTTTATCTATAAAAACGTTCTGACCATATTTTGAAAATTATAATAATTTGCAGACATCAGAGAGATCCAATCTTGCTCGCGAGCTTGGCCAGCACTTCTTTCCTCTTTGCCGGAATGAACTTTATCGATCCCACCACAAGATGACCTCCGCCTTCCACTCCAGCCCCTGGCACCTCCTCCTGTAACTCCTTTACAAACCTTGGAATGTCCAATTCGACACCCTCACTTCTTATAACCGCGAAGTCCGGGCCGTAGCCGATAGTTACGATCTTCGGATAGTTCTGCTTTAGCCTGTCATGCACTTCTCCAGTTAGCTTGCCCGGTGGTGGAAATGTGAACTTCTTGGCGTAGTTTTCTACATCGAAAGCTGCCAGAACTACTCCATTCGGTAATTCCTGAATCTTAACTCCCTGCATCGCAGTCTCAACCTGCGCCTCTATCGCCTCTTTCGCATAACTTGAGAGCATCTCCACCAACTTCTTCTGTCTGTCCTTCCTTCCAAAGCCTAAGATCTCGTGCATTATGTATGAGGAGGGACGGTATCTCAGATGGAATCCTTCATACTCAAGTGCGAGTCCTATGTCGTATAGCTCCTCTCTGCTTACACCGCTTAGTTCTATATACTTCTCAACCTCTCCTTCGGCTCTATCTCCAACGACTGAAACCGCAGCGAGCAAAGTCAGATCGCCAACATCCGGATTTACCATCCTCGCTATTTCCGTGCAAAGAACTCCGGATGTATAGTTGCTATCTCCTCCGACCTTGTATGGATTGACATGATAGAGCAGATATCTGTCTACCTCATCATCCGGGAAGTGGTGATCGATCGTTATCACATCCGCTCCGAAGGCCAGGAATTGCCTTATCGCCGGTATGTCCTCACAACCGGATCCGTTGTCCACGAGCACGACCAGCGGAATTTTGTCACCATGCCTGTCCATATCTTCAAGAGCTTCATCCAAGTCTTTCACGACATCCTCAAGCTCATAGAACGGAGCTCTCGAAACCTTCCTCTTGATGAGGTAGTATTTCGCCTCTGGATCCGCATGAATCTTCTCAACCAGATCGATCAGAGCGACTTCGAGTGCCACTCCTCCACAAACACCATCTGCATCCCAGTGATGTCTTATTATGATCGGTCTTGATTCAAATACCGCCTTCCTGAGTTCTTTCGCAACCGCCATCATCTCATCCTTGAGTGCGTTCAGAACCTCGCTTTCTATAAGAAAGCCTCTGAATATTGGCTCACTTCTCTTCTCCAGCTCTTCTTGGATAAGCCTATGTATCGCATAGGCATCTTCTCCAAGCAGCCTTTCCATCTCCAAGACTTCTATGAACGGCTTGGTTTCCCTCTTCTTGACGATACCAATGACCGTAACGATGTCATCGACTTGGATCTCAGGATAGGCTCTGTCTCCACCTTCGAAAGCCGCACAATTCACACTTCCAGTTTCATCGATGATAGTGAAAATCGTCGGCCCGCCAGTTTCTTTTATGTGAGTAACCTTTCCCCTAATCTGAACCATCTTGCCCGCCAATTGTTCAAGCTGGTTTATCTTAACAAGAGGAACATCCTTGGAAACCTCAACTACAGCGTAGTTGTCCATCTGCTGGGGGATCAGATCTATCTCACCGGTAGGTCTTATGTTCGTAATCTTAACGAGAACTGTATCGTCTTCTTTGAGTTTAAGATTACTCAGATTCTTCTTGTGGATAAGACCCCTAAGTCTCTTGTTAAGCTGAACGAAAACACCTATATCGGTTACTGCAGAAACCTTCCCTATGTAAACCCTATTTATCCTCAGATCCTCAATTCCACAGCTGTTCCTAAGTTGATAAGCGTGAGGCTTTCTTCTGCAATTTGGACATAGATCGTGATTGCCTATGACTTTAGCTCCGCATAACTTGCACTTTCCAGCCTTTCCCGTTCCGTTGCAGACCTTGCAAACTTCAAGCCTCTTAACCTTGCCCGTTCCCTTGCAAACTCCGCAAATTCCTTTCATGAACATCTCTAACTGCTCTTTTGAGAGCTCTGCCGTTATTTTTGGATCAAAGCTCTTGGCTTTTCCAGTTCCTCCGCAGGTTTTGCAGGGCTCCTCTACTTCGATGTAACCCTTGCCACCACAAGCGTCGCATATCATTGAAGAGCGATAGAAACGATGTGGATAAAAGCTTGACTACGTGTGCAACTCCTTCTCGTCAGCTTTCATAATCGCCAAAAATATGTTCGCCTTGAGCGTCATCTCAAAATATTTCTTATCAGGCTCTAAAACAGCGAACTTCTTCGGAATAGGGATCATCAAGACATCTCCACAGCAATAGCTGTATCTTCCCTCTTTGTCAATGACGATCTCCACGTCCATCGGATTGTCCCTTGTTAAAGATATGTAAACGGTGCAATCTTTGTTTTCCTTTACCATCCTCATTATGTCCTCAAGTTTGTATTTAGATATCAGACCACCATATATCCTATTTACGAGTTTATGTTGATGCGGATCTTCAAGCTCGTAACGATTCATCTCATTGCAAGTTAGATATACCCAAAATAAAACTTTCCGTTATCGCACGTTAAATCTGGAATATTAGTTTTTATATTTAGCCATATTTTCCAGCAGTCAGTTACAACAGTCACAACAAGCTTTAAATATAATTATTAGGACAAGCATAATGATGGGGGTGCGCTAAATGAAGGTTCTTATAGTTGAAGACGATGTTGCGTTAAGAGAAGTATTGAGAATAATGTTAGGCGATTTTGAGGTGATAGAGGCCGATAACGGTGAGGACGCTGTTAGGATATACGAGAAGGAAAGACCCGACATCGTTTTTATGGATATCGTCCTACCAAAGAAGGACGGCATTGAAGCTACGAAGGAGATACTTAAGATTGATCCGAATGCTAAGATCGTTGGAATTACTGCCTTCGAATCGAAAGGGGAGGAGATACTCAAAGCTGGAGCGATAGCTCTGCTTGAGAAACCCATAACGAAGAGCAAGCTGTTTGAATTGATAGAAAGGATATGTGGAAAGGTCTCCTCGTAGTATCCTCGATTCTAATTGCCATTTTAAGCGTTTTTTTGCCTGAAAATTTGGCGAGGATTCATAACTATGTTTACACCTCTGTAGTTCCTCTGCTAATAGTTGCGGTCTCTCTAATAGTTTATGTTCATACTCGGGGCGAGCTCAGAAGGATTTCACTTGCAGTAATTCTGATGTCCCTCCTCAACTGGCTCGGAGAGATAACTTGGAACTACTACGAGATGGCAAACTTAACCCCATCCCCATCCCTCGCGGATGTCTTTTGGATAACGGCATATTTTCCTATTATATATATACTTTTAATAATTCTAAAAGATAGGATTAAATATATAAGTTTATCCGGGTATCTTTTGTCTGCTTTTTTCATCGCCGTAACGACTGTGCTCGTGCTCATTCCGGCGTTGCACTACGCTGAAGAAAGTTTAAGTCCAATTGAGGCTTTTGTGACCAACATATATATAGCGCTCGACATAGTTCTCATTCCCCTTCTGATTTTGCTTTTCATGGTATATCTGAAGAGGCCAATGGGTATATTTTACGGTGGGCTGATTCTTTCGGCAACGCTGACGCTCGTAGGAGACATACTCTACAACTACTACGATATCTGGGGGATATACTACACCGGCTCTCTACCGGATGTATTTCATAACTTGGACTACTTGGTTATTCTTCTTGTAATGTTCGAAGTTTACAGAAGGAACGTTAAGATCGTGACGATCGAGGATATTGAGAGGGAGAGGGCAAAGTTCGAGTTTCTCAATAAACTTATGAGACATGACATTCTGAACGATCTGTCTGCGGTGCTGGGTTATCTGGAAATATTTAAGCAGAGCAAGAATCCGGAGATCTTGGGCAAAATAGAGACGAGGATAAAGAATTCGATAAATCTGATAAAATCTGTTAGAGCGGTCGAGAAGAAACCCGAAATTAAGCCGATCGATCTTAAAGAGGTGGTTTTGGCTGAAGCTCACGGTTACGGCAACGTGGAGATCAATATCGACATTCCAGACGTTAAGGTTTTGGCAGACGACCTCTTGGCATCTGTTCTAAGGAATCTTGTGATCAATGCGATAGTCCATAGCGACGAGAAAATTCCTAAGATCGAGATATCGGCAAAGAGGCTGAACGGGTGGGTGGAGATTAGAGTGGCCGACAATGGCCCGGGGATTCCCGATGAGATGAAAGAGGAGATCTTTAAGGAGGGGGTCGGAAAGCATTCAGGCTTGGGACTATTTCTCGTCAAGAAGATCGTCGAGAGCTATGGGGGCAAAATTTGGGTGGAAGACAACAGACCAAAGGGATCGGTATTCGTCATAAGGCTGAAAGCTGCCTAATCCGGGACGCACATGTTTATAACCACTTCTGCTATGTCCGCAGAGTAGGCGGCGATTCTGAAGAGGCTATCGATTATGGATTTCATGAAGAGCGCATCCTTGACGTTCTGCTCTATGAATCGTCTGTAGATGTCATCCTCCATTTCCGATAGCACTCCAAACTCGTTTAGAACGAAATCTGCCAGCTCTGTATCTTCCCTCAAGAACGAGATGTTTGCCGTCCTGAGTAGCTCGTGAATGTCGTTGACCAGATCGCAGAGCTCTGGAATGGGCTTCCCAAGCTTCATCAAGCTATCGGACATATTTGCTATGTGGTCGGCTATTCTTTCAAACGCCCTAACGACGGTTCTGAACTCCAACGCCTTGGTGGTTTGAAGATCCATCGATCCGCACTGCCTGACGACGGACTTAAGCTGTCGTAAAACCAAGAAGTGTAGCCTGTCGACCTCCTCCTCTCTCACGTGGAGGGTTGAGCAGATGTATCTGTCGAGATTCTTCAAAGCGGTGCAGAAGTCCGAAAGCATTGCGACGCATATGTTTCCCATCTTTTCAATTATGTCTATCGGCTTATACCTCGTGTCGTCCATGAAAATCTCGAGCACGATCTCCTTTCCCAAGTCCTCTATGACTTCAGCTCCGATCAGTATGTCGGAAGCTAAGGCGACAGCTCTTCTATGCTCCTCGTTGTAAACTTTGATTCTCAAAGAATCGTATCCAGCCAAATAGAATGATATTATTCTTCTGATCAACGGCTCTCCCTCTAAATCCTTTGCATCGATCAAAGCATCCTTCTTCGTCTTTTCCTCTTTGTCGACAGAGATGACGATCGTCCTCTCTCCTATCTCCATTATGACTCCGTCTCCAGCCTTCAAACCGTTCCTCTCAACCCAATCTTTTGGCAGGGTGATTATGTAGCTACTTCTTCCGCTCGAGTATACTTTCCTGACCTCCCTCTTCATTTCCATCACTTGATCCAGACTCTTCTGCCTTCTTCGATAAATATTATCCTTGCTCCGACCTTTCCCAACAGATCTCCGATCCTCTCAAGATGTCTCGCCGTAAGAACCCAGTCCACTGAGCAACCGCACATCTCCGACATGTAGTCCATCGCTTCAACGTAGAATCTATCTACGAGATCATCAAGCGCCCATAACTGCTTTCTTAGGTTCTCTGTATCTCCTTCGTAAGCTTTTTCTATAACCTCAAACATCGTGAGCAAAGTGTCAACCATTCCGTCGAACTTCTCAAGCAAGAAGTCATCCGAGCACTCATACATCGAAATCTCCTGAGTCAGGTCGGTTATCCTCTCATAGCTTCCGGCTATTCGCATCATGCTGATTATAAACCTCAGATCTCTCGCGACTGGCTGATAAAGTGCTATAGCGGTTACGCAGTTGAAGTCGATATCGGTGTTGAGAACATCCGCCATCTGCTCTATCTTTGCGGTTTCTCTCCTTACCTCGTCGTCTCCCTTTAGCCCTTCTAAGCAGATTTCAACGGACTTCTTCGCGAGCTTGTGCAACTCCAAGACATCCGCCTTTAGAGCTTCCAACCTTCTTTCAATCATGCTAACCCATCCTCCCGGTTAGATACTTCTCGGTAAGCTCTTCCTTCGGATTTTCAAATATCTCCTCCGTTTTGCCGACCTCTATCAGCCTGCCCAAATACAAAAACGCTACGTAATCGCTTACCCTTGCGGCTTGAGCTGGAGAATGCGTTACGATGACTATCGTAAGATCCTTCTTGAGTTCGAATATCAGTTCTTCTATCTTCCTCGCACTGACTGGATCCAAGTTGGCCGTTGGCTCGTCCATCAACAAAACTTTCGGTTTTAAAGCTATCGCTCTCGCTATGCAGAGTCTCTGCATCTGTCCACCGCTCAACGCTGAAGCTGGCTCGTTTAGCTTATCTTTTACCTCATCCCAGAGGGCAGATTTCTCCAAAGCCCATTTAACCGTTTTCTTAAGCTCATCTTTCGATTTGACAAGCCTGTTGAGTTTTAATCCTAAGGCGACGTTGTCAAATATGCTCATGTGCGGAAACGGATTCGGATGTTGGAATACCATCCCCACCTCTCTTCTAACTTCAATTGGATCCATCTCGAATACGCTCCTCCCAAACAGCCTGACATCCCCCTCTATCCTCGCGTTCTCATTGAGCTCGAGAAGCCTGTTGAAAGATCTTAACAGTGTGGACTTTCCACAGCCCGAAGGCCCCATTATTGCGAAAACGGTCTTTTCCGGAATCTCCAAATTCACGCCCTTTATCACATGGTTTCTGCCATAGTAGATGTGCAGATCTTTGGTTTCAATTGCGTTCATAGCTTCACCTCCTTTAAGCTGAGCCTGAGGGGAAGGAAGATCGCGAGGAATATGATGAGAAGTAAGAGTGAAGCTCCCCAAGCTATCTCATGGTAGTTTTCATACGGCTGTTGAACGAGATCGTATATCAGCAGAGGTATCGCCCCGACGGGTCTGTCTATTCCATTGAAATATGTTCTCGTAGCTCCTCCTGCTGTGAAGAGCAATGGAGCGGTTTCGCCAGCAACTTTCGCAATTCCTATTAGAACTCCAGTCAGAATACCCTTCCTCGCCAATCCTATCAAAACCCTGAAGACCACGTTGAATCTGGTTAAGCCTAAGGCAAATGCTCCCTCTCTATACTTCTCCGGAACACCTCTGAGCGCTTCTTCAGTATAGACCGCAACGTAGGGCATCATGACTATGGCCAAAGCGAGCGCACCGGCTAAGGCGGAGTAGCTACCCATGGGAACGACCAATATCTGCATGACGAAGAGACCGACCAGTATGGTAGGAAACTCCATCATGATCATGAGCAATGTCCTCGTAGCTTTGCCGAGCATGCTGTTCGGGTATTCCGCAGCGTAAATCCCGGTCAGTATTGCTATTGGCAATCCGAGCAATGAAGCTAAGAATGTGAGGACGAAGGTTCCAACTATCGCCGGACCTATTCCACCCAATCCGTCGTCGGGAGGAGCCAAAGTTCCGATTATGAAATCCCAACCACCTCTCAGTATAACGGGCAACCCCTCTACGGCAACACTGAATATTATGTGGAATAGGGGTAGAATCGTCAGAAAGGTCAAAATCGTTATTCCGGCAAGGAACAGCCTTTCCTTAACCTTTCTAACGAGCATGCTTGAACCTCCCCAAATACATCAGTCCAGCCAAGTTTACAGCCAAACCTATTATGAACAAGGACAGTCCGGCTGCGAAGAGAGCTGGAACCATGTATCCGTATATGAAAGCATTTCCGAACTGATTCGCTATGAGCGAGGATATCGTATAGCCGGGAGCGAATAGGCTCGGGTGGATGTTGAAGACGTTTCCGACTACCAAGCTCACCGCTACCGTTTCTCCTATAGCCCTACCGAACGCTAACAAGATTCCTGCTACGATCGCTGGCTTTATGTAGCCGAGCAGAACTTTTGTAGCCTCGTATCTCGTCGCTCCCAACGCGTAAATTCCCTCTCTATAGATGTATGGAATGGATCTGTAGGCTTCTCTTATTATTGCGGAGGCGAATGGTGTGACCATTATTCCCAAGAGAACCCCTGCCGAGAGGTAGCTGTAGCCAGTGGACGGTTCGAAGGAGAATAGGGGTATGAAAGACAGGTGCTCATAGAGAGGCATCATCACGAACCTCTTCAGTATTGGAACCAAGACGAACGCTCCCCATATTCCGTAGATTATCGTGGGTAAACCAGCCATAACGTCCGTAGCTACTATAAGAGGCTCTTTCAGCTTCTTTGGTGCGTAATCGATCACGAATACGGCGAAGCTTATCGAGAGCGGTAGAGCGATCAAAACTGCGAGGACTGAAGTGTAGACGCTACCGTATATCGCCGCTAAAACTCCGTAAAACTCCTTCTCAGGCTCTTCCGATGCTTTCCATACATTCGTCGTATATATCGCCAATCCTTCTCTTTCAAAAATGGGAAGAGAAGATGTAAAGTATACTATCAGCATCAAGATGAAAAGACCGAATACGAGACCGCAGAACGGAGCTAAAAAAATTTTAAACCTGTCCATTCTTTACCATCCCACCTCCTCAAGCAATTTTTGGGTTAGTTCACTCGGCAGACCGACATAGCCGGCTGCTATGTATTCCGAATTCTGTCCGTCGGTCAGTATCCATTTCACGAAGTTTCTTATTGCTCTTTCCTTTGCCTTGTCTTGGTAGTGCTCCCAAACTATTATGTGGCTAACGGCAACGATGGGATAAGAATCCTTGCCCGGAGCGTTGAGCAAGTTCTCTATCTTCTCCTTGTATCCCTCTTTTGGAGAGGGGAATTTCATAGATACCTCCGCTATCGCAGCTTTTATCGTCGTGTCGTTCGGCTTGACGAAGTATCCGTCCCTGTTCTCCAAAGCCACAATCGGCAGATTCTCCTTGATTGCGTATGCGAGTTCGGTGTATCCTATCGAGTAGGGGTTATTCTTTATCGCCGCAACTACGCCCGGATTTCCTTTTCCACCTACGCCCCTTCCCAACTTATCTACCGGCCATTCGACGACCTTGCCAGAACCGACCATCTCTTTCCACTCGTCGCTAACCAAGCATAGATAGGTCGTGAATATCTTGGTCGTTCCGCTCGAATCGCTCCTGTGAACAACTATTATCTCCTTATGAGGAAGATCCAAATTTGGATTCAGATTCTTTATCGCCGGATCGTCCCAATACCGAATCTTTCCCATGAATATTCCCGCTAATGTTTTTCCATCGAGCCTGAGCTCCTTGATACCGGGAACGTTATACGAAACGACAACAGCTCCTACGATCATCGGGAACTGGAGTGGTTGCCCCTTCTGTTCGAGCTTCTTCCAAAGGGCTTCTTTTATCGGAGGATCGCTACAGGCGAAATCCACGAGCCCCTTCTCAAAATCTGCCTGACCGCCACCACTGCCCTTTCCAGTGTATTCGATCACAACGTTTGTATTCAGCTTCATGTATGCATCGATCCACTTCTCAAGTTGCGGTTGCGGAAAGGTGGCTCCACTTCCGATGAGAGTTACCTTCTGCGAAGTCGTTTCGCCAGATGTTGGCTTTCCCTGCTGTGCACAGCCAGCCAACGCGAGACTGAGCACGAGCAGCAGAACGATCGAGACTTTTTTCATGTTTACGAATCGGGTAGGATTGAATATATGCTTTACCTACATAATCTATAGAATATATAGATCGATATCGATGATGTATATTGGAGTATCTCGAACATTTTTTAAGGATACTGCCCGAAATATCAGATCGTGATAGCGATAATCGATTACGGTGTTGGAAACATAAGGAGCATTCACAAGGCGATAGAGTTCGTTGGAGGAAGGGCTGTCGTAACGAAGGACATCGAGATAATCAGAAATGCGGACGGTATAGTTTTACCCGGTGTAGGAGCCTTCAAGCCGGCAATGGAGAATTTGAAGCCCTACATGGACATAATTCTGAACACAGATGTTCCGTTGCTTGGGATCTGCTTGGGGATGCAGCTCTTCGCAACCGAGAGCGAGGAAAGAGGGTTGCACAGGGGTTTGAACATAATACCAGGAAGGGTAGTGAGGTTTCCGAAGACTGTGGGCAAGATCCCCCATATGGGCTGGAATCAGATCGAGATCGTGAGGGATCACGAGGTGCTGGATGGGGTTGAGAACGGAAGCTATGTCTACTTCGTCCACTCCTATCACATGCAGACTTCAGATGAGTTTGTTCTCACAAAGACCGAATACGGAATGGAGTTCGTCTCTGGAGTTGCGAGAGACAATGTCGTCGGATTTCAATTCCATCCTGAGAAGAGCGGGAAGGTAGGACTGAGAATCATAGAGAACTTCGTGAAGATGTGTAAGCGTTAGTAGGCATCGTAAGTCTTCTCTTTCCTGAGGTATTCTCCCCGATCGACCAGATTCTCTACAACTACCCTACCCTTCGCCACCTCCTTCATCCTCTCAGCATCGAACCTCGCCCTCCCGATCCCCAAGATGTCCCCTTTGGTGTTGCAGACGAAGACTATGTCGTTCTCCTTTACATCTTTAGTGGCGTCTATTACAGATTCGGCGAAGATGTCCCTTCCGTATAGGAATAGCATCTCTCCCTTCTCATTCACGAAGACCTTCTTCTTATTCTTCTTAACGAGGTAGAATGCCCCCTCCAAGCTGAACCTGAACCTCCTGCTTCCCACTTCTCCCACCTTAAGCCCGGCGTGAACGTAATTTAACTTGTAGAGCTCCAGGAACTTGGCAAGATCTTTGGAGATAGCGTAAGCTTCCCTAATGGTTTTTCCACCTATATGAGATTCCAAAACGAACAGTTCGTTATCCTTTAGGAAATCGATCGATCCAAAGGCTCTCAAGGCTGAGGTTATGACTTTCAGTTCCTTCTTTCTCGGTCTTCTAAGCATATTCCAGCGTAACCGAGTATCTTCTTTATAACGTTTCGATAATCATAATCTATTCTGAAGCTCTCCACCGTATTTATCATAACGTTCTTTCCAACGACATTCTCGTCCTCAAGATCTGCTGGCAGAACGACCTCTCCGTTCGGAGAGAACTCATATCCCTCCATGTTTTCCTCCAGACCGACAATCTTAAACGATCTCTTGAAGAAATACGGATAAGGCCTCTCATCGAAAAACCTGAGCTTTGCGTAGGTTTCACTTGCGATTATGGATGTGTTAACCTCCAAAGCCTTTGCGTTGATACCTATTTCCTTCTTACTCAGCTCGTAGCTGAATCCACCGATCTTGCTGAGATAGATATCCGAAATGACCTCCATCGGATACGCAAACATCAATATGAACAATAAATCGTTACAATATATCCTTTTTGGAAAAACGTTTTATAGATCTTCATTCCGGCAAAAATCGGCTCAGCGATCAGAATAATTATTATGAAGCTCATACAGAAGAATAAAAACTACAAAACTTTAAGAATAGCCTCAACACTTGGCTCCACCTCTATGGGCTTCCCGCAAGCTCTGAGCACTGCTTCAGGATCTTTGAGCAGATGACCGGTGGTTATGCAGACAACTGTCTCGTCCCTCTCAATTTCTCCGTTTTCTGCAAGCTTCCTCAATCCTGCTATAGAAGCTGCTGAGGCAGGCTCGACTCCTATTCCCTCCTTCGATGCCAAGTCCTTCTGAGCTTTGGTTATATCCTCGTCGCTCACTTGAACTGCTGTCCCCTTCGATTCGTATATGGCCCTCAAAGCTTTCCTCGCATTCACTGGCTGACCGATCCTTATGGCTGTTGCTATCGTTTCGGGATTTAGAACGGGTTCTATGTCGTCCTTTTTCTCTTTAACCGCTTTGTATATTGGATTAGCTCCCTCAGCCTGCACTCCTATCATCTTTGGTAGAGAATCGATGAGTCCAAAGCGTTTGAGCTCCTTGAATCCCTTCCAGATCGCGGATATGTTCCCGGCGTTTCCTACTGGTAAGACCACCTTATCTGGAACGAATCCCAACTCATCTACTATCTCATAGGCTATGGTCTTCTGCCCCTCCAACCTGAAGGGATTGACGGAGTTGAGTAGATAGAATCCTTGCATCGCACATATCTGCCTGACCAAAGCCAAAGCCTGATCGAAGTTTCCCTTTATCCCTATCACCTTCGCCCCGTGCATGAGAGCTTGAGCGACCTTTCCTAAAGCCACTTTTCCAGCGGGCAAGAGCACGTAAGCCATCAATCCAGCCTTTGCAGCATACATCGCCATCGATGCTGATGTGTTGCCGGTCGATGCGCAGGCTACAGCACTCTTACCAAGCTCTATTGCTTTCGTAACTCCGACCGTCATTCCCCTATCTTTGAAAGAGCCTGATGGATTCGCACCTTCATGCTTGACGAAAACCTTACAACCGACCTCTTTGCCAATCCTATCACACTCATATAGAGGGGTTCCACCTTCCTTGAGTGATATTGGCTCGATCTTGACTGGCAAAAGGCATCCATACTTCCAAACCCTTAACTCCTTCCCATCAAGCCTGAAGTCGATCTCAGTATCATCGATTCTGACCTCCAAAAGCCCACCACACTCGCACGTGTAAACATCCTCCCTTTCGTATTCCCTTCCGCATTCGATGCAGACTAAGGAGTATTCCATAACATTCGGAATTGCAAAATTGCTTTTATACGTTTTGTGAGAATGTCGTTTCATGAAGGTCACACTTCTTGGAACTGGTGATTCTACGGGCACGCCGATAATTGGCTGTCACTGCAAGACGTGCGAGGATGCGAGGCTAAAGGGATGGGAGAGGAAGAGGTTCTCCGTTATGGTTCAGAACGGGGGGAGGGTTCTGCTGATAGACACCTCTCCGGACATGAGGAGACAGCTTTTGGATACCAATGTAGATAGGGTTGATGCGGTCATTTGGACTCACTGCCACTTTGACCACTTTGGCGGTTTTGGGAACTTCTATAGAGTTCAGAGCGATGTTAGGGTTTACACCCTGCCTGAGATCCACGAATCCATAGGGCGGTTCATGGAGTTTATGGACTACAAGCCGATCGAGGTGGAGTGCTATGAGGAATTCGAGCTTTTGGGTATGAAGATAACACTTTTCGAAGTAAATCATCCTCCAGTCAAGAGCATAGGCGTGAGAATAGAATGCGATGGAAACGTGGTGGTTGTGAGCGGGGACACGAATGCAGACATACCAAAGAAGAGTTTAGAGATAATAGAGAATCCAGATCTGTTCATAGTTGAAGCTTTAGCTCCAAGAGGCAGATTCAGAAAGCACATGAATGCAGATGAGGCTTTAGCTCTCGCAAAGAAGATTGGAGCTAGGAAGACCGTTCTTACTCACGTTGGACACTTCTTCCCCCCACACGACATTGCTGTTAAGAGGTATCCAATTGGGCACGATTATCAGACATTCGAGTTTAGGGAGGTGAAGCTCGATGCGTTTTTTAGGGATTGACATCGGTGGGGCGAATCTGAAAGTTGCAACAGCTAATGGGAAATTTAGGATAACCTACTTCCCAATATGGAAGAGATTTGGAGAACTTGAGAGAGAGCTTAGGAAGATCGGAGAAGAGTTTGAGCCGGATAGGGTTGGAGTCGTAATGACTGCCGAGCTCTCGGATGCGTTTTCGACGAAAATTGAAGGAGTGTTCAAAATAGCTGAAATCGCTCAAAGGATTTTCAAGCCAGCATTTCTGGATTTGAACGGAGAGCTTAGGAGCTATGAAGATGTGTTGAAGGATCCGAGGATGTTCATGGCAAGCAATTGGGTCGCATCGGCCAAGTTCTTGCTCAAAGATGGCTGGAGAAATGTTATCTTTGCGGACATGGGCTCCACAACTACCGATCTGATACCGATCACGGATAAGATAGAGGCCGGTAAGACCGATTACGAGCGACTGAGGAGAGGGGAATTACTCTACTTTGGTGTTCTTAGAACACCTATCTTTTACATTCTTCCAAAGTTCGACGTGCCATTGGCTTCGGAGTTCTTCGCGATAGCTGGAGATGCTTTCGTTGTGATTGGCGATTTAAATGAAGAGGATTACACGTGTGAGACTCCGGATGGGAGGGGCAAGGATGTTGGGAGTTGTATGAGGAGGCTTGCGAGGTGTGTGTGCGCGGATCTTGAAGAGGTGGGTGAGGATTATATCAGAGCCATGGCTGAAGCTTTTAAAAATGCCATTATAGAAAAGCTCGAGAGCGGGATAAAGCGAATTTCCGAAAAGTTCGGGCTCGACATGGTTTTAGGATGCGGGATTGGAGAATTCTTGCTTAGAGTCGCAACGGAGAGGGCAGGTTTGGAGTATGTATCCGTAGAGGAGGAATACGGCGAAGTATCGAATGTCCTTCCGGCATATGCAGTGGCCAAGCTCGTCGAAAGGGAAGAAGGAACGTTTTAATTGGAGGATTTATCATTCAAAAAAATCTTGCAGGAAGAATGTTCTCATAATTCTATCTTTGGGCGTTTAAAAGAAGATAGTGGGCTCGCCCGGATTCGAACCGGGGACCTTCGCCTCGTAAGGGCGACGTCATAACCCCTAGACCACGAGCCCTTAATAAGGGGTTTCACCACAGACGTATAAACTTTGCTATCCTATTGAGAGTAGAATTAATATAAAATTAATTATTAAAATTAAAAATATTTTTAAAATTTGATAATAATTTAAGGAACTTAAAAATTTTAGATTACTTAATTTTTTCTATAAAAAATATACTTATATGTTCAGTTTAATAATTATTACTGTTTAAATAATTATCAAGATATAGTCAAAAAGTTTATATAATATAAACATTCGAAAAGTAATTGGTGGTTAAAAATGTTAAAAATTGGAAATAAAAATAAAACTTGCAGGTCGTGGCTCCACATTGTGTATGATTTAAATAATACCATCAACAGTGTTGCATCACTACCAACTTGCATTATAGCAATGCTTGCAGCAGTATTTTCAATGATGCTCTGCACAACGACAGCTATTGCAAGTGATTACACATGCTTTAAACTTGAGCCAAGTGGATATTCCATAATATTCCCTAAGCCAAATAAGACACAACTTGAAGTTATAAAACAGTTAGAAGGTAAAGATATCTCACTCGGTGAATACATTGAAAAAGTGTACCCTACCATTATGAAAGATGTACCAAAGCACGCAAAGAAAAAACTATATCTAACAAGAATCATCTGGCCTAAACACGAACCTATAGAAATTGTCAAAAATTTCACCAGTACAAGATCCCAACTAGCTAGATCAGATGTAGTTGAAACAAAAGCTATGGAAATCATACTTATGTGGCATCAATCTGCCTTGGAAGAGAATCCAGAACGGCCAAAGCTTAAACATACTTCATGGAGCTACGTAATATACCCATGGCAGTACAAGTTACCATTCATGGCTGTGGAATCTTACCTTTAGTATAAAGCTACTCCAGATTGATATACCATACTTGTATCCTATACTGTAGAGTCAGGTAGTAACGTTTATGAAGTGTGTGCTGAGAAAACAATTACTGCAAGTTATTCAAAGGGGTATTGGTGCGTCACTGGTCATCACTGGGGTGATTATCCTTCTGGGTACACCCCATCAAAGTATGATGCAGAGTCTGATACAGGTTGGGTCTATATTGAGTCCTGATGCTGGAGCCATAGCAACTGGCTGGAGCATAAGCATAGCTATACATAAAATTTTTATACTTAAAATTGTTATTTTTATCGTTCTACTTTATATAATCTATAAGATATGGAAAAGAAGAAAGCTCAAAAGCTAAACCGCATCGTATCCAGCCTTCAAAGCCTTCAAATTTAAATCATGCAGCTTTGGTGGTAAGACATCTTTAACAGCATCTTCAAGTTCTTCGTAGCTGAAGGGCAACTTTACTAGCTTCGCAAGCATTCCCAAAACGACGACATTCGTAGCCTGAATTGCTCCCAACTTCTCAGCGATCTCAGAAGCATTAACTGGATAAACATGAGGTGTAATCTCTTTAAGCTTGTTTAAAACATCTTCAGCATCGGGATACTTTGCAGCACCAAGTGTTACCGTGATCGGAATTATTGGTCTTGTATTTACTATTACGACGGAATTCCCGTTCAGATACTTCGCATACCTTAACGCTTCAGCTGGCTCCAGTGCTATCATTACATCTGCGTTGCCCAGAGGGATGAGAGGAGACAAAACACCTCCAATCCTAACATGAACCTCAACGCTACCTCCTCTCTGCGCCATTCCATGAACCTCCGAAGTAAGAACATTTAAACCTGCTTTCATCGCCGCTTTGGCCAAGATCGTTGAGGATGTAAGGATTCCCTGCCCACCGACGCCGACTATGACTATGTCCATATTGAAAAGCTACGAAACGATTTATTTAAACGTTGATGTTTTTGATTCCGATGATAGTCCTCTGCTTGGTGAACACCTACGACAAACTTAAACTCCACGAAATCCACTTGAGAACGATCGCAAGAGCAGCTCCTCTTTGCTACGCTTACGATCTACATTTGGCTCTGATGGACTTCAACTTCTGGAAAAACGAGGATGAGATGGTTAAACAGGTTGCGGACTACACCACAATCGGTGAGCACGGAAAATATGCAATAGAACTGCTCAAAGCGGGAAAGATCCATCTTATTGAGAAGATTCCCGCCCATTTTGGAGAAGTTATTGCAACGACCTCCAAGCCCGATGAGAGGAAGAAGATCAGCTTTGATGAGATGAGAGATCTGATAAAAAGAAGATCCGCTACATTCCTTGTGGGTTTGGGGAGGAGGGGTTTGCCGAAGGACATTATGAAAAAAGCAAAATATCACTTCGACGTAACCGAAAAGAGGATAAGTCTTGAAACGTGCAGTGCGATGGGTGCTATAGCCACTGCGATATGGCTCGCGAAAAGGTGATTTGATGGAGGACATTAGGTTTTGTCCAGAGCACGGATTTTATAGAGGAGAGTTCTGTAAATGTGGAAGGAAAGGCGAGCTAATACTTAACAAGGAGAGGGTTGAAAAGTTAGGTAGATTCATATCTGGCATTCTAAGGCACTTCCCAGACAAGTTTGGGCTTGAAATGGACGAAAACGGCTGGGTCGATTTTGAAAAGCTCGTTAGAGTGGTGACAAGGAAATATAGGTGGGCCAACAAGTGGTTGATCAAGGCGATGATATATTCGGACTGGAAGGGTAGATACGAGCTAAGGAATAACAAGATAAGGGCGAGATACGGGCACAGCGTCGATGTTAAGCTTACTGACTATCCAATCGCGGAGGAAGATGTCCTTTATTACGGAACTGGAGAGGAGGAAGCTCAGAGGTTACTTGAAATAGGAATAAAGCCCGTAAATCAGGCTTACGTTCATCTTTCAACGACCATAGAGAAGAGCGAGGAGGTGGCAAGGCTCAGGACGGATGAACCGATAATACTTGAGATCGATGCTAAGAAGGCGAGGGAGGATGGAATAAGAATTATAAAGGCTAACGAGTTTATAGCATTAGCTAAGGAAATTCCTCCGAAATACATCAAGGGTGTGATAAAGCTATGAGGTGTATCGTCACGGATTGGGATTATATGGAAAGTCTGTGTAGAAGGGTTGCTGAGCAGATTTTAAACGACGATTTTGAGCCCGAAGTTATCGTCGCTCTTGCTAAAGGTGGGTGGTTTGCTGGCAGAATTCTGTGCGATCTCTTAGGTTTGGACGAGCTTACAAGTCTGAAGGTTGAACACTACGCCGGAATAAATGAGAGGAAGGAGATCAGCGTTAAACATGTTCCTTCAGATGAGGAGATCAGAGGAAAGAACGTTCTGATAGTTGACGATATTGCCAACACCGGAATGAGCATAAAGAGGGCGAGAGAGGAGATAGATGGACTAAAGGCCAACGATGTCCGAACCGCAACGCTCCTCCTTCTACACACTTCGAAGTTCATTCCGGATTACTTCGGCGAGTGTTTGGAGGAGTGGGCTTGGGTAATATTTCCGTGGAACTTTGTTGAGGATATGGTCAGTTTGATTACGACTGTAATGAAGGAAAGTAGAAAGGATCTTTGGACGGAATGGGACATAAAGTGGGAACTCTTCAGAAGGTTCAGTTTGGACCCGATATACTTGGAGATCTCACAGCCGGGTAGGTTTGATGAGGTGCTGAAGATAATGGAGAGAAGGGGAATCATCTACAAGATTGAAGAGGACGACAAAATCTACTGGTCTCTTGCCGAGGAGGTTCGAAGAGTATAGCTTTTTAAATCTCCTGTATATTTAGTGGCATGGAAGCTGAAATTGCAATTATTGGTGGAACGGGCGTTTACGAGCAGTCGGCGTTTGAAAACGTTAAAGAGGTTGACATCGACACACCCTTCGGCAGGCCATCGGATAGGATTCTGGTTGGGGAGTTCGAAGGTCGAAAAGTTGCATTTCTGCCAAGGCACGGTAAGGGACATGTATATTCCCCAACGCATGTTCCGTATAGGGCCAACATCTACGCTCTGAAGAAGCTGGGAGTTGAGAGGATAATCAGCGTCTGTGCCGTTGGTTCTCTTAAGGAGGAGATTAAGCCTTTGGATATCGTAATTCCGGATCAGCTCTACGACAAAACGAAGTTCAGACCGAACACGTTCTTTGAAGATGTTGTAGTCCACATTGGCTTTGCTGAGCCGTTCTGTCCAGAGTTGAGAAAGGTTACAATAGATGTTATCGAAAGTTTGGGATACAGCTACCATCCGAAAGGCACTTACGTCTGCATCGAAGGTCCTCAGTTCTCGACGAAAGCTGAATCGGCAGTTCACAGGCAGTTAGGCTTTGACATAATTGGAATGACTGCACTGCCAGAGGCCAAGCTTGCGAGAGAAGCTGAGATCTGCTACGTTACGATAGCTACGGTAACGGATTATGACGTCTGGAAGGAGGAAGAAGTGGATGTAGCCATGGTTCTTGAGAACATGGCCAAAAACGAAGAGAAGGTTAGGAACATCCTAAGAAAGCTTATTCCTGTTATTCCGAAAGAGAGAAAGTGCCCATGCAAAGATGCGCTTAAGTTTGCGATAACGACACATCCGGATAGGATAAGCTACGAAGTAAGGAGAAAGCTCGGCATCTTTTTAGATAAGTATCTGAAATAATTTTTTAACTTCCCTAATTGCATAGGTATCCAATTTTCGCAAACTAAGCATTGATGGCTAATGCTCGTGGAGCTCTCTAATATCTGAGCTGAACGATATGTATGTTCTTTCCGTGATGTTGTAGATCGGTATCTTTGCATAGGTGTGACAACCAATACATGCTTCGTTCGAACCCATCATAAGGGTATCGTTTTCAGCCCACTCTATAAACTTCTTATGAGCTGAGAAGTTGCCTATATCCGGATGACACTGAACGCAGGTGACGTTTCTGCTCATTCCCGGATGACAAAATGTGCAGTTGAAGTTGTGATATGGCGACATACTGAGTTCCGTTGCTACGTCTTGATGACATTCGGTGCAGTTCTCGCTGACTATTCTTACCACAGCAATCGCGAACACGCTAAAAGATTCAGTTTCTGCGACGTAATAGTAGCCGACGTTATCTTCTCCGAGCATTTCAGTTTTTAACTTTATCCAGCCGTTGTGGAACTTTAGCATGACAACCTTTTTTGGATCGTATCTCTTCGCTTTGAGAAAGTCTTTTGGAACGTGGAAGTATATTAGTCCTGAAGGTTCCAATATCCTTCCAGTTTCAACGTCTTTGAACACTATCTCAACTTCTGATAGGATGTCATACTCCTCATTTGGGATGAGCGGAGTTATGATTTTAGATACGTTTACTATGACTTTCATCTTTTGAGAAAGTTTAATCTCTATCGCCAGCAGACCTAATTCTTTCGATTTTTCGGGAGGTAGCTTGACCTTAACTGGAGTGTGCTCTGGAACTTCGATAACCTCTGAAAATACGGGTATAGCTTCATATTTTATCTGCTTGATTGCTTTTGGTTTTGATGGTGCTACTTGTCCTTTCAGAATTACGAGTGCAAGGTTTGGAAGTATAATCAGTCCGACTATAATTGCGGGAATCGTTAGTTTTAAGAGTAAAGACAAAGCCAAATGTCTTGTAATTCTCATGATCATCACCATTACCTAACTCTACTATTAGTTAGGGATAACAAAAATATAATTTTTTCGTTTGAACTTTGAATTAGACTAGTATTTTACCATAACTAATTCACACAATAAAAAAAATTAAATTTAAATTTATTAATTTTATTTAAAATTTAAAAATAGTAAAAAATATTTAGGATGTGTTGTAGCTCACACCGGGAACGTTGCCAGGCCACGTGATGTTGTTCAAGTTAGTGGCACCGTATCCAGTGGTGTTACCCCAGACGATATCCCAAGCGGTTCCGTTAACACTCCAGTTGGTAATCGTCCAGTTGTGCGGTCCGTATGAAGTAGTTATGCTATTCTTGTCGATACCAATATCAAACTCTAAGCTTCTCGCATGGGTCCAATTGATCTTCACAGCAACGTGTGTATGGCATGCAATACATGCCTCATTCGAATCCTGCAAAGTTGTGTCCTCTATAGCTTTAGCGACAAATGCGTTGTGTGCGGCATACATACCGTTGAATGTCGCGTTAGAGTAGTTGTATGGTGACGACACACCCATCATGCTCACATTAAATCCACCTGCGTAGTAACCCGGTGCCCAAGTTGCCTCGCTGGCGTTCGCCTGGTGGCAGAGCATACATGCAACTACACTTGCAGCGTGAGCTTCCTTACCTGGAGTATATGCGGTGTAGCTACCATTAACGCTTGCATACTGGATGTTCAGGTTAGATCTATGGCAAGCTGCACAGTCCTCTCTATCTGCTTTGGTCTTATCTCCCCAGTGGATGTGGAAGGTGCTCTGGCTCAGCTCCTCGAAGACATCGGCATGACATTTCTCACACGGAACATCGTTACCGGTTCCGCTCAGGTTGTACCAGTAGTGCTGGCCAGCGAACAGTGAGACAGTGTTCGGTAGAACTACCAAGCCCGTCGCTGTGAGTATCACCGCCAGCAACAAAGCTTTGCTTAGGTTCATATACACCACCCCCTAATACATGATTTACACTTTAAACTTTATAAATTTTATTAAGTTCTATCACTATCATGTATAAAGTCTTCGGTTTTTGTCGGATTAGCAAAGGAACCACTATTTTTATTGATCGATGCTACTGCGTTCAATATAATTTAATAATATAACATTTATAATTGTAGAAAATTTTAAATACTATTATCGCAAACCTTAAATAAGATGAGCTGGTATAGTTGTAATGATAATGATAAATCTTGTTATAATGAGGTGATATCATGAAGCTGAATAGGAGAAACTTTCTCAAGCTTGTAGCGGCGATGGGAGCTACGGCCTTCGTGACCAACTACAAAGCTGAGATCGTCAAAGCTCTTGAAGAGGTCAAGGACTACTGGCACATCTGCTGGCTGAACGGAGCTGCCTGCACGGGTTGCACGATCTCATTCGCTCAAGCGGCAGATCCGGACATTGTCGAAATTCTGACGAGCATAACCGTTGGAAATTCAAGACTCCCAATTGCTCTGCCAGATTACATGGAGACTATTCATCCTGCTTCCGGATGGCTCGCAGAGCATCTGAAAGAGAAGTGGAAGAACGGAGCGAAGGGTAGGAGGATTCTAATAGTCGAAGGTGCAATTCAGAAAGAAGGTTACTGCGTTATCGGTGGTAAAGATTTTAGAGAACATGTTAAGGAGGCAATAGATTACGCGGACTACATAATAGCGTTCGGTGCCTGTGCATGCTTTGGTGGCATTCCTTCATCCAACCCGAATCCGAGCGGAGCGATGGGATTGCAGGAGTTTTTGAAAGAAATTGGAAGAGCCGATCTTGCAAGCAAAGTAATAAACATTCCATGCTGTCCTGGACATCCCGATCACCTTGTAATAACGTTGGCATCAGTCATGCTTGGAATGAAGCTCGAACTCGACAATTACAACAGGCCAAAGCTGTTCTTCGGCAAAAACATGCACCTCGAAATCTGTCCGTATAGGTCATATTACGACATGGGAATTTTCACAACCAAGCCGGGAGAAGAAGGATGCAGATACAAGTTCGGATGCAAGGGGCCAGATGTTTATACCGATTGTGCACTTAGGAAGTGGAACAACCACGTCAGCTACTGCGTGCAGGTTGGAGCTCCATGCATAGGTTGTGCCGAGCCCGGATTTCCAGACAGATTTCTGCCGTTCTATGAGCCTGTAACCAACAGAAGGCCATTCTTCAACATAGATCCAAACTACATTTGGGTTGGAGGGGCGGTTTTAGCTGGAGCTACGGCGTATAAGGTTAAGAAGAAGGAGGAGTGATTATGAAGGTCGTAGTAGATCCGGTCACGAGGATTGAGGGTCATCTGAGAATAGAGATGAATCTCAAAGAGCTATCCACAGACACCGGCAAATGGTTCATCGTTGGAGAAGCGAAGAGTGCCGGAATGATGTTCAGAGGTTTCGAGATATTTCTGAAGGGCAAGGATCCGAGGGATGCTTTCTTCTTCACCCAGAGAATATGTGGTGTTTGCCCGGCAGCGCATGCAGAGGCTTCGAATCAGGCTTTGGACATAGCTTTTGATGCGGTTCCAGTTCCTCCTGCCGCTACTCTCATCAGGAACATAATTCAGTGTGCATACTACATCTACGACCACATGATCCACACATACTTGCTTGTAGGGCCAGAGCTCGGAATCCTCTGCAAATATCCGCCCATGATCCCTCCGGCTTTGGGTAAGGAGGGCATAACGAAGCTTGGATTGGGAAGTAGCTATGCAAAATGTATAGAGATGCAGAGGAAAGCCAATGAGATTATTGCCCTTTGGGGAGGTAAGTTCCCGCACCATGCAAGCGGATATCCGGGAGGTGTGACCGTTAAGCCTACTGCCGAGAGAATAGCTGGAACGGTGGCAAGGGCGGTTGAGATATGGGAGTTCGTTGCCAACACGATGATAAGAGACATACAAGCTATAATTCAGGCAAGCGAAACCGTAGGTGAGAAAGTTAGCGAAATCTTGGGTGTTAACATAAGGGGATTGGAGGACATAGGCGTTGGGACTGGAAACTTCCTGAGCTATGGAATGTTGCCAGATCCCGAAAATTACGACGACTGGCTCAAGATCGCTTATGGCGAGAAGGGAAGGCGAAAATCTGCAGTATTCCACGCGGGAGCTTGGGATGGCAACTTCAAGGACTTCGAGCTTAGCAAGATTCAGGAGTTCGTAAAATATGCATGGTATTCTGACGAATACACTGGAAGGAAGCCAAACGAGGAGGAGACAGTTGTGGAGATGGGCAAGCCCGGAGCATACTCTTGGATAAAGGCTCCGAGATACGACGGTAAGGTTTACGAGGTCGGGCCGTTGGCTAGGATGGTAAACACCTTTGGCCTCACTTGGAGAATTCCGAGGGTTCACCCCATAACTGGCGAGGATTTGGGAGATTTCGTCTATAAAGTCAGAAATCCGAAAGGTTCCGTGCTCGACAGAGTCGTTGCGAGAGTGGCGAACGCTTTGGTTTGTGCGAACAAGCTAATAGAATTTGCGAAGATGCTTGCCGAATACAAGGACACCTCGATATGTAACTACAAAGAAGTTCCGGAAAAGGGTGAGGGATTTGGCCTCTATGAAGCTCCAAGAGGAGCACTGTTGCACTACCTAAAGATAAACAACAAGGTCATCGAGAGGTATCAGTGCGTGGTTCCGAGCACTTGGAATCTGAGCCCGAGAGATGATATGGGTCAGCCCGGGCCTGTGGAGACATCGCTGCAGTGTGGAACGACTTGGCTTCCGACGATGGATGTTCCAAGCGTTTGTAGTGCGATATGGGGTGAAGATTACGGAAATCTGCTAAAGAGCGCTTTGGCTCCGCTTGGATTGGCTGAGCTGAACATGGAGCCCGTAAACGGCCAGAAGTTCAACACCACGATCGCTCTACTCGTCGTCAGGAGCTTCGATCCATGCATAGCTTGCGCCGTTCACCTGATAAGCAAATGATTTTTAAATTAAATATGGTAGTGATGCAACACTGTTGATGGTATTATTTAAATCATACACAATGTGGAGCCACGACCTTAAATATTTTTAATTAATTTTATTTTCTTTAGATCCCTTTTTGTAATAAAAAACTACGAGACAGTAGGTGGGGGAGCGGAGGAAGGCCGAACGGAGATGGCGTCGATGGTATTTATACGAACATGACGAACACTATGAACACACCATTTGAAGTTATAGAGAACGAGTATCCGATTACGATCTTGGAATACTCGCTTAGAGAAGATTCCGGAGGAGCAGGGAAGTTTAGAGGAGGTTTGAGAATTGGAAGAGTATATAAGCTTCTTGAGAACGCTGTTCTATCTTTAACAGCCGAGAGGGTTCGCTTAGCTCCTTTGGGACTCGAAGGAGGGTTGAACGGAAAGCCGGGCGAGCACTATGTTTTAAAACCTGATGGGAGTAGAATCTAGCTCACGGGAAAAGGATACGATAGATCTGAGCAAGGGGGATGTTGTCGTTATAAATACTCCCGGAGGATGGGGCTATGGCAAACCTGAGGAGAGTTCTAAAGCTTGTTTTGGAGGATTTGAAGGATGAAAAGATTTCGAAGAAGTCAGCAATTAATCGCTTGTCAGCAGATTGAATGTCACAACAAAGAATTACTGGTATTTCCTCGTAAGCAAAATCTAAAAGCAGAATTTAGCAATTTACATCGGCCACGATGATGATTACTCCCGCCCCTGATCTGTGATGAACATTACGCTAACTGAGTGGCTCCATAGCCTCTCCGGGCACCGGAACGGGATATCTTGAAGTAAGACAAGCCAAGCAGAGCTCACATTTTTTGAACCCAACAGCTTTGAGCAGACCTTCCAAGCTTAGATAGGATAGGCTATCAGCGTTCAGAATCTCGCGGATCTCTTCTATGCGCCTATTGCTTGCTATTAGCTCCTCCCTTGTCGACATATCTATTCCGAAGTAGCACGGAGCTATTATTGGCGGACTCCCAACTCTGAAATGAACTTCCTTAGCTCCAGCCCTTCTAACCATGTCGACGATCTTCCGTGATGTAGTCCCTCTTACAATGGAGTCGTCCACCAGGACTACCCTCTTGTCCATCACATTCTCTCTAACCACATTCATCTTGAGTTGAACCGAGAGCTCTCTGAGCCTCTGTTCCGGCATGATAAACGTCCTGCCGACATATCTGTTCTTGATCAAAACTTCCAGATAAGGTAACCCTGATCCTTCAGAGTATCCTATTGCGGCAGTAGTCCCGCTGTCTGGAACTGGGGAAACCAAGTCTGCTTCAACTGGACTCTCATTCGCAAGTATCTTGCCCATCATGTATCTGGCTTTGTAAACGCTGACTCCGTCGATTATTGAATCCGGCCTTGCGAAGTAGATGTATTCGAATACGCATCTTGCCAGTCTCTTGCTTTCAGCGATTTTGACGAACTCGGCTTCACCATTATGAACTATCACAGCTTCACCGGGCTTGATGTCTCTGATCTTCTCAGCTCCTATAGCATCCAAAGCGCAAGTTTCGCTTGCGATGACGTAGCCAAAGTCGGTTTCTCCAACACATAGCGGACGAAAGCCCAAAGCATCTCTAAAACCGATGAGGGTGTCGTTGAAGAGGATCGTGAGCGAGAAACTACCTATGAGCTTTTCGTGCAGAAGGCTGAGAGATTCGACGAGGTCAAACTTCATCAAAAACGCTGAAAGGAGTTGAGCGATAACTTCTGTGTCTGAGTTCGTGACGAAGATTCTCCCTTCGTTTTCGAGCATCGCTCTTAGCTGGGGATAGTTGACCAAGTTGCCGTTGTGTCCTACCGCCAAGTAACCAGCTTTGGATTTGACGAGTATAGGTTGTGCGTTCTCAAGCTTCGATTCGCCGGTGGTGGAGTATCGAACGTGTCCTATTGCCGAACAGCCTTTAAGTTTAGCCAAAATGGGCTCGCTAAACACTTCAGTGACTAACCCCATTCCTCTGTGCAGTTCGATCGATCCTTTGTCAGCAATCGCCATTCCAGCGGATTCTTGCCCTCTATGTTGTAACGAATAGAGGGTAAAGTAAGCTATTTTTGAAGTAAGAGATTCGTCGTTGCAGTAAACGCCAACTATACCACACATTTAATTGCTCTTCTTTTTCTTCTTGAGCCAGTTGTAGCTTCTGAGCCTCTTGCTTCTTCCGAAGCCACAAGCGGCACAGTATCCCTTTCTTCTGTGGAAAGCAACTCTTCCACACCTTCTACACTTTATATGAACGATCTTCCTTCCTCTTTTACCCATCGCAGCAGTTCCGTCCGACATTTACATCACCTACTGCGAAGGTGATACGAATACTACCGTATCTCCTCTGATTATAACACTTCCCAATTTTCTAACTACCTCGCCGTTCTGAATCTCTTCGGCATCTTCCAGCACGAGATTCATGTGAATGTCGTATCCGTTCAGTATTCCCCTGAACTCCCTACCACCCTTTAACCTCACCAGCACAGGGGTTTGCAACGCTTTGTTCAGGACATCGAGTGGTCTTTTGGCCATACCGTCTCCTCCAAAAATGCTTTTAACTTCGTTCATCTCATGACTATTTAAAAATATCGGAGGTTCGACATGAAGAGACACATGCTCAGAAAGAAGGAAGCCAAGCTAATAGCAAAGCAATTAGCTGAAAATATTGGCGTCGAAATAAGGGGTAGCATGGAGAGAGTTGAGATCGACGGCAAAGTCGTGATCTTGGTCGATGGGGAACCTCTAATCTTGGAACACGACGGGAAATATTACCTTACGGTTTACGGCCTTCTCAAATTCAAGCCTTCGAAGGGAAAGGTTGTAGTCGATGAGGGGGCCATGCCGCACATAATAAACGGAGCGGATGTTATGAAGCCCGGAATAGTTGAAGCAGATGGGAATATCAAGGCCGGTGATTTCGTTTACGTCGTTGTCGAGAAGAAGGAGACTCCTTTGGCCGTTGGAATAGCTCTGGTCGATGGCAAAGAGATGGTCGGTGGTAAGGGGAAAGCTGTTAAAAACATTCACCATCTGAAGGACAAGATTTGGAAGACGTTTTTTAAGTAGCCGTCGGTTATTCTTCAGTTACGCAAAAATATTTCCACAATGTTTGACTGACCCAATCAATATTCGAAAACGATCATATATCCTTTCTAAGTTTCATCGAGCATGTCGAGAAGGCTTAGGACTGTCATCAAAGCTAAAGACAAGAACTCGATGTGTTATTGGGCAACTGTGAGAAATCCCTTGAGAGTGGCTTTGAATTACATCGTCGTTGCGATATGCAGGATCTTGCCATCATTAGCATTAAAACGCTGGCTTTTGAGAAGAATTGGTGTTAAGATTGGAAAGAACGTTGCGTTCGGACTGGAATCGACGGTGGACATATTTTACCCAGAGCTGATCGAAATCGGAGACAATACGATCATAGGCTACAATACGGTGATCTTGGCTCACGAATTTCTGAGAGATGAGCTGAGAATTGGAGAAGTAAAGATCGGGAAAAACGTAACGATCGGAGCGAACTGCACAATATTGCCGGGTGTGGCGATAGGCGATAATTCGATAATAGCAGCACACAGCCTTGTAAACTCGGACGTTCCGCCTAACGTTTTAGCGGGAGGTGTCCCGGCTAAGGTTATAAGGGAACTTATGAAATAATTTAAATATTTAGCGTTAATTTTATCAAAATAATCATATTTCAGAAGATGCCAGAGAGATTGGATGGCCCAGCTTAAAAAATAGATAAAACTGTTATTCGAGTCTTTCCATCAGGCTTGCTACTACAATAGGTAGGATGACCGTCGCATCACCGTAAACGGTAATGTGCTTGGCCTTCTCGCTCACCTTTCCCCAAGAGATTGCCTCTCTTACCCTCGCTCCGCTCAAGCTACCGTCCCATTCTACAGCTGTCGTTATGTAGACGACGTATTCGAGCCCACCTATGAACTGGTTCCACCATATCGTGTGGTGCTTGCTTATTCCACCTCCGATCACTATGGCCCCGGTCTTTTCTGCGTTGAAAACTATGTCGCTCAATTCATCCTCGTCCTTCAGCACATCGATGATGAAATCTCTATGAGTCTGGTAGAATATCCAGAGTTGACACCCCACCGCTCCATCGGTTATGCCTGGAACGAACATCGGAATCTTGTTCTTCCAACACCAATAAATGATGGAACTTTCGGCGTTCGGCTCGTTTTCGAGCCTTTTGCCTATCTCCCATATTAGCTCCCTCGTTGAAAGCCTCCTATTTTCGGCGTATATCTCCTCAAGCATCGGGAGGAGCTTCTCCTCGATTATTAGGCCATAACTCTCGTTCGGTGTGAGAACGTTGCCAATTCTGTTTATTCCCTTTTTGTGTAGCTCGGCATCGTCGAGCATGAAACTTCCGTGATAGTAGTCCCTCCATATTCTTGCCAAATCGTGGTCAAGGGTTCCGCACGTCGTTATTATCACATCCACGAGCTTCCTCTTTATAAGCTCTTTAATTACTCCTCTCGTCCCAGTTGCAACTATGCACGCTGGGAATGACAGAAAAACTGCAGTGTCCTTGTCCTTTATCATCTCCTCTATTATGTCCACGGCAACGGCCAAATCCTTTGCTGTAAATCCGCCGGACTTGAACAACTGCTCCACGAGCTCGTTGACCGTCATCTTGGCCTTTACCTCGATGTCCTCAACCTTTGGAAGATCCATGCCTGAAGGTTTGCTAAGGGCTTAAAAATTTTTGAAACCTCAGAACCGTGGAGGGTCATCATAACTCAGCATGTGCAAATTTCATCATCGGCTCTATAACTCCAATCTTTAATTTGAAATCTTTTACTACAAACCAAACCTCGTTTGGGGGATAAATAGAAAAGTTTTTTAAGGATCTAAAAAAGTTGAATCTTAATGAAGTCGAAGTATGTTTTGATTGGATTGATGTCTCTGTCTATAATACTATGTGGTTGCATATCAACGAAGGTTTATACGAAAGTGAATAAGGACGGAGTGATAGAAAGGTATAGGGTGGAGATGACCATCAATTCTCTGTTTTACACTGGATTAAAGGAGTATGCAAAAAACCAAGGTTATTCGTCAGTCAAGGATTACATGATCGCGAACTTCAGCAAGATGCTTAAGGGAGAGATAAGCTACGATGAGAAGTGGGATAAAGATCAGGTGACGATAATAGTTGAGGCTAAGAACGCCGTTCCCCAGCCTAATTCGAGGATAGAGATCTCCAAGGAAGGAAAGTATTTAATATTCAGAGATCTGTCGTTCAAGTCGAACGAATCGAGCAACATGAGCAAGGCGTTTCTTGGAGCTCTAAGGCTCGACTACTACCTAGAGATGCCAGGAAAGATAATCGACTCCAATGCAAATGTCGTCAAAGAAAACAAAGCTGAGTGGCATCTAACGGGAACAGATGCATTAAACGCCGAGATTTATGCGAAGAGCGAGATTCCGAGCATTCCCGGAATGGAGTTGACGATCGGAATCCTAGGTCTCTCAATCGGTTCGTTAGCATTCAGAAAACGTTTAAGTTGATCTTTTTAATTTCATACGATGAAACCCCTCGGAATCTGTGATAACTGTGGAGAGTTTGAGGGGAGTTGCAAATGTGGAAAGGGCAGAATTCTGCTGGATGGAAAGAAGAGGGAATTGGTAAGCAAATTCTTGAGTGGATTACTTAGGCACTTTCCCCATTCTTTCGGAATCGATGTTGATGAGGAGGGATGGGCTAAGCTCGATGAGGTTGCGGAAGTGGTCAAAGATAGGCACGGTGTTGGGATGAGGGAGATAGAGCTAATAGTAAGATTTGATCCTAAAGGAAGATTTGAAATCAAAGATGGAAAGATCCGAGCTAAATACGGACATAGCATAAATATTAGAGTCGATTGGAGCGAAAGCACTAAGATTCCACCAGTTCTCTACCACGGAACTCATCCGGCGAACGTTCAATCCATCCTAAAGCGAGGTTTACTGCCGATGAAGAGAAGAGAAGTGCATCTATCCGAAACTATTCAAGATGCAATTGAGGTTGGAAGGAGGCACCATCCCAATCCGGCTGTGCTTGCAATAGATACCAAGAGAATGATCGAAGCTGGATTCAAGATAAGAAAGAAGGGGAAGGTTTACACGACCGACTACGTTCCACCTAAATATATAAAAAGAATCTTATGAATAAATTATATATATCAAGTGGTCAATGTCTTTTTGGATGAAATTCGCCGTTGCGATCGCAATTATACTGCTAACGATCCCTTTAGCTTCAGCTCAAGTGGTTAAGGTCGAGATGAGTCCTCAAACGTTTCTTCCAAACGACGTTGCGGACTGCAAGCTTGTGCTCTCTCTGCCCCAGCTAACATACGTAAGCGGGATAACATTCTATCATCCATCAGCGATAGACGTCCAGCCGAACTCAGTTTCAAGCGTTGGTTGGGTTCAGGCGTATGAACTCCCATTTACGATTAAAGCTAAGAAGAGCGGGATCTACACGGTTGAAGTTCTAATAAATACGATAAACGGAAGCATAAGACAGGTTTTCACAGTCAGGGTTGAAAGCGAGATGCCAAAGATCGTTTTGGACAGAACGACTTTCACGCTGAATGAAGTGAACGATGTTGGGTTCACGATATCTTCTCCGCTCGAAATAAGCAACATAATTGTTGTTCCGATGTTCGATGCCAATCCGAAGGTAATCTACGTTAAAGATGGAAGAGGTAGCTTCAAGTTCGAGCCGAAGAAACCGATGCCTCTGAAGTTCAAGATAGAATTCTACAACGGCAGAAATTATCATGAGATTGTTCAAACTGTGAATGTCGAATATAGGGAGAGCAAAGGAGTTTTAGTCAACGCAACGCCGGAGTATCCGATAACTCTGATCGGAGATGTCATGAACATCGATGTTCAGATATCCAACCTCAGGCAGGACGACATATATTTGGTCAGGATAAACGCTTCAGATGGAACTTTCTCGGCAAAATCGGCGGAGATTCCCATGATAAAGGCTGGTGAAACGAAGCTCGTCAAGTTCAAGTGGTGTGCAAGATCTGCAGGAGTTGAGAATGTCACTGTGGAAGTCTCATATCTCGACGAGTTCAACAACGAGCACTTCGAGCAGAAAGTTGTGAAGATCAAAGTTTCTAATGCTACCGCTCTGCAGTTCAGTGGCGTTGAGGTTGAGAGAAGTCCGAACGGGTTAACTGTGACTGGTGACATATGCAACAACGGGAGGAGTAAGGTTTACAACGTGATGGTTTCCGCAAACGGAAAAACGTATTACATTGACTACTTGGATCCTTCGGACTTCGACAGCTTTGAGATTGTGATTCCATCTAATACAAGCAAGGTTCAGCTCAAAGCGACTTGGACTAACGAGATCGGGGAGAGATTTGAGATCGGTCTAAGCCTAAACGTTCCGAAGGCTGAGCTGAATGTGGGCAAGGGTGGAAACGAAATCCTTCCGCTCGCTATAGCGATTGCGACGCTCATTGTGGTGTTGGTCGTAGCGGTTGTAGCTTGGAAGAGAAGATGATCGAGCTGATAGATGTCGTCAAGAAGTATAAGATCGGAATCCACGAGGTCATAGCTTTGAATGGCGTTAGCTTAAAAATTGAAGAAGGAGAGTTCGTTGCGATAATGGGTCCATCTGGAAGTGGAAAATCGACTTTACTCTATTTGATCGGTTGTTTGGATAAGCCAACGAGCGGGAAGGTTCTCATAGACGGTATGGATACTTCGAAGCTGAGCGATAGGGAGCTTACCGAGCTTAGAAGAAACAAAATCGGATTCATATTTCAGCAATACTATCTAATTCCAACTCTAACCGCTTTGGAGAATGTCGAACTTCCGATGGTATTCAAGGGGCTTCCGAAAGATAGAAGGCAGAGACGGGCTGAGAAATTGCTTGAGTTGGTCGGTTTGGGTAAGAAGAAGGACAGAAAGCCGAACGAGCTTAGTGGTGGTGAACAGCAGAGGGTTGCGATTGCGAGGGCTTTGGCGAACGAGCCCTCAATCTTGCTCTGTGATGAACCCACTGGAAACCTCGACACGAAGAGCGGAAGAATCGTCATGGACATAATAAAGAGGTTGAACGTCGAGCAAGGAGTTACCGTAGTTTTAGTTACCCACGATCCTTCGCTTTCCGATTACGCGGATAGGGTGATCAGGATAAGGGATGGGAGGATAGTCGATGCTGATTGAGCTTGCATTGAGGAATCTGGCGAGGACGAAGGTTAGAAGTGTTCTTGCGATAATTGGAATAATAATTGGCGTTATGGCAATAAGCTCGATAGGGATATTCGGAGAGAGTTTAAAAGCAGTCATCTTGGAGAATTTCAAAGATGTAGCGGACGAGGTGATAATTACCCCAGACTACACCCACGGCTACACGTCGATAGATGCGAGGACTGTAAAGAAGATCGAAAATTTGCCTTATGCAGAGCTCGTCATTCCAGTTAAGAGTGAATCTGCTTTGGTGGAACATAAGGACAGGAAGACCTACGTTACGGTTTACGGTATGGATGTGAAGAAGACAAAAGAGTTGTTCGAGCTTGAGAAAGGAACATATAAAGGTTGCTTGATGGGAAGCAAGGTAGCGGAGTTCTTCAAATTGAGATTGGGAAGCAAAATAACCGTAGCCGGAAAGGAGTTCAGAGTAAGTGGGATAATAAAGGAAGGTGCGAGATTCGACATAAATCCAAATTACGCGGTGATACTACCACTGAGGAATTTTGACAGGTTATTCAATAAGGATTACTCCATGGTCATAGTCAAAGTTGAGGATATCGACAAAATTGAAGCTTTTAAAGAAGCTGTCAACAAAGTCGTCAATAGGAAGGAGAGCAAAGTTTCCGTTTTCGAGATGAAGATCATCATCGAGAGAATAAAGGAGGTTTTCGGAAAGATGACTCTCTTCCTCATGGCGATAGCAGGAGTATCTTTGCTCGTTGCCGGAATAAGTATTCTTAACATAATGCTTATGTCCACGATAGAGAGGACAAAGGAGATTGGTTTGATGAGGGCTATCGGTGCATACAGGGAAACGATACTTAAGCTCTTCCTGACGGAAGCTTTGATCTTGGGTTTGGTTGGTAGCTTTATAGGAGGAGCTTTGAGCTTCTTAGGTGGATATTCGATAGACATGCTCATACTGAAGACAGCGAAATACGTTTTAACGCCATCATCTGTTCTTTACGTTATCTTAGGAATTTCGTTTGGAATCTTGACCGCTCTGCTCAGTGCCATGTATCCCGCTTGGAAGGCGAGCAAACTCGAACCCATAGAAGCTTTGAGATACGAATAATTTTATAAAATCTAACGTTTTGATAAGTCTTATTTAAGTCAAAACGGAGATCCTGTATGTGATGGGTAGTCAAACGAGGGCATGGATTCTGAAGAGTTTGAGCAAAAGGAGATATACAATCTCTGAACTCTCAAGGTTGCTTAAAGTTTCCAAGCCTACAGTTCTCTATCATCTCAGGATTTTGGAGAATTCGGGATACGTTAGGAAGCTCAAAGACGGGAGAAAGTGGACTTACTATGAGCTTACGGATTTGGGAAAATCTTTAGCTAAGATCTTGGCACCTATCGCAGTTGCTACGGCAATCTTTGCGATCGTGATCAGAATGTTGGAAAGAACACCAATCGTAGAGACATCGATCATGGAAAGGAGAAGCATTGCGCCGGAACCCATTCCAAAGGAGGGAGAAGTTCCCAAGGTTGCAAAGACTCCAGCACACATTCCTGAGGTTAAAACACCTATGCCACAAGGCTATCAGTTCCCATGGGAAATTTTCGGAATAGCATTGATCATTGCTGTTGTAGTTATAATGGCATACGTAAAAATAAAAAGAAAGAAATAAAAATCATGCATCTAGTCCAAACCTCTTGGCATTTTCATCTGCAATCCTCTGAAGCTCCTCTATTATCTCCTTTCCTTTCGGATGCTTGAAGAGATGTCTAAACCTTCTTTGAATCTTGAGATATTCTTCTACGGGCTTTCTCTCCTTGATCTTTCTTACCCTTACTAATTCTCCATTCTCGTATTCTACGATTGGGTATAGGGCAGTTTCAACTGCCAATTTGGCAACCTTGATCGTTTCGTTGCTGTTTATGCCCCATCCCGTGACGCACGGGCAATGGATTTGGATGTATTTCGAACCTTCGAACTCTACAGCCCTTTTTACCTTTCTCCTTATATCCGTCGGATAGGCAACGCTTGCGGTGGCTACGTATGGAACTCCGTGGGCTAAGGCAAATGCTACCATGTCCTTCTTCTTCCCCACCTTTCCCGGCAAAAGCTTTCCGGCCGGAGTCGTTGTCGTATTTGAACCCGGTGGCGTTAAACCACTCTGCTGGTTTCCGGTGTTCTGATACGCTTCGTTATCGAGACAGATGTAGAGAACATCGTGATTTCTGTCGAACATACCCGAGAGGCAGCCAACTCCTATGTCTGCCGTGGCTCCATCTCCAGCAAAAACCACAACATGCCCTTCGTCTTCTCTCTTCAACGCTTTTAAAGCGGCTTCGATTCCAGCTGCAACAGCAGCAGCGTTCTCGAACAGCGAGTGGATGTATGGAACACCCCAAGCGCTCCTATCGTATTGGGAGCTGATTATCTCCAAACATCCTGTCGGATTTACTACGAAGCATTTGCCCTCTAGAGCGTATAGAACATTCTTAACAGCAATAGGCAATGAGCATCCTGGACAAGCTCCGTGACCGCTTGAGAAGAAGAACTTCAAATTATCACCTCCTCAAACTCCTTAACACCCTCAAAGTGGAATCCTTCATCTACCTTGCCCTCGATGACGTTGTTAATACACCTCCTTATCAGATCCTTCGGGATATCTCTACCCCCCAATCCGACTGCGAACGAGTAAACCTTAGCATTGCAATGTCCGAATAGTGCGGATTTGAGATCTATGGCTACTGGGCCTTCATGTCCAAACGAAACAGCCCTCTCGAAAACTACTATCTTCTCAACATCCTTCATAACCTTTCTAAGATCTTCAGTTGGGAACGGCCTGAACGATCTTATCTTGACCAGCCCAACTTTCTTTCCTTCCTTTCTCATCTCTTCGACAACTTCTCTGATTAAGCCAACAACTGATCCCATAGCAACAACTGCGATTTCAGCATCGTCCATGTAATCGGTTGCTATAAGCCCACCCCAGTTTCTGCCAGTCAGTTCGGCCCACTCCTTGAACACGTCTTCCATCACTTTCTTGGCTCTCATCATGGCTCTCTGCATCACAACTCTGAACTCCATGTAGCAGTGTGGCGGGGCGTAGCAGCCAAACGTTAGCGGATCTTTCGTGGTTAGCTTGATCGGTGGATCGTAGGGCGGAAGGAAATTATCCACTGTCTCTTGCTCAAGGAGATCGACCGGCTCATAGGCGTGAGTCAGCTTGTATCCATCCATGCACACCATGAACGGGAGCATGACGCTTCTGTTCTCTGCGATCTTATAGGCCTGCGGGATCATGTCATGTGCCTCTTGGTTGTTCTCAACGTAAACTTGAATTACGCCAGCATCCCTCATAGCCATGCTGTCTTGGTGGTCGTTCCATATGCTGAGAGGAGCACTCAAAGCTCTGTTTGCTATTACCATCACGATCGGCAAACGCATTCCGGCGGCGTTCCACAAAACCTCACTCATCAGAATCAGACCTTGGGAGCATGTGGCTGTGAAAGTCCTCGCTCCGGTTGCAGAAGCTCCTACCAAAATTGAAGCCGCTCCGAATTCGGATTCGGCCGTGATGTATCGACAATTCCCAAGCTCGCCGTTCGCATACATCGCCGCTAAGTTCTCAACGATCTCGGTTTGCGGAGTTATGGGATACGCACATATCACAGCCGGCTTGCATAGTTTTACTGCATAAGCAACAGCATAAAAACCTCTAACAACCTTTCTAACCATCTAAATCACCTTACACCTTGTAAATTTCTTTCAACTCCATCTTAATAGCCTTGGTCGGGCAAACCTCAGCGCATAACCCGCAGCCCTTACAGTAATCGTAATTGACCTTAGCCTTCTTTATCTCCTTGATCTTGCCATTGACCTCTTCTTCTCCAACCTTCACAAGCTCGATGCACATATCTGGACAGAACATCTCGCAAGTTCCGCAACCCGTGCACAGTTCTTCATCGACCTTTGGCCAGTGGGTTCCCCAGTCTCCAGTCTTCATTTTCAAAGCTGAATACGGTTTAGAAACGGCACCAAGCGTTATCTTCATACCTTACCCTCCATTTCCTTGTAAGCCTTCTCAACCAACTCGACGTTCTTATTCGCCAACTCCTCTCCCTTCTTCTCAAACCACTCAAAAACGGTTTCTTTAAGCGTAGAAAGCTTTATCAGTTTCGTAGCTCCTGCAAAGGCTCCAACCATTGCGGTGTTCGTGATAGGTCTGCCCAGGATATCCATCGCCATCTTCGTCGCATTTATAGTTAGAACCTTTATAGAGCTGTTGAGGTTTGAGAAGTGCTCCTTTCTTAGTTCATCGGCAGATTTCGGATAGTTGGCTATTATCATGCCATTCTCCTTTATCCCAGCCTCAACCTTAACCGGGCCTATGACCGTTGGATCCAGAACTACGACGTAATTAGGATTGTATATCTCATCTCTTTCAACTATCGGCTTGTCGGAAAGTCTGAGATATGAGACAACAGGTGTCCCTCTCTTTTCGGCACCGAACATTGGAAATGAGAGCGTCCAATAACCTTCCTTGAATCCTGCAACGGCTAAGATGTCCGCAGCCGTGACTACACCCTGCCCTCCTCTTCCGTGAAATCGGACTTCTATTAGAATACCCATCCCCCCGAATTTGTCATGTTAAATACTGTTTAATAAATGTTATTATTATCGTCGAACGTTTGCCCAATAATCGCTCGAAAAATTAGACGATCAACGTAGTAAACTTCTGCAAATTCTTGGTAAGGATGCAGTTAGAATTTGTCTATCCTAGGTCATAACGAGTGCTACACCCACAAACGCCAGAAGAGTTCCAGTAGCTGTCCTCCTTGTTATTACCTCCCTCAGTTTTAAAGCGAGCATCTGGGCTATTATCGGATAGACCGACGACAGAGTAGAAACCTTCGTCGCTGATGACAGGCTTAGTGCCAAAACGAAGGCATAGTTTCCTGCTATCAGCACCACACTTGATGCTGACATCCACTTGAAGCATTCGAAGTTCAAATAGAAACCCCTCCTGGCTAAGATTGGAACAGATATGGCAGAGACTACGAGAAATCTGAAACCGGCGATTGCTTCCGCTGGCAGATACATTGTTAGTCGCTTTACGATCATTATGCTGAAAGACCAGAAGATCGCTGCTAAAATTGCGAACAGAAAACCAGATGAACTGGGATTCACGTTTCTATCCTCTACAATGAGGTAGATTGCTAAGACTATCAGCATAGCACCAAAAACGACATTTGGCTCAATCTTCCTATAAAGAATGGCTGTCCAGAGGGCTACGAACAGTGGGTAGGTCAATGAGATTGGAACAGCCCTCGCGATGCCACACCTCCTTATTGCGTTCATATAGAGTATGTCTCCTACGAAGAATGCGAAGATTGCTGAAGCTACTATTAGAATCCAAACCCTCAAATCTGCTCTCTCAACTATCTCTGCAAGTTCGCCCTTGATGAGCATTATTAGAACGAAGCCAAATGCTGTAAGGAGAACTCTAACGAAGTTCGCGCTCAAGACATTCCCATGTTTAAGTCCGACCTTGTATATCGCTCCGTTTGCCGCCCAGCAGAAGGCAGAAAAGAGGGCGAGAACTTCGCCTATCATCTTATTATGAATGGTTTTGCCGTTTCTATGATTCTGTATGACGTGTATATAACGATGGCTGTTGCTACGATAAGAGGTAGAATGCATAGGCAGAATGTCGAGATTCCGATGAGATAGATGACGAAGTTAAGAGCCATTAGGAATTCTCCGTTGATAATGAAAAAAGTTCTGAGCTTCTTTATGCTGTAGAACATGTATGTTGAGAGTATTGCGATTATGAGTGAAAATATCGTAAGAATCAAGCATGAGGCATCCGAAAATTCTCTAAAATTGATGTTCCTATCCAAAAGCCAGATCATAGCTCCGTAAATTATTATCTCCTTAAATCGACTCGGAACGAACTCATGCGGATATCTTCTGATAGATGTCAGGGCTAAGAGGCCGATCGTTAGAGCTGTGATGGAGAGAATGTAGTGGATTATCATGTGGTAGAGTTCAACGTTAACGTATACGTGATGGGCGACAAACTCTATTGATATTAATATATAAAATATTGCCATAATTTTTAACACTTTTATGTCGCTCTCGACACCATCAAAGTTTAGACTATATCCTATAATCCCAACGACTGACGTTAGTAATCCCAGTAACCTTAGCACTGCGATTGAATTCACGGATGAAAATATATATTAACATTATTTAACTTTTTGCGATCGATGAACTTTGAGGAGCGAATATGGCGGGCCGAGGAGTTATACAGAAAATACGGAAAAATTCTGCTTCAAGATGATGAGATAAGAAATCTGCTTAATAAATTGAACTTCGCGATCGAAAAAACTTGGGATTTCATGCGAAAGATCGGGGTTACTGAGGTTTGCAGACAATGTGCATTGGAAACTGGAAGCTGTTGTAAGAGATGGGTTGAAAACGAGCACGACGAATACATCCTCCTAATAAACCTGCTCCTGGGTGTTAAGTTGCCCAGGGAGAGATACAAGGAAGATGGGTGCTTCTTCGTCGGCCCGAATGGATGTAGGATTAGGGCGAGAGAGGTGATATGCGTGACTTTTCTATGCGATAGGGTGAAGGAGAAGATTGGTGAGAGAAACGAGATAGAACTTCAGAAGATTGCTGGAGAGGAGCTTGAGACCTGCTTTATTCTGCAGGAGAAGATCAAGAGAAAGTTAAGCTCTCTTGATAACAAACTTGAGCTCAGTTGTGGGATCCCTCAGTAGCTCTACGATCTCCCTATCTATATCCCTCGCCGCCTTATTCGCTCTAATCGCCAACGTTCTATCGCATACGTAGTCGCTCTTCCTAATGACGATGTCGGTCTTATGCTTAAACGTCATTTTCTTAGAGCCGAATCCGATCAGCGAATCTCTTAGACCGTATTGGGGCAAAACTATTTCGATTTCTATCTTGTTTCCGGCTCTAAGCCACTCCTTTATCCTTTCATCAATGTCGCATATCGCTTTATCTGCTTTAACTCCAATTATGCAGTCTCCTCGGGGAGTAAGCGATTTTTCTTTGGTAACTTCGAGTGTTGTTCTGTGCCTTGCCGTTATGTTCTCGTGACCCCATGCGGTTATCTCCTCTTTCATCACACAAGATCGTATCCGCAATCTAAAAGGCTAACCTATTGGATGCTTTTATACTCGGTGACAACGTTTCTTCACTTTTTGTAAAAATTTAATTTTATTAAATTAATTATTATATTTAAACACAACCCAAATGCTTATAACCTCTTATTGTCAGAACTTTAAATGTCATAGTATTATTATTGTTAGGAGGGATAAAATGAGGATTAACACCGGTATAAAGGGTCTGGATGAGATGCTCAAAGGTGGACTCATACCTCAAAGAACGTATTTGGTTAAGGGAGGAGCTGGAAGTGGTAAGACCATATTCTCTATTCAATTCCTATTGGAAGGTGCTAAGAAGGGTGAGAACGTCATATATGTCACGCTTGAGGAGCCGGCGGATGAGGTTATCGAAAACATGCAATTCTTGGATTTGAATATCACAAACGGTAATTTTCATATTATCGATGCGTCTCCTACGGGAGATCTGAGCATATTTAGCGATATGTTTTTTGAAAATCTCATTCCCGACGTTCAAGGTTTGAAGTCAGCTTTAGAATCAAAGCTTGAGGCTATAAGACCCACGAGGGTGGTTATAGATCCGATAACGATGCTCGAAATAGCTTCCAAGAGCGAGGTAGAGTATAGGAGGGAAATTCTTCATCTTTGCAGACTTCTCAGGAAATTTAATGTTACGACCCTTATAACATCTCAAAAAACGGAGGAGAGTTCCGAAGACTTCATAGTGAGCGGTGTGATCGAACTCCTCACATACGATGTCAAAGGCAAGGTCATCAGAGGTATTAGGATAAAGAAGATGAGGGGTAGCGACTTCGATTCGACCGTTAGGCCTTACAAAATTAAAAAAGGAGGTATTGAGGTTTACTGGACCGAAAGTCTGTTTGAGTGATCGAGGATGCTATCCTCTGGAATAAAAAGGCTGGACGAGCTTTTGGGCGGGGGTGTTGAGGAGGGCAGGGTTATACTGATAGAAACGATCGCTGGGCTTGGAGATCTCTTAGCCTTAAACTTCGTTGCGGAATCTTTAAGGAGAGGGGACAGGTGTTTCGTAATTTTGGGGAGAAAGAGGATCAAGGACGTTAAAAAGTTCTTGGAGGATAAGGGCGTCGATACTTCGAAGGTTACTATAGTCACAACTTCCGAAAGGAGCGAGAGAAGGTTGAGCTTGGATGAACTGTTTTTAATAAGCCACACGATAAAGGAACTGGCCAAATCAACGAGGTTCGGAAACATAGATATACTGCAGCCGTTGCTGATCCTATACGATCCGAAGAAGATTTACTCTTTGTTTTCCGAAATAATTCACATACTAAAGGAATCGAATGTCACGACCGTTCTGACGATAGACAAGAGGTTCGTGGACGATAGAACCCTCGCGATGTTTGAAGAGCTCGCAGATGTTGTCATAGAAATAGAGGAGATCATAGACAAGCTTAGAGTTAGGAGGGGAATCAGAATAAAGAAAAACTCTCTTTCACCTCCAACCGACTTCTACACTCTTGAAATAGATGAGGGGGGATTTAAGATAGGGAAGAGAATTGAGTGATCATCGTTTGCGTTTCATGCATCTGATGTAGTATCTGATCGGATGGTTGATCTTCGAGCAGCTTTCGTCAGCGTAGCAGTTGCCATAGCTCTTCATAGTTTCACAGGATGGGCATATGTATTCTTGGCCTTTTCCCCTCTGCCCGGCTATGTGCTCAACCTGATATCTCGTCTTTTCTTCATCAAAATCTGGAGCGGTTCTAAAGATCTCAACGACTTCATCGACGCTCATGCCGATGTTTAGGAGGAATGTCGCTATTGCAAATCTTGCGGAATGGGGGACGTTCAATCCATTTCTGAGGTCTGAGAGTATCTTCTTCATGCAAGGCGGATAGCATTCAGCCTTAATTCCAATATCCCTGACGTCAATCTCCTCAAACTTGGCTTCAATCCTTACTCCCAAATCCATTCTGATGCCGATTCTTTCACTTAATCGATCTCTCAGATACTCCTCTAAAAGTCTGACGAACTCCCTCTTGCTTAAGAAAACGAAACCGTCCTTAAGCCTTCTGTTTATCAGCTTCCACTCTTCCGCCTTTATCTTGACAGCTCCCTTGAGGTAATCTACGACATCTACTTTGAAAATATCGTTGACGGCCTTAGCGTTGATACCGAAGTCGGATGTCAAGACTTTCAGAAAACTCGTGCTCTCGCTTTCGAGCATCTCCCTGTATCTTCTTGCCTCTCTTACGGCGAACTTTTGCCTCATAGCTTCGTTTAGGTTCGATACGGCAATCTTCGAGAACAGGTATGCAAGAACCATCCTCTTTGCGAGCTTTAAATGCCTATAATATTTCTCGGAACTGTGGATAGGATAGTCGCAGAACCTGAACCTTTCCAATTCATTCTCTGCCTTCTTTCTGCAATCCTTGACGTCGCACTCCTCACACAAAAATGGCTCTTTTAAATCCTTGAGGGCTTCGATTTCGGGACATCTTTCACCCTTCAAAGCCGCTTCAACGATCTTAACTCCGAGTTCTTTAGCAGATATGACGAAATCATCGTTAGAATTCAAAATGGAATGCAGATCTCCATATTCGAATTCGAGAAACTTCCCAGCAATCTTGAGGAAGGGATACTTCGCTAAAAAAGGTAGTATTGGGAGAAATGGCCTCATTCTGCTTCAATTCTCGGAGCCAATATATATTCGACCTTAAGCCTCCCGTCCGCAACGTCAAAAACCAACCTAACCGGGTAGTTGTTACCCAAATATATCGTCAGAATATCGCCGGATGATGCGATCTTAACGAACTCTTTGAGGTATTCTACGGAGAACATCGATCTTGCCGATTCTCTGTTGAACTCGATGAGTTCCATCTCTCCCATATGGAAGGTTATCTTATCTATATCTCCCTCAGCTTCTATGTAAAATCCCGTTTCGTCGCTTCTGAATACGACGTGATCGCTTATCTTGTCTGCAGCCTGAATGGCCTTCTTGAATTCTCCAGCATCCAAAACTATCTTTGCGGGCAGATCCAACTCCGGGATTTTCGGCTCCTTTCGAATGGCTGAAGGATCGATCAGAGCAACCATGTATTCTACGCTTCCAAACTTTATCTTCATGTGACTCTCATCTTCAATCTTGATTTCGACGAGATCCTTCTTCTTTACAGCCTTTAAGATGTCGTAAACTCTATTGACATCAACTCCTACGGTCTTCTCTTCATCTACCTTGTAAACTTCGAAGGATTCTCGTGGAATATCGACGATGACCATGGCAACGTTGGCAGGATCGACAGCTCTGCTGTGTAATCCTTCCTCTTTAAAATGGAATCTTGCTTCGCTTACGAGTGAAACTATGGCTTTTGTAGCCGTCTTTATAACTTCACCGCCAACTATAGCGTCTATCATGTTTATCACCCCGAACGATATAAGAATAAATTCATTTATAATTTTTCCTTAAATCCACCAGATCCAGATTCCGTTGGCCGCTTCGATCCTTCTACCCTTTATCTTTCCTTCTATTGCCAATCTCTGCAGTCTCCTCAAAGCAACTCTTCTATCGACGTTGAGCTTTTCAGCGATTTCGGAAGTGACGAGAGGAACGCCAGCATTTTTGAGCACGTCGATGATCTTCCTTTCCATTTCATCTATGTCGTCCATGTTTATTACTTGGCCAAAATATATTAAAGCTTTTCGATACCGATCTTAAAATGGGCGTCAACATCATGTTAGCATAAGTGTTAAGTCCGCATCCTCCAACGTTTGCCGAATGAGGGTTGGGATTGTGCTTGGTGATGAGACGAGAGAGATCTTTGCCAAAACGATTTCAAGGTTCTTCGATATTTACGTTTATCGATTGCCCGATGATCTCCCTCCCGTTTTGGATGACGGTTTGGAGTTTCCCAAGGAGATATTCGAGACGGACATAATCCTGAGCTACGCCTTTCATCCAGATGTCAACGTTGAACTTGTTAGGAAGGCTGAGGAGAGCAGGGTTAAGATAGTTCTGATAGCTGGAAACTTCAGGTTTCTGAGGAAGAGGTCGAGAAAGATTAGGATTATAGTTGAGGATGTCTGCTGTTCTACATTCGTTAAGGGTTGCGAGTTCTTTGAGAAGTTCGGAATTCCGGAGTTTGAGGTTAGCATAGACGAGTTCGACAGACTTGAGGATGTGAAGGTAATCAGATCAGCCCTATGCGGAGCGACATTTTTCGTTGCAGATAATCTGAGGGGAGTTTGCATAGAAGATGCACCGACCAAGGCAGGCTACCTTACCCAGATATATCCCTGCTTGGCCTCTCGTGGTGTGAAAGGTGGCATACACAAGGCCGCAAGAATCCACAAGTTGGCGATCGAGAGAGCTATAAGGAGGGCAATAGGTGAAGATAAGCTAAACTCAAAAGGATAGTGAGCAAAAGAACTGCACTTATCATGGCGTTTGCGTGAAAGAATGCTATCTGTATTCTTTTCTCATCGAACCTATCCCTGACGATGTAGTGCTCGTAAAACAGTAAAATTGCTATTGCAATTAAACCGGGAATGGCCACCTCCCCAATTAGCTTTAGGAGAGCCAGTGCAATCAAAACGAAGAAGAACACGTGATTTAGAGTTGATAGGATTAGCGCAAATCTAACACCGAAGTGCGCGCCAACAGAGTGCAAACCCATCTTTCTGTCAAACTCAAGATCCTGCAGTCCGTATATCATGTCGAATCCCGCAACCCAGAACATCACGCCCACGCTAAGAAGGATTATCGGCCAATCGTTTGAAGTTAGAGAATCCGTTACGGCAATCCAGCCGCCAAGCGGTGCAAAAGCCAAGTTCAGTCCTAGAACGTAGTGACAGAGGCAAGTCCAACGCTTGAGATATGGATAAATGTATGATACAATTGGAGGAATGGGAGAAAGCTTGAAGGCGAGATCGTTGATCAGATACGCAGAGATGAAATAAATTGCCAAGGCAACTACAACGATTGCATAAGCTTCTCTGAGCGAGATCAAGCCGGCTGGAAGATGTCGATTTGCGGTTCTTGGATTTAAAGCATCGATATCCCTATCGATGATCCTGTTTAAAGACATCGATGCAGTCCTCAAGCCGGTGAAAGCTAGGAAGATAAGAACGAACAGTCTGAAGCCGAACCATCCTTTAGATGCCAAAAACGCTCCAGCGTAGGCGAAGGGCAAAGCGAAGAGAGTGTGCTCGATTTTTATGAAGTCTGCATACATCCTAAGTCTATCGATCATAGTTCAAGCGTCACATCTTCATCTTAAGAGCTTTTCAATTTCCTTCAGACTTTTCAGGATGTAATCTGCCATGTGTGCGAAGTCCCTGTTTCTATCGTTGAGGAGTAAAGCTGTTTTCGTTCCAGCCTTTCTTCCAGCCATTAAATCGAACTTGTAGTCTCCAATAACTATCGCTCTTCTCGGTTCGGATTTGGTAAGCTTCAACGCCAACAGAATAGGTTCGGGCGATGGCTTCGGCTCGGCATCATCTCTCGTGATAATGAAATCAAAGTCGAGCCCAAACCTTTCTATAACTATTTCCACACTCTCTCTGCAGTTCCTCGTAACTATTCCCTTCTTCAGTCCAAGATCTTCGAGCAACCTCAAAGCTTCCTTGGCGTATGGCATTAACTTTGCGGTCAAAGCAGATCTGATCTCGAAATCCTTCAAAATTTCAAGTTTTTCTTGCATCTCCTTCTCGTCGAGTCTCAAAATGGATTCGAGGATATATATGTCTCTAACACCAACAGCCCTTCGAATTGCGTCAAAATCCAAGTTTAGCTCTATTAGCGTTCCGTCCAAATCGAAAATGAAGGTATCAAGAGACGTAGCTCTCGTCATCTTCAAATCCTAAGGAGATATCCTGAAGCATCTTAGATGCCAAGCCCAAAAGAAGTTTATCGTCACCTATGATCTCTTTGATGAGCATGAGCGATGCGGCCTCCTTTAATTCATAACTTTTGAGTTCGTCTAATAACTTGATCAGCTTGTTCGCGAGCTTGTAAATTTCAGCCAGCTTTATTTCATCTTCAGTGTCGATTTCCTCTTCCTCTTCTTCTTCGATGAAAAAGATCTCTTCGATGTCTTCCATAGTCTGATCGATGGTTGATGTATAATTTAAGCCTTTTGGTGTTTCGAGGAAAAAATTTTAATTTCGAGTTGCTTTATAGCTACCAAGCCACGGTAGCTCAGCTGGTAGAGCGTTGCCTTGGTAAGGCAAAGGTCGCGGGTTCAAATCCCGCCCGTGGCTTCATCCTTTTTATTCACTTAAAACGATTTTTCTTGTAGATTCTCAATTGGATCAATATGTCATAATCAATCAAGCTATTATTTCAAAACGTTTAAATATGCATGATCAATTATTTAAAATAAATGCTACCGCCGCTGGAGTATTTAAAGAGTCTGAAACCGTTCTCATTCTTAAGCGATTCCGAGTTAAAGGAGATTTTGGACGGGCTTGAATCGGAGATATTCGAGAGAGGCAAGATCATCTTCAAAAGGGGTAAAAAGCCTGTCAAATACGTTTACATTCTTAAATACGGAAAAGTCGAGCTAAACGACGGCAAAAATTCCGAGATCTTGACTGAGGGTGATATGTTCGGAATAGCTTCAGCGATAACTGGAAATCCGCCGAGGTTCACCGCAAAGGCATTAGATAAATCCGTTTGCTTTTTGATAAGAAGGGAGAGCTTTTTGAAGGTTTTTAATTCGAATCAGAAATTCTCGGAATTCTTTACGAAGTTGCTTGAGAGGAGGTTGGTCTCGCTCCTCAAGCTCTCGAAGAAAACGAGTAGCGATCTTAATATGTTATATACAGCCAAGGTTAGTGATCTGATTTCAAAGAGGCTCGTTTACTGTTCTCCAAAGACGAAGATAGCTGAAGCGGCCAAGATAATGCACGAAAACAGAGTAGGGTCGATCGTGATTATCGAGAACGGTAAGCCGGTTGGAATATTCACCCAAAAGGATCTTATACGGCTCGTAGCTAACAATGTTCCGCTCGATGAAGAGGTATCTAAGCACATGTCCTCTCCAGTGGTTGAAATCGACGCAGATGCGACTGTCATGGATACCTACTTGGCGATGACTTCGAGCGGAATAAACCACATTGTAGTGGTAAGTAACGGAGATGTCAAAGGAGTTATTTCAACGAGAGACATCCTTCTGAAACTTGGCTCCTCGTCGTCTCTCCTCTCACTATCGAGGAGAATTCCGACGGCATCGATCGAGGAACTCAAAGAGATTCTGAGCGCGGTTGTAGATTCTGTCGAAGATCTGATTTCGAGGGGGTTCGATTTCTCCGAGCTGGCCAAGATATCCTCTGGCATCTATGATCTCGTTATAAAGAGGGTTTTGAAAATGTTCGGCTCGAATCTATGCTGGATTCAGATAGGGAAGTCTGGGAGGAGGGAGAATATCTACCCAGAGGTGTTCGGCGTAGTTCTGAATGCTAAAACCGATGATATTCGCTTAACCCTCGAAAGGATTGGATTCAGAATAGTAAATCTGGAAAGCTATACTCTCGATGATTGGAGAGAAATCGTAAGATCTCTGATCGCCAATCCAAATGCAAGGAAAATTTCGATGTATCTCGACGGGAGGTTCCTTTACGGCGACAAAAGGCTATATTGGGAGTGGAAGTCCGAGATTTCCAAGCTTAGGAGCAGGAGGATAGCCAAGGTCTTGGCAACATCTAACGGCACACTCCCAGAATCTCTGCTCAATTGCCTCAAGGCTGTCAGAATTTTGGGAATAAACGGGGACATCGTCAGGGAGTTAGAAGAGGCTTACAGCGTTGTAATGGACATCGAGCTCAGAAGGTCTTTTGGCATAAGTAAGGTCGATGAGATTCTGCTTAAGGAGGCTTCGAAGATACTTCAAAGAGCGAAGGAGATGATCTCTGCCTTATGAGGTTCAGTGTGATAGATTTGGAAACTACGGGCTTGAATCCAAAGAAGGACGAGATACTTTCGATAGCCGTGATCCCAATGGAGGGAACGAGGATACTCATCGGGAAGCATTTTTTCACGTTCGTCAGGCCGAAGAAGCTGAAGGGTGATTCGATAAAGTATCACGGGATAGACTTTAAGGTTCTGAATTCCGCTCCTACCTTCTGCGAAATTGCTGAGAAGATTCGAGAGATGCTTGGGGGAACGATTTTGGTAGGATATGCCGTTCAGTTCGACGCGAAGATATTGCGGAATCACCTCCGCAAGTGCAGGATCAAGTTGAGTTTTAAAGCGATAGATATCGCGAGGGTGGAGAGCTTACTCATGAGGATGGAGGGCTACGGATTCGTAAAGCTGACTTTTGACGATCTACTTGAGAAATACGAGTTAGAGGGCAACTTCAGGCACTCTGCGCTGGCGGATGCATACTATACGGCTGTAATCTTCCAGCATCAGCTTAAGAAGGCTGAAGAACATGGTATAAGCTTAGATGATCTCATAAGGGCTTCGATGGATTAAAGAAACCTCAGCTCAACTTTCTTGTGGAAGTCGGCAATCGATTTCAAAGTGTCCTTTATGAAATCCGCCCTAACTTTCGGTAGCTCCTTGAGATTTATCTCGTTTGAGATCTTTCCTTTCTTGGCTCCTTCGACTTGGGTGATGAGATGTATCCTCTTCAAAAACGCGTATGATGCGATGAGATTCTTCGCGAGTTCTTCACTTATCACACCCTTCTTAGCAAGCTCCTCGATCCTTTCAACGGTATTCTTCGCTCGAATTTTGTATCCGAAGCTCAACGCTTTGACTGGCATAACGATGGGCGAGATTCCGTGCTTCTTTATGTCTATCCGGTCTTTCGTTATCCTACCACCGAAGCCAACAGGTGGCTTGAACCTTAAGGCATCTTCCAGAACGCTTATGAAGAGGGGACGGTTTTCTGCCAAGTTATATAGATGGGTCTGAACGACGTTGAACAGCGAGACATCCCCACAAACATGCCTCATGTCAACGAATATCGAGACATTTAGGACATTCTCTGGATATAGATACGATCCCCAGAACTTCACATCCTCTATCCAATCTTCCACGGATTTCACCCATTGGTCGTTTCCTACGGTGTATCCCCCCTTACAGTCTGGAAAACCTATCTTGAGCAGATTTGAATGGACAACCTCGCCCAACTGCAGAAAGAAGTCTCGATGCTCATTCTTTTCATATATCATCGCGTTGTCTTGGTCGGTCTTTATCAGTTGCTCAAGCCGTCCCTCGCTCCCCGTCACGAAGAGGGAGAATCTGCATGGCGGTTTTCCCACTTCTGCCAAAGATAGCTCGACAACTTTCCTAATAATTTCATCATTTATATAACTTATAATTTTACCCATGTTTATAGGATTTATGTATTCGTCTCTCGTAACGAATTCGATTATGTATCTGTTCAGCTTCGAATAAAGATCTGCAAGCTCGTCTAAGCTATTTGCCCTTTTTATCTCATCTATGAAGTAGAAGGGGATTCTTGAGGCGAAGTAAACGACATCGTTTATCGTCAGAACATCCACGATCTTCTCTCCTTCTCTAACAGGTAGATGCCTTATCCTGTTTTTAAAGAACAGAACCACAGCATCCCACAACGTTTTCTCAATGCCGATCGTGATCAGATTTTTCGACATGACTTCTCTGACAGGTTTATCCGTTGGAATGTTGAAAGCTATAACCCTCTTGAGATCACCTTCTGTAAGTATGCCTCTCTCATCTTTCCCGCTCACGAAGACGTAACTAACTCCCCTTTCGTTCATAATCCTCGCAACGTCCTTCAGCGTCGCATCGGGGCTTACCGAAACCAACCTTCTCCTTATGATGTCTCCGATTTTTATGAACTGTAGGAATTCAATATCCAAGTATATGCACCTCTGCACTCAAAATTGCAAAGTAAATGAGCAACATGACGAGTCCGAGCGGGACACCAATCTTGGCCCACTCTTTCATCCTTATTCCGATCCTTCCCGCAGCGACTATGTTCGGGATGTTGCCCGGAACGAGCATACCTCCCGAAATCAGAAGGCTTATGAGTGCGCTCTTTATCTGCGTCAGCGTCAGCTCGGGCTCTATCTCCACAGCCACGAGCGTCGCGTTATCTAAAATCGCCGAAATTGTGTTCAGCCAGTATAGACCTTCCGGCGGGATCTTCTTAAAGAACCATATCGCGAGTGGAGAGAGTCCTGTTCCGAGCAAAATCAAAGCTGAGACAAACATGTAAACTCTCAAAGCCCTTACGATTACCGCCCTCAAAGTTTCGGTGTATTCTGGGATTTCTATCTTATCGATCTTAACCGATCCAACCCTTTTAGCCCCATAGACTCCGAGGACGATTATACCCGGGACTATGTATATACCTAAGAGTTTCAGCAGGAAGAAGAAATCGGCGTGATAAGGTTCACCTTTCAACTTTGAAACGGCTATTGTTGAGAGGGGCTCTCCGACTGGAGTTAAGGCTGCACCCAAACCAACTGCAAAGCAAGCAATTACTACGAACTCGATCTTCTTACGCCTTTCGAGAGGTAGAGCAAGGGAAATTTCAGATAGAAGGACTGCCGTTACTATAACCGATATCAGGCTCGAAATCAAACCCAAAACGACTATCATAACGAACACAAAGGCCTTGAGTCCTATCTTCTCGACGAGTCCCAAGATACCGCTGTATATCTGCCGGTTGTATCTGTATATAATCAAACCGAAGATAAGGACTACTTGGAATATACCTATCGGAACGGGTGTATTCGGTAGCCAAACCGGCTCTCTTAGAGCCTCTTCGATAAGCTCAACACTCCATAAACCTGATATAGTTACGGCTAAGGCTCCCATTATAAGGAAGAATGGCTCTAAGTTCTCTTCAACCTTCCTAACCTTGAAGGGTAGAATTAAAACGAGCAAAAATATCGCAACCAATCCGACAGCGATGTGAAGGACAGGTTCTGGAGGTATGTTCGCATGCATACTATCCCTCTTTTACGATTTTTAGAATCTCCTTAAACTCTTCAGCTTCAGCAGTTTGCAGGATTTCGAATATTAGCGACTCTGCAGTTGCCGGAATTACTCCCTCTTTGATCATTCTCTGAATAGCAACATCCTTGTCTAACTCGTTCCTCGAACCTATACAGTCCAACGCTACGTAAACCTCGTAACCTTCTCTCATCAGATCAAGGGCGGTTTGAAGGATGCAGATGTGAGCTTCTATTCCTATTAGGATGCATGTCTTTCTATTCAAACTCTTGAGCTTTTTCATGAACTCTTCAGAACCGCAACAGCTAAAAGAAATCTTCTGAATCGGTTCTACATCCAAAAGCTCCCTGATATCGTCAACGGTATTCCCCAACTTTTTCTGCTCTGTAACTAACATAGGAATTCCAAACACTTTGCAAGCCCTAATCAGCTTCCTCGAATTCGCAATTATTCGATCTATCCCGACTATGTGCGGTGCGAGTTTCTCCTGAAAATCGATGATTATGAGCACAGGGTTGAGCATAACGCTACCTCCACAATGTTGAGTTGAACAAATGAGGACATATATACTTTGCCAATTAAAAAATTGAAAAAATTTAGAACCTTCTCGGCTTCTCGGGCAACTTGAGTCTGTCCAGCAACGCCACAACGTGCTCAGGTGGCTCTTCCTTTGTAATTGCTTGGACGATCAAGGCTGTAACGAAGCAGGCGATGCCTCCGAAGACTCCTCCTCCGGCAATCTGTCCCAAGCCTAAGATCGGCGGAATGATCTTAAAGAAGTTGCCCAGTAGGTAAGTGTAGCAGACGGCCAATCCGACTATTGCTCCGGCGATCATCGCCTTTTTTCCTACCCTCGTCCAGATTCCAAGAACGAATAGCGGCACCAACGATGAAACTGATACACTGTATGCCCATCCGACTATGACCGCAATGACTCCTCCTTGCTGATACAGTAATGAGGCTAAGAACGCTACTGTTGAAGCTATAATTACGGTAGCAACCCTTGCAATCCAAACCTCTCTTGCTTCGCTGACGTTCGGATTTACGAATCTCTTATAGATGTCTCTTGTAAGCGATACGGTCATCGTAAGTAGCAGAGCTCCGGATGTGCTCAGAGCTGCTGCAAAACCTCCAGTGATCACCAAAGCTACGATGAACCACGGCAGATTGGCCATCATAGGCATTCCCATGACTATTGCATCCTTTCTGATGCCTATTTCAGCGAGTGAATCGAGTATCCCGTTTCCGTTTATGTCGTTGAGCTTTAGCATTCCCAGCTCTTTCATCGTCTTGACCCATGCGATTTGCTGAGCCTGCTCAACAGGAGTTCCGAGTAGCTGGTTTATTATCAGATACCTTCCAATGATAGCATAGACCGAAGCTGAGAGGTAGAGCAGAGCGATGAATATCAGAGCCCAACCAACACTGTATCTTGCATCCCTCGCTGAGGGGACGAGGTAATACTTAACCATGATGTGAGGCATTCCGACAGTTCCGATCATCAGGATCAAGGCCGTGAAGACCCAGTTGAGAACTCCCTGACCACCAGCAACCTTGTTGACGAACGGATCGATCATCGTCTTCTCGCCGAACTGGGCTTCCTTGTTGACGATTTCATTCAACAACTCTCCGGCTTGGACGTGCGGGAATATGTATCCCTTCAGGAAGTATGAAGCTGTAAAGAGGGCAACGAGGTATGCGATTATGAGTATGCAATACTGAGCTACTTCGACGTATGTGACACTCTTCATACCGCCCAGTGTAGTGTAGATCATGATGACGATGACCGTAAGCCAGATTCCCATGACCACTGGAATTCCCAACGTCATCGAGAGTGCTATTCCGATTCCTATGAACTGTCCCAAGGCGTAAATGAACGCGATCATGATGACGATGATAACTCCCAAGAGTCTCATCTTTGGATCGTAGTATCTGTCCTCAACGAACTCTGGAATCGTGTATTTACCGTATTTTCTGAGATACGGTGCTATAAGCAAGGCAAGTAGGACGTAGCCACCAGTCCAACCAATGAGGAACGGAACCGCATCGTAGCCGAGTATTGCGATAACACCAGCCATCGAGATGAACGAAGCTGCTGACATCCATGCTGCGGCTGTTGCCGCACCGCTCACGTGTGGCTTGATGCTTCTGCCAGCAACGTAGAAGTCCTCGACTCTGGCAGTCCTCGTCCAGTATGCTATCGCCAAGTAGATTCCTATAGATGCTAAGACGAAAGCAGCGATCTCTGTGTGGATCATCGAACCACCTCCTCTTCCTTCTTGCTAATCAGATAGGCGTAGGTGAAGATTATGATGATATATGCAATAATAGATACTTGCGTTCCCACTAGCCAGTGCAGAGGGTAGTTCAAGATCTTTATACTCCTCCACCAGTCGAACATCGCCAGCAGGTGTATGAACACTGCGAAGATGCTCCACGCTATCAGCAAAGCCAATGTTACGTTTCTAACGTATGGCCAAAACCTTTTTATCGTCTCGCGCTCATCTTTAGATAGCCCCAAATCCCCCAAGACCGACCCCCCTCAAATTTTAACTATTTTTTATTTACTTTTTCAACATTTAAAAAAAATTTAAATAAATTTACTGCCTTTCCATAGCCTTCTTAATCTCCTCGTAAGCCTTCTTTGCCTCTTCAACGGCCTTAGGATCTTCAAGCGTTGTGACATCTCCCAATGGCTGTCCGGACAGAACGGCTCTCAAAACTCTTCTCATTATCTTTCCGCTTCTCGTCTTCGGCAACTTCTCTACGAATATTATGTCGTCTGGAGTCGCAATAGGCCCAATCGTTTTTCTGACCCAGTCCTTTAGCTCCTTCTTTAGCTCGACTGAAGGCTCGTAACCCTCCTTTAAGACTACGAACGCAACGGGCACCTCTCCCTTGATCTCGTGTGCCTTTCCGATTACCGCAGCCTCGCTCACAGCCTTGTGAGCTACGAGTGCACTCTCAAGCTCTGCAGTTCCAATCCTGTGACCGCTGACGTTCAAAACGTCGTCAATTCTACCCATTATCCAGAAATAGCCATCTTCATCTATTCTCGCACCATCTCCAGTGAAGTAAACGAGTTTTCCGGGGAACGCACTCCAGTAAGTCTTGATGTATCTGTCCGGATCACCCCAAAGCGTTCTGAGCATTGAAGGCCATGGGCGGGTGATCACCAACTTTCCACCAACGTTTGGCGGGCAGGGATTGCCGTCATCATCCCAAACCTCAGCTTTTATACCTGGGAACGGCCTCGTAGCTGACCCTGGCTTAAGCTTGGTAACTCCCGGCAATGGAGTTATCATGATCATACCAGTTTCAGTCTGCCACCACGTATCGACTATTGGGCACCTCTCACCTCCTATAACCCTGTAGAACCACTTCCAAGCTTCGGGGTTGATCGGCTCTCCAACTGTTCCAAGCAACCTCAGACTGCTGAGATCGTGCTTCTTTGGCCATTCCTCGCCAAGCCTCATGAAGTATCTTATGGCAGTTGGAGCCGTATAGAACACTGTAACGCCGAACCTCTCGATTATGCTCCACCACCTATCGGGCTGTGGGTAATCTGGAGCCCCCTCATACATCAGAACTGTCGCACCGTTGCTCAATGGACCGTAAACGACATAACTATGGCCGGTTATCCAGCCGATGTCGGCAGTGCACCAGTAGATGTCATCATCCCTGAGATCGAACACCCACTTCGTCGTTATGTGCGTTCCGACGTTGTAACCTCCGTGGACATGCAGAACACCCTTCGGCTTACCAGTGGTTCCTGAGGTGTAGAGTATGAACAGTGGATCCTCGGAGTCCATCACTTCGGGTTCGCACTTCCAGGATACACCATATTGGATGTCGTGCCACCAGAGATCTCTGTCCTCAACCATGTTTACATCCAAACCCAGTCTGTTGTAAACGACGACATACTTGACGCTCGGAGCATCCTCCAAAGCTTCATCAACTATATTCTTAGTCTCTACAACCTTGCCTCTCCTGTAGAATCCGTCCATCGTGATTACGACTTTAGCCTGAGCGTCGTTAATTCTATCTCTTAGGGCTGTAGCTGAGAATCCTCCGAAGACTACACTGTGAATAGCACCGATTCTTGCACACGCAAGCATGGCAACTACGAGTTCTGGAACCATTCCCATGTAGATCGTTACTCTGTCCCCTTTCTTCACACCCAAACTCTTCAATGCATTGGCGAACCTACAGACCCTTCTGTAAAGCTCGTAGTAAGTTAAAACTCTTCTTTCGTTTTCTGGCTCGCCCTGCCAGATGATGGCAGCTTTGTTCTTTCTCCACGTCTTAACGTGCCTGTCAAGACAGTTGTGAGTTATGTTGATCTTACCACCGATGAACCACTTATAGAACGGAGCGTTGCTGTCATCGAGAACCTTCTTGTAAGGCTCAAACCACTCGATTTCAGTTTTTGCAATCTCATCCCAGAAGGCAAGCCAGTCCTTCTCGGCCTTCTCATACACGGACTCGTCCTTCACCCAAGCCTGTTTTTTGAATTCCTCTGGTGGCTCATATACCTCTTCGACTTTCATTAAAGATTCAATAGTTTTAGACATTCAAACACCCCCGCCTGATTTTTATCCAAATCGACACTATTTAAATATTTTCACGACGATTGCTTATCTTCACTCTCTTTCGTTAAGGTTATCACCCAGAGGAGGATTGTCAATTTTAATATTTACGGATTTTTCTGTGATATGCGTTGTTTTAGCACAGAAGTTAAAGGAAAAATAAAATCGAAGGCTAAATTTCAATAAAAAATTGAATGATATTACTTGGATTTCCAGCTCTTCTTTATCTCCTTTTTTGTCGGAATCTTAGCTCTGTATGGGCAATCCTTCGGACGAGCCTCGTTTTCTGGACAGAGTCCCAAGTTGTAACCCCTACAGCCGATGTCCTTGAATATCTCGGGATAGATCTCAACAACGATATCGTATATTTTTTGAGCGAGCTCTCTTATTTCTGGTGCAGCTCTCTTGCAGAGCCTTAAACCCAGAAAGTTTATGAGGCTTCGAGCGTTTATCGTCCAGATGTATCGGGAGTGGGTAGCCATGGGTAAAACATATCTTGAAGCCTCTAAAGCTTCGGCCTTCGAATAACCCTTCTCAAGCATCTTCTCGTAAATCTTAGCGTAGTGCTCTCTTGCGGATTCCATGGCTTGCTTAAACATCTCCACAAGCTCTTCATCGTCCGCGATCGTCGGTGGAATGACGTAGCCGAAATCTTTTTCCAAGTTGTATCTCGTAGATCTTGCAGTGTGGCTTGCAATCCTGTGCTCTAAGAGCTCCCTGCTTATAGCTACGCTCATCTCGGAGATGTCGAACGTGAAGTAGATGTGCTCGATCGCACTCGTGTAATCGTTTTCTACAACCATCCTGACTATCTCCTCATCGCTCAGCCCTTCCGGAATTCCGCTCACCCTACAGCCCTGAGCTACAAGCTTGACTCCATCGGGCGTATACCTCAAGAGCTTGACCTTAACCATTCAAACCTCCTCCTCCCCTTCACATCTCACCAAAACCTTCGGGATGTGCCCCTTAGCGAGCTTTCCCAATTCGAATAGATAATCCTTTGGATATGGCTCAACCTGCCTAAGCCTCTCATCGAGCACATCCTCATTTCTGAACTGCTGGAGAACGAATCTCTTTACACCAAACTCAGAAAGGAGCTTTGCCATCTTCTCTATTTCAGCTCTATCGATTATCGTTGGCACTACCGTCGTTCGAATCTCGTAATCCACTCCAGAATTGGTCAGAATCCTTAGGGATTCCAGCACCCTTTCAGCGGAATCTTTCTTGCCGGTTAGCTCCGCATATCTCTGCGGGATCGTTTTGAAGTCCATGGCAACGTAATCGATAAGATCGAGAATCTTTGCAAGCTTATCCGGATAATAGCCGTTCGTATCGATCTTCACGGCAAATCCTAAATCCTTAAGCCTTTTTATGAGTTCTGTCAGCTCGTCCAAGTTCTGCGCCAAGGGCTCCCCGCCGGTGAAGCACACACCGTCGATCAGAAAGTTCTTTTTGACTTCTGCAACTATCTCATCGACGCTGACCTCAACTCCTCCTACCAGCAGCCTGTAATTTTGACAGTAGGGACATCTAAACGGACATCCGGCAAAGAAGATTACGGAACAAAGTTTTCCGGGAAAATCGACCGTCGAGAGATCCAAAATTCCGCCCCAGAGCATGATATCACTTCATGAGTTTTAATATCTCCTCTTTCAGTTGTTCTTTCGTGGGCACTTCCCCTCTGAACAGAACCTCCTCGCCGAAAGCTATCGAAGGTGTTGAAGCTACGTTGTATTGTAGTGCGGTGATAAGATCCTTTTCGATGTCAATTTCCTTATATTCAAGCCCAAGCTCTTCAGCAACCTCCTTTGCTACTATTTTGGCATTTGGACATTGGGGGCAGTCTTTTTTCGTGAATACTATGAGTTTCATGTTTCGGCTTTAGATAGTTGGATTTAAAATGTTGTTGAGTGTTACGTTTATCAAATGAATGATGAGAAAAGACGTTTGCTCATATCTGGTAATGTCGTCGTGATAATTCTGATGTTTCTTGTTGCGATCTATTACTATTAGATTCTGCCTGATACGATTCCAACGCACTTCAGCTTCAGCGGAAAGCCTGACAAATACAGTAGCAAATATGAAATCTTGATCATGCCATTTCTGTTTTCCATGGCTCAGCTTACGATCTTGATAATGTTCCGATTTAGATTCAGGATGTGGAGGTTTCTGAACGTTCCGATCGATTTAAGCAAGCTTGACGAGAAAAGGAGGACTATAGCCGTGAACAGATACTTCGATCTTCTGTTGGAATTTTCGCTTGAAATGGGATTATGTTTGCTTCTGCTTGAGATCGGTGCTTTTGAGTGCATGAGAATCGGAGAACTTGTCTGGTGGTATTATCTACTATTGCTTCCGATCTTTTTCTTGATCATTCCGTTCATGATAGCATATTCGAAACTGAACGAAGAGTTGGAGCGAGAGCTTGGTATATAAATTTTTAAAAATTAAATTCATTAAATAAAAATTAATTTTCCTCTCTTTAAATTTGCTCTGTGTTCTTCAACGGCATCTTCAAATTTTCTAACAAAATTTATAAACTGATGAGATAAATGCAGTGGCATAGGTAATTTTGGTTTATCTGCAAGCGGTTGAGCATAAACCATTTTTTGAAGGTTAATAATCAGACTAACTTCATCCTCGGAAATGTGCTCTTTAATTTCAGTTTCGTCTTTTCTAAAAACGTATTTGTCTCTCAAAATTGGACAGCACTCGTAGTCAAATTCCATGTTTCTACCATATGGCTCAGTTTTTGCACCATAATGTGATACTAAAACATAGCAATCATCTGCAAGCTTTATGTATGAGTTTACATTATCCTTATAGTTGTGCCAGGCGTAAACTTTTGTATCCTTCACAACACACATAACGGTGATTTCAAAGTTAACTTCTGAGTTCCTTAAAAACTCCTTGATTGCATTCCTCTCATCGCTTGTTAATTGTCCGTCTCTTAGAATTAGTAATCTTACAATACCCTTGCTATCTTCAACTTTACTAAAGACATCGTAAAGTTCACTTTCGAGTATATCGAGGATTTTTCCAACTCGTGCACTCTCTTTCGGAAGTTGTGGTAGTCCTATTGGTATCACACTTCTAACGCAACCCTGATTGTCTTGAACTGTTGTAGCACCACCGTATCCTGCTCTATTGGAGTTTTGCAAATCTCTCGTTGTGTCAAAGCCAATTATAAAATCGTAATGTGTGTTAATCTCCAATGTGTAGAAATATATGCCAAGTTTTGGGAATATCTGGTAGAGCACACTGTTGACTATATGCTTGCTGTCCTTCTTAGGGTGCTGACCCTTTAACAGAAAGATTTATATGGGGTAGTAATAATTTACTACATTATGGATTTAAGGGAGAAGTTAGAGGGATTAGAGAAGATAGCGTTAGAATCTGGATTATTTAAGAGATATAGG
>JAMOPJ010000010.1 GCA_027064525.1 Archaeoglobaceae archaeon
AAGAAATGATAACCCTAGATTTGCCAGAAAAACCATCAAATTCTCTAAATCTTTCGAAATGCTCGAAATTTCTCTTAGGTTGTGGATTCACTACTATAATTCATCAACAGTATCATAACACCACCAAAAGTAGCAACGTTTTTTAAAAATTTTTTAATATTTTTGCTTAATTCCTGATAATTTTTCACAATTTTTGTGACTTTCTTGCAAAAACATTTAGCATGAAGAATCCGATTAGAGTGATCGTAGCACTCGATGAGGAGAGTTATGAGATCTTCAATCGTCTTAAGGAGAAGTTTATAAACTCTCAAAGCGAATTGATAAGGAGAGCTTTGAGATTTTATCACGATTATCAGGAGCTCGAAAACTACGACAGGAACAAGGTTAAGACTTACGTCGATATGCCCGCTGAGGGGGAACACTTAATACTGGACATAGATCACTGGATAGCATTTCTCAAGTTCATCGAGACGCATCCTGAAAGTGATAAGTTTTGGGAGACTCACAGAGAGGTTGCGAGAGCTCATGCGGAGGAGTTTAGAGGGAAGGATGCTAAATACATCCTCGAAAGGCTCGAAGCTTGTAACTTCTTTAGGATCAACGCTAAAAACGGAGAGTGGACTCTTGTTCTTAACCATGAAGCTACGAAGAAGTTTGTGAAGATGTTCTTGGAGGAGGTCTTCAAGAACATGGGGTTAAATGTGGAGATCAAGGAGGATCTGATGAAGCTTAGGCTGAGGTTCAGCAACCCTCCACCTTGATGGCCTCTTTAGGACACACTTCCACGCAATAACAGCACACCAAGCAGTCCTGCGGATTTGCGACCACCACACTACTCTCAAGAAATTCGAGAACTTTGGCCGGACAACCCCTAACGCACTCCCCACAGGAGTCGCACCTTTCGTAATCTATTAGGATCATGCGTGTCCATCTTCGGATCGATATTTATGGACGTCGATGCGATCATCAAGAGAAGACTCGAAGAGTTCGAGGAGTTGGGGAGGAAAGGCGAAAGTGTATTCGACTTCTCTCCCTTCATAGACCTGCGGTTGAAGGCCACTCTAATGACCGAACTCGCATTCTGCATATCTACCGCAAACTCTTCGGCTTTGGCCGGATTGAGATTTCAAAAGTCTTTGGAGAGATTAAATCCGAAGGTTCTTTCGGTTGAGGATTTCGAGAGACTTCTGAAGTCTGCAGGTGTTAGGTTCGCCAATCGGAAAGCGGAATACGTGTTCAAAGCCCTGCAAAATTTTGATATCGTCGAGAAAGCTCTAAAGCTGAAGAGCTCCGAAGCAAGGACTTTTTTGGTTAAGAACGTTAGGGGATTGGGATACAAGGAGGCTAGCCACTTTTTGAGGAATGTCGGAAGGAAGGACGTTGCCATCGTCGACAGACACATTTTGAGATGGCTGAAGGAGAACGGATACCTTGAAGAAATTCCGAGGAGCGTAAGTGCCAAATCATACGAGAAGATCGAAAGGACGTTAAAAAAGATAGCGAAAGATGAGGATAAATCTCTGGCGGAGCTCGATCTGATGCTATGGTTCGAGATGACGGGAAAGGTTTTGAAGTGATCATTCGGGCTTTGCGACCAAATATATCGGCAGTGCCGAAGCTATGAGCAACGGGATCAGGAAGGCCCAGGTTATCATGGCAAGACCCTGCACCTCCGCGAGGGGATTCGGATGGGTTAAGTTTATTATCGGAGCCGATGCGGAACGAACAGCATTTGGCAAAATCGACGTGTTCTCTATCAGGGATACTGGCTCAGAGCGTTCAGGGTCTCTCCGACGAGTATCCCAGCTAAAGCACAAGCTCCAGCTGGAATCAAAGCTGACCTAACGTCCTTCAGTAGATACAACAGCAAAGCTACGAATTGAATGGCTATCAGAATTAGCTTCACGGCCGTCAACGAGCTCGACATGACATTCTCGAACTTGTATTCTACCAACGTTCTCAAGGTTTCCTCGTAAATGATTCCTAAGATTGCAGTTGTGATCAGAAAACCCAAACCTAACTTTGCAAACCTCTTTCCGAGTTCATCTCTAAACACTCTCGCCAATATTATGAATGTCAGCGTGTAGGATGCGAGGACGCTCTTGGGATACAACGCTAAGAAAGTTGGATTTGCGAGAGCTTTCAGCGTATCGAGGTGGAGCTTCGGCTGAAGTTCGAGTCCGATAGGAATGTTCATAAATCCGAAAACTGCTCTGAAACCCAGTAGAATTAGGATTGCGGAGAACTTCTCTTTATTCCATTCAGCCATCGCAATTCTCATGATATCACCTCACTGTTGCTTCTGATCCCACGGAACCCTCGTATCCAATATCGTGTTCACCTCATCGAACAGCCTCAAACTGCCCCTATATCCAATATCGGGAATCCTACCCTAACGAGTCCAATCCCAAGCTCCCCAGCGAGCTTAGCACCGCCTCTCGGATGACCGATTAACAGCTCGACACCCTTCTCCTTAACGGACTTCTCGAAGTCCCAGAGATCCGAGAACTGAACATCAAAGGTGATATCGTATTCCTTGGCGATCTCTTGCTTGTAAACCTTGGAAGGCCATGAACAAGAAGATCGAGCTAAGAATTCTGACCAAATCCGATCTCGTTGTGGGGGATACTGATGTTCTCAGAGAGCTTGAGAAGGTGGAGGTCGAGCTAACGGTGAACTCATTCGATGAGGGGCTGAGGAGAGAAATTGAACCGAGAGCTCCGAGCATGGAAAGAAGGTTTGAAGCTTTAGAGAAGTTGCACGACGCTGGGATAGGAACTTATGCCTTCATAGCTCCGGTAATACCGAATCTAACAGATTTAGGTTACGTGATCGAGCAGACGAAGGATTTTGTCGAATACTATATAATCGAACTTTTGAATCTGAAGGCGAGAACCTTTAGGGATTGGCTTAGGGAGAATTACCCCGCGAGTTACAGTATAATAACAAACGAGCTTGAACGATACATCAACAAAATTCACAGAACCATAGAAGAGCATAGGGTCGTCGTTGAGGATATTATTGTCCATCCGCAATCGTTATAAACATCAGTGCGAATATACCTCCAAGCGCCGGTGGTGTAGCCTGGTAACACAGGGGCTTGCCGAGCCCCTGCCCCGGGTTCAAATCCCGGCCGGCGCACTTTCATCTGTCTAGTAATTTTTGGCAAGTTATCCACGATGATGTGTCACAACCGCAACTTCTTGCCAATTATGTTTAAGATCAAGTTTTTAAGATTAAAAAACTCCCATACAATTAGAACCGTTTAATTTTTATCCTATCCTTACCAACTTCATCACGTCATGGTCAGCAGTCCTGAGGTGTGGAGGGAGTTCTTCGAGACTTACTATTGGGATGAGATAAACAAGTTGGCGGAGAGTGTAGAGAACGGAAACAAGCCTACGCTTTATGTTGATGTTAGGAAGGATCTCCTATACTTTAGAGAAATGAAGCTGATGGAAGAACTGTTCAACAATCCCGATAAGGTTATTAGAGACGCTCAGGATGGTTTGAGTCTCGTTCACACGATTCACGATGTGGATCTTTCGGGATGTAGGGTTAGGTTCAAGAACATCCCATCTACGAGGAGATTTTTGGTTAAGCAGATCGATTGTAGTGTCATAAACAAGTTCGTCGCAGTTGAGGGTATAGTTAGGAGGATCACCGAGATCCGGCCCTATGTCGTTAAAGCCGTCTACAGGTGTCAGACTTGCGGAGATGTAATCGAACTCTCAACAGGTGGGAGTAAAATTCCGAGGAGCATGAAGTGCCAGTGTAGGGGGAGAATGGAGCTTCAGATAAACGAGTGCAAGCTCACGAACGTTCAGAGGGTTGAGATTCAGGATCTTCCGGAGAATTTGGACAGCGGAGAACCACCCCGCCTTCTCAGGGTTGTTCTGATGGACGAACTTGCCGGAAAAATCCTTCCGGGAGACAAGGTTATAATAAATGGCATAGCGAGAGCGACGATCGACAGAAACTCTTCAGCGATTTTGGATGTCTACCTTGAAGCTAACTCGCTCGAATATATTCAGCAAGACGTTAGGAGTCTGCAGATTACGGAGAGCGACAAGAAGAAGATCAGGGAGCTTGCAAAGAGGCCCGACATATACGATTTGCTCGTGAAATCCATAGCTCCGTCGATAAAGGGTTATGAGACTGTAAAGCTCGCGATAGTCCTCCAACTCTTCGGCGGGGTTTCGAGGGTTAATCCTGACGGAACGAGGGTTAGGGGGGATATTCACATTCTGCTCGTCGGAGATCCATCGGTTGCGAAGTCTCAGATTCTGAGAGCGGTGAAGCAGATCGCTCCAAGAGCAGTGCTCACCACCGGTTACTCATCCTCAGGAGCGGGACTTACGGTGACTGCTGTAAAGGGCGAAGATGGAAAGTGGACGATCGAAGCCGGAGCACTCGTTTTGGCGGATAGAGGAATCGCACTGATAGACGAGCTCGAAAAGATGAATAAAAACGATAGAAGGTATATTCTGGAGGCATTGGAGCAGCAGAGCTATCACAAGGATTTCGAACTCCTCTTGGCGGACGGGAGGAAAGTGAAGATAGGAGAGCTCGTCGATGGCCTGATCGAAGCCAATAGGGAAAGGGTGATAGTAGGGAAGGATACCGAAATCTTGCCTGTTGATGGGTTATATCTGCTCGCATACGATCCCGAAAGGAAGGAGGTAGTGAGGGTTAAGGCGGACAGGGTGAGCAGGCATAGGGCTCCCGAGAAGTTCGTTAGGATAAAGTTCAGCAATGGAAGGGAGATAACCGTAACTCCAGAGCATCCGATAATGGTTTGGGAGAACGGAATAAGGGAGAAGCCCGCGGAGAAGGTTAAGGTAGGCGATTTGGCGATCGGCGTAAGGGCTTTACCGTTGGAAAAATCCACCTCCGTCGATCCAAGGCTTGCAAAGCTATTGGGCTTCCTGCTTTCAGAAGGCCACAGCTACAGGAAGACGTTCGAGGTGGGCTTCTCGAACACCGACAAAGAGCTCGTAAAGGAATACGTATCTCTGCTGAGAGAGCTCGACGTGAGGTATCGCATAACCAAGAGAGATCGACCCGGAACGAGAAGACTTTATACCGTTAGAACGAACTCGAAGCGATTCTACACGATGCTCGAAAGAGCGTTTCCTGAGATATTCCCGGAGTGCTCCTGCAGACCCGCACGTAAGAAGAGGATACCTTGGAGGATAATGGCCTCCAACGAGGAGGCCAAAAAGGCGTTCTTAAACGGATTTTTCAAAGGAGATGGTTTCGTAGATAACTACAGGGTGGGATTCTCCGCATCATCCAAGGACGTGGCGGAAGATCTTCAGGATCTCTTGCTCAGCTTGGGTATATACTCCTACATATATGAGTATGAGCAGGATGGAGCAAAGCACTACAAGGTGGTGATAAGCGGCGTAGATAGCATGGAGAAGTTCTTGGAAATCGTTTCGGACGATCTTAGAGCGGAGAGGATTGGGAGGCTGATAGAGCTTGCCAAGGGTAAGGACAACCATCGAGATATCGTGCCTAAAGATCTCGTTGTGAAGCTGAGAAGGATCCTGAACGCCCTTCACGTGAACGATGGTGGCCTGACGAGCAACGTGAAGAGGGGACAGAACGCTCACAGAAGGAGGTTTTTGGAATACTTGAGTTTGGCGGAGAGAACCCTAAAGGAGATCAAAGAGAACGTGGAGCGTGGAGATCTCGAATCCGCCAAGAGGATTGTATGTTTAAAGAAGATATCAAAGAGGCTCGGAATTCCCTACTCAACTTTCCTTTACAGGTTGAGGGCGTTCGCCGAATTTATTCTGAAAGAAGCAAAGGAGAAGCTGTCTAAGATCGAGAAAGATCTTGAGGAGATAAAGGACGTTATCAACGGAAACTTGAGATTTTTAAGGGTCGTTAAGGTCGAGGTCGTTCCGAACAAGGACTCCGAGTGGGTCTACGATGTGACCGTGGAGCCGACGCACCTCTTTGTCTCCCACGGACTCGTCCTGCACAACACAATCTCGATCTCAAAAGCGGGAATCAACGCAACTCTAAACTCGAGATGCTCAGTTTTGGCAGCTGCAAATCCAAAGAGGGGTAGGTTCAACAAGTTCGAGCCGTTGGTGGAGCAGATAGACATAGAACCACCTCTGCTGAGCAGATTCGATCTGGTCTTCGTGATAATGGACGAGCCCGATGAAAGAAAGGATGAAGAGCTCGCGGATTTCATCCTCTCGGACAATATCGAGGAGAAGATGCCCGAAATTCCAGTCGATTTGCTCAGAAAGTATATTCTCTATGTCAGGAGGACGATAAAGGATGTCAAGATAGATGAGGAAGCTAAGAAAAAGCTTAAGGAGTTTTACAAGAAGCTCAGGTCTATGAGCAAGGAGGATAACACGATAGCCATTACCGCAAGACAGCTCGAAGCTCTGAGGAGGCTCACGGAAGCTTCGGCCAAAGCGAGACTCAGCAATGTTGCGACGGTCGAGGATGCTGAGAGGGCGATAAGCATATTCAGGAAGTGCTTGGAGCAGATAGCCATAGATCCCGAGACAGGCAAGATAGATATCGATTACGCGTTCACAGGCACATCCGCAACTCAGAGAGATAGAATAGCGATAATCAAGAGGATAATAGAGGAGCTTGAAGAGAGCAATGAGAAGGGAGCGCCGGAGGAAGAGATATTCAGAATGGCTGAGGAAAGGGGAATAAGCAGACAGAAGGTTGAAGAGATCTTAGCTAAGCTCAAGCAGAACGGAGAGATATTCTCGCCGAGGATCGGATACTACAGAGTGGTTAAGTATGACTGAGCCTCAGACCAGGAACGCATCATCACACTTCAGTGGTCCGACAGTTCATCATCGGCCAATATTTCGAATCCTAACTTGCTTAAAATGTTTTCAGCCCATCTGTTCGGCTTTATCACTATCCTTTTGCCTTCGTAAAAGAGATCGATCAATCTCAGCATGTTTTCTAAGAACTCCTTGGTGAACGGTCTTCCTAAATCCATTCCATCGTCGCTCAAGTAGATCTTCATGTTCAAAAGTCTTTGTCTTCCGAATTCCGAGCCGGTTGAGGCTAGGAAGAGGCCGTCGATATGGCCAAACCAATAGACAACCATCCCACTCCCAAACTGCTTAAGATACTCGTAATACTGCCTCCGCCAGTAGAGTGAGTGGGTGTTTGGATCACCAAACATTGCCTTGCTCTCTATCCACTTCGCTTCCATTCCGTCCGTTTTCATCGGTCTTTCGAGCAAGAAGTCAGGGGTCTTTCCACCGTCTTTTCTTAGCTCTTCCTCGGTCATGAAATCTATTCCAGAGTTTTCGAGCCAGCTTCGAATTATCTCTTCACCTACCTTTCCCTTTACGTGGTGGAACTTCGTGGCTATCGGCGAGTATATGAAGTCCGTCGTTACGGCTTTCCAGACGAACTTCTTCAGCCTTTCTTCTTCTATCTGATCTGGATCGGCTGTGAACCTCCTTATTTCGGACTTGGTGAAACCTAATGCCTTCATTAAAAGCTTTGCCTTTATCATCGGCGGTGCTATGAACCAATTTGGGAGTTTGCCCTTCTCTCTCCAGCACTCCGCAATCTCGTCGAGCCTTCTGATGTAAATAGGATGCCTCGCCTTGACTCTCTCGACTATCTTCTGAGATAAGATGGAGGATAGGATTGGCTTAGGATGGCTAAATCTGTCAAGATTCCTAAGATTCAACATTCTCCTCAGTCGGACGAACTCTCTTAGATCCATCCTGAGCATCTCAACTATCTGGGATCGAGGCCAATATAAATTTAAGCTCGAAAGCTTAAAATCCAGCGAAGCTGAATCCATTAAGTGCGATGATGACAGGGCCCCGCTGATCGGTGATGAGGGTCTTGAGTTCTGAGCAAAATCTTTCAACCTTCTGCACTCAATTCGAACGATGCTACTTAAGGCGGATCTTCACGTTCACTCCAATCACAGCGATGGAAGAAGTTCTGTGAGGGAGATCCTAAGGGTTGCGATAGAGAGGAAGATAGACGTTATATCGATCACCGATCACGACACCGTTGACGGCTCTCTCGAAGCACTTGAGATCGCAAGGGAGGAGAATTTACCCATCGTAGTTCTGCCGGGGATAGAGATCTCGACAGCCCAAGGCCATCTTCTTGCCTACGGAATAAAGAGAGATGTCGATGCTGGCATCGAGATGAATGAGGCAGTTAGGATCGTTCGTGAACTCGGTGGCATCACATCCCTAGCTCATCCATTTCAGTTTTATAGGCACGGAGCGGTAAGGTTGAGTTGTTTCAAGATCGTAGATTGCGTCGAAGTGTTCAACGCCAAGAGCTTGAGGATATTCAACTATCTCTCCGAGCTACTCTGCAGAAGGTTTGGAAAGGGGAGAACTGCTGGCAGTGACGCACATAAGGCCGAATTCGTAGGCTATGGGATGACGCTAATAGAGATCGAAGATCCATCGCTTGAAGGGATCTTGAACGCTTTGAAGTCCGGAAAGAGCGAAACCAAAGGAAAGACTGCGATGTTCGAGCAGATCCTGAGCAAACTATGATACTCCTCCTGATTCCTATCCTGTTTAGCCTCCATCAGATCCTCGTTAGAAAGGGTTTCGAGAAAGCTGAACTCTTCACTGGAAACTTCTTGAGCATAGCCACAACAGCACTGCTCTTCCTACCGGCTTTGATCTTGCGGTTTTACGCCGATGTGGTTTTTATATGTCTAATGATATTGGCCGGAATATTGAACTTCGTTTTGGCGAGGCTCTGCTTCTATGCTTCGATAAGGAGAGTAGGAGCGAACGTAGCTTCAGCTCTGTCCGCTACGAGGATATATTTCGCGGAACTTTTCGGAGTTCTGATTGGAGAGGAGATAACGCTGAAGCTGTTCTTGGCATCTACGCTCATATTCTCCGGAATAGTCCTTCTCTCAAATCCGAAGAAAAATCGAGATTTTATAGGAGTTATGCTTGGACTGTTGACGGCAATCTTCGTGGTTTTATCGTCTATTGTCATCAAGATCGGGCTGAGGTTGCACGACGATCCGATCTTCGGAAGTTCGATAGGCTACCTCTCAGCCTTTACGCTATTTGTGTTGGGATATCTTGTTAAGGATGGTATCAGGCTTGAGAAATCTGAAGCGAAGTTTTTCATCCTTGCTGGCTTCTTTGTTGGTGTGGGGCATCTGCTCAGGTATTACGCCCTCAGTTCTTATCCAGTCAGCGTCGTCGAACCGATATTGAGCATTTATCCTCTCTTCACCCTTCTCTTCTCCTACATCTTTATCAAGGAGATGGAATTCTTCGATAGAAGAACGATCTTGGGTTGTTTGCTGATCGTAGCTGGAGTTTACGGCTGTTTTGTTTGACATCGAGAATTCGCAAAAGCTGACAGAATTAGTCCTACGATTATCATCAGAAACGCAAATCTGAGCATAAGCCTGAAGCCGAAAAGTTCGGCAAGAAAACCGCCCAAAATCGGGCCTATAACCCATCCCAAACTCCAGACTGTGTTGTATATTCCCATCGATTCCCCTCTCTCTTCCTTGCCAGCTAAATCCGCGATGTATGCCGGGGCTACGGTTCCAATGGTTGCCCATGCGAAGCCTTCGAGGATGTGAATCGGAATAGCGTAGATGTAGTAACTTATGAGAGAATAGACGAGCATGACGATCGCGAAGGCTAGTTGGGATAGCAGTATCAGCGGTTTTCTGCCCAGCTTATCCGATAACCTTCCGATCAGAATTGATGTGAAAACTCCTGTTAGAGCACCGATTGTGAAAAGAAATCCGACAGCAACCTTGCTCGCTTTAAGTTCGTCGGATATGTATATCGGCAAAATCGAATAGACCATGCCAGAGGAAATCATGAGCGGAAGCAGTGAAACGCAGAATGCTATGACTTTTCTGTTCATATCGTTATTCAAATATAACGATATTAAACCTTATAACGCCTAAAACTAAAAATTTAAATATGTAAAATGCTAAAATAATATATTATGGTTAAAATTTCATTGGGCGACGATGACATTCATAAAGCGTTAACAAAGAAATTGATAGTCACTAAAGAAGAATTCATCGAGTTCATAGAGACGCACGAGCCTCCTGAAGGTTACGTTTGGGCTATAACTCCATTTGGTGCACTTCCCGGAAAATACAAAATTTATCTAAAGAAATTTAGTCCCCCAAAATACAGCGATACAGACTTAGAAAGGTGTTTTGAAAGAATTCTAAATGAGTTGGGATTTCGGGAAGGCATAGACTACCAAAAGCAGTATCTTATCCTTGGCAAAGTTGTAGATTTTGCTTTTTTAGATAAAAAGATTGTATTCGAACCGGGAGCCACGTATTGGCATACACCTAAGGGAGTGAAAGGTATAGCTCTAAAACCATTCGGATTTTCTCCAGATGAAGTATATTTCCCACCTAAAAAAGAAGATATCGAAAAGAATGATACATTAAGCCGTAACGGCTGGACAGTAGTTTGGATTAACGAAAAATTCGTAAATCATGTTGATGAACTAAAAAATTTAATCAAAATAATTTTATTTTCTTATTATTAATTTTATTTGTCAAGACACCGTGCTGTGTGCTATTTAAATATCCTACAACAGTATTGCATCACCACCATTTCATTATCATGGCTCATCAAGCTCTCTCTTAAGCCTCTCGTAAAATTCGATCATGAACTTGTGCCTCTCCTCCGCAACCTTTTTGGCTGTCTCCGTGTGGAGAAAATCTTTCAGCCTCAGCAACTTCTCCTCGAAGTGCCTCAGCGTGTCTTCAATGCTTCTTCCCCTTTCTCCGCTGAACATGAAAGCTCTCGCTATTCCTATAGCTCCGATGGCATCGAGCTTGTCCGCATCGCTCAGAATCTTAGCTTCTAACGTCTTCGGCTCGATTCCTGAGCTGAAAGAATGTGCCTCTATGCAGTGCACGACTTTGGCTATGAAATCATCATCGTAACCTTGCTCTCTCAAAATCTCCCTCGCCATCTTAGCCCCTTCGATAGCATGGTTTGGCTTATCTCTGGCTATGTCGTGGAGCTCTGCAGCTTTTCTCACCACTTCGACGTTGGCTCCTTCCTTCTTTGCAATGTAAACGGCCCATCTCTTCACCCTTTCAACGTGTCCATCATCGTGCGAGCTCATCGAATTCGGTTCGACGTGAGCGATTTCAACGTGTCGATCGTTTGACCTTAGCCCTGACACCGCTCCTCTCCTCGAATTCCACAACGACTTCGAGCCACTCTGGCTTGAGAGCTTCCATGAGATCGTTGAATATTCTATCGACGACCGCTTCATGATGCATGGCTTTGTCTTCAAAGCTCTTGAAGTATTCGTCGAGAGACTCGTATTCTATCAGTCTGTCCTTGGGCTTGTATCTAATCGTAATCACCGCATAGTCCCTTCTGCCCGTCACCGGACAGATGCAGGTGAAGTTTTCATAGACGAACTCTGCCTCGTGCTCTCCATAAACGTTTGGAATTGTCCTTATCCTTCTCATCTTCAAGGATTCCAGAACACTCAGAAGTTCCTCCCCGCTCTTAGCTACTGCAGTGGCGAAGTAGAGTGGCCAAGGGGATTTCACAGCTTTTGGGCAGAATGCTATCACGGGCTTACCCTTCATAGCCGAAACTACGACTTCCGCCATCGCTCCGAAACTTGGATTGGTTGCAATTAGAACTATGACATCAGCTTTCTCGCAGAAATCGAGATCGTTCCGAACGATCTTACTCCAGAGCTCCGGTTTGTCTCTGAAATCGTCCACTTCGCTGTAATCGAGCTTGAGCTGATCTAAGACATCGTAACCTCTCTCCTTCAAAAATCGTTGGAGCTTTCTTATATTATCTATCCCGCCGTATCCTACCGACCCGCAGACGATGACCTTCATAGATCCGCCTATGTCGTTCGATTTTAGTTTTTTATCGAAGCCAAAGGTATTTTTGGCATGGTGACGTAATATTAAACATGGGTGCGGACATAGGCGAGCTCCTTACGGAAAGGGAGGAGGTGGATGTTGAATACTTCTCAGGAAAGAAGATAGCTATAGACGCTCTCAACGCTCTTTATCAGTTTATAGCGACGATAAGACAACCCGACGGAACTCCCCTCAAGGATTCCCAAGGCAGGATCACCTCTCATCTCTCTGGAATCCTCTACAGAGTTTCAAACATGGTTGAGGTAGGAATTAAGCCTATATTCGTCTTCGATGGCAAGCCGCCGGAATTCAAGAGGGCCGAGATAGAAGAAAGGAGGAGGATTAGAGAGGAGGCTGAAGAGAAGTGGAAAAGGGCACTTGAGCTTGGGATGATTGAGGAAGCGAGAAAGTTCGCCCAAGCCTCTGCGAGGGTTGACGAATACATCATCGAGTCCGCGAAAACCTTGCTAAGGTTGATGGGAATTCCGATCGTTCAAGCACCTTCTGAGGGAGAAGCTCAGGCTGCATACATGGCTAAGAAGGGAGATGTGGACTACACTGGGAGTCAGGATTACGATTCCCTATTGTTCGGAAGCCCCAAGCTTGCGAGGAACTTGGCGATAACTGGAAAGAGGAAGTTACCAAGGAAGAACGTTTACGTCGAGATTAAACCTGAGATCATAGAACTTGAGAAGAATCTTAAGAAGCTTGGAATTACGAGAGAACAGCTCATTGATATTGCTCTTCTGATCGGAACAGATTACAACGAGGGTGTTGAGGGAATAGGGATCAAGAAGGCGTATAAATATATAAAGAACTACGGCGACATATTTAGGGTTCTGAGGGTGCTGAGGGTTGAGCCGAAGGAACCGATAGAGGAGATAAGGGAATTCTTTCTCAACCCTCCCGTTACGGATGACTACGAGCTCAAGTTCGGAAGGCCGGATGAGGATGGGATAATCGAGTTCCTCTGCGAGGAGCACGATTTTAGCAGGGATAGGGTTGAGAAAGCGATAGAGAAGCTCAAATCCGGGCTCAAAGCGAGCCAGCTCACACTCGAAAGGTGGTTTGGCTGAGGTGTTGCGTATGCATGAACACGAGGCGGATGTTGAAGTTAGGGTTGGAGTCGTGACGATTTCGACATCGAGATGGAACAGGTTTGGAGACATCGTTGGGGTTGAGAACATTCCTGATGAGGATGAATCGGGTAAGCTGCTTGCCGAAGAGTTGAACTGCGTTGAATACAGACTAATCCCTGACGATAGATCGAGGATAATCTCGACGCTCATGGATCTGATCCACCGCGATGTCGATGTGATAATTACAACTGGAGGAACGGGCATATCGCCGGAAGACATTACCATTGAGGCAGTCAAGATGATAGTTGAGAAGGAGATGGAGGGATTTGGAGAGATATTCCGAATGCTGAGTTACGAAGAGATTGGGGAATCTGCAATACTCACGAGGGCTTTTGCGGGAGTTTCACACGGTAAGGTGATCTTTTGCCTTCCCGGATCGAAGAAAGCTGTGAAATTGGGACTAAGGCTAATAAAACCACTGCTTAGGCATGCCGTCAGCCACGCTGGGGGTCTGAGGTAAACCACAAGTATCATATATCTTAAGAGTTAAATGAGATTGAGCGGGGGTTGCCGAGTCAGGACAAAGGCGCGGGATTGAGGGTCCCGTCCCGTAGGGGTTCGTGGGTTCAAATCCCACCCCCCGCATGGTTTCTTAATCACCTGCCCTATTTATCTTGCCAGATCTTATATCGTATTCAAGAACAAGATCCGAATAATACAAGTTTGATGCCCTAACTTTTAGAATTCCCGGAACATCAATCTTCGCTTCAAATTTGTCAGTGATTTTTATTCTTTGATTAGGAATTAAAATAATACCCTTTGACCCAAATATATGACGAAAACGCACATATTGCGGCGATTTTTTGTTGATTTTTCGTTGTAATATTTGTCGGGCAAACTCTACTTTAATCGGGTATTTTGAAGCGTTAATTATCTCGAATGTCCAATCATTCGGATCTATTTTCTTAATAACAATCATTGGTAACCTCTCAAGCCTCATAAGATCAAGAAATTGAAAATAATATAAAATTATAATTATTATAGTCATAAAAGTTGAAAGACCGATGATGAGAGTCCGTGCTGTTTTGGATTTAATTCATAATTTATAAATATAAAATAATCTACTATAACTACACAGATTATTACAAGACTTAACATTAACCCTACTATCATCTTTTTGAGACTCCATCCTGAATCTATCATATAAATTGAAATTTGTAAAAATTTAATATGTTTTTCGATTTAAAACTAATCGTGCATGGTCGATCCTAATGGCTGTGTTGATTGTTAGCAAAGAGTTCTCGCCAAAATCTCTTCTCTCTTTGCTTCTTTCAAAGATAAGGTTTAATTGCAGATAGAACGAATATTAAAATATGTATGCAATAGGAATTCTTTCAAGGTGGAACGCTACATGTGGAATTTCTATGCACGCCGAAATGATCGCTCACGAGTTCATAAAGATGGGTCATTATGTCAAGGTTTTTGCTCCTCACGTTGATTCCGCAAATAGGTGGTGGCATCATAGGATAATAAGGGATGAGGAAGAGAACTTCGTTATAAGGTGCTACGACGAACTCGATCCGCGGACGATGAGCAACGGAAGGATAGAGATGGAGAAGATCCTTTCGGAAAACTTCGATCTATTCATAGTCGAATCTTACGCGAGCATTCCATACAACGATGTGGAAAAGCTTGTAAAGAGGCTTAAGGAGAGGGGAACGAAGGTCTTCGCTGTGATACATGAGGGTTGCAGGGAGCACATCGGATATTCGGACATGAGAATATTTGATGCGATCGTAGTCTTCGATGAGAGGTTTGTAAATGAGATGCTTCCAGAATACAGGGACATAGCTCACGTGATCCCGTATCCATGTCATCCCATCGTTAGAGGAAACAGGAAGTTTGCAGAGGACGAACTGATATTCTTCAGCTTCGGAAGACAGCCCGTTGGGGAGTATCTTGACTACATAAGGGCTCTGGACTGGCTTTCCAAGAGGTTCGATCTGATATACAGGGTTGTCAGATCCGATGGTCTTTTGCCCTTCAACAAGCCATGGCTAAAGCAGGAGAGGAGGAGATTGAGTAACGAGGAGATCTTTGAGCTTCTGCATAAATCCGACGTTCATCTAATTCCGAAGGGGAAGACCAAGAATGTGGTTGTCTCTTCAACGCTTTGCCAGTGCTTGGGAGCTTTGATTCCAACAATCGTTCCAAACACACGACACTTCGAAAATCTACCGGAATACGATGGAGTTAGGCCGGCTGTGGTTTACGAGGATGTTGAAGACCTGAAGGAAAAGATCCTTAGAATCGTCGAGGATGATGAGTTCAGGAAGAAATTGATAAAAGCGGCTGAGAGATTTGTAGAAGAAAACAGAAGCGATAAGGTCGCAAAGAGGTTCATAGAGCTGTTCGAGAAGCCTCAGAGCTTAGTCTCTATAGCAGTCTCGTAACTCTTTTCTACATTCTTCAAAAACTCTTTCTTACCAAATCCCTTAGCATATGCGAGCAAAGTTGCACCTCCAGCTCCAACTCCCTCTTTTACGAAACCTTCAGCGTAGGCTTTCAGTCCCGGCTTCGTCGAATTTCCCAATCCCGGATCGGCTATTATGACTGGGCAAGGTGCATGCTTGAGAGCTTCGCTGTCGTTAGCAACGTAGATCGTTGTCGCTATGGCGACGTCCGCTCTTTCATCTATCCTCTTTATCAGGTTTGCCATCGCAACCATTTGGGTTCCTCCCGCCAATATGACCGGTTTTCTCGATCCTACGGCTATTCCGCACACTCCAACCATCACAGGATCTCCCACCTTTGCAACGAGTTCCAAAGGTTCCTCGTTTCCCTTTACCCTCTCCAACGCCTTCGCAACTACCTTCTCCTTGATCTCGATCGGATTGGAAGGCATGCTCGATGAAACCATAGTTTTAATCCCTAAAGCCCTCAGAATTGCTAAAGCAGTGGTTGTTCCGGCTGGAATGCTCTCTCCGATCATCAAAATGTCTGCAAACTTTGATATCTGCTCGCCGAATTCTACAGCATTTCTGAAAGCCTCCTCCACGTCCTCGAGCTTCATGGCATCTTTCTCAGCTATGTTTTCTCCAATTGGAGCATTTATGCTTACGTAAGGAGTTTTTGGCTTAACCATCAGCCCGCTGTCAACTACGAAGAAGGGAACTCCGGTGAGTCTCAAGGCGGTGTAGGTTATTATGGCCGGAGTTGGCTTGCCATCGGGCGTTGCGGGAGGAAACGGTATCACCTTGCACTCACCGTAAAACAGCAGTTCCACATCTGCTGGCGGCGTGAACTTTATCAGATCGGGATTCGCTCCAGCGACGGTTATACCCGGAATCTCTGCAGTTTTGGTATTTCCGATTGCGAAAAGAAATGCCACATCCCCTTTTAGCAGTTCGAAGAACCTCTTGCTCTCTCCCTTCAGAACCATCCAATCCATGGCAAAAGTGGCAAAATGCTCTGTTTAAAAAGGATATGGTAAGGGATGATAAGGTTAAGTAGTGAAGGTAACGAAGAAGGAGATAGTAGCGAGAATGTGCTATGAAATATGCAAAGAGGGCGTTACCGAGGTATAGTAGCAAGATGGGACCGAAAAATACGAGTTCTGGCAGTTGATTGCCATGTTTTTGTATGGGATAACTTACAACTTGCAGAGATTCGGGAGAAGAGTTTTTGGTGAGTGAACAGGGAAGAATTTGGAAGAGGTGCTACAATATGTGAAGAAGTCGTTGGAAGAGAGTTCCAAGTTGTTGGGGGATAAAGTTAGATATTTTGGTAGTAGACTGATTTAAGGGAAGATAGGAAGAGTTGAATCAAAATGACGGTAGTTGTTGATGTTGAATCTAAGATTAAACGATGGTGTAATTCCGAGGGAGTGAAATTCCATCCTGTAACATTCTATTGGCTGACTCAGGTTACAATTGTAAAGGTAACTTAGACATATTAGGGGAGGACTTTGAAAAATTTCTTCTCGCATAAAGAATAAGCAGCAACTAACTCAACCAGCAAAAAATTTTAAAAACAAACCCGGAGAACATTAATAGATAGCCGGGATAGAGTAAAGGTTATCCTCTGGGACTGTGGATCCCAGGAGCTGGGTTCGAATCCCTCTGGAGAAGTTGTAGGAAGTGTTGTTCCGAGGAGCAGGATAAGAATTACAAAGGATGAGTGGTTTCTCATCTCAGGGGGAATAACTGTTGGCAGATTAACGTCTATTCGATACTTTATCCACAGTATAATTCGGCCAAGGAAGTATAGAATCGTAGCACAGGATGAGAGAGATGTTGGCACATTCGAACAGCGCAGGGATACGCTAGGGGATATACCAAACTCCAGATACACCATGAAGATAGTCGATCGGTGCATAGACACAAGGCTTTTAGTGGCAGCCGGTATAGTTATCACAGCTTTGACGATAAGCTTTTAAGCTTTAGGTGTCATCACGCTGCTCTTCCACTTTAAGTCATCAAGCGTAAGTTTTAGGATTGTATAAAATCCCGTTCTTCTCACTCCAAATTCGTTGAAACTCATCTTATCCCTACCGCCTACAACGTATGGAGATTCTTTATTCCTAACCTTACTTACCATACCCAGTCCCATTACTTTCAAATTCAGAGGGGGTCGAGAGCACAATGTAATTGCTCACAATATAGCACAGTATAGAAGCCACAGTAACCACTAAGATAAGGATGTGCACATTCCTTGGCATGCTAGACACCCTATCTAGCTATGCCAAGCTTTAAGATGTGCTCAATTGAATCAATTTTCTCGATGGATTTCCTATTTATTAAAGTTCGTATTTAACTTTCATTACCTCCCTCCTAATAACGTAATCAACCCTTCCCTCCGCTATCACTTTGAAAGCGTGGTCTATTATAGCCTTATAGAACTCACAGTATGGGCTTTTTTCAAAAAGTGTGGATTTCTCAGCGTATATTTCTGCAGGACATGGAGATCCACAGATATGCCTATAGGCGCAGGTATTACAATCCTCTATCTTCTCAACAACTCTATCTTTTACAGATTTAAAAGCGTTTTCACAACCATCTTTCAGTATTTCGTCAAATGATATAGAAAATTCATCCATTCCAATGAATTCCCCACACGGATACACTTTTCCATCGGATGTTATCGCAAAGAATCGTCTACCAGCTCCGCAGGGTGATATATCGCACTGTAGCACTCTAGAAGTTGGAGCAATTATACCTAGAATTATGTTGGCGAAATCACCAACCACTACTCTCCTTCCAGCTTTCGTGTGTTCAATAGCTCTATCAACAGCCTTTATAAATTCTTCAGCGGCTTTGATCGGTGGAGCTCTGAGCTTTCTACCACCTTCGCTCGTCCCCCTTACGGGATTCATTAAAACAACTTCGACCTTCTCCGCCAAAAAATCGACCATATCGACGAGCTGATCGTAGTTGTAGCTCGTTATGGTCGTTACAACATTTAAGTGCTTATATCCCTGCATATAGTTCAAAGCCTTCACCACGGCATCGTAATGACCCTTTCCCCTCAGAAAATCGTTTACATCCTTTTTAGGAGAATCGAAAGAAATTCCCAAGTTGATTCGATTGTCCATTATGAAATCCATGTCATCCTCATTGAGCAAGATACCGTTTGTTTGAATTCCGTAATTAAATTCGTCATGCACTTCAATAGCTTTAAAGATTGTGTCTTTAACCAGTAATGGTTCAGTTCCATGAAATATGATCCATTCTACACCAAAATCCTTTAAAGCGTTTAAAATTTCGTCCAATTCATCGTAACTCATGTCCCGACTTCTCCTTTTTATCTTGTTAGGGATATAACAGTAGGGACATGATGCGTTGCAACGATCGGTAGGGTTTATGTAAACTACTTTTACGTCCGTTTCAAATCTGTATTTCTCGATCTCTGAGGCTAAATGTTCTCTATTTTTTAACCAGAATTCTTTCAATTCATCTGGAAGTTCATTATCTGTAATAGCCCAAAAACCTGATTCTGGGTCAAGGAACACGTTAAAATTTTCAAATTCAAGTTTTTCCATCGTATCACCTCAAAAAATTTAGAAGGGTGATTTTTCATCCAACATAACGTAGTGTGTTAGCCCTCCATTTTCGGAGTGCATTCGAGTCTATACGCAAGAACCATGAATTTTAACCAGATCGAGTCATTAATAAATTTTACTTTAATTAGATTGGTGCTGACCCTTTAACAGAAAGATTTATATGGGGTAGTAATAATTTACTACATTATGGATTTAAGGGAGAAGTTAGAGGGATTAGAGAAGATAGCGTTAGAATCTGGATTATTTAAGAGATATAGG
>JAMOPJ010000011.1 GCA_027064525.1 Archaeoglobaceae archaeon
AGGCTCTGATAGCTTTGACGATAATAGTCTTAGCTGTATCGGTATTTGGCTTATACCTCTCTCTAAACGCAATAATAGACATTTTCATCGGCTACAAGTACGCACCGATCTATAAAGCTCTGATGAACTTAGCCGTTGTTGTACTTGCAATCTACGTGCTAAAGCTGTTGCTCGAGCATGAACACCGCCCTAAGGATTCTGAAAGCTCTTCAGGAGAGGAATAAAACGCTATCGGAGCTTTCGAGAGAGGTAAGAGTTACAAAACCGACACTACTCTACCATCTATCCAAGCTTAGCGAAAGAGGAGAAAGTTCAAAACGGAAACAAGTTCGTTTACTACTCTCTGATGGAGAAGGGTAGGAACTACATCAAGTTGCTGGTATCGCTTGCAACATCAAGGGTTTTGTCTTGTGAACTCGTATCCCTTTTGAGGAATGATCCCTACGTTTGTTCATCAGTTTCTACAGGACTATCAACGATAGTGCAAAAAGGTCATACAGCAGCTGTTAACGTTTGCGTAGCGGTCATACTATCCTTTGTTTTCTATTCATCTACTTTGCACTGTTGCTATTGAAGAGATAATTTAAACCTTGTAAACCCTTGCATTCGCCAAATCTTTCAAAATCGGAATAAAAGACAAACCGATATCTCCCGAAAATCTTGTATCGTAAACGTTTAGCTTTATATCACTCTTTTTAAGCCTACTTGCAAGCTCGATTATTTCGTCTTTAATCCTCTTGCCAAGTAAGGGAACGTTTGCCTTCCCGTCCGTTATCAGAAATGCTCTAACCTTCAACGTCTTTTCCTTCATTCTCTCCCTTTTGGCCAGCAATAGGAGGTTGTAGAGGGCTGAACTTAAAGGAGTTCTACCACCAGTTGGAACGTTCTCGATATTTTCGATAACCTTTGAATAATTCTTAGTTGGAGGAATAACAATCTCAGCACGATTACCTTTAGCGACTATCAAAGCCATCTTAGATTTTTTAACGTATCCTTTCTCAACGAGCTTTTCCGCAATCCCCTTTGCAACGCTTATCCTCTTCCGAACCGCCATACTACCACTCGAATCTAACACAAGAACCCAAAGAGTTGGAGCTTTCGACTTCCTAACTCTCACACGAATGTCGCTCGAATCCAACCTTATGGGAGGCGTTTTGCCGTTCATAATAGCCCAGACAATAGAGCTGTAAAAGTCCACGTCTCTAATCTCATCTTTAGGTGGCATGTAGGAGATCGGGATTCCCTTCGGGAAATTTATCACCGTAACGCTTGAATCTCTCGACGATCGATAGCTGTTGAGATCATCCTTTAGATTAACACTCTCTATTCTTGGGATTTCCACTTCGCTCGAACGAAAGTTTTGCTCACCTCCTTGTCCTTTATTTCCACTGCCCCTATCCTCATGTTTATGGTTATGTTCGTGCTCGTGCCTCCGTTCCTGATTTTTGTTCCTCTCTTTTCTCTCATTTTCATCTTGCTTCAGCTTAGGGGGCGGAGGCTTTTGAAAGGGTTTGTCCCTAAGTCTGTGTGGTAATGCCAACTCCATCGCCTTCTCCAAGTCATCAAGCGTAACTCTTCTCCTTCCGTTTAACGCGGCTATGGCTTTTGCCGTTCTTATAGTAGCTATCTCAGCTCTGTTTGTTTTTATACCCAATTTTATGACGGTCTCGGCTAAAAGCTTGATTAAATCTTCACTAATCTCTACTTTTGGCAGTATTTCCTTCGCCTTGACAATCTTTTCAGTTAGCTCCTTCTCCTTACTCTCGAACTTCTTGTAGAATCCTATGGGATCCTCGTGAAACTCCTCAACCCTCTTGACGATTTCAATTCTATCTTCAGGATTCATCGGAGCACTTACCTCAACGCACAGTCCAAATCTGTCTAAAATCTGCGGTCTCAGTTCACCTTCCTCTGGATTCATCGAACCGACGAGAATGAAGCGGGCTGGATGCTTAAACGAAATACCTTCCCTCTCTATGACGTTCCATCCCATCGCGGCTGAATCTAAAAGCGAATCAGCTATGTAGTCATCGAGCAGGTTCACCTCGTCGATGTATAGGATGTTTCTGTTAGCCTCAGCGAGTATTCCGGGCTGTAACGCCTTGACTCCATCCTTCAGAAACCTTTCAACATCCACAGTTCCAACGAGTCTATCTACAGTTACACTCAACGGTAAATCTACAACCCTCATTTTCCTTCTTGCCACCGGCAAATCCTCGCCGTTCTCGTATCTCTTGTAACAGCTGTCGCACATCTCCAATGGATTTGAAGGATTGCAGTTGAATGGACAATCCGCAACAACTTCAATTTCAGGCAAAACGTTCGCCAAAGCCCTAACCATCGTTGATTTCCCAGTTCCTTTATCGCCCTTAAGCAATACCCCTCCTATTAACGGGTTGACTGCCACACAAAGCAGAGCTAACTTAGCGTTCTCCTGCCCCACTATTGCCGAAAATGGAAAGATCAGCTTTTCGCGAGCTTCCATAACCTATCTACCTCCTCAATCTTCTCCATCCAGTGTTCATCATCCTCTGCGGTGTAAATCTCGATTAATCCGCCCTGTATATTCCCCTCGCCTATATTCTCTTCAAGAATTCCCTCGATCTCGGAGTAAACCTCCCTAAGCCTTTCGATCAAATCTTCGCTCGTCTTCCACAACCCTCTCTCGTAAGCTTCTATTAACCTCCTTGTAATCTCCTCAAGTGCATAAACGTTGTTTTCCTCGAACCACTTTCTCATCTCTTCGTTCAAAACGTATTTCTCGGCAATCTCGTCGAATATCCAATCTTCAACGAGGTTGGTTGTGGCTTCCCAGCCGTAGAGATGCAAAATCTTCTTCGAGAACTCACTCGCCCCTCTGTAACCGTGCTTCTTCATCTCCTCAATCCATACATCGTTGAGGAGTTTCGTCCTCGCAATCCTCTCGATCTCGATCTTAACATCAACAACCTTCGTATCGCTCAAATCCCTCGTGTCCACTTGGACTATGTCTACATTCTTTCCAGTCAAAGCATCTACAGCATTCTTGAAACCGCCGTGGTATGCGAAGTAGCAACAGCAGTTCGTTAAATCGTGCTCATCGCTAACGTGATTTCTGCTGATAACGTCAACCTCCTTTAGGTTCAGAACAAGCGATTCGTGGGCATCAACTCCAAAATCTTCTCTGCTGTAGGCGTAACCGCTCCACTGAACCCAAACCTTTGCCAAATCCTCATCAGCCTTCCATCCAGAAGATTCAACAGCCAAATTCACTCCCGCTCCATAGGCTCCGAGCGGAGCACCGAAAACCCTGAATTTAGCAAATTTTGTCGCCTCTTCAAAGCTCTTGCCCATCTCAACCAACTTCCTGATGTGTTCGATGTAGTGCTTTCTCACGTAGTTCATTTCGATGGGTTCGTTAAGAGTTACGACCTTTTCGATAGCTTCATCTATTAAATGGATGTAGTTTGGCAGAGTATCCCTAACAATCCCGCTTATCCTAACCAAAACGTCTATCCTCGGTCTTCCAAGCCTTTCAAGCGGTATGACCTCAAGACCTACAACACGATCTCCCTTCCAAACTGGTTTAACGCCCAAAAGGTAAAGGATTTGAGCTATCTGCTCTCCATCAGCCTTGTAAGCATCGATGCTCCACAAAACCTGTCCAACGGTTTCGGGATACCTTCCATGCTTTCTCTTGAACTCTTCGAGCAACTTCTCAGTAGTTTCAACGCCTACATGCCAAGCGGACTTTGTCGGTAAAGACCTTGGGTCTA
>JAMOPJ010000012.1 GCA_027064525.1 Archaeoglobaceae archaeon
AAGAAATGATAACCCTAGATTTGCCAGAAAAACCATCAAATTCTCTAAATCTTTCGAAATGCTCGAAATTTCTCTTAGGTTGTGGATTCACTACTATAATTCATCAACAGTATCATAACACCACCAAGGCATCTTATCAATTTCCGCAATTTTAATCTGTTTTTCAAAAAATATTGTTTGTAGATATACAATAAAAACCAATATAAATGATAATAAAGCTTGGATTGTATAAATATATACATCTTGTTTAGTTGAAATTGCTAACCACACGCAATATATAACGAACATCTCAAAAATTAGCCATACAAATATATCACGACGTTTTATAGGATACCGTTTTGATTTCATTAACTTAGGATCATTGGAACATTTACTTAAACTTTGGCCAAATAAACTCTGCAAACTATTTAAACACGTGCTAGCAACAGCCAAGTATGCCATACAATGACAAATACTGGCAGAAGGAGGAAATAATGCCTAAAAAGGAAATTGAAGAAATCCAGCTTAAGAGGTTGAGATGGGTTGTAAGACACGCTTACGATAACGTTCCGTTCTACAGACAGAAATTTAAAGAACTTGGCATTCATCCAGACGACATCAAAAAGAGAGAAGACATAACCAAACTTCCGTTTACGACCAAAGAGGACTTAAGAGAAAACTACCCCTTTGGACTCTTCGCAGTTCCAAAGGAGAAACTCGTTAGAATACACACATCAAGCGGAACATCTGGAAAGCCGAAAGTAGTAGGCTACACAGCCCAAGACCTTGAAAACTGGATAAACCTGTGCGCAAGATGCCTCTACATGGTCGGATTGCGATCTCACGACGTGTTTCAAAACATGGTAAGCTACACGATGTTCACCGGCGGCTTAGGCATGCACTACGCTGCTGAAAGGATAGGTGCGATGGTTGTCCCCTCTGGAACCGGCAACACCCAAAGACAGATCCAGTTTATGCTCGATTTTGGAACCACAGTAATTCACTGCACACCAAGCTACGCCCTGCACATCAAGGAAGTAGCGGAAAGCGTGGAGATCGATCCTAAGGGGATCGGGCTTAAGATCGGATGCTTCGGTGCTGAGCCTTGGAGCGAAGCCACAAGGAAGAAGCTTGAGGATGCTTTTGACCTTAAAGCGTTCGATTCTTACGGTTTGAGTGAGATGAACGGCCCGGGAGTTGCCTTCGAATGCGAAGAGCAGAGTGGGTTGCACATCTGGGCGGATCACTACTTCATCGAAGTTGTAAATCCAGAAACCGGGGAACCACTTAGCGAAGGGGAGAAAGGTGAACTCGTTCTCACACCGCTTACAAAGGAAGCTCTACCGCTTATAAGATACAAAACTGGCGACATCACGTTCATAATGGATGAGGAGAAGTGTTCATGTGGTAGAACACATCCAAAAATACACAGGATCATCGGCAGATGCGACGACATGATCATCGTCAGAGGTATAAACGTCTTCCCATCACAAATCGAGCACGTCCTAATGCAGATTCCAGAAGTCGGAGATAATTACCAAGTTATTATAACGAGAAGAGGTGCTCTTGATGAGATAACTGTCAGAGTTGAGGTTAAGGACGAGTTCTTCACAGGAGAGCTTGCAGACATGGAGAGGCTCAGAAGAAAGATTCAAGAAGAGCTTAGGAAGGAGTTGGGACTTAGAACAAACGTCGAGCTCGTTGAAAAGGGAACACTTGAGAGGTTCGAAGGAAAGGCGAAAAGAGTATTGGATCTAAGGGGAGGGATTTAAAACATTAATCTTTATTATTTAATCAAATTTAAAAACTACACATTAGCAATAAATTTACTTAACAATACAGAAGGGATCAGATTTAAATCCGAAGGTATTCTTTGGCTTTTCTCAAAATCTCCTTCGCATCGTCGAGAGTTCTTCTAGCAACATCCTCGGTTACCCTTCTAAGGTATCCACTATCTATCTCCGACTTTATGTCCAAGGCTCGGTAGATCTTCGAGCAGTCGTCCTTAGTGAGGCCAATCTCCTCTTTATGCAGGCAGAGAAGGTGAACGGCATCCTCAAGATTTTTCGGATTCATCTCCATACTGATTATCAATGCTCTGACAGCATGGAATATCGCATAGCATGATGAAACGCAGCAGGTGTCGTATGAGCTGGATTTTAACGCCTTCTCGGCTTCATTAATCAACTTCTCAGCCTCTTCAACTCTGAGCGTCACTTCTGCTTTCATCGTTCATAATTCGGCTTGAAAGGATATAACGATATTGTTTACATTATAGAGAAGTCGTGTGATTAAATGGAACCAATATGCTCTAAGCCTAAAGGGCGAAGTGGATTGTGATGTAAATACCATGATCGCAAAGAAAGAAAAGAAAAAAAGGCCGAAGAGTTCTTAACTTTAAATTAAAATGGCACAGGCCACACCCTTCTTGCTTACCTCTACACCTTTGCTTATTCTTCCCTGTTTTGGAATGTTCTTTACTGCAACTCTAATCGCATGACCATCCTTTGTGAATATCAAAACGTCTTCCTTGCCCGTTACGAATTCCACAACCGCAATCCTTCCCTTTATACCTATGACACCCATAGAGCCTCTGCTCGTCCGTCTGAATTCCTCCAAATCCGTTCTCTTACCCAAGCCATCCTCTGTGAGGATCAGCAACTCCTTACCCTTGCCTATTGACATCCAAGCGATCGAATCTCCCTCCCTCAGATTTACAGCCTTCACACCCCTCGCATTTCTGCCCTTCTTGGGAATTTCCTCGGCCTTGAACCTGATGACATAACCGTTTTTAGTTCCTATCGCAACATCTCCCTCCTTAAACACTCTCGCAAAAGCTATTTTGCTCGATGAGGCTATTATCCCCGCCTTCTTAGCGTTTGCAAACTCGGAAAGCTTGGTTCGCTTTGCGTATCCATCTTCTGTAAGTATTGCAACGTATTCGTTCTCGCTGAATTCATCCACAGCCACGGCAGAAACGACCCTTTCATCCTCGCTCAATCCCAAGAATTTTCTTATGTTAACACCTTTCCCGGTTCTATCCTGCTTAGGTATGTCATGAACTGCAATCCAATAAGCCTTGCCGGCATCGCTGAATATCAGAAGCTTCTGCTTAGTATTGCACAGAACTGCAAACACCGGCTCATCTCCCTCTCTTACCGGCATTCCCAGAACTCCAATTCCTCCCCTTCCCTGAGTCCTAAATTCGATCTCACACCTCTTAAAGAATCCATCCTTGGTAAAAACCACAACGTTTTCCTCCTCACTCACAAGCTCATCAGCGGTAATCTCTTCTTCTTTCTCCAGTATTTCAGTTCTTCTTTCGTCTCCGTATTTTCTTTTAAGCTCCTTAAGCTCTTCAACGATTATCTGATCGATCTTAGCCTGATCCGCAAGGATTGCCGAGAGTTCAGATATCTTCCTTCTCAGATTTTCATACTCTTCCATCAAAGCCGAAATCTCCGCAGATGTTAACTTCTGTAATCTCATCTGCAGTATAGCATCAGCTTGCCTCTCACTCATTCTGTATTTCTCCATGAGTTGTTTCTTCGCAACTTCGGGCGATCTGCTCTCTTTAATCAGGTTTATAACGTCTTCCAAGTTCTCGACTGCTATTTTCAATCCTTCGACTACGTGCAATCTATCCTCAGCTTTCTTAAGCTCGAACTCAGTTCTCCTCCTAACGACATCCCTCCTGTGATCAACGTAGCAGGCTATCAGCTCCTTAAGGCTCAAGATCCTTGGTTCTCCGTCAACCAAAGCCAAGTTAATTATTCCGAACGTCGTTTGCAGTGGGGTGTATGAATAAAGCTTCTTCAAAGCTGTGTTAACGTCCGCTCCGCTCTTTAGCTCTACGACCACCCTAATTCCTTCCCTATCCGACTCATCTCTAACCGTTTTTGCCTCCTCAAGTCTCCCACTCTTTATTAGATCTGCAATCTTCTCGACGAGCTTGGCTTTGTTTACCATGTACGGGATCTCCCTTATCACGATAGCTCCATCCTCTATCTCAACCTTACCTCTAATGACGATCTTACCCTTTCCGGTTTCATACGCTTCCTCTATTCCCTTCGCTCCAACTATAACTCCACCGGTTGGGAAATCCGGGCCTTTGATGTATTTCATTAGCTCCTTGACGGTTATTTCGGAGTTCTTTATGTAAGCAATTATCGCATCGCAGACTTCGCTGAGGTTGTGAGGCGGGATATTCGTCGCCATTCCTACCGCTATACCACTGCTACCGTTAACCAAAAGGTTGGGAAGCTTTGCTGGCAGAACGACTGGCTCCTTAAGAGTAGCATCAAAGTTCGGCTGAAAGTCGACCGTTTCCTTATCTATATCCGCTAAAAGCTCCTCAGCCAATTTAGTGAGCCTACATTCTGTGTTGTGGTTTATGAAACCGTTAGCAACGAAGGAGTGGCAGTCGGAAAGCACCCTTATGGAGTAGACATCTTTTTCGCCGACTTCTTCCACTTCAATTATTTTATCAAAGAAATATCTCGTTCTGAGGAAGAACTCGATCATCTTCATGTCATTTTCGTCCAAAATCTTTCTGAGTTTGTCCAAGTTCTTCTCTAAGCGTGAATAGTTGCTCACGTTGTTCTTCTTAATCCACTTGATACCGTACTTCTTTCTGAGGTATTCAGAGAGGAACGGGATTTTATCGTAGTTCAGAGCGGTAAACTTGAACTTCCCCAAAGCTTCTCTAAGCTTTTTATCCTTCGTGCAAAGGAACCCTATCTCCTCAGCGAAGCGCTTTACGTCCTGCGTGTATATTATGAGCCTGTAATTTCCTCCATCCTTCTTTATCGACGAAACAATTCCGAAGTTGAGGAGGAGTATCTGCAACTGTTTAAGCAACTTTAAACTGCTCGAATGATAGTATATGCTGATTCCGTCCTTTCTAACGTTTATGCTTCCGTCTCCTTCAAATAGCGCCCTTAAGAACCATCTCTGAGAGTCCTTGCTGCTCATCAAAATAGCTTTCGGCATCTCCAAATCTTCCGATCTCTTTCTCAAACCCAAGAATTCAAGTATTTCGCAGAACTCCTTACTGAGAACGTAGACATCGTGCTCGATCTTGCCACTCCTGAGCTTTCTCCTGTAAACTTTCGGCTCGAATCCAACGTTCCTTATAGCCTCTACCACAAGATTTACGAACTCCTCGTCGACGTTTACGAACAGCGCTCGATACCTCTTTATGTCATCCCTGATTTCCACGTAACCTTCACTCAGAAAAGCTCCTAGTATTATTGCCCAATCCTTCGTTATCTTTATCCTCCTTCCTCTGAATTCGAACTCCCAATCCATCCAGTCCATCGGGACATTTCGGTTTATGACGACGTAATCTCCTTTCCTGACCTTTGCGAGCGTCTTCCACCTGAGCTTTGGTCTTCCGTCTTCGTCCCTCTCCAACACGACTATCGGATGGTTCAGGGTTCCCTCTATTTCGTATCCGAACTTGGTTCTGATCTTCACGACTCTATGCCTTCCCGAGTGGAAGAGGACATTGGATTCGCTTATCCTTCCGTTGGCGGACAGAACCCTTATGTCTATTGGGTTGTCCGAATTCGGCTTGGCATCGGTTATTTCACCTATCTTGATCAAACCTCTGTCCGTAACGACCAACGTGTCCGCGACGACGCAGTATCTCATGGCAGCTGGCTCATCACCGTCTATCGATCCAAAATTACCTTGTCCGTCGATTAAAGGATACCTCATGACAAAATCCTGAGCCATTCTGACAAGAGCCTCATAAACGGGCTGATCGCCATGGGGATGATACTTACCAAGCGTCTCACCGACGACTCTTGCACACTTTCTATACGGTCTATCGTGCCTCAAGCCCATTTCATGCATCGTCCAAAGGATTCTACGCTGAACAGGTTTTAAACCGTCTCTAACATCTGGCAAAGCTCTTCCAACAATAACACTCATTGCATAATCGAGATATGAACTCTTTAGCTCCTCGCTGATATCACGAATTAACTCCATACAAATAGTTTTCAGCTTAGGAAGTTATAAATTGCGATTGAGTGAGAATAGTATATAAAAATCCACAAAAAATTAGAGATTAAAGCTGATGTTTTCGATATCCTGAAGTTCTTTAAGTAATTCGTCGACATCTGTCAGCGTTTCGTTTATATCCTCAGCCGGCACTGTAGGAGTTTCGGTTGGCGTAGGAGCTTGCTCTGTTGGAGTTTCTACAGGTTTCTCAACGATCAGTTTCTTCTCCGCACATCCAAGCAGTACCATTCCAAAAATTAGAAGAAGAAGCATTAACGCTCTCTTCATTCTACCACCCCGAATTCAAGTGTTACATTTCCAAACGTTCCCTCTTCCATCTTTTCATGTGGAGACCTCTTGAGCTTGTAGATTCCCTCTCCGCTGAGTGTTGCTGTACCCTTACCCTTCACGAAGATCCTCATGAAATCGCCTTCAACCTTTACCGTGACATTCTCGCCTCTTACTACAGCCTTTCCGTGTCCGCTTACCATCGACACTCCACCCTCTACACCACCCTCGAATCCAACTATCGTAACCACTGAAGCTGCTGGTGAAATCGTAACGTCTCCGTCAGCAATTATCAGCGCTACACCGGTGAAGCTAATCTCTGCCGTTCCACTTCCAACTACGAGTAATTCACCAGTTTCATTACCGAAGAATAATTGTCCAACTCTGAGGTGCTGGATTTCATGATAGATTTCTTTAATATCAGCAAATGCCTCTCTAATTAGATCTCTTGCTTCCATGAGCAAGTGTCTACCCTCAACGTAGAGTTCATTCGGGTTGTCTGCAGTTAACATGTCCTCAAACTTTTCATTTGCTTCCTCAAGCTTCTCTCTTGCTAGATCAAGCTTCTCCAAGCAATCGTTAAGCAATTCTTCAAGCTCTGTAACGTCAACTCCAGTGGCATTCAGCGCTTCGATTTCACCCTCAATTCTCAACGCTACATCTTCTGTTTTACTGATTACAACTTCGAGCTTTGCTACTGCAATCTGTCCGACTATTGACTTAATTTTGATCATAATGTCATTCCATGTCTTTTTAAGCTTTTCAACAGATTCTTCAAGCTCTTCTGGTGTTGTACTTGAGTTTACGGCTTCCTTGCTTTCATTTAAAGCCATCAAGCAGTTCTGGATTCTGACCATCAGTTTCTCCTTCTGATCCTCGCCCATGTTTTCGTTCTGCACCTGAACCATCAGCCTCTCAAGCCATCTTCCAATGTAATCTACACCAAAGCAAACGTACTGCTTAGCGTATCTAAACGTCTCTGGATCCTTAAGTCCGTGCATCCTTAGCTTCATGTACATCTCCTTTGCCTTTTCGTACCTATGCTTAGCCTGTTCACACTTCTCCTTAGCTCTCTGAATATCTACCTGAATCTTAGCAATTTTCTGCTTGACCTTAATTTCTCTAATTCTTTCCTTGATTTCTTCCTTATCTCTTATCATTAAATGTTCATGTATTTTCTCCCTGATTCTTTCTCTTTCCTTTATTGGCGTACATAATGGGCATGTCTGATTCTTTTCCTGAATTCTCTCCTGTACTCTTTCCATTACCGGCGTGTGCATTGGAGTTATGTTATGTTCCTGCATTCCCTCCTGAACTCTCTCCATCATCGGTGTTCCGGGCATTCCATGTTCAGACTTATGCATTGGTTGCGCACTTGCCATGCCCATTATTGCCATTATTATTACCAACATTACGAGCCAAACCCACCCACGCACTTCGCATCACCTCAATCCGAACTACGAGCCCGAAAAATATAAGGATACTTTTGATTAAAATATCCTAAAATTAATCTAACCCTTTACAAAGCTTTACGAACCTTTCTCTGGCTTTATCAATTTTTATATCTCAAAGTATTTAACCCTTTTCCCAAAATAAGTATCGCGAAGCGAGATTTTTATCCAAACCTTTGGATAAAATTATATTAAAATTTAATTCTTTATATTTGGTCAGGAGGAATTCTTTTAATGATGATGTCTTTGCAAAGTTATGCGATGCTCGGCTGTAGTTATAGCTGGAGTCCTCATGGGTTCTCTTGCAATATTTGTCAGAAATGTTGATGCTAATCCCATAGTAGTTACATTCTTCAGATTTGCTTTTGGATCTATCTTCCTATTACCATTTGTAAGATGCCTAAAGATTATCAAACATAAATTGGTTTTCGCAGTAGCTATTGCCAATCTGGCTACCGTTTTGTGCTATATAGCTTCAATTCAGATGATCGAAGTCGCAACATCAGCTTTACTTCTTTATATGGCTCCAATTTATGTTACATTCTACGTTTGGGTTAAAGGGGAAGAAATCAGCAAAAATTCGTTATTGGCTTTACCTTTAGCAATCCTTGGACTATATTTGATGCTTTCACCGTACGGAAGTCTAACACTTGGATTAATCTTCGGAATACTTTCAGGAATTTTCTATGCTGGACTGTTCATTCTCATGAAGAGGGTCAGAGAATTTATGCCCTCTATCCATATAACATTTCTTAGTCTAATAATTTCTACCACAATACTGACTCCAATAGTTTTATTTTCATTTAACGAAGTTATTGCTATATTCATGCAAAAGGTTGCTTGGATTGTATGCTTAGGTTTAATTCCAACTGCTTTGGCTTTCACTTTGTTTAACTACGGAATAAAGTTCTGCAAGACTGAAAAAGCACCCATTTTTGCATTGGTTGAACCAGTCTCAGCCGGAATATTTGGCTATTTTGTGTTTGGAGAGGTTTTAACACTCAAGCAGATAGTTGGGGCAGGATTGATTCTACTTGGTGTAGCTCTTGCATACGCCGAAAAATAATTAGATAGGCAAGCTCAAAGCTTGGCAGGGACAGACTTTAATGCAAACTCCGCAATGAATGCACTTCTCAGTTTCAGCGATTACCTTCCAGTTTTCATCAAACTTAAACACCTCCACGGGGCAAATGCTTATGCATAAACCGCAATGAATGCATTTGTCCTCGTCTTTAACCACTGCTTCCTTTAGCTCTATAACCTCCACACCGAACCTTCTGAATATCTCTTCAACTTCCTTAGCTTTGCTATCGTCAACTTCAACTACCATCTCTCCCCTCCTAGCTCCAACGTTTGCACGAAGTATGTTTATCAGGGCATTCGTTTCAAGCGTAGCTGTGGAAATTATCGGCTTTTTAATCGTCTTGGAATCGAATTTCAACAACATAAGCATCGTTACCACCTCGCTAACAGCTTGCTCAGATCTTCACTCGTAACCAATCCCAAAACTCTCTTCTTTGCATCTACAACCGGCAAGGCTGAGATGTTATACTGCTCCATCTTCCTCGCAGCTGATTCAATCGGCTCATCTGGCATAGCCGTGATGACTCTCCTTGTCATAACATCGGAAACTTTTCCAAGTTTACCCATCGCAACTGCCTTTGCAACGTCCCAAGACGTGACTATCCCGATAAGAACGCCGTTCTCGTCAACGACAGGCAGATGGTTCACGTTCTTTTCAATGATTATGCGAGATGCTTCCTCAATGCTCGTAGTTGGAGAGATCGTTACGGCTTTCGTCATCACACTCTTAACGACTTTAACCTCCCTTTGCTTCATTGGCTTCATCTTTCCAGATGTTGGAATCCTTTCAACTGGCTGAGTGAGGAAGAACTCACCTTTATCTATCATCCTCTTCAGCTCTTCCATCACTTTTTTAGCCATATAGTAGCTTGAAAGCGGAGAAACCCTTACTATCTCGCCGTTTATCTCAACCTGCCCACTCTTCAGCTCTGCGTAGGTAACCTTCCTAACGACTGGCCTATCCCTCCTCGGAACTCCGAAGTCTATGATCTCCGTGAATATTTGATCGTCTCTTATCGCGGTTGCTTTTGCAAGCTGTTCATCCAATATTGGGATTGGAATTCCAATTCCGAGCATCATCGTAACCCCATAGCCGGGCATGACTATCGCCTTCATGAACTCAGGCTTCATCTCTTTCAGATTTCCTTTGACCATGAGTGTGCCAAATGGTGGGGTGTGCTGAGTTCCTTCGCCGATTATGTATCCCTTAGCTCCGCATAGAAATATCCTTGTCCCGATTCCAATTGTCCTATACTCAGGATCGTTGTTGAGCGGAGATATCTCGCCACATCCCGCAAAGGTTACGTTTCCGAAGTTTGGAAGCAAAGTTCCCATGTATGTTCTCAAAACTCTATCGGATGAGTTCGTTGCGGCCTTATAACGCTGGTAAGCATTTCGAGGATTTACCATTACCGCTTGGTTTAGATCTTCCAATGCTATCTCCGTTACGATCTTCTTTCTGGGATAGCAGTCCGTTCCATAAGAAATAGCTCTGAGCTCGACTTCTTTTCCCCTTACCAAATCTTCTATGACATGAGCTCCTCCATATTCCATTCCCCTACTTTCAGAAAGTTGGGTGACTCCCAAATAAGCATCAACGGCAGCGATGCCAGTATAAGCTTCAACATCGTTGAGCCAAACTCTCTGCATCTTTATAGGCGGATCCGAATGCCCAAAATTCATAAAAACGCCCGAAGAACACATGGCTCCGAATGTGCCTGTCGTAACGACATCAACCTCTTTAGAGGCCTTTTCAGCTCCCAGCTCCTCGACTATCTCTTTCATCTCCTCAGCGGTGACGACGCAAACGGAACCTTCGGCTATCTTGCGGTTGATCTCTTCGATCGTTTTTTTCATAATGCGTAATCAAAACACCACGATATAAACATTACTAATTTTCGGACGATGAAAAAATTACTATTTGTAATAACTGTCAAAGTAGCATGAAAGCAATAGAAAATTATTGTAAAAAATAAAATATAAAGATGCAAAAATAAAATATAGTTATATAATTAAAGTAAAGCCATGTGTTAGGTCTTCTTTTTCTTCTTTAAAACCTCTTCAAGCTTCTTCTCAAGCGGTTCTTCATGAGTGTATGGACACTTTAAATAGTGCTCAACGGCTCTCGCTAAAGCATCCTTAGTTGCACTTTCACCTGTCTTCTTTTTCAACTCTTTCAAAACTTCCTCTGGTAAGACTGTCTGTGCGTGGACAATTTTAGTCATACCGAATCACCTGATGATAATTAGCACTTAATAGTATTTAAGCTTTACTCATTATAATAACAATTATGTGGAGAATTTCTTACTCTTTTTAAATGTTCAACATGGTTAAGACCATCATCAGGAAGTTAAAACTTTCGGTTATAAAAAAGTGGACTCGGCGGGATTTGAACCCGCGGCCTCCGCCTTGCGAAGGCGGCGCTCTACCAGGCTGAGCTACGAGCCCTCATAGGAATGTGTTGCTAAGTGCTATTTAAGGTTTATCACGGAGTATTTTTATATTTTTTAATCAATACATCACATGATCGGAGGGTAGGTTCTTGTTAGATTATTGCTCTACACATACAGGGCGGAATTCGACGAAGCCGAGGTTATATTTAATGTTTTACCGGAGATCCCCAGTGAGGAAGATTGGGACATACTTATGACCATGCTAAGGGACAACATCGTTCACATGGTGATGCTCGAAAGGGCCTTGAGACTGCTCAACTATGAGCCTCCCGAATTACAGCCAAGGATTCAACCTAAAATTTTAGTTTCCGATAGAAACAGCGCGTTAGAATTTATAGCAAAGTTCGAACAATCTGCCTATAACCACTGTAGATATCTACTCGAAAAAACGGATTTCAAAAACGTAGAGCATGGCAACGAAATAAAAAACACTTTAAAATCGCTCGTGGAATGGGTGAAGAAGCATATAGAGATGATAAAAAACGCTCGACAACTCCAAGGTAAGATACAAACTATTCTAATACTCTCCGATCATATCCACATACCTATCGAAGAAGAAGTAAGTATCATGTGGGCCGGGAGACGCTTCCGGATGATATTGGACTGTCATAAGCGGGAACTCCTTATGCCTCAGACCTTCAACGGTGTAATCGTTCAGATTTATCTGGGTAACCTCCAGCCCCGTTCCATCCAAGGTTTTCTCATCAACGGCAAAGCTGTGATTCTGACTTGAGATGAAAACCCTGCCAGTTTCAAAATCTTTTACGGGCTGATTCGCTCCTCTGTGACCGAATTTCAGTTTGAAAGTTTTAGCACCTAACGCCAAAGCTGTAAGCTGATGTCCCAAGCAGATTCCGGCCATCGGAACCCTTCCAGCCAACTTCTTTATAGTTTCGATCGTTGGCTTTACTCTGGCTGGATCACCCGGCCCATTTGAGACGAAAACGCCATCCGGATTCATCTCGAGAATCTTTTCAGCTGGATAGTTGTATGGAACTAGTGTAACGTTAACCCTTCTCTTCAAAAGCTGTCTGACGATACTCATCTTAACTCCGCAGTCGATTAGAACAACTTCGAACCTCCCCTTCTCAGCTTCAAACCTCTTCGGCTCTTTTACGCAAACCTTATCAACCAAATCCTTCTCTGTGATGGGTGTGACCTTCTTGGCTCTTTTGATCAACTCTTCACTATCCAAATCATCTCCAACGGCTAAAATTGCATTCATGGCTCCGTAGATCCTGATCTTCTTTGTAAGCATTCTCGTGTCGACACCTTCGATGCCGGGAACATCATACTCCTTAAGAAGTTCATCCACGCTCATTTCGCTCCTCCAGTTGCTTGGCTCTTTGCAGAGCTCTCTAACAACGAATCCCTCCACCTTGACTCCATCGCTTTCAAAATCCTCCCTACAAACACCGTAATTTCCGATAAGAGGATAGGTCATCATGAGGATTTGTCCCGCATAGCTTGGGTCTGTTAGAGCTTCAACATAACCGGTCATCGAAGTATTGAAAACGAGCTCACCTTCAACGGTTTTTTCGGCTCCAAAAGCTATTCCTTCAACATAGGTTCCATCCTCAAGAACTAAAGCTGCTTTCATCCTAACAAGCTTGCCGTTGCAATTTTTTAGTTTTTTGCTTCGAATTGAGAATAATATATCCCACAATGCATAGTTTGGCTTGGCTTCAATCTTGATGTATTAGATAAATCAGTGAATGGAAAAAAATTTATATAGTTCTTAGTATAACTAAATAGCTATTAGGAGGTGAAAATATATGGTGGAGGAGTTAACGGAGAAGGATGAGAAGATCGTAAAGTTGCTGGCTGAGACTGGACTAAACAAAAATATAGCTAAGGTCATCGTTTTCCTATCAAAGGTAGGCGAGGCAATCTCAAGAGATATCGAAAGAGCGGCAAACCTTAGACAGCCAGAGGTTAGCTTAGCAATGAAGGAGTTAAAAGAGTGGGGATGGGTTAAGGAGAGAGAACTGAAGAAGAAAGGAAAGGGCAGGCCTCTGAAAAGTTACAAGCTTACGATGGATCTGAAGGAGATTGCGAAAGAGCTAATCGAAAAGAAGAGAGAAGAGATTAAGAGAATCGAGAAGGATTTGGAGGAGCTTGAAAAGCTGGTTGGTTTAAAGTAATTTTCAGACCATCAACATTTTATACCTTTGCTAATGCGTAGCAATATGCAGTATTTTGGTATCATTGGATATCCCATAGGACATTCCGTTTCTCCGGCTATGCACAACGCCGCATTTAAACATCTTGGATTGGAGGCTATCTATCTCAAATTTGAGGTTAAGCCTGAGGATCTTAGAGATGCCATTTTTGGTGCCAAAGCTTTGGGATTTAAAGGATTTAACGTCACAATTCCGCATAAGGAGGCTGTGTTGGAGTTCGTTAGGCCAGTTGGTATAGCTAAGCAGATCGGGGCTGTGAATACAATAGACATTCCGAAGCTCGAAGGATACAACACCGATGCCTACGGAGCTCTGAAAGCTTTGGAATCTGCTGGAGTTGACGTTGAAGGAAAGGTTGCGCTTGTAGTTGGTGCTGGAGGGGCTGGAAGGGCTATAGCCTTCATACTGGCTGATAAAGGGGCTACGGTGATAGTAACCAATCGAACAGAATCGAGAGGTTTAAGATTGGCTGAAGACGTTAGGAAGGTTGGAGAGTGTATATTTCACCCCTACAACAGGCTCGGGGAGTTGAAAGGTAGGATCGACATAATAATCAATGCAACACCCTTAGGCATGAAAGGTTTTGAGCAGAAGTTGCCTATTCCGGAGATCCTGCTCGATAGAAATGTGGTGGTCTTCGATACCGTTTATAACCCGTTGGAAACTTTGTTAATAAAAACAGCCAAAAAGAAAGGGTGCAAAGTCGTTTACGGCATAGACATGCTTGTCTATCAAGGAGCTGAGGCTTTCAGGATATGGACTGGTTTGGAACCTCCGATAGACATCATGAAGGAAGCAGCGCTTTCAGCTCTGGGACTTCAATGACTTCGTTATGAGGGTGTATCTCATGAAGATCGACGACGGCATGTTACGGATCTTGGGGATGAACAATCGGCTCACCATCTTGTCGTGAACCTTTTCGCAGTCTATATCTAATATGACATCGCATATATCAAGCACTGTGCTTACCAGCGTCTGGGGATGGACGTTCTTCATCAGGTAAATGAAGAACAGATTTCCTGTGTGCTTAGAAGCGACGTATAGCTTGTTTATAAGCCACTCCTTCAAGCCCGTGCTCACGTTAAGCTTGAAGAAAAAGGATATTGTGTCGAATATTATGTTGTAATCTCCTCCATCGTTTTGCAGAATTCGCGAAAGATTGTAGTCAACAAAATCGAATATCTCCTTATCTCTAAAGTTGTCTTCTATTACGAACTGTCCGTATTCGTTCAAGTAGTATTGAGAGAAAACGTCTATGAATTTAACGTTCTCTGTATCGAGGCCCATGCACTCCATATTCTGCCTTATGAACTGTGAGGGACGAGAGGTGTTGAAGTAGTAGGTTCTCCTCGAACTCGCTATCTGGTAGAGGAATATCTCAGGCATACTAATGGGATTTGCATAGATACAAACCAAACTACCTTCGGGCAAACCACCACGAAGCTTTTCGTCGATTATATCTATACCGGTTCTTTTAATGCTGATGCGTTTGCAATTTCTACTGCTTATCATGATTATAATCACCAATAAACGTTATGTATTGAAATGAATATTAACCTTTCGACCTCATCATTTAAAATTTTAGAATTTTATATTTTAAATTTATTTTTATCTTCGGTAGAGCATCGATATCCTTATAAATAGATTTCGAGGCTTTTGAAGTATGGAGTTTAAGGTCGTAATATCCGATCCAGCGACCGGTAAAGCTTACCAGAAGGTCGTGAGCGGTGCGAATGCGAACAAGCTCATAGGAAAGCAGATTGGAGATATAATAAACGGAACGCTCGTAGATCTCCCGCCAGACTACGAGCTACAGATTACCGGTGGAAGTGACAAGGATGGCTTTCCGATGAGACCCGATCTGCCGGGAACTGGAAGGAAGAGAATTCTGCTCTCAGGTGGAGTAGGTTACAGGCCGAAGGAAAAAGGAGTCAGAAAGAAGAAGACAGTCAGAGGGAGAGTTATTTCAAAGGACATCGTTCAGATAAACGTAAAAGTCGTTAAACACGGAAAGATTCCGCTTGAGGAGTTCTTCAAGAAGAAAGAGGAGGAAGAGGGATCGGAAGAATAACATGGGGCTCTTAGACGACAAGAAGAGGGCAAGGATTTTTTACAAATACTTCTCGAAGGTATACGACTTTATCAATCCATTCTTCTATTCTGAGGAGATGCGTAAGACTGTAGTCGATATGGCCGAGTTGAAGCCAGGAGATTTTGTGCTTGAGGTTGGTTGCGGAACGGGATTCACGACTTACGAGATAGTTAGAAGAGTTGGAGAGGAGAATGTCGTAGCTGTTGATCTAACTCCAGAGCAGATGGTTAAAGCGATAGCAAGGTTTCCTTCAGCCACATTCGTTAGGGGAGATGCGGAGAGTCTGCCGTTTAAAGATAACACCTTTGACGCGTCCATCTCGGCTGGTAGCATAGAGTATTGGCCCCATCCAGCCTTGGGAATTCAGGAGATGGCAAGAGTGACTAAGCCCGGTGGTAGGGTTGTTATCTTGGCACCTAGAAAGCCCGATAATCCCGTTGTGAGGAAATTTGCCGAATCTATAATGCTGTTTCCTTCGACACAGCAATGCGTTGCGTGGTTCTTGAAGGCCGGGCTTGAGGATATTAGATATGTCGAGATGGGGCCCTACTTCTTCTGGAGCAAGCTCGTGGTCATAATTTCTGGCAAAGTGCCGGAATAGCTATCATCACAAATCAGTTAGGGGTTCTCATCATAACCTGATTTATAATTTCCGTTGAATTAAAATATTGTTGAGTTGGAAATGTTATTATGGAGTTCTATAAGGTTGACGTTTTTACGGATAAACCCCTAAGGGGAAATCCCGCAACCGTAGTCTTGAGCATACTTGAAGAGAATATAATGCAAAGCTTGGCTTTCGAGCTAAACGTTTCTGAGACAGTCTTCGTTGATGAAGTGGATGGCAAATTCCATCTAAGATTTTTCACCCCCAACACCGAAGTGAATCTCTGTGGACATGCAACGATCGGGGCATTCTACGTTTTAAAGCTTAAGGGCTTGAGAAATGGTAAATATAAAGCGATCACGAGAGCTGGTGAGGTTGAGGTCGAAGTTGGTGATCTGATCTGGCTAAAGGTGGTTGAGCCAGAGATCGTTGGATATGGGCTAAAAGGGTTGGAAGATTTGGTTAAAGTAGAAATTTCGGATTCTACAGTTGTTGATGTTGGAATTCGAATTGGATTAGCAGAGGTTAGGGACTTTGAAACTTTAATGAAGTTGAAACCGGATTTGAGGCTTGCGAAGTTCTGTAAACGCGAAAACGTCGTTGGAGTTCACTTCTACACTTTTGATTCAAAGTTCGATGCGTGTGCGAGATTCTTCGCCCCTGCTGTAGGAATTCCAGAAGATCCAGTTACCGGCACGGCCAATTCAGCTTTAGCATATTACTTGAATTCGAGCGATAAGCTCGCAAAAGATTACTATGTATTCGAGCAGGGTCACGCTTTGGGGAGGGAAGGGCTCGTCCACGTAAGGTTAAGTGATGGTGTTTGGGTCGGAGGAAGGGTTGTTTGCATCGCTAAGGGGACTATTGAGATTTAAAATCCAAAAACGGAAACTTCCTTCTAACTTCATCGACGAAGCTCAGATCTATTTCCGCCGATATGATTCCTTCATCAAATCCGGCTTCGGCCAAAACCCTTCCGAAAGGATCGATTATCATCGAATTTCCACCGCAGAACTCCCCAACGCAGTTCGCACCGACCACGTAAACCTGATTTTCGATAGCCCTCGCTCTGAGCAGAACCTTCCAGTGATCTATTCTCTCCTTCGGAAACACCGCCGGAACGGCTATTATCTTCGCTCCTTGCCTAACGAGTTTCCTTGTAATTTCCGGAAACCTTAGCTCATAGCAGATCACAATTCCCAATTTGCAGATCGGTGTTTCGATCACTTCGATCTCATTGCCCGCTTTGAACACTTCGATTTCATGCGTGAGCGGGAAGAGCTTAGTCTTCCTGTGCTTTCCAATTACCCTGCCCTTATGAATTACGAAGGCTGTGTTGTATATATCGTTGCCTTCGATTTCAGCCATTCCAGCAACTATGACAGCTTTAGATCTCTCGGAAGCTTTCAAAATTGGGGATACGTTACTCCTTTCGTAATTTTCTTGGTAATATCCAGTGTTGAACAATTCAGGAAAGATTATTAGGTCAGACTTGGCCAATTTGATTATGTTTACCGCTTTTTGGATGTTGCTTTCGATATCTTTCGAAGATCTAAGCTGAACTGCGGAAACGATCATACTCATACCCAGAAGTTTTTTGAACTTCATCTTTTGGTTCTTTCAATGCAAACCCTTCACGCTTTGCTGTTGCTCGTAACGATGGTGGTGCGGGCGGGATCATTCACCTTCATAAAGATTGGCTTAAGAGAGCTTGGGCCTTACAACTTGGCGTTTTATAGATTTATCTTGGCGTCTCCAGTCTTAGTTTTGCTGACCTACTTCAGAGGTAAGCTAAAGCCAATAGATAGGAGAGACATTCCGCTAATCGTTATTTTAGCTCTCACTGGGGTTACTCTGCTCTATGTAGTGCAGTTTTTAGCTCTTACATACACAACTGCCACGAACGCATCGATACTCATAAACGCCGCTGTGATATTCGTGGCGAGTATCTCGTTTTTATATGGCGAAAGATTTACAAAAACAAAGGCAATAGGTGTCGTTCTATCATTCATTGGCGTGATCATGATAGTTTCGAAGGGTGTGTCGAGTTCTTCACGAGCAAAACCTTTATCGGGGACTTGCTGATGATATTTGACGGATCGTCGTGGGCTGTATATACGATATTAGGTAAAAAATTGCTCGAAAAGAATAATCCCGTTTCCCTGACAGTCTATGCTTTCCTGTTCGGATCCATCCTTTTAATCCCGTTTGCATTCTACGAAGGTCTAGCGAATCCGCTATCATTTGACAGCGTTACAAAATTGTTGCTTGCTTCAAGGCGGGGATCGTTTAAATACTCTGAATTCCTACGAAAAGATGGAATGTTTCCGATGACGTCCCTTAAGGGAAAAGAGACGGGCAAAGTGTAGCCCATCGGACTCGTTATCCGATAGGATGGGGCACTTGTGAGCGTGCCCTTAACTCCCGTATGATGCCTCACCGTGAAGGCGGGTGGAACGGGAGAAGCTCCGCACTTTAGTGCGGGGTAGCTCACAATAGTGTGGAAGATTTCATCCAAAAGATCTAAATTATTTAGTGTATTTAGAAAGTCTGTTGTAAAATCTTTTTGGGTCGAGACTGTCAAGACAAAAGATTAAAATAGAATTGATTAATATTATCTATGCAAGGTTTTATTAATGAATTAATTGAGAGAGCAAAGAGGTCTAAGGTATTTAAGAGGAACAAGAAAAGTTTAGAGG
>JAMOPJ010000013.1 GCA_027064525.1 Archaeoglobaceae archaeon
GACACCATACAAGGTTTCTGGGAACATTGTATCCTTAGCTGTGATAAACGATACGAGAGTAGAATGCACATTTAAAGCACCGTCAAGCGAAGGAACGTTTACAATCGGAGGGAAATGGATTGACATGCTAAATGATGGAGAAGGCAAACTTGAAGCATCGATTTCTGTGAGCAAAGTGACCGCAACGCAGATTACAACTATCACTACAACATCCACAACCGCAACAACTACACATCCCACAGCCACAACAAAACAGACACCCGGTTTTGAATTTATAACGGCAGTTTTATCCACCTCCTTGATCTTTCTTAGGAGGTGGTTGAGATGAGGAAAGTTTTCATCGCTTTAATATTGCTTATCTCGTGTATTGGAGTAGTAAGCGCTAACGATTACATGGACTTGTTTAAAGGTGATAACAGGATAACAGAGAAAGAGCTTGCAAATATTATAACGGATTACATGCTTGGAAACTCAACGTTGAGCTTGAATGAAATCAGAGATGCCTCATACGTTTACATCCACTGGAATGGAGAACCGAAGTCAATTGTTGATTCAGCGAACAGAACTATAACAATATACAAGCCGATAAAGAGAATAGTAGCTTTGCACAGCGATGCTGTTGAAGCTTTAGTCATAGTAGGTGCTGAGGATAAAGTCGTTGGTGTCAGCAAATACACGAAAGAGTCAAAAAGGCAATTTCCAGAGTTGAGCAAGTTGCCATCCATAGGAAGTTGCTTCGATCCAGACATAGAAGCTATAGTAAGCCTCAATCCAGATGTGGTTATATCCTACGTCAGGTGGCCAGACCCGAGCAAGCTCGAAGAGAAGTTCAAGCTCCTCGGTTTAAACATAACTGTAATCAGGTTCGATTTTTACAAAGGTAGCACAATGAAGGAAGAAATTAAAAAGTTGGGTTATCTACTCGATAAAGAGGAGAATGCAAGTAGATACATCAAATGGTTTGAGAAGTATGAAAATCTTGTGAAGTCGAGGATCCCTGAGAAGAAAGTCAAGGTTTATACATGCAGTAAACCCTTAAGGGCTTTCGGCGAAGGATCGGGGCTTTACGATCTGTCAGTTGCGGCTGGAGGAGACAACGTTCTTAAGGGTAGAAAAGGTTACTTTGACGTTGATCCAGAGCAGGTGATAGTCTGGGCACCAGATGTAATCTTAAGATGGAGCTACGCAGGAGGATACGAAACAGATGATATAAGCGGAATGAAGACCGATTACGAAGAAATCGTCAACCAACCGGGATTTGAAAATGTGCCAGCTGTAAAGAACGGTAGAGTTTACGTGATATCCGCAGATCTTGCAACTGCTCCATCCTTCCCAGTTGCTCTCGTAACAGTTGCCAAATGGCTATACCCCGAAGTGTACAGCGACATCAATCCAAAGGAAGTATTTCAAGAGTATATTGACAACTTCCTACACATAAACTACAATGTAAGCAAGCATGGAAGCTTCGTTTATCCTAAATGGTAAATGATGGATCCTGCACTTTTGCAAGTTAAGGAAGAGTACGAGAAGTACATAGGTAGAAAAATCCTTTTTATAATTTTTACATCAGTTTTAATAGTAATAATTGCTGGAATCTCCGCAACACTCGGTTCTTATCCGATTTCTGTTTCAGAAGTTTATTCAATAATCCTAAAATGTTTAGTCAGTCATCCTGAGAACACTAAGGAGGCAATCGTCTGGAATTTAAGGATGCCAAGAATACTCCTCGCAATAATTGCTGGAGCGGGGTTGGCTTCCAGTGGTGCGATGACTCAGGGGATTTTGAGGAATCCACTTGCAACTCCGTACACCTTAGGAATTTCATCCGCCGCTGGACTCGGGGCTGCAATTGCAATAATACTCTCGAAGGGTATCTTTGCAGGAAAATACGTTGTAATAGGTAACGCATTCCTCTTTTCTCTAATACCGACATTCGTCATACTCGCGTTAGCCCGAGTTAGAGGTGCCACACCTGAGACGATGATATTAGCGGGAATTGCCATGATGTACATCTTCAGTGCGGTAACGACAATACTAATGTACTTCGCTGAGGCTGAAGCGGTAAAATCGGCATACTTTTGGATGGTTGGTGACTTGGGAAAGGCTTCATGGGAGATAAATCCACCAGTATTGGCATCTTTCCTGATCTGCTTTATCCTCCTAATGTGGAAGACTTGGGATGTTAACGTAATGATGACAGCTGGAGACGAAGTTGCAAAAAGCTTAGGAGTTAATCCAGAAAGGGAGAGGATTTTCGTTATGCTCGTCTCAGCATTTTTAACAGCATCGATCATAAGTTTCACGGGAACGATCGGTTTCATATGCTTGGTAGCACCACACATATGCAGAATGATCATAGGTGGTGACTACAGATACCTGCTCCCAGCTTCAGCCCTTTTTGGAGGAGCTCTACTGCTTACATGCGATACCATTGCAAGAACGATCTTAGCACCTGTAATACTTCCAGTCGGAGTTATTACGAATTGCTTAGGAGGGCCTATGTTCCTCTATCTGCTTATAAAGAGGAAGAAGGAGTATTGGTAGCATGGTGAAGATAAGAATAAGAGGTTTAGAGTTTAGCTATAACAGTATTCCTGCTCTTAAGGATGTGACGATAGATATTCACGAATCTGAGATTGTTGCAATTGTAGGTCCAAACGGATCTGGAAAGTCTACATTACTGAAGTGTATAGACCGAATTCTGAAACCTCAGAAAGGTGGCATACTAATCAACGGAAAAGATGTCAAAGATTTCAGTCAGATTGAGATTGCCAGAACTGTAGGCTACGTTCCTCAAAGCGTTAAACAGTTCTTTCCAGCTACAGTTTTTGAAGTAGTTTTGATGGGTAGAAGACCGTATTTAGGTTGGAGGTGCAGTAAGAGGGATATAGAAAAAGTATTTGAAGTACTCAAAATTCTAAACATCGAGAACATTGCCATGAGAGACTTCAACGAATTAAGTGGTGGACAACAGCAGAAGGTTCTAATTGCAAGAGCGTTGGTTCAGGAGCCAGAGATTTTGTTACTTGACGAACCTACGGCGAACTTGGACATCAAACATCAACTTGAAGTTATGGAGATCGTAAAAAGAATTGTTAGAATGAATGGAATTACCGCAATTATAGCTATACATGACTTGAATTTGGCTTCAAAATACGCGGATAGAATTGTTATGATGAAGGATGGAAAGGTATTTGCCATTGGGACTCCCGAAGAAGTTTTAACATCTGCTAATATAGAAAGCGTATATGATGTAAAAGTTAAGATCATTAGATTTAATGGTAAGTTGTATGTAATACCTCTAACTCTAAATCAATCAAGTGATTGATTAATCTTCTACTTTAGCATACCAAGTATCTCCGCCCTTATCGTCTCGTATTCGTAATGTTTATGCTTTATAGCCCTACTTGGGCAACTTGAAACGCAAACTCCGCAACCCATACAAAGCAACTCGTCAATTTTTGCTCTCCCCTCTTCATCCGTTTCGATCGCTTGGAACGGACAGAGTGGTATGCATATTCCGCATCTTGAGCATTTCTCTTTATCGACGTAGGCAGTTGTCGGTTCAAGCTCCACGTATCCTCTGTTTATCATGGACAAAGCCTTTCCA
>JAMOPJ010000014.1 GCA_027064525.1 Archaeoglobaceae archaeon
ACGATTTACTCGCCTGATGGAGCTGTTTACGGCCCGTACTACGATTCCGATGATGGTAGAATAGATGGAAAGATCGCATTGAATATAAGGAATGCTGTGCCTGGAATATGGATTTTCAGGATATACGGTGAAGATGTTGACGGCGTTCAGTCATACATATTCACGGTGGTTCCAGAATGAAGACGAGTAGAAGAGTAATTATTTTATTAATTATATTATTAATAATTATAATATTGATAAATCGAGCTTTAGCTGCAGTGGTAGAGCCATTGAATATCAGCTACGATGAAGCTTTGAAGATTGCAAAAAACGACACTACGCAAGAGACAAAGATATCTTTCTGGGATCTTCCACTTTGGATTAAACTCCACCACATATTTCTTCTGATCGTAGGAGCGTTGAGTGCTTGGAAGTTCCTACCGATAGTCATAACTAAAATTAAATCAGCATTAGAGAACGCAAAAAGGCGGAAAATATTAAAGATCATCATGAGAAACCCGGGAATCAGCTTGAAGGAGCTTGAAGAACTCACAAAAATGAACAGAAGTACCTTAAAATTCCATCTTAATTTCTTGGAAAGTGAAGGATGGATTTCTTCCACTAAAATCGGGAAACACAGACTATTTTTCCTAAACAATAGTAGCAGTAAGGATCCCATGATTGTAAAATCGGAGAGGAAGAAGCAGATAATTGAATTGTTAAACCAGAATGGAGAGCTAACAATAAAGGAAATAGCTAATAAATTAGGGAGTTAGTTATAGCACTGCACATAAACACATCTCCCAGCTTAAAAGCATGGGTATCGTTAAAGTGGACAATGGAACAGTAAAATTAATCTTGAGTGATCTTCTCGTTTCATTTACTATACCCGCCGGCTCTTTTTCTGGGCGAAGATGTTAGATGTAGCTTAGCTAAGACCTATGCTGTAATCCCTTAACGGTCTTAGCATCAACACAAAGTTAAATTTGCCATTAGCGAAATTTTTTAAAAAATAGATTATCTTATCAAACGTATGGAGCTTGAAGAAATCAGAGTAGCTGTTTTGAGAATTGAAGGAACGAACTGCGAAGATGAGACTGTTAAAGCTTTTAGAAGTTTGGGAGTTTATGCTGAAGCTGTCCACCTCAAGCAATTCTACAGTGACATGATTAGGGATGAAGATCAACGTAGCTTATTCGATTACCACTGCATAGTATTCCCCGGAGGATTCTCTGCAGGAGATTACGTCAGAGCTGGAGCGATATTCTCTGCCAGAGTGAAGAGCGTTCTGAGAAAAGATTTGGAGGAGTTCATAAAGGAAGGCTATCCCATCTTGGGCATATGCAACGGATTTCAGGTTCTCGTCGAACTCGGTGCCCTTCCGGGCTTCGATGAAGACAAACCGCTCGCTGACAAGCCGGAGATGGCTTTGGGAATAAACGAATCGAATAGGTTCGAATGCAGACCGACTTTCTTGAAGCATGAGAACGACAGTAAGTGCATCTTCACTCGAAAGCTCGAGAAGGGGAAGATCGTCATGTTTCCCGTCGCTCATGCGGAGGGAAGGGTAATCTTTCCGGGAGGCAGGGAAGAAGAATACTTGAATAGACTGATCGAAAACGATCAGATAGTCTTCAGATACGTCGACGACAGAGGGAATTACGCCGGCTACCCTTGGAATCCGAACGGCTCCATATTCAACATAGCCGGGATATGTAACGTTAAAGGTAACGTTTTCGGCCTGATGCCCCATCCGGAAAGAGTGTTCTGGAGATATCAGCATCCGAACTGGGATGATCCAGAAAAACCGGGAGACGGAAGGAGTATATTCGAAAGCGTAATAGAATACCTAACTAAAGCTCGCTAAGTCTTCTTATTAATTCATCTATATCCTCTGAGCTCTGCAGAACCTTTTCAATCTTTCTAACTCTTTTTTTCTTACGTCTCTTTTCAATTAATCTGAGCATCCAGTTAAACATTACTTAGGCTGATCGTCATCGCATTAAGAACCTTTTTATTTGTTACAGGATGACGAGATTTTATGGATTTACTTGAAAAGCTCCTGACAGATGAAGGCAAAAGAAAAGCCGTTTGGATACTTATAAATGCAGGAATCATAGAAGAATCGGACATCAAGCCAGAAGAACCGGTTATAGAAGAGAGAGAGCTATCAGAAATCGAGCTTAACATCTTTGATACGATCGAATCTCTAATATACATGGACGAATACGAGCAAGCTTACAAACTCGCTATGGGTGCTATTAGAAGACTGATCGAGGCTGGAAGATACAAGAGTGCCCTTTACGTCTGCCAGATGATAGGTGACGAAATCATGAGAAGGGAGATTCTGAGTGATGGTTTGAAGTATTACGAGAGTCGTGGAGATTTCAAGAATGCGATGGACTTCGCGCTTTCGCTCGGAGATTTGGAAAGATATAAAACATACGAATATTTATATAAATTATACAGCAAGATTTATAGGTAATAGAACTCCAAAGCCTTCAGGATTATTTCAACTATCTCCTCCGGCTTGAAGTGTTCCGAGTTTATGGCGATGTGATATATACTAATATCGTCCAAATCGATGCTGTAAAACTTCTTGTATCTTCTCTTTTCAAGTTCCTCCCTTCTTTTAGTTTCGTTCTTAACTCTTGCAATATCCTTTCCCTCTCTCTGAGCGATCCTTCTGTATCTTACTTCTGGACTCGCATAGATCCAAACCTTAAACGCATCTTTGACCATCCAGCCAGAAAGCCTACCCTCCACTACGACGTTATCCTCCCTTTCAGCCATCTCCTTTTGCAATTTGTCGATGTAAAAGTCGATGTCAGGATTCGACTCCGCATACTTGCTGAATTCCTCAAGCGTCATTCCTCTATCTGCCGCAAGCTTTCTAAAAATCTCCCCGGCTGAGATTAGCTTAAATCCCAACTTCTCAGCTAAAAGCCTTGCTACCGTCGTGGTTCCACTCCCCGGAGGGCCAGATATCGTCACCCTCATGGCTACCATCCCAACTTGAATATCCTCCTAAAGATTTGTCCGATAAAGATCGAGCACAGTAGATACCAGAACAACCACCATGGTAGAATTATAACGGGATCACTGACGTGAATCAAACCCCTAAAAGGAACCGTAACCATGAACTGACTAACACCACTATACAAACCATGATAACCGTGCTCGGCAATATCGTATATCCTATACCAGAGCCAAACCCAAATCGGAATTGTAACAACAACCGTGTAGAACATCGACCTAAAGTTCATGCTCATCAGTTCAGCTTGAAGGGCGTTGATCTCATCCTTTTGCTTTTCCAATTGTTTCAGTAGAAACTGGTTATTCTCCTTAACAGCCTTCATATACTTCTTCTGATATTCCATGACCCTCTGCTGAATCTCCCTCATCCTCTTATAATCCACGGTAAACTTCTGGATTAGAGTTGAATATAGAGCTGTAAAGGTCGCAAGGAGAAGTATCACGATGTGAATTGGCAAACAAAGTAGCGGATCGAGGATTGGAGAAACTGCTTTTGCAAGACCCAATCTGAACTGGGGAAAGAATATCCCTATGAAGAACGTCGCACCCAGCACCATGAAAAATTTTTGAAGGATATCCTTCATATCACTCCTCTCCCAAGAACTTTCTAAGCATCGGATGCATCTCAGTGAGCTGCTCTCTCGTCAGATCCTCGTAGAAGTGATAAGCTATACTAACTGCAAGCAATAATCCCGTTCCGCTTACGTTTCCAACTGTTCCGAGCATGTTCGCAATAAGCGTTAACAGACCTATCGCCGCACCACCGATCACGGTAACTTTCGGTATGTATCTGCTTAAAACTCTCTCAAGAATCTTGGGGTTCTTCCTGAATCCCGGAATCTGTAATCCAGATCTCGCAATCTGCTGAGCTACAGTTTTGGCATCCATTCCCGAAGTCTCGACCCAGAATATGGCGAAGAGTATGCCACCAACGATCAGTATGGTCGCATCTATCAGCAGGTGGAGGATAATCATCCAGTCCGGCATATCCGCAAAGTATGGGGCGTATGGGTTTCGGGTCGGATCCTTGACTAAAGCTGGAACCCAATCGTATGGGCTTCTGACTGGTGATAAGAGGAACATCAATCCGGATATTGGTTTGGAAGTTCCGGGAGCGTATTCACCCAAGAACTTTATTCCATGCTGGTAGAGGATCAATCCCAAAACTACTATGTTCGCCTGCAACGCTCTGACGAAGATCATCGGCAGAACGCTTGCATAAATGAGCTTTATTGGGAATCTTCCCCTTGCTCCTCTCACAAGGGTATGTGCAAGCGGTATCTCTACTCTTGTCCCCTCCGCGAAAACGACGAGCAGTATTATTGCGATGGTCGTGATTAAAGCCAGAATACCCCCATCTATGAACAGGAACGACAAACCGTTCAGAGATAGCAGGTAGTCAAGCGGGTAATGCGTAAATATGTGGAAAAGTCTCGGAAAGACTCCCGGCGGGAGGCGTCCAGTCGGAGACACCCAGTTGAAGAGGCCGATGACTATAGCCTGAGATATACTGGCCAAGATGAACAGGCTAACTCCACTTCCAATACCCCATTTCGAAACTACCTCATCCATATAGACTATTAAAACACCACCGATGAACAGCTGAAGGAATATCAGAAATGATATCACGCCAACCGGAATACCCAACTGATTGGCTAAATCGACATTAGGTTTGAGAAAACCACCCAATATCTGCGGAGCAGCTTCAAGGGCTATCATTACAAATACCAAAAACCTCTGAAAATCTTGATATGCCGCTCTATCTTCCGGATTTGTTAAATCCAAACTTATTATTCCAGCTCCAACCAACAACTGCAGAATGATAGAAGCGGTAACTATTGGACCTATACCCAAAGCAAGGATGGAACCCGTGGCACCGGCAAAAAACGCTCTATATTGAGCAAAAATATCTATAGATTCTGGAGAAAGACCAAAAACGGGAACGTTTGTAAGAATGAAATAGAGAAGAAGAATGCCGATCGTCCAAGCGAATTTTTCTTTAAAGGGGACATGCCTTTTTGGTCTCTCAACGCTTGGTATCCTTTCAAAATAAGGCTGAAGTCTCCTCAAGACTTCATTTACATCCATAATCAGGCCTCCAGCACAACTTTACCTCCAGCTTCCTCAATCTTCTGGATCGCAGTTTCTGTTGCGGACTGAACTTTAACTTCAACTGGCTTTGTGATTATTCCTCTACCCAGCAACTTCGTGTAGCCCAATGCTGTAAGATCTACCGAATACACTTCCCCCTCCTTGCTTGCGAGCCCAAGCTCTACAAGTCTGTCGATTATCTCGTCGATGTCGTCAACGTTTATCTCTGGGCGGGAGGAGAGGAACTTATACGTGTAATCGTCAAGCTTGCCCTCTTCCTTGAGCTTTCTCAGTGTCTTCTTGTGGAAACACTCAGCCTTATACTCCCGCTGAACGACCTTTGGTCTCGTGAATCCGTATTTACCGAACTGGTAAAGTCCAAGCTTTGCAAGCTTTATGAACTTGAGGTATTTGTGCTTGTGAACTCCAGCGTTTCCTCTACCTCCTCTACATCCGGCTCCCCTGTTCCTCCTATTTCTTCCTTTTCCGTGGGTTCTTGAACCTCTGAACTTCTTAACCTTCTTTTTCGGCATAGCTATCACCTCATCTTATACAGTAGTTTGTTTATATCCTTTCCGTGATAACCCAAGCTTCCTCTTGGGTAGTGCCACTTTATGTTTTTAAGTCCTCCTCTTGGTGGGTGCAATCTGAAGACCGGCTTTAAGTCTGGCAAGTCTTTTAAGCTTGCTTTTCCTTCAACTACGGCTTTTGCAAACTCCTCTATGGAATTGTAACCAGTCTTTTCCTTCACGTATTCGTCTGTCAGCGGCTTATCACCGATCAACCTACCTCTGTTCCTCAACAACATTGCAAGAGTTTCTGCATCGATCTCACCGAAGGCTACGTAATCTTTGACGACCTGAAGCATACCTCTGTATGAAGGCGTATCCGGAACTACCACACAGTGATATCTCTTGTGCAACCTGAGCATCTTTAGAGTATCCTTAATTTTTCTGTGAACACCAACGGTTCCTCTAACTCTAACCACTGCAAACAGAACCATCGTTATCACCTCTTTACGAACATCGTCTGCTTCAATGCCTCGTAAGTTGCCTTTGCGAAGTTTATCGTTGTTTTCGTTTGTCCTCTCGTGAAAGTCCAGACATCCCTCACTCCAGCCAACTCTAAAACCTTCTTAGCTACCTTTCCGGCAACTATTCCCAATCCTCTTGGACCCGGAATGAGAGTAACTCTAACACTTCCAGCTGAGCCTGTGACTTTGAATGGAATCGAATGCGGCTCTCCGCAACCGCATTCCCAAGATCCGCAACCTCTGTTGACTTTGAATATGTTGATCTTCGCGTTGTTTATAGCCTTCTGGATCGCTGGAGCTACTTGAGAAGCTTTACCAACACCAACTCCAACGTAACCATCTTTGTTTCCAACTACAGCTGTAACCCTGAACTTCGTCCTTCTACCGCTGTCTGTCATCCTTTGCACCATTGAAATCTCAAGAACCTCATCCTCCAAATCTGGAAGTAAGATATCTACGATCTCTGGTTCCTTCAATGGCAATCCGCTTGCCAAAGCCTCATCGATGGTCTTGATCTTTCCTTCAGCAACCAACTTACCCAACCTCGTCCTCGGAACCCAATCCTCAGTCATGCTCCCACCATTATCTTTTCTTTAATTTCTTCAACATGCTGAGGTAATTCGGAAGGCTTCAAACCCCTCCTCTCATATTCGGTAAACTTTTCGGGAGCCATCTCATAGTATTGGGCGATATGCTCACCCTTAACTCGTGAATCATCTGGCAAAACCTCTGGGCTGTGTGGAACCTCCAATCCAGCTTCAACAGCCCCTTTGAGCACCGCAAATACCCTTCCACCTCTCGTTGGCGTATGCAATCCGATGTCGAGGATGGCTTCCTTGATCCCTTTCTCCAAAGCCTTCTTGCCAACGAGCAATCCCGTTAGATAAGCAGCTGGAGTGTTGTTCAGATCACCTTTCCATCCGTATTTGGCGAGCATCGAAGAATCGACGCCTACAAGCACTCTGTCACCGTCGGGATGGTATTCTATAATCTGAGCGATGACTCTTCTGTTTGTAATCCTAACTACAAGTCTCGGCTTCCTTGAGAGAAGTAGCTTGAGCCTCTTCCTGTAATTCGTTTTACCCTCTCTCCTCCTTCTGTAGGGAACCTTATATCTTGGACCTTTAGCCATTTCACGCCACCTCTTCCTTCTTAATCAAACCTTGAGCTTCAAGATAAGCGTTCAAGTGAGAAACGCTTCTAAACTCTCCACCCTTCGCCTTCATGTAGAGCATCCTATACGTTCTCCTGTCGATGATACCCTTATCTCTCAGATACCTCAGCCTCCTCCTCAAAGCTCTAATTCTTAAGATCCAAGCCTCCTTCCTCGAAAGCCTTGCGGTCTTCTTACCCTTCCTGCTTCCATGTCCTCTTCTCCTACCCTTCCTCTTCTGAGCCTTCTTGTAGTTGATCCTGACCCTACAAACTCCCTTGACGGGTTTCCTCTTTATGAGTCCCTGCTCGACTAGATTTCGAATGTCTTCCTTAGTTGCGGCTGAAGCAATCTCATCCAAGGCTGAGGGGTCGAACCAAACCCTGTTCATCCCACACTTCAGAACCTGAGCAGCCAAACGCCTCTGCAGTCTCAAATCCATAACCATCACCTTGATGACGGATTGAGGATCTTGATACCCAACTCCTTAGCCTTCTCCTCGATCATCAACCTCTTCTTCATACCAACAGATGAGGCGATCCTTATAGCCTGTCTCTCTGGATTTACCTTCTCCAAGTCCTTAACGTTGTAAACCAATACTTCCTCATATCCGGACGGATGCAACCCTCTGACAGCCTTGGGCGATCCAAAGCCGATGCTGACCAGTATTCTGCCACTCCACTTTCCTCCTACTCTCTCCCTCCACTTGTTATGCAATCCCTTTGGTCTTCTCCAGCCCTTATCTCTTAACCTGAGCTTTTTGTGAGCTTCGAAATGCCTGAATTCCGGCTTTCTGGCTTTTTGCCTTCTCCTAACCCTAAGAAGTCTCGCGATCTCCTTATCCACATGCACCACCTCACTTCGGCTTCTCAACTATGTAAATTCCGTCCTGAAATACTCTCGGATCCAATCTCTTGATTTTTGTAGCTTGTTCAAGGTTTGCAGCCGTCTGTCCGCACTCCTCCTTGTCTATACCCTTAACTATGATCTCCTGCCCCTTAATCTCAACTTTAGCCCTTCCTACGATTTTGGCTCTTCTGGGATGTTTCTCTCCAAGGAAGTTCTCGATTATTACTTCGTCACCTTCAACCCTAACCTTGATCGGGAAGTGAGCGTAAACTACCTTGAGCTTGTACTCAAAACCTTCAGTAACCCCCCTTATAAGGTTCCTTATGTGAGCCCAGAATGTTCCAACCATCGCCTTGAGTCTCCTTCTGTCTTCCTTAGCATAAACCCTGATAGCACCGTTGGCTTTTTCGATATAAACTCCTCTGAACTTAAGAAATCTGGAGTTCTCACCCAGAGGCCCTTTTGCTGTAATCGTGTAGCCTTTCGCCGTATCACCTTCAATGGTCACTTCCACGTTCTCTGGAATCGGAACCACTCTTTCGATCATGAGCATCACCTCAGTAGACGTAAGCAAGTAGAACACCACCTAAACCAAGTTCTCTGGCTTCCTTTTGCGACATCACACCCTTAGTGGTAGATACGATCAGTATGCCAAAGTCTCTCGCCGGCAGATACCTCTTCTCGAACTTCTCGTATTCTGTTCTCTTTACTGAGAATCTCGGCCTGATAGCTCCGCAGTCGTTTATCCTTCCGCAGAGCTCTACGATAAACTTTCCACCTCTGTGGTTTTCAACGTATTCAAAGCCCTTTATGTATCCGTGCTCCTTCATAACCTTGAGAACGTTGCCGATGAGCTTTGAAGCGGGCTTAACCTCGCACTTATCCTTTCCAACTCTTTCAGCGTTCTTTATAGCAGACATCGCATCCGACAGTGGATCCACGGCCATCGCGATCACCTCACCAGAGCTTCTTAAATCCCAATTCTGAAGCTACCTCTCTAAAGCACTGCCTGCAGAGATACAATCCGTATCTCCTAATCAAGCCTCTTCTCCTCCCGCATCTCCTACACTTGTTAGCTCCTCTGCCGAACTTCTTCTTCTGCTCCTTCTCCATCATATCACCTCCACGCCCAAACTCCTAAGCCACTCGATCGTTTCTTCTTTCGTTATTCTGTGTCTCTTTCCAACCTTGCTCCTGCACCTTCTTCTCCTAGCAACCCTGTAGCCCCTTCTCTTCAATACTACGCAGATGTCCATTCCGAAGATACCAATGTCGGGATCGTAATCCACTCCCGGCAGATCGATGTGCTCAGCAATGCCAAAGGAGAAGTTTCCGTCGTTTATCGATTTCGCACTAAGCTTGAACTCCTTGACCTTTAGAGCATCCATGAGGAACTTCATAGCCTTTTCTCCTCTAAGCGTGACCTTACAACCTATGGCTTCACCCCTTCTAATTCCGAAGTTCTTAATCGTCTGAGTTGCGTATGTTATTGCCGGCTTCTGCCCAGTAAGCTGCTCAAGCAACTTTACAGCTCTCTTGTGCCTCTCTCCGCTTTCTCCAACTCCGATGTTGATAACTACCTTGTCGATGAGAATCTCTCTCATTGGGTTCTCTCCTTTCTTTTTCTCATCCTTCGTCTCGGTTTTTTCAACCGTCATCGCCTGCATACGTTACACCCCCAGATCGATCACTGGTTTGTCGGAATCCTTCTTACCGATCACAAATATGTAATCCTCAATCGTCGTGAACTCCCCCTTCTCGGATTCAACGGTGACGAGGTTTGGTGCAGAGCTCCTGACGATCTTGTAGTCCTTTATTCTACCAATTTCACCAGCGTGACCACCACCAGTAACCATTACCAAAGCTCCGATCTCGAACTTGAGGTGATCTATTATCTTTTTCTCCGGAATTGTCATCAGAATGCTGTCCTTCGTTTTGTATTCGTTTCCTGCGAGTATATTCGTTCCGTCAAACAGATTCAGCTGGATTTTGCCGCCCCTGACCATAGTCTTGTTCACGATCTTGTAGAGCTTGACGTTGTCGTCCTCGATCTCTATCGGCACGTATCTACCCTTCTCGTCGAATACAATCCTGTAACTCTTCTCAAGCTTGGGAATCTTGATTACGTCGAACAGCCCAATAGGAAACTTGTAGTCCTTCCTCGGAACGCCATCTACCAAGATTTCTCCAGCAGCGATGATCCTTCTCGCTTCTCTCGCCGTATCTGCAAGCTGAAGGTAGTCTCTAACCACTATGAGCAACGGAATCGCATACTTGTTGTGTGGTCCAGGTGAAGGCTTGACTACCCACCTTCCACCACTCTTTCTCGGAATCTTATACGTTTTCGGAGCAGACAACCTCTTCTGGTGCATACCACATCACTTCCTCTCTAATATCTTTTTCCTAACCTCATCGACATCTCCCAACTCGATAATCATGACGTTTGAGGGGTGAATCGGGATGTAGACTTCAGTTCCGTCCGCTTTGGTTTGGGTTACACCATCTACGTAAATCCTGAGCCTCTTCATATCTACTTCGACAACCTTGCCTTCGTGACCTCTAAATTCACCACGCATTATCCTAACCTTATCGCCCTTCCTGATTCTAATCGCCCTCTTTCCGTATTTCTTCCTGAGCTCTTTGGAGAGAGTTGCATGGAGCAACCTATGTCTCTCATGGAGCTTCGATGTCTTGAACAACCATCTTCTCCACTTTCTCGGCTGTTTGGATTTGGGAATCGCCATACGATCACCTCACACTATTATCGAAGCTATCGAGCCTATCTTGGGGAATCTTTCCGCAGCTTCCCTCGCAACTGGCCCCCTAATCTCAGAACCCTTTGGATTGCCCTTATCATCCGTAATCACCGCGGCGTTGTCCTCGAATTTGACACGAGTTCCGTCTGGTCTTCTGTATTCCTTCCTCTGCCTGATTATCACAGCGTAGTGCACTTGCTTTCTGATGTCCGGAGTTCCCTTCTTTACAGTCACAACTACAATGTCTCCGACTCCAGCAGCCGGATACCTTCTCCTGACACCCTTGTAGCCCTTAACAGCGATGATCTCAAGTTCTCTCGCACCGGTGTTGTCAGCGCAAATCAACCTCGCTCCTGTAGGTAAACATCTCGGAACTTCAGCCCTGATCGCCTTCACGCTTTACCACCTCCACTATAACGAAGCTCTTCGTCTTGCTGATCGGTCTGCATTCCGCAATCGTTACTATATCTCCCGGCTTGGCATTTATGCAAGGTGGATTGTGTGCGTGGATCTTCGATCTCTTCTTCAGATACCTCTCGTATTTTTTCACGTATCTTATGAGCTCTCTCTCGATTACAGCCGTCTTTTCGTAAGTCTTGACTACCTTGCCAGTTAGAATCTGACCTCTAACCCTTAAATCTCCGTGGAACGGGCAATTCTTATCGTCACATTCCCTTTCGGGCGGTTTGACATCTATACCGATATCCTTCACCATAACCTAACACCCTTCGCTCTTTTTAACATGAGTATGCCTTTCTTAATCCTATCCTCCGGCCTGAACGCTATCAGGTCGCCTTTTACTCTCAACACCTTCCCCTCAAACCTAACCCTGAAGGTTCTACCTTTTTTAGCCACGATTTTTAAACCTTTTTCCGTCTTGATCTTGAGAGTATTCATCGTTTCATCGACTACGATACCTTTAATTCCGATCTCAGAAGGATTTGGAGAATCGACAACTTCAACTTCCAATCCGATCCACTCGTGAGCTAAAATAAATTCGGGTCTCATGCTCTATACCCTTCTTCCCTCAAAGCTGTCTTTATCCTCGCTATGTCCTTCCTGACGTTCCTGATAGCCATCGGATTCTCCAACGAACCTCCAGATCTGACGAGAGTCCTCAGCCTTAAAAGTTCCAATTCGAGCTCTCTTAACTTCTTTAGCTTTTCCTCCTTGCTCATCTTTCTGATTTCGTCCATCTTCATTGTTCTTCACCCTCCTTATTTTCAGCCTGTTCAGCCTCAACCTGCTCAGCATCCGGCTGAGCTTCACCCAAGATCTGGGCTTTTAGGGCTTCGAGTTCTTCCTTGCTGACCTCTTTTACCTTAAACTCGTCCGGAAGCTCAACATCTGGTGGGATTATTCGAACGCTTACACCGTAAACACCCAACTTCTTGATGGCGATGTCAAACCCCTTTCTAACCAATTCGTAAGCTGGATCTCCCGTATGAACCATCGTTCCAGCTACGAACTTCTCAGTTCTGGCTCTCTCACTCGTGAGCTTACCGCTGATCTCTATCTCACAGCCTTTAGCTCCAGCCTCCATAATTCTGTAGAGGAATCTGTAACCAGCTCTTCTGAAATACCAGCCTCTCTCAAGTGCTCTTGCCAGAAGAGTAGCCATCAGCTGGGCGTTGAACTCAGGTTTCTCGACTTCATCAACGCTTATCTGTGGATTGTCCAAGCCGAACTCCTTGAGCTTCTCCTGAAGCATCCTGATCCTTCTTCCACCCTTACCTATTACAAGTCCCGGTCTCTCAACGAATAAGCTTACTTGAGTGCCCAAAGGTGTTCTTATGATGTCAACTCCGCCGAATCCGGCGTTTCTCACTTCCTCCTTGAGCCACTCCTTGACTTGGAGCTTCGTGATCCTATCTCTTATGAACTTCCTCTCAACAGCCATGCTACTCACCCCTAATTTCAGCTACGAATTCTACAGTTGTAAGCTGCTGGAATTTAGGCGTAGCTCTTCCAAAGGCTCGAGGCATATACCTCTTGATCACCCTACCCTTCTTAGCCTGAGCGTGGACGATCACCAATTTCTCAACCTCAAGCCCCTTGTATTCAGCGTTGGCTTCCAAGTTCTTGAGAACCTTTAGAATGAACTTAGCAGCCTTCTGTGGATACCTTCCAGCATACCATTTGTGAAGCCCATGCTTGTGGGCAACCTTCTTCTTATACCTCTTGAACGGGATCGGCTTCCTCAGAGCGATCACATTCTCCAAGATCTTCTTAGCCTCCTCGATCTTCTTTCCCCTGAGCTCTCTGCAAATCTCTACTGCGTGCTTGAAGCTTATCGGCATCTCATAACCCATAGCCTTTGCGGCTTTCGTCTCATCAGCCGGCTGATAGGAATATTTTATGCGAGCCATTCAACCACCTCACTTCAGTGGAACGAACTTACTGCTTCTCGTAGCTCCGACTCCCGGTCCAGAATGCTTTTCGAACCTCCTCGTCAGAGCAAACTCGCCCAAGCGGTGTCCGATCATTTCCGGCTTTATCTCAACTTTAACGAACTCCTTGCCGTTGTGAACGTAGATCGTTTTTCCTACCATCTCTGGCAGAACTATCATATCCCTACAGTGCGTTCTTGCCCAGCCTTTCTTTCTTAGCTTTCTGAGTAGCTTTAGCTCCTGTTCTGTGAATCCTCTCTTTATCTTCCTTCTCTCTCTTGCTGGCAAAAGCTCCGCTATTTGCTCCAAACTCATCTTCTGCAATTCTTCCAACGTGTAACCACGATATCTGAACTCCTTCGGACGGGTTATCTTACTCTTCAGCGCCATACATACCACCTCCCAAACTGTTAGCATGAAACGAATAAATATATAAAGTTACTTCCTGATTCCAGTTCTCCTCGCAGCAATGCTTCCGACCTTCCTGCCCGGTGGAGCATTCCTGCTGACGGTCTTCGGCCTTCCGACATGCTGGTGCTTACCACCACCGAACGGGTGATCTACTGCGTTCATCGCAACTCCTCTGACTCTTGGCCACTTCGCAGCCTTGCTCTTCATCTTGTAATACTTCTTACCAGCCTTTACGAACGGCTTATCCGTTCTCCCTCCTCCAGCAACGACGCCTATGGTTGCCCTACACTTCGGATCGAGCCACTTGAGCTTACCGGAAGGGAGCTGAACCAGAACTCTGTCCTCCTCATGCGCAACCAGTATTGCGTATGTTCCGCTGGCTCTCGCAAACTTACCGCCATCTCCCGGCTGGTTCTCAATGTTGCAGATCGGAGTTCCCTCAGGTATGTTTTTCAGATAAGTAGTGTTTCCGGGCTTGATCTCGACGTTTTCTCCAGCCTCGATGACATCCCCAACTCCCAAGCCTTCAGTAGCGAGAACATATGTTGTCCCACCATCTGGAAGTCTTACCAAAGCCACCGGCCCATTCCTTGCAGGATCGTGCTCGATGTCTATCACTTCAGCCCTTACGGTTTCACCCGGCTTAAACCTAAGATGCTTTATTTCAGCCCTATATTTATGAGATGGAGCTCTGTAAGTGGGAGTTCCCCTTCCACGGTTTTGGGAAATGATACGCTTACCCATTTACACCACCTCAGAACACACCCAACTTTGAAAGGATTTCCTCGGCCGAATACTCTGGCTTAAGCTTTATGTAGGCTTTCTTCTCTCCTTTTGGAGTTACCAGCGTGTTTACTTTCTCAACTTCCACGTTAAACAACCTCTCAATTTCCCTTTTTATGTCGGGTTTTTTAGCCCTTATATCGACTATAGCCGTCAATATGTTCTTCTCAAGCAGCGATACCGCTTTTTCCGTAACCAAGAAGCATTTGATCAGCATAACCATCCCCTCAGATGTTCTATCGCGGATTTAGTCCAAACGGTAAGTCTTCCAGCGTGACAACCGGGAGCAAGCAACTCGACGTTCAAATCTTTAGCGAGAACGACATCTACACCGGGCAGATTCTTCGCAGCCTTCATAACACCTTCATCTTTGCCAACCACTAAAAGCACGCTCTTCTTCTGGACATATCTTCTGCCCCTCCTCTTACCCTTGCCAGCCCTCTGCCTCTTGGTGTCTGCAGATCTCTCAACATCAGAGTAAACTCCTATAGCTCTAAAGACTTCAACGACCTCTTTGGTCTTCTTGAGGGATTGTAGCTCATCAACGACGATCTTTGGTAGTTCGCCCTCAAAGATGTGGTTTCTCGCTTTCACCAACTCAGGATTGGCTGTAGCTGCTATGGCTGAACGCAAAGCCTTGCGCATCTCCTTCTTGTTTATCTTCTCCGCCCACTTCTTCTGCGGCTTTGGTGGATGTGCTTTCCTTCCTCCGACAGCCTGAGGAACAACCACAGCTCTGCTCCCTATCTTCCATCTCGGAACCCTTGCGTATCCGTAGCCTGGACCCCAGTTCTCCCATGCGTAGTCAAGCCCAGCCAATGGATTAGGACCGTATGGCTGTCTTCTGTGGCTTTGAATTGCAAGGACGGCTCTCTTGATTATGTCCGGACGGAATTCCTCCTCAAACACTTTCGGAAGTTCGATCTCCTCTACAACTTCACCCTTTAAACTCAACACCTTAGCGATCATCATGATCACCTACCCTGCTTTGAGGATGTGCTGATATACAGGACATTTATTCCCTCATAAACGACCTTCTGTGGAGGTCTGATTGCGTCTCTCATCCTGATGAGCCTTTTAACTGGGCCGGGAACACTGCCTGAAACCAAAACGTAATCACTTCTAATTACTCCATAATGGACGAATCCGCCCTTAGGAGTTACCTCTTCTCCGTTCTCACCGATCTTGATGATTCTCTTGTTATATTCAGTTCTCTGGTGGAATCCCATCTGACCAGCCTGTGGAACCGTCCATCTCACTCTGTGTGGAGTCCAGGGACCGAGAGTTCCTACTCTCCTATGCTTGGAGCTTCTTGCATGCTTTGCATCGAGTGTTATGACTCCCCATCTCTTTACTGGACCCTGGAACCCCTTACCTTTCGTGATTGCAATAACATCTATCAACGCGCCCTCCTGGAAGACCTCGGAGATCCTAACTTCCTTGCCCAACTTCTCGATTGCATAATCGAGCACTGCGTTGATATCTGAACCTCCAACCTTCTGTTCCATTACGTCAGGCACCTTCTTCGGAACTCCAGTGATCTTGTAGGGCTGGGTATATGTGATAACCCTAACTTCAGCTATGTCCTCAATTTCTCTTAGCTTATCGACATCCGGTGTCTTCTTTGGCAAGTTGAGTCTCCTGCCAAGGTATTCGTCGAGTTCGTTCGTCCAAACCTCACCAGCTATCTGCAAGCCGTAGGGAGAGTTCTTGTAAACTCTGATGCCCATTACTTTCATCGGTGGGCATTCGATTACAGTGACTGGCACCACTATTTCCTCTCCATACGTTGGTGAGTTCTTTCTGTCGTCTATCATGATAACGTGGGTCATTCCTGCTTTGTAGCCAGCGAAACCCAACAGCTTAGGCTCTCCGTCGTAGTCGGGCCATGATCTAATGCGTGGAATGATACTGCTGGCTCTCTTTCTCGGACTGAATGCTAAAGATCCTCTCCTTGGTCTGCTATACTTCATCCAACCACCTCACCCAGTTCACTATCGCTAACGTAGCCAATACCGCTTCTTCCAATCTCACGGTCTCAACACCCTGCATGGGGATCGTATTCCAACATTTAGCATCAAGCCTTATACCAAGCCTTTCGGCTATCTCGAATACCCCCTCTTCGGGGCTTCCAAATATTAGCGTGAGAGGGCTTTTTAAGCTTTGCCTCAGATTCTCAAGCCGAACAACCTCGCATTTACGCGAGGTAACGACTACGTTTCTCCTTTTTAGGACTTCTTTAAGCTCGACCTTTTTAACTTTATATCCCCAATACTCATCCGGTTCAGCTTCTTCGACGACCAACGGCTTCTTCGAACAGACCCTGACGGTCACGCGGGCGCCCCTCTTCAGCCTCCTTTTGGGCTTGAGGGACGCCAGGGCGTCAACACCTATATCCACCCAGCACGTGCCGTCAGGAGCAACCCGTCTAACGACCCCCTCTCTAATCTCACCGACTTTTAAATGTTTCGGCTTATGAGAAGGAATGCGCAGAGGTGGTAAAACACCAGCATATCGCAATGAAGGCTTTATCGGGATCAGATATTTTCGGAGATATTGCGGTGTTTCCATATATTCCAAGATATCCTTGATAAAGTCAGATTCATCAAGTTTAGGATCGCGATAAATGAGGATTTCATCGACTCTGAAGATCGCACAAGCTCTAGCTATTAATCCGACCTTGAACGTTTTGATTTTAGGATCATTCTCGTTGATCAATGCTGATGATGGGATAGCTATCGAGAGCATGGTTTATGAATTTACTGAAAACCTTATAATTTTGTAGTTATGGAAGGGGAATGTTCACAGTGTAATGAATGCAAATCGTTCAAAAAATTAGGTGATTGTAAATATTGCGGATTTAAACATTTCGAAAATTTAATAAAAAGAGCGGAAAAATTGATGAAACCTTAGAATACTTGAAGACAGAATATTTCAAGCTGTGTTCAAAGAAACGAAAGAAACATGGACAAAGAATGCTACTCGACGAACCTATCAAAAACTTATTTAAAAACGATTTCCAGACCTTGAGGAAATAGATGTGAAAAATTTAAAGATCGAGGTAAAATTACCAGATGGTAAGAATCTTAAGATTCCCATTAAATGTGATGGTGCTTTTTACTTCAAAGATAAAAACGTGTATGTCTTTTACGAAATAAAGGGATACAGCACGGATACGAATAGCATTCTATCATCAATTGCATCATTTGGTGGAGATTGTCAAGATGTAATATTTTTATAGTAACAATTTATAAGGTTATGTAATAAAGCGAAGGATTTGAGCCAGCTTAGGGTAGATTTGAATTGCACTTTGTTTTTAGGGAATCTATTATAG
>JAMOPJ010000015.1 GCA_027064525.1 Archaeoglobaceae archaeon
TAGCTAAAACGCTAATGACCCACCTTATCCGCATACATCTCAAACCTCTCCTTAATTTCTTGAGGTGTTAAAGCCCTATTCCAAATGTAAACTTCGTCGATTATACCTCCAAATGAGGGATAACCTGGAGCACCACCTATTGCCGTAACGTAATCCGATTTAACAGTTCCCGCTGGCAAAGAACTGGAATTAACAAGGTTGCCGTTCACATACAACTTGATTTTACTTCCATCAGATGTTAAAACGACGTAATACCAAGAACCGTTCTTAATCATGTAGCCCGTATAACCACCAACCCTACCAGATTTTGTATATACGTAATAACCTAAATTCGCCGAATCGGATGTGCTCGATCCAACGAACAACCACATCTTATAATCGTAAGTTGAGTTGTTACCAACATATATGATTGTCTTACCCCAACCTGTCTCGCCTTCCCACCTTATCCAAGCTTCATACGTAAACGAATTTCCTGGATCGATAACATGAACTACATCATCGTAGTAAGAGAACAAATAGAGTAAGCCCAAACTGGTGCTCCAAAATCTGTAAGCCATACCGTTTATTCCTTCAGTCCATGCGGTGTTTAAGTCGTTCCATCCCGCTATATCCAAATCGTTTCCGTTTCCGCTCAGATCGTAAACTTCCCTTTTATTAGGAGGATTTGAATTTACATAAGAAGAGTTGAACCCTTCAAAGTGCCACTCCGCAAGTAATCCGTTTTCTACCGATAACACTCTCGACTTTTGGACGGTAACCTTTTTTGAATAAAAAACGGTAGCCCATTCCCCAGAGAAGAGCGACATACCTCCGATAGCAAGTTTGACATCCACGGTTTGCCCTACTTTGGAGGGAAATGGAACAACCATTACACCTACATCACCAGCCATTAGTTGCCCACTTTCTGTGAACGGATGAAAGTTGAATCGGTGCCCGTTGAGATAAACGAACAACCTTTTGTTCTTAAAATATATCGGATCACCACCTAAATCCCTAACAACGATCTTGGTTGCGTTTGCATTGTCAACTGTATACAACTCCACATCTAAAATGGCGTTAGGTGCGGGTTGAAAGTAAACGTTTGAAATTTTGAAAATAGCGGTAGCCAATATTACCGTTATTAACGTCATTAAAACTATTCCAACTATCGGTGAAACAGATCGAGGATCTCTTAGCATCATGGAAATACTGGCTGAAAACATCAAAAAGTTTTTGATCGAATTTGATCAAAATAAAAAATAGAAATGCGTTAATGCGTTACTGTACGAGCTGTTCGCCACTGAATATAACCGAGTTTGTAGGTATGTGTACTACCTGCACTTCTATCGTTGCTGGGACTTTATCCTTACTTAGGAAATCATTACTCTTCTCGTATAGTACGACTGTATCTCCAACTTCGATCACTCCGTCATGAGCGACATAGTAATATTTGCCGTTTGTGTCACCATCGGTGCCAGCCGTTACGTTTACGATTAAGTTAGTACCCTGGAACTGATTTGCTGACTGATTCCATGTCAAAACATCCTTTTTACCGTTAGTTTTATCGAACACAATAATCTTCAAATCTTCACACTTTAATACATCTCCACTGTAATGGCTGATGTAGAGTATTTTATCAGCACCATTATCATCAATTTTATCCTCATGGTCAGACAATACCAGCTCAGCGTTTGGAGCCGCTTTTACCTTTGAACCCATTCCAAACACGAAACTTGCAATCACTGCCGCCAATATTACGGTTATTGCCACCATCAGTATTACTCCTATAACTGGGCTTACACCTTTCTTACCTTTAAACAACATACCACCACCTCCGCCTATTGGATAACTACTAAAGTAGTATTAACTCAAGTATAAAAAAGTTACTACATTAATCGCAGTATGTTAAATTGATATTAGATATTTAAATAATAACTCCGCTGTACCTTTAATGCAAGACTGATGCCCCGCATACAGGTCATTAGGCTTTCTATAGCGGTGGGGAGTAGCTTGGTGCCTATCCCTTTCCTTCTGAATTCCTTTTTAACAGCTAAGTGAGGAATTTTTAAGCACTTGCATGGGAGAGTAAGGAAGGGTGATAGCGGAAGCTGAGGGTATTACTATTGCCGATCTCGTTGAACCCAAGCTTATTGAGTTGATAGCGGTTTATGATAAAAGGATGACATGGGCTCGCCCGGATTCGAACCGGAGACCTTCGCCTCGTAAGGGCTTTAACAAACTAACTATCAGAGAAATCTACAAAAAGTATAGGAACAAGTTCACCAAGCATCTAAACAAGAAAGTGAAAAGGGGAGAACTGAGCGAAAGAACCGCAAAAGACTATATCTCCGCTTTGGACAAGAATCTTAAAGACGTCTTCTATCCCGATGAGCTTGAAGAACTGATTTTAAGGGTAAAGGGAGACAAATTCGCAAAAGGGTTGAGAAACTTCTTCAACTTCTTGGAAGAAGAAATAGGGCTTACGCACATAAATGGCGTTCCTTTGGAGAGATGGAGGAAGAAGACAATAATACGCAAATACCAAGCGAGGGAGGTATTTATAAGCGATGATGAACTCAGAGAAGCTTATTATTCTCACATTAGAAAAATAAACGATGAGGAACTTGAAATGGTTTTCTTGGCTTTGGTTTACAGCGGATTAAGGCTTAAACATGTAGTTGAGGCTCTACAGCAATTCGATCCCTCAAATGTCGTCAAGGTAAACGATATGGTTTACAGGTATCCTGTCGGTTTCGTAAGCAAGGGAAAGAAAAAAGCATTCTGGCTTTACTTTCCTTCTTGGCTCGAATTGAGGAAAATATCGAAGAGTTACGACTATCTTGAGGGAGTTATAAAGCATGGTAGAGTTTCAGCTAATACAATCAGAAAGTGGAACTACAATTTCTTAATCATGAATGGTGTTCCAGAATCAGTAGCTGACTTCATTCAGGGTAGAGCCTCTGTTACAGTTGGCTCTTCTCACTATTTAGCCAAGACAAAGCAGGCGGATGAGTGGTATTCCCGGATCGTTGATAAGTTCCCGATCAGGTGATGGAGTATGGAGAGAACGCTATGGGAGGGGAAGATTAGGTTAGTAGAGACTGAAACGGAGGATGAAGTGCGAGTAACGTTTGATTATGAGTTCGACTTGGATGAATTGATGCCACAGCTAAGAATGGTGAG
>JAMOPJ010000016.1 GCA_027064525.1 Archaeoglobaceae archaeon
CCCTGGCCTTCGTCCCTCACCGTCGGACCCGTTCCAGCCGGGCGCCTTCGCCACAGGTGGTCCTCCCGGGATTATAGGATTTCACCCCTACCCCGGGAATTCCCCCGGCCTCTCCCGGTCCCTAGGCTGGCAGTATCCCCCGGAAGTCTGACGGTTAAGCCGCCAGATTTCCCGGGGGACTTACCAGCCCGGCTACGGACGCTTTAGGCCCAATAATAGTGGCCGCCACTCGGGCCGCCGGTATTACCGCGGCGGCTGCCACCGGCCTTGCCCGGCCCTTGCTATGGGGAGCTGTTTAGGCTCCCCGACAGCCCGCGCGATGCGCGGGCACTCCGGCTGACCCCGTCGCGGTTTCCCGCATTGCGGAGGTTTCGCGCCTGCTGCGCCCCGTAGGGCCTGGCCCCTTGTCTCAGGGGCCATCTCCGGGCTCCCACTCTCATGGCCCGTACGGATCTTCGGCTTGGCGGGCCGTTACCCCGCCAACTACCTAATCCGCCGCAGCCCCATCCTCGGGCTGCACGGCGCCTTACGGCAACCGTGCACTTTCGGGGATGGGGGAATTCCACCACCCATCCCCTATGGGGGTTTAGCCCCAGTTTCCCGGGGTTATCCCCCTCCCGAGGGCAGGTTGGCCACGTGTTACTGAGCCGTCCGCCGGTGCGCGAACCGCCGAAGCGGCTCGCGCCCCATGACTCGCATGGCTTAGTCCCAGCCGGATAGCAGCGGCCTCTGGCAGGATCAACCAGAATTGGCGGGGGAGAAAGGGCGGTGAATACGCCCCCTCGCCCACTGGGTTTACCCTGCTGGCAAGCCCATCTCAGACGTGTCCAGTAGGACACGTCTTCACCACTATACCGCGGGTGGGAACTCTACCCCTCATCCCGGGCTTAGCGCCCTTATCGGGGTCCTTGCCGGACCCGCGGTTACTAATATGTTATGACGTTCTGAGATTTATAAGGCTTGTGCTTTACTCCCTCCCAGTCGCGGGAGGTATTTTATCGTTGCACAGCGTCGATATTTAAGCTTTTTGCCCATATTGAGTTTTGAGGTAATTCAACTGCATATGATCTGTGTTTAAAATTATTTCGGTCTGACATTTAGTGTCACTAATACATTTTTAATTTCAGAAATAAAATTCGTAATCACATCTTCGGTAACGTGAGGCATCAAGACAAGTCTGATCGCTTTGGGATTAGGTATGGTAGAAATAATCCATTCCCTCTTCATCAATTCTTCTTTAATCTCCTCAGCGTGTTCGGTTTTGAAGCATACGACATTCATAACCGGCTCTATTACCGGTTCAAATCCAAGTGACTCCATCTCCTCCTTAACGATTTTAGTCATCTTAAGGCAGTGTCTCACGATCTTCTTCATACCTTTAAATCCCAAATGTTTTAGAACAGCATAAGCTGAAGCGACTCCCGTGCCAGGGCGTGTGCCAGTTAGAGTCCACTGCGACCTCGATGTGAGGTAGGGTGTTTTAACTTCGAGAGATCCGGGGTAACTCTCATCTCTAAAAAGAATTCCTCCAGCTGGAATAGTCGCCATGCCCATCTTGTGCGGATCGACGGTAATGGTAGAGACTCCCTCAAGCTTAAAATCGAAATCTATATTCCTATCCATAAACGGTATAACGAGTCCACCAAATGCTGCATCGACATGTAAATCAACACCATATTCAACAGCTATCTTCGACAGCTCATCGATCGGATCCACTTGCCCAAGCTCTGTCGTTCCGGCTATTCCAACGATTCCAACCGTTCTGTCATCTATGAGCGACTCCAGAGATGTGGAATCCACTCTAAATTCATCGTCGAGCTCTGCCTTTCTAACTTCGATGCATAGCAGATCGCCGATCTTATCGAAGGAGAAGTGGGCAGATTTGGGAACGACTATGTTAGGCCTATCTACTTTTCTGAGATTCCTGAACGATCTTATAGCTTGGATATTAGCTTCGGTTCCACCTGAGCAGATGTATCCCTCTGCATTCGGATGATGCAGGATTTCACCCAAAAACCTTACAAGCCTTTTCTCAAGGTCAGCAGTTCCCCTAAATATTCCCGGATCCCCCAAGTTCGTTTCGATAAACATCTTGTGAGCTTCAACTGCTATGGGATGAGGAATCGTGCACATCGATCCCAAAACTCTCGAATATGGAATATCTCTCCTCCTAAACACTTCAAGCTCCTTCAAAATGTCCATAATTCCCGCACTATCAGTTATCTATATAACCGTTAGCTCGACAATCATCGTATGTAAAGTTAAAAATAGCTTTGTAGTATTTTAGCTTCATGGATACGGCAAACGATTTTAGAATCAGGCTTGCTGAGAAGGGATTGAGCGATCTTGAAAGGCTGATCAACGCGATTAAGGTTCAAAGGAGGAAGGAAATTCTAAAGGAGATCAGAAACATGCAGAGCGAAATGCAGATCGTTAAATACTCCTATCTGAACCCAAACGAACTATTAGAGCTTGAGAACTTCAAAAACGTCGTTAGCAAGGCTAAAGAACTTCGCGAAGTGCTAAAAGGAGCTGAAAGGGATTTCAACTGGAAACTTGCAGACTACTGGCTCGAATACCTTGCGGATCTCCCAAAGCTCATGCAGAGAGGTGAGATTTCGAAGCCTTACGAAGCTATAAGGTTCTTCTGTGGAGAGATCGTGAATAGGAAGGATTTGGGTAAACTCTGGCTTTGCAGTGTCGATTGCGGATTCAGAATTGATGTTGTAACGAACAGCGACGAATTTAAGCCGAACACCTTCGCCGTAATAGCATACCTTCCGCCGAGAGAGTTTAACGGTATCATCAGCGAAGGAATGTTTGTTCCAGCATCTCTGCAAAAGAAGGGAGAGCTTGAAATAGAGGAAATTAGATCTATAGCTGACAAGTTGGGTGAAGTCGAGTCGATTCTGATCGAGTTGCTATCATGAAGATAAGAAGAGATGTTATAAGATTCGCTTTGGAAATTGCAAAGGAATCATATCCCAACGAATTCATAGCTCTGCTTACCGGAAAGAAAGGAATCATCGAGGAGTTGGTATTTCTACCATTTCAAGCTGGAGAGACGTTAGCGATAATACACATGGACATGCTACCGTTGGGCTATAAGATATACGGAACCGTCCACAGTCATCCATCGCCAAACTGCACACCATCTCCCCAAGACATACACATGTTCATGAAGCACGGAGTCGTTCACATCATCGTCTGTTATCCTTTCAACGAAGACTGCTGGGCTTGTTACGACAAGAACGGAAACCCGATTTCGATCGAGGTAATAGATTAGAAATTCTTATATCTTCTGAAATCGTTAATCGATGCAAATGCGTAGGACTGTAAAAGATCTCCTCGTTGAAATAAAAGATACATCCGAGCTGATAGTAGATTTGGCCTATTCCGCATTGCTTTTTGACAATGAGGACATTGCGGAGGAGGTTCTTGAGCTTGAAGATAAGATTCTCAGTCTGCTCAGACAGATCAGGATAGTATCCATTTTGGCCGCAAGGAGGGTTGACGAGGCGGAATCGGTATCTTCGATCTTACAAATTGCAGATGCCGCTCATCGCATTGGAAACGCTGCAGGAGACATAGCAACATTGGTGCTTAGAGGATTCAAATTACCAAAAGAATTTATAAATTTAATTTTATATTATTCAGAGGAAACGGCAGTTAAAGCAGTAGTTTCAGAAAACTCGGAAGTTGCGAACAGAACTCTTGGAGAAGTCAAGCTGCACACGAGGACGGGGATGAGAGTAATCGCGATAAAGAGGGGGTTCGAGTGGATATTCAATCCAGACAGAGATACGAAGATACTCATTGGGGATGTCCTCTTTGCGAGGGGAGATATAACCGGAGTTCCGAAGTTCTTCGAACTCGTGACCGGCGAGCCGAAGGAGATAAAAGAGGAAACGATCGAGATCGAAATCGAGGATCTCGACAACGCAGTCGATACCGTTATCGAGATGAAAAATCTGTCAGAGCTGGCAGTAGATCTGAGCTATTCGTCGGTTCTCTACTACAATGAGGATATAGCTCAGGAAGTCGCATACTTGGAGGAGAGAATAGACAACATGAAGTTCGACCTTCAGCACTGGGTTTTGAGGAGTAGCAGACACTTCGAAAAGACGAAACCGCTTGTGGCGCTTTTAGATTTGGCCAACTCATCCGAGCAGATAGCGGATTCAGCAAAGGAGATCGCAGGAATTGTCCTTCAGAAACTCGAGATCCATCCGATATTTAAGGAAGCTATGAGGGAGACCGATGAAATCATCACAATGGTTGAAGTCGGAAAGAGATCGAAGTTGGACGGAAAAACGCTTGGAGAAGCAAAGGTAGAAACTACAACAGGAATGCACGTTATTGCGGTGAGGAGAGGAAATAGGTGGATAGTGAATCCGAAGGCATCGACAAAGATCCACTCCGGAGATCTGCTCATAGCGAAAGGAACAAGAGAAGGGGAGATGTTACTAAGAAAGCTATGTTCCGGCTGAATTTATGCGATCTCTTTTATAAGATTTAGAATTTCTTCAACATTTAATTTCAAATCTTCGAGCTTCTTCTTGGCTCTGCTATAGGCGTTGTAGTTGTATTGAACATTTTTAGCCTTGTTCAGAATGGCCTCGAATTCTGAAGGCGACAAAATCTCTCTCAAAAATTCCACAATGTTCTGTCTGTATATTACCTTTACATCACACCTATCGATGAGTTTTCTTCCGTTGAATCTAAAAGCTTCGACCTTCCAGCATCGCTCACATTCGGAGATCATCAAAGTGTCGTCAACCCATGCCTTCTGAAGCATAATGCCTCCGCACCTGCAAAATCCACCGAATATGTTGCCATTTACCCTCTCAGCTTTGACCGCTCTGTCTTCCAGTATAACCACCGAAAACGGATCTATGAAAAATATCATATCAGACCGGAACTACCTTCCTAACTTCTGGAATCTTACTTCTCAGATGCTCCTCAACGAACATTGTAAGCGTTATTATTGACATTGGACATCCCTGACACGCCCCAAGCAGTTGAACCTTGACTACACCTTCTTTCTCATCAACATCAATAACGGCTATGTTACCACCATCTCTCATCAATGCGGGGCGGATTTCTTTCTCGATTACCTCCTCAACCTTTTCTCTCAATGACATATTCGATGATAATCGGGACAATATTTAATCTTTTTGCGTTTAGAGGATGCTTGCATCGATTGCGATTATCTCCTCTCCATCCTTATAAATTCTGATGTCTCCACCGCTTTCAGAGACCACAACCGCTATTGCTTCGGTTTCCCTCGTTATCGCAGCACATGCGAGATGTCTTCCGCCAAAACCCTTCTTGATCTTGAGATCCTTTCCAGAAACGTCCAAATACCTCCCAGCAGCGATGATTATCCCTTCCTCATCGATAACAAAAACGCCATCGAGCTGAGCAAACTCCCTGACGCTTTCCCATGTTGCTGGATTGGTTATGTCCCTTTCATGCGGTGGATGACACTCATACGGATTAAGTATGAGTTGCCTCGACCTCTTCAGAACCTCCTCAACATCACCAATCACGAACGCCGTTCCGATCTTCCTGCCTTCTCTACCCTTTTGCGCTATGCTCATTGCAACGTTCAAAACAGCCCTCAAAACCTTCGGATGAACTCTCTCAGCGCATTCGGCCAAAGCCCTCTGAATCTTGCTCTTTTCAAGCTCGACGAGGATTATGCCCCTAAGAGATTCCAAATCTACGACTCCAACCGCTTTCCCAGCCAACTCAATACCTTTAAAATATAAAAAAGTTGAAATATAATCTTTCGTCTGAATAAAGGCTGTAGCTCTTTCAATAAGACTTTTTCCTATAAATTCCTCACCCATTTCCTCTTCTATAGAGAAGAAGAGACTTTCAAGCATCGTCGCATAACTTCTCGGAGCCAAAAAGACTTTGACATCGTCATCACTAATTTCAAACTCCTTTCGAGAGATTACAACGACTACGTTAGAGTTTATCTTCTTAGCAATGGAAAGGGCATGCTCGATCAAGTGATTTAGCATCAAAATTTTTTTAAGCGAGGAGGATTTTAACTTTACGCAGTCAAAATATAAATTCTATTTAAATATATAAACAGCAGGAATCTCATTAGTATCGTTCAGGAAGATCGTCACGTTGTTTGGAAAAGTGATAGTCATATCAACATCCTCATTCAACTTGACACCTTCAAAATAAACATAATCTCCACGATCAGTCATATTAAACTTCAAAACGGTCTGATCGATATCAACCCGTTCAATCTCGAAGCTCGTTCCGTTTATGAGCTTTAGAACATCATCCTTAATCTGATCTGCACCGAACAAAAATACGCCCAACTTCTGGACATCGTTGAGTTCGTAGTTTATCGTTACCGTTACGTTCGTATATCCGTAATGAACGTTCATAGAAGTTATTGTGAGCAATGCAAGCATCGTTGCGAGTAACATCATTGCTTAGGCAAGGGAGTGGTAGAATATAAACGTTTCTCATTTTTATCGCAAGCTTATAAAAAATTGATAAATTATTGTGGTTTTTCCATAAGTTTTATTTTTGATAGATTCCTGCCGTCCTTCGCATGTGGGTTTCTGAAGACGGTATCGTTCGATTTCTCTATCTCTCTCGCCTCTTCAGCGAGCTTTGATGCTATCCTCATCATCTCGTGTGCAGAGCAAGCCAAGAGTATGTATTTCTCCGGCTCTTTCTCAACGAAGCATGCTTTAACGGTCACATCTGCAACCTTCTCTGCTATTAAGTATGAGGCCATAGCCTTAGCCTTTGCGTAGGGATTGCTGAACTTCCCAGCCTCAACCGCCTTTTGAGCTGTGATGATGAGCTTGGGCAGTTCTGGCTTTTCACCCTTCTTTATTTTGTCTATAACCTTATCGATCTCCACCTGAACGAGCCTCAAAGCTCCTGTGTTTGCAAGAACATTTATCACATATGAGTTGTATAGCGCCATTTCGGTAGGATCCAAAAACTCCCTCCTTGCCCCTATCATCGAGTCGGCAGTGACGAGTATGTAGCCAAATCCCTCCTTCTCAAGCTCGTCCTTGATCTTTTTAGCCGGAGCATCACTTATGACGATCGTCGGCTTATCCTTTAGGAGCTCTCTCGCAACCTTTGGAGCTGGAAGAGAAGCGTTTGGAGAGACGACGAGCACCAAATCTGGATTGAACTCCTTGAGCTTTTTTGCTATTTCAGCCTCACTTTCTCTCATCTTTGCTCCAGTTGTAATCACTCTGACCTCCAAGTCCTCTCTATCAGCCCTCTCATCTAATAGATATTCGAGCAGAACGGCCGTTCCTATTGCACCCATCTTGAACACACCGATCCTAACCATGCGAGAGAATAACATGATCAATTATATTAGATTTGTCGGTGAGAAGTGAAAAATATTTATCGGCCAAAATACAAACCTGTTACAATGTTTTGGAAGTTCAGGAAGATGTTCGAAAAGGGTAAGGAAAAGGAGATAATCGACCTTTTTCAGGATCACATCACGCTCATTCGAGACGCTTGCGAGCTATTCAGCAACTGCATAAAAGAGAACGACAAAGTCTCGATATCTGAGGTTTGTGAGATAGAGAAGATCGGAGATTCGATAAGGAGAGAGATCGTTCTCAAACTATACGAAGGTGCATTCCTACCGGGAATTAGAGGCAACCTCTACAGATTGGCAGAAACGCTCGATGAGGTTTTAGATACGATCGAGGATGCGACGATCATGTTCATGATGATTCCGAAGCTTGAGGAAGACATAATGGTAAAGTGTGTTAGAATTGCTGAGATAAATTTGAAGATGGCCGAAGAGTTACTCCAAACTTTCGAAGCTCTAAGAACCGAGGACGATCTCAAAGACAGGACGATAAAGATCAGAATACTGGAGGAGGAGGTCGATGCTATAAAGCGAGATATATTCAAAAAACTTATAAAAACAGACGTTCGAAATTTCTGGGAAGGTATGACGATATACAATTTCATAAGGCATCTAACGAACATAAGCGATCTGATTGAAGATGCTGGCGATATAATTCAAATTCTGAACGTCAGCCTGAGGTAGCGACATGATAAGGGAAGTTATTCGAATACTGAACCCCTACGAATCCGGAAAGTCGGCAGAATACTTAAAAAAGGGTTTAGTTGTTCTATGCTCGAACGAGAATCCGTATCCACCTCATCCGGCAGTTATAGAAGCTATTGAGGAGGAGTTGAGCAGAATAAACAGGTATCCTGATCCAGATTACGGAGAGCTCAAGGAGGCGATCTCCGAGTATTTAGACGTTGGAATCGAGAACATAGCTGTAGGATGCGGAGCCAGCGATGTCCTGAACAACGTGTGCGTTGCGGTTTTGGATGTAATGGATGTCGTGACGATTCCGATTCCAAGCTACACGATGTATGCAATCTTGGCGATGCTCAGAGATGCGAGCCTAAACTTTGTCGAGTATCCGTATTACCAAATAGAATCCGAAGATATAATCGATAAATCGAGAGGTTCAAAGCTCATGTTTTTATGTTCTCCAAACAACCCCACTGGCAATACGATCAAAGATTTGGAAGACATTCTGAGCAACTTCGACGGTTTGGTAGTCTTAGATGAAGCCTATGCAGAGTTCAGCGGGAAGAGTGCCGTGGATCTCATCAAAGATTACGACAACCTCGTTATAGTCAGAACGTTTTCGAAATTCTTCGGATTGGCTGGGTTAAGGATCGGCTATGCCGTAAGCGGGAATTTAGAGCTAATAGAGGGTTTAGAAAAGATAAGACTCCCATTTTGCATAAACAACATCGCTGTCAGAGCCGCCGTTGCTGCTTTGGAAAATTTGGATTATTATGTCAGAATTAGGGATAAGATAGTCGAGAGTAGGGAAAAGCTTGCAAAAGAGATTGAAAAATTCGAACTGCTGGAGGTTCTTCCCTCCGAAGCGAACTTCTTGCTGGTAAGGGTTAAAGAGAAGACCGGGCTTGCAAAGAAGCTTGAGAAAGAGGGCGTAGCCGTTAGAGATGTCACCGGCTTGATGGGGCTTGAAGGGGAACACTTGAGAATTACGGTGGGCAGGGAAGAAGAAAACAAGGCGCTGATAGAAGCTTTAAAGCGAATACTCGAATGATCTAACATGATTCAGATTGGAGTTATAGGGGCTTCGAGGTGCGATGAGAGGCTATATCAGATTGCGATGAGAGTAGGAGAGCTTTTAGCTGAGAAAGGTTGTATCGTCGTTAACGGTGGGCTTGGAGGTGTCATGGAAGCTTCAGCTAAAGGAGCTAAGCTAAAGGGAGGGATTACGGTCGGAATTCTTCCGAGCGATTCAAAGGAGCATGCGAACCCATACATCGACATAGCGATAGTCACGAACATGGGACATGCTAGGAACGTCGTAATCGCCCATACATGCGATGCGCTCATTGCGGTTGGAGGTGAATACGGGACTATTTCGGAGATGGCGATAGCGCTGAAGATCGGGAAGAAAGTGGTTGCGATAGAGCCGATGGTTGTTTTACCCGGTGTTAAAGTGGTCGAAACGCCGGAGGAGGCTGTTGAGGAAGCTTTGAAGGGTTTAATTTGATTTTTTTACTAAATTTTAACTTAACGACACCAATCTATCTAACTTCATCCTTTTAACGTGTGCTAAGTCGAATAAGACTTGAAGTGGGTTGAAGATTTCATTGGGCCCTGACATACAAACGCGTAGCGTTTTGAAAACTCTGAACGTCAAACTTAAATAATAAATCGGGGCAAATTAGGGCATGGGCAAAACGATAGCGGAGAAGATATTCTCCAAAGCTTGCGGTAAGGACGTTAAAGCCGGAGAATTCGTTTTCGCTCCTATAGATATGGCCATGGCCAACGACATCACCGCTCCTTTAGCCATAAAAGCTTTCAACGAAATAACCGATGGTGGAAAGGTCTTCGACCCAAAGAAGATCGCGATAGTTTTGGATCATCAATCTCCAGCAGATAGCGTTCAAGCAGCTGAAAACCACAAGATGCTGAGAAAATTCGCTGAAGAACAGAAGATCATATTTTACGATGTTGGAGAGGGAATTGCTCATCAGCTGATGGTCGAGAAACACATCAAGCCGGGAATGCTCGTGGTAGGTGCGGACTCACACACGTGTATGTATGGAGCGCTCGGATGCTTCGCTACGGGCATAGGCTCGACGGATATGGGCGCCGTCTTCGCATTGGGTAAGCTTTGGTTTAAAGTTCCAGAAACCATCAGGTTTGTGATTAATGGAAAGCTTGGAAAGCACGTTTATGGGAAAGACATAATACTCAAGCTCATCGGGATGATTGGTGCTGATGGAGCTAATTATAAGGCTTGTGAGTTTGCTGGAGAGGTTATAAGAAACATGAGCATGAGCCAGCGTTTCACGATATGCAACATGGCTATAGAGATGGGTGGAAAGGCTGGAATCGTTGAGCCTGATGAGATAACTTTCAAATACCTCACAGAGATCGGAGTTGAATTCGATAAAGAAGAGGCAGAGAATCTTAGGAGCGATGAGGATGCTCAATACAGCAGAATCGTTGAGTTGGACGTCACGGACATGCCTCCGCAGGTGGCTAAGCCCCACAGAGTTGACAACGTCGTGAGCGTTGAGGAAGTTGAGGGAACAAAGGTGGATCAAGTCTTCATCGGCTCTTGCACAAACGGGAGATATGAGGACATAAAGATCGCCGCTGAGATTTTGAAGGGTGAAAAGGTTGCAAAGGGCGTTAGGCTCATCGTAATTCCAGCTTCCCGCTCCGAATACCTCAAAGCTCTGAAGGATGGTCTGATAGATGTCCTCGTCGAGGCTGGGGCTATAGTTGAACATCCCTGCTGTGGGCCTTGCATGGGAGGTAGCTTTGGACTCATAGCGAGTGGAGAGGTGAGTCTATCAACATCTAACAGGAACTTTATAGGTAGGCAGGGAAGTCCGGAAGGCAAGATATACCTTTGTTCTCCAGCCACAGCAGCAGCTTCAGCAATCTATGGAGTTATCACAGATCCAAGAAAAGTTTAACATCTTTCAGTGATGTAAACTCCCAGTATCGTTACAAATCCTCCGATCACCGTGTAAATGTCTATAACCTCACCAAGCACGAAATATGCCATTATAGCAGTGAAGAGAGGAATCGTATAGATGTAGACCGCAACCTTTGTCGCATCCATCTTGGAAAGTGCTGCATACCATACGACATGGGGAGGTATAAGCTACCCCGCACTAAAGTGCGGAGCTTCTCCCGTTCCACCCGCCTTCACGGCAGACAGCTCCATACGGGAGTTAAGGGCGCGCTCACAAGTGCCCCATCCCGCTCCTTAACGAGAGGAGCGGGATAAATCTCACCCGTCTCTTTTCCCTTAAGGGACGTCATCGGAAACATTCCATCTTTTCGTAGGAATTCAGAGTATTTAAAAGATCCCCGCCTTGAAGCAAGCAACAATTTTGCAACATCTTGACAGTCTTTACCTGACGCGTTATTTTATCTTAAACTTTAAATTTTAAACCGAAAGGCGTTTATATCGTTTAATATCTCTATGAATCATGACTAAAAAGATAGAAAAAGTTCTCGTCCCTTTGGATTTTTCGAAGAAAGCAGAGGATGCTTACGAATTTGCTAAAAAACAGGGATGGGAAATAATAGTCTTGCACGTGCTTGAAGAGGGTCTACTTGAGAGGATATACCCATTCTTCTCCACCCCGGGCTTGGATTTTGAGGAGTTCACTGAAGAAAGGAGGAAGCAGGTGGAAAAGGAGTTGGAAAAGTACGATGCGGTTAAAAGGATCGTAAAGGTTGGAAAGTGCTGGAAGGAGATAGTCAAAACAGCTGAGGAGGAGGACGTCGATCTCATAGTAATGACCAAGAGGGGGACGGCTGAAGAGGTTATACTCGGATCGTGTGCGGAGAGAGTTGTTAGACATGCGACAAAACCCGTTATTATAGTTCCGTGAGGTGATTGTATGACCGATGCAGTTACCGCATTTCTACTCTGGATAACGGGTCTTGTAGCTGGAACCCTCGGCGGTCTTTTAGGTATTGGTGGTTGCGTAATAATGCTTCCCGCTCTGACGTTCTTGTTCAAATATCCCTTACCCGTAGCTATCGGAACGACAATAACCGCTGTAATTCTAACAGCTACTTCTGGAGCCATCGCACATATAAGAATAAAGAACGTGGACTACTCCACAGCCAAGATCGTAGCAATAAGCGGTGCAGTGGGTGCTGCAGTCGGTTCGATAATATTCTTCTACATATCCAACCAGCTCTGGCTTCTGAACGTAATTTTGGGCTTTGCCTTCCTATACGTAAGCATCAGGATGATATACGAGGGTATCTTTAAGAGAATGCTTCCAGCAAAACAGGGTAACGAAGTTCCCGGTTCCGGATTTGCAAAGGCTACGATTGGATTTTTCGTCGGAATAATAACTGGAATCGTCGGATTGGGCGGTGGATACGTCCTCGTTCCATCTTATATATACCTACTTGGATCACCTGTGAAGATCGCAGTAGGAACTTCGTTAGCTTCCTTCATTAGCATGGCCGTAGTGAGCGGTGCCTTCAAGCTCTATCAGGGAGTAGTTGATATAATTGCAGCGATCTGCTTGGGTGTGGGAACAATTATCGGTGCACAGATTGGTGCAAGACTCGTCAAAGTCGTGCCATCGTGGGCTATAAAGGCGATATTCGGATTCGTGTTCTTAGCGGTTTCCCTGAAGTTCCTCTATAACGGATACTTAGCCTACGTTGCTCATTAACAAATTTTTGGGATTTTGTCTTAGAAAAGTAGTTTAAGGTATAAACTGATTCTATAACTTTTTTTATTTCAATTCTTCAATCAGCAAACTTAGATCTCCCTAGTTCCAACACCCAAGGTATAGAGATCTTGAATTACATTTTTAAAGACACGCACAGTTTTGCCGGAAGAATTTTAAGCCGTTGGGAATTGGCTTGGACTCTCATAGTCCTATATAGATAAATGATGACTTTAGCGAGTTTCTGTGTAGTCCTACACTGACTAGTAGTTAAACTAGCCTTGTATTCTTATTCATTATTACTAATTATCTCGGTGGTGATGCAACACTGTTGATGGTATTATTTAAATCATACACAGACCATTATCTCTTTAAAACTTTATATCGACTCTATAGATTCTATCATGGAGGATGGCAACTTAAGTGATATACCATGCTGGACACCTCTTTAAGTTATAGAGTGCTACAAATGAAAGAATACAAGACTCTATGGTTTTAAAGGTTGAATTGGCTGGAAATCTCTTATAGAAGTTTTTCACTATCTTCTTTAGCCTGAAAAAACCAATAACGGTCTCATCTATTGCTACATATCTTCTCCTTTTTCTTTCAACGTTAAATATCTCTTTACACCTATGATACCGATCCCCAACTGTCTCATAAGACACCTTAAAGCCCTTATCTCAGTCCCCCTTTTCCTCTTGAATACACTCCTCTTCCTCAATATCCTCGTTGTATCCCACACTCAATTCTAATTGGCATTTGTTAACTTCTCTAAATTGTCATCCTAGCTCTTCGTCAATAGCCTGTAGGCCGTTGGAGCGTTATGTTGCAACCACCCTTTAAAGTGTTGCAGGTGGTAGGTAATTCCTGATGTGATAGCTTTAGGCGTGGGAATACAGATTCATAGCTGTTGGTATATTCACTTCGGAAGTTTGTTTCTAATCACTGGGACTTCTGTTTTTAGCTTGTCTCTCTGACATTCTAGCGACCGTTACGATGATATCCGCTTTGGCTAGATTTCGGATGAGATAAATTACCGCACCGATTAAAATTAGGTTTTGAAACTTTAAGTGTGTAATTTAAGAATCAATTAAAATAATTAAAAATAAATAATTTTATTTGAATTTTAAACCGAAAAACGTTTATTCAGTTTAGATATATTTAAAATATGTTCATGAGAGTTTTGTATCCAACCGACTTTTCGGAGAACTCAAAGAGGGCGATAAAGTGTATAAACGCTTTGAAACCTGAAGAGGTTACCATCTTACACGTGATAGACGAGGACCCTTTTGACATCTACGAAGAATTAACTGTAGGAGTGGATTACGATGTTGAGAAGGCTAAAAATCATTTAATCAATGAAGCAAAGAGAAAGGCTGAAAAAATTGCTAAGGAGATCGGAAACGCTAAAATTGAAGTCGTGATCGGTGAGCCTTGGATTGAAATAGTTAAGAGAAGTGAAAACTACGATCTCGTCGTATTGGGTGCTTTCGGCAAAGGTGGAATCTTGGAAAGGTTGCTCGGTTCTACCGCTGAAGCTGTTCTCAGACATTCGAAATGCTCCGTTCTGGTGGTGAGATGATGAAAAAGAGGAAGGTAGTGGGTGTTAAGCTGATTTTCGACGATACCGTAATTGGAAGAAGCGTTGAAAAGGTTAAAGTTTGCGAAGCTTTGTCTAAGGTAGAAGAGCCATTCACCGTTAAGGTTGAGAACATCTCATGTCCAGTGGCGAGATACGTATTCGGGATGGAGGAGGAAGGACTCGAAAACGTGTTATTGAAGGCTAAGAGGGTTAAGGATTTGGAGGCTGGAAAGAAGATATTGGAGGGACTTTATAGGATTGAAGGGGTGAAGGCTTTAGCCTTCTCGAAGTTCGAAGATTACAGCTGTGCGTTCAAGCCCGATGTTTTAGTTTATATATTGAATCCAAATGAAGCCTACAAGCTGATCAGATCGAAGTGCATGGTCGGATACTTTGTCAACGCCAAGTTTTCGTGTGTAGTGGGGGCTTGCAGTGAGGTTATTGCAAGACCCTTCAAATTGAGGGAGCTAAACGTCTCTTTGGGTTGTCCGGGGAGTAGGCTATTCCTCAAGGATGACGAAATGTTCGTGGGGGTGGTGGAATGATCAAAAGGGTTGCTCAGCACATGAGGAAGTACCTTATAATTTACACATTTCTATCCTTACTGACTGGGTTGATTATCGGTTGCAAGTACTCCCACTTCTTCAAATCGAATCCTAAACTCGTTAAAAACCTCATAGTAACCTTTGCAATTCTGACGATCTACCCCTCTATGGTTCAGTTAAGAACAGAAGAACTTGCGAAATCAGCGAGGATGTTTAAAGAGATAGCGATTTCGATGTTCTTCGTTTTCATAGTCTCGCCAATCTTAGCAATGACCTTTGCAAAATTCTTCGGCGATGTTGACCTCTCTTTGGGATTCGTTACGTCCAACGTAGTCCCAGCATCGAGCGCATCGATAGGATTCGTTTTAATTGCCGAAGGTAACATAGAACTTGCAACGATTCTTGCGGTTTTGAGTCTCTTAGGATCGTTACCAGCAATTCCCGCGTATCTAAGCTTTTACGCGAGCGTTTCAGCTGTAAAAGTTCCAGTAGGGAAGATAGTGTCCGCAGTGATCTACACACTCGTAACTCCCTTTATAGCGGGTCAGATAACGAGATGGTTTTTGATTCACAGAAGGCTTAGAGGATTGGAGAGGGAGGAGAAGGTTAAGATGGCTAAAAGGATAGAAGGAAAGCTCAAGCCAATACTGTCTTTGGCTACGATGATCACAATGCTAATTTTAATAGGCTTGCTCGTGGCGAGCAAAGCTGAGATAGTGGTTGAAAAACCAAGGATAGTTGCGGAAATCGTTATCCTGCAATCCGCAATGCTCTTCACCCTCTTCGGAGTTATAACTTTCTTAGACAAAATCTTCAAGGTCAGCTACAGCGATCACATGGCTGTAGCCTTCATATCCGCAACTAAGAATCAAAGCGTTGCTGCTGCAATTGCGGTTATGGCTCTAAGCCTGAAATCCGCAATAGTCCCAGCTTTGATACCAATGATACAAGCTCCGATAGTCATAGGGTATTTACATTTACATCCTTGGCTTAGGAGAATTTTCAAGACTTGCAAATAGATTAAGCTCTAAACAATAATTAATTTTATATTTTTAAAATATAAAATTTTAGCTTCCTCTACTTAGCGGTCTTAACTTTTACTTCGTTTAATTTTTTCATTAAATAATCCATAGCAAATCTAAATGCATACTTTGCAAATCTACTTCTGAGACCTCTTTCAACAATATTTGAATCTTTTCTAACTTGAGAGACAGTCTTTCTCAATGATTTAATTAATAACT
>JAMOPJ010000017.1 GCA_027064525.1 Archaeoglobaceae archaeon
TATATCTCTTAAATAATCCAGATTCTAACGCTATCTTCTCTAATCCCTCTAACTTCTCCCTTAAATCCATAATGTAGTAAATTATTACTACCCCATATAAATCTTTCTGTTAAAGGGTCAGCACCTTTAGGCGAACCGAAAAATTCAAATACTTTTGAATATATATTCATTATTGTGTGGGGTAAAGATAGAGGAATGGGTAAAGGTAGGATGAGAAGAAGAAGGATGAGGTGCAGATGGAACAGAGGATGGTTCAGATTTCAGTTGCCATCGATAAGACTGCCTACGGTGGGTTTTCCAAGAAAAATAGAAGACGAAAAGGTTCGGCTGATTTACGAACTCTTGCCCAAGAGAGACTGCGGTGCTTGTGGATACGATAGCTGTTACGAGTGTGCAATTGCGATAGCCAATGGCGAAGCCCCGCCAGACGCTTGCAGGATCGTTGGTAAGAAGGTTGCTCCTCAGATAGAGAAGATATTGAAGTATTGATATTGAGGTGATGTGTATGTGGTGGAGGTGGAAGAAGTATCCCGGATTTGGGCCTTGGAGTCATCTCCCACCTTGGGAAAGGCCGGGCTGGAAGTTCGGAAGAGGCAGGTGCTGGTGGTTCTTCGCTCAGCCTGAACAGTTTGATCTGAGCAAAGAGGAAGAGCTGAGAATGCTTGAGGAGATGGAGAAATTCTTGGAGGAAGAGCTTAGGATGATCAGAAAGAGAATAGAGGAGTTGAAGAGAGAGCGCTGATCAACCTTCGAACATCATCCTTATGTATTTGGCCCTCAGCTCGGGAGGAGATTCCACGAGTATATCCAAAGCCTTTCGCTGGAGTTGAATCTGCTGGGGAATTTGTGTTTTTTCGAATTCCTCTTTAAAATTTCCTCCTTCCCTTATCGCCGTCGCCAAAGAGTAGGCTGAGGCTATCGAAGGCCTTATACCTTCGCAGGTTATTGGATAAACAGCTCCCAACGCCTCGCCTATCACGTAGTAGTCTTCTTTGGAGTATAGCTCATCTTTAATTCCACCCACGTATATGAATGCTGATCCCTTCTTCACGACATCACAGTTCAATCTGTCCACGAACCTATCCAAAAGAGATTTGAGCTCTTTGTAGCTCAGAAATCCACCCACTCCAACGTTTGCGAGATCTCCGTATGGGAATATCCAGTAGTATCCTACGAAGTCTCTCGTCCAGAACAGTTTCATGACATCACTCTCAACTTCTAAGTTGCGAACGAGATATTGGAGGGCGAGCATCTTGTCACTCTTGTGGAAATAGTGCCCCGTAGCTACGACCTTCAACCCTTTCGGGAGATCTTCTGGCTTGACCTTCCTTCGAAGTTCAACATCTACACCCTCAAGTAGCCATTTGATTAAAGCCTTCTTATCGATTATGTATCCAAGCGGGTCTGCCGAGTTCTCTCCTATCTTCGAACCATCGAGATATATCTCGCACCTTTTTATCTCGTTCAGAATAACATCCTTGGGAATTTTGAGGTATTCTTCGACTTCCCTAAGGACACCACATGCGCACGGCTTAAGCCCGACATCTCTCCGAGCTTCGTAAACAATCACATCAAAATCATCCTTCAAGTAGTATGCGAGCGATGCTCCTGCGATTCCCGCACCGATTATTTGAATCATAGACTACGGATGGTCCGGAAATTAAAAAATGTTTTTCAGATGCCTTCATATAGTCTGAAGCATAGGAATTCTGGGAGTCCAGCTTTCATCACCGCATCGCAGACCTCATCGATGTCGTATTCCACCCTTCTCAGAATTGCCTTACCGCTTTCGGTGTCGAAGATGGCGAAAGCTGAACGAGGATCTCCATCTCTTGGCTGTCCAACACTACCGGGATTGAGGAAAAAGCGACCGTCGATGTTCTTTAGGAACTGGATGTGAGTATGTCCAACTACGATATTCTTTTCGAACATCCTCACAAAATCGATGATGATCGGGTCTTCGGGAAATAGGTAGATCTCAAATGCTGTTTCATCTTCAGCAGGAGCACCGTGATATATGTTGAACCACTCAGTTTCGATCTTTATCGGAAGCTTCGACAGCCATTCTAAGTATTCCTTTCTGATATGTCTTCTCGTCCACCTTCCCGCTTCTTCGGCGTATGGATTGAATCCTGAGAAGTCGTTGTTCGCAACGGCATAATCATGATTTCCCATTACGCTCTCTATCTCTTCTTTGATGAATATTTCGATGACCTCATTCGGAAAGGGATAGTAGCCGACCACATCTCCGGCACAGTATATCTTGTCGCAGTGGTTGAGTTCGTCGAGAACCGTTTCGAGTGCTATTAGATTTCCGTGGATGTCCGAAATGAGTCCTATCTTCATGTAAGTAAATAAAACGTTACATTATAAAGAATTGGCTAATCTCACGACTTTGTCACATCAGTTTTTGATTGTTATTCAAATAAATTTAAATATCAATTTGGTATATTTTCATTGGTGATAACCATGTGCGTGGAGTTGAGTGAGTTGTATAAGTATTCTGTGTGCGAATCTGGAGATGCCATCGAGCTGAGGTTGTATGAGAACAGAGAAGGGAAAGAGAAGGATTTCGATTGGGGCGTTGCTGGAGAGATAATAGCGAGGAGGGTTGAGAAATTAGGTGGTGTCGTGTGTGCCTGCTACTCACCAACACTTCAGCGCCTTTGCGTAAAGATCTGTAAGAAGGCTGAGGGTTTGGAGGCTACAGTTAGGGCTATCCTCGACATAGCGAGCGAGGTCATGGCACAGTGCATGACTCCAGCCGGCAAAGCCAAGCTCGTTCTCGATGAGTATGGAATTCAGCCAGTTTCCTAATTTTTTATCGTTCGCTTTTTGGCCGTTCTGCTCATTCAATATCCAAAAGTATTAAAAGATCTTAGGGTTCAGATGGCTTGATGCTCGACGAGGAGTATTTGGACATCACGTTTCTCAAGGAGAACGGCTTCGTTAGAAAGAGATGTCCGCTTTGCGGTAAGCACTTCTGGACTGCAGATGAAAGCAGAGAGATCTGCGGAGATCCCCCTTGCGGGAGTTACGAATTCATAGGAAATCCAATCTTCAAGCGGAAGTTCACGCTGGATGAGATGAGAGAATTTTATCTGAGCTTCTTCGAAAAGAGGGGGCATGCGAGAGTTGGGAGGTATCCGGTCGTTGCTAGGTGGAGAGACGACATATATCTTACGATAGCATCCATTGCAGACTTCCAGCCGTTCGTCACTTCAGGCATTGCACCACCACCAGCCAACCCGCTCACGATTTCTCAGCCATGCATAAGGATGGACGACCTCGATTCTGTTGGGAGAACGGGCAGACACCTAACGCTATTTGAGATGATGGCTCATCACGCTTTTAACTATCCCAACCAGCACGTTTATTGGAAAAACGAAACGGTTCAGTATTGCACGGAACTTTTGGAGGAATTGGGTGTTCCCAAGGAGAAGATCGTTTACAAGGAGGAGCCTTGGGTCGGAGGAGGAAATGCCGGACCTTGCTTGGAGGCTATAGTTGGGGGAATAGAGCTCGCTACGCTCGTTTTCATGAACTTGGTTGAGGATGAAAACGGAGACATCGAGCTGAAAGGTGCGAGATTCAGAAAGATGGAGAACTACATTGTAGACACTGGCTATGGCTTGGAGAGGTTCGTCTGGGCGAGTCAGGGAACTCCAACGGTTTACGATGCCATATTTCCAGAGGTCGTTGAGGCCATAATCGAGAACAGTAACGCACCAGAGAGGGATGAAGAAGCTGAGAGGATAATCGCCGAAAGCTCGAAGCTTGCGGGAATAATGGGAGAGCTTAGGGGGGAGAAGCTCCTAGAGATGAGAAGTAAAGTGGCGGACAAATTGGGAATAAGCTTGGAACAGCTTGAGAACATTGTCGTGCCAATGGAGAAGGTTTATGCCTTGGCGGATCATACGAGGGCAATTCTGTTCATGCTCGGAGATGGCTTGGTTCCTTCAAACGCTGGGGCTGGCTATTTGGCGAGATTGATGATAAGGAGAAGTCTTAGGCTTGCGGAAGAGCTCGAATTAACCATTACGCTCTTCGATTTAGTTGAACTGCATAGAAAACTGCTCAAGGTTTTCGAGTTTGAGGTTCCAATGGAGATAATTCACGAAATCTTGGAGCTTGAAGAAGAGAGGTATAGGAAGACTATATCCAAGGGTATAAAGCTCGTTGAGAGAGTTATTCAGAAAAAGAAGATGATAGGGAAGGATGATTTGGTGGAGTTCTATGACTCACATGGAATCCCACCGGAGCTCGTTGTGAAGATCGCTGAAGAGAGAGGTGTTGAAGTTGAGATGCCTAAAGACTTCTACGCTGAACTTGCGAGCAGGCATGCAAAAGCTGAGAGGAAGAAGAAAGAGAAGTTGCTGGAGAAGGAGTATCCGAAGACTGAGAAGCTCTACTACGATCAGCCCAAGCTGTTCGAGTTCGATGCGGAGGTTTTGGGTGTTGAGAAAGATTTCGTTATCTTGGATCGCTCTGCGTTCTATCCAGAGAGCGGAGGTCAAGATTACGACACCGGTCATCTTGTCGTGAATGGGAGTAAAGTAGGAGTCACAGCGGTATTTGAAGAGGACGGGGTTGTTCTGCACAAGGTTGAAGATCCTTCGAAGTTCGAGGTTGGAGTAAAAGTGAAGGGAATCATCAATGCCGAGAGAAGACTGAGGCACACGAGACATCACTCTGCAACGCACATCCTTCTGCACGTTCTGAGGAACAAACTTGGAGCTCACGTCTGGCAGGCTGGAGCGAGGAAGGAGTTTGCCAAGGCGAGGTTGGATATCACCCACTACAAGAGACCGAGTGAGGAGGAAATTAGGGAGATTGAGAAGCTTGCGAACGCCGAAGTCCTTGCTAATAAGCCGATCAGCTGGGAGTGGATGGACAGAATTAAGGCTGAGAAGATATACGGCTTTAGGCTATACCAAGGAGGAGTCCCGCCGGGAAGGGAAATAAGGATTGTGAGAGTTGGAGATGATGTTCAAGCTTGCGGTGGAACTCATTGCAATAGCACAGGCGAGATAGGACTGATCAAAATCACGAAGGTTGAGTCGATTCAGGATGGTGTCATAAGGTTTGAGTTCTGTGCTGGAGAGGCTGCCTTAGATTACATCGCTCAGCAAGAGAGTTTGCTCAGAAGAGCGAGCGATATCTTGAGAGTCGAGCCTGCGAAGCTTCCTCAGACTGTTGAGAGATTCTTCGAGGAGTGGAAGGAAAGGGGAAAGGAGGTAGAGAAGCTTAAGGAAGAAATAGCAAAGCTGAAAGCGGAGATGTTGATAGCTAAAGCCGAAGAGTTCGACTCGATAAAGGTCGTTGCAGAAGTGATCAATGCGGACATGAGGGAGCTCATAAAGCTTGGCGAAGTTTTAGCTGATAAGGGATGTGTAGGATGCTTGATGAGTCCAGAGGGGAAGGTTCGGGTTGTAACGTTTAGCGGTGTTGAGAGGGTAGATGCGAGAGAGCTTATGAAGGAGATAGGAAGACACATAAAGGGGAGCGGAGGAGGAAAACCAAAAATAGCTCAGGGAGCTGGGCAGAAGACTCTAAGCAAGGATGAGCTGATGAACATAATATTCAGCTACCTCAGCAGAGTTATATGAGAGCGGTAGAGCTCAAAGATGTCGTAAAGAGATTCGGAAACTTTAAGGCTTTGGATGGGATTAGCTTGGCGATAGAAGAGAAGGAATCCGTTGCTCTGCTTGGCCCGAACGGAGCGGGAAAGACGACGATAGTTAAGCTGATAAGTGGCCTGCTTAAGCCCACCAAAGGAATCGTAAAGGTTTTCGGCGAGAGCCCTTGGAAGAACTACGGAGTTAAAAGGATGATGGGCATTGTATCTCATAACACTTTCCTATACGACGATCTCACGGCTTACGAGAATCTTCAATTTTATTGCAAGCTTTATGATGCGGATGAAAACAAAATAGATGAGCTCTTGGAATTCTTTGGACTGAAGGATAGAAAACACGATCTTGTCAGGAACTTCTCAAGAGGGATGAAGCAGAGGCTTTCGATAGCCAGAGCGATTCTGCACGATCCTCCTCTTCTAATTTTAGATGAACCTACGGCTGGATTGGACATAGAGGGGCAGAAGGAGCTCATGGAGTTCATCTCTGAAGTTGGAAGGGAGAAGACGATCCTGTTCACCACACACAACGTTAGGGAAGCAGAGGAGATATGCGATAAGGTTGCGATAATCTGCAAGGGAAGACTCGTCCACTTTGGGGAGATCAAAAGTGACCTTGAGGAATTGTATCTGAGGGTCGTCTATGAAAGCGTTTGAGATCGCTAAGAAAGATCTCAGAATCGAGTTCAGGACGAAGGGAACTCTTAACCTCATGATCCTCTTTGCACTCATAACTTCTATGATGTTCTCGGTCTCGATCCCGGTGAGCCTTGCTGAGAGAACCGCTCCTTCACTGCTTTGGCTCGTATTCCTGTTTGTGGGAATGCTCGGATATAGTAGAGCTTTTCTGAGGGAGGTGGAGACGGAAACGCTCGACGGTCTTAAGATATCACCCATCGCCCCAACGAGCGTTCTGATCGGAAAGATAATATACAATCTCGTTCTGATGATTATGATCGAAGTCATAGTCTTACCGATATTCGTCGGGTTGTTCAACTTGGATGTTGCAAATCCACCTCTGATGATCCTATCCATAACGCTTGGAAACTTGGGCTTCGTTATAGTTGTCTCTTCACTATCGATCTTGGTTATAAAGTCTAAAATGAGGGAGATGCTTCTTCCAGTTTTAATATTTCCCGTAGTTTTTCCTATAATAACATCCACGATCTTAGCCGTTAGAAAGGCGATCTCGGGCGATATTGTAGGAATCACGAGTCCGCTTGCGCTCATATCCGGATTCAGCATTATGATGTTTGTGATTGCATGTCTAACGTTCGAATATGCTTTTACTGATTAAACAATCTTTTTCAGAAGTTATACAGAAAGTATTACAAAACAAAATACATAGAAATTACATGTAGGAAATTTTTATAAGCAGATGTGTCGAACTGAGCATATCGTATGTCAACTGTATTCGCAAAGATCTTACCAACTCTGAACGGTATGAGGACAAGGATAGTTTGCAAACAACCGTTCGTTAGGGATGCGATTTTAGCGCAGATAATATTGCCATACTTTTCAGACAAAAGAATATTTATAATTCTTTATTCAGAAGCATTATATAGAAAATTCATGAGATTTATTGAAAACATCCTCGTAAAGTTTCCCGAGCTAAATCCGATAATTCGCGAATTGAACGTGATAAAGGTGGGAAAGAGGCTTGAATGTAAGTTTGGTAACCTCTTTGCTTTTGTAGAGCAGGGAAATCCGCTTGAAGAATGTTGCGAGCTCGTTCGATGTTTAGAAGGACTGAGTAGAGATGACGTTTTAATCATGCACGCAAGCATGGGATTCTTCTTCGAGCTCTTAGGTGATGTAAGGGAGATACTCGAAATATTCAGCATACTTCCGAGCGACATAACCCTCATCGGCTTTAAGTCGGGTGAGAGAACTATGGATTCGCTCATCAACGAGCTATACGATATAATAGTTAGAATTGAGCAGGACTCCATGATCGACGACCTACACTACGTTGTAAGCGTTGAATGGACATTTACCGATAATCTAAAGGAGTTTGGAAGGTTTAGGATTAAAAACGGAAGCTTAGCAGATCTTTAAAATATATCTCGTATGTGAGATACCTTGACTCCCAACTTAACTAAAGTGCTGTATATCTTCTTGTCTGCGGTAACGTATATCTCTCCGATGTTATCCGAAAGGACAACACAAGAAGCTACGGCAAAATCGATCCCAAAATTCCTACAAACCTTAACGACTTCCGCGAGCATGTGGCCTTCTAACTTTACGGAGATGTAATTGAGATATTCCGACGCCAGATGGACGAGCTTCGATGCTATGTCCGTTGGTATGTCGCTATCTGCGAGCTTTGCGCATACGTCGTAGATCACAACATCCGGAACCTTCAAGCTTATGCTTCCCTTTTCGAACTCTTCTCTGAGCTTTAAACACTCTTTTTCAAATTCTCCTCCTTTGATAAGCCAATTTAAGATAATTGAGGAGTCAATGATCATAATTACGCTCCCTCAGCAAATCTATCCTTCAGATCTTCGATCTCACTCCATATCTTCTTCATTCTTTCCTTGCATATCTTATCTTCAATAGCCTTACGCAAGTATTCACTCCAATTTATTTCTATCTTGCTCATTTCCTCCTTTAACCTTTCAGGAACCCTCAACGATATGATTACGTCTTTCTTGTTCTCCTTGGCCATATGCTACAGGTTAAGGGTAAAAATATTTATATCTTATGATATACAGATCAGATATTATTTTTTGAACATTTTTGTATATTTATTTGTATTACCAAATGTAAATCTTAATAATATTTCGAAATAATTCAAAAAATTTAAATGTTGATGTTAACAACATATCAATACCCCGCCCGCAACCCTTTCAATTTTTTAAACCAAAACCTTATATTGACCGTGGCAGATATTAGCTATGGGCTTGAAAATCTCAGATTTTCTGCTCTTTCAGAAGGATGGTAGTGAGCATTACACGGGCTACGCCAACTATTTTGGAATCGAAAGGCGTGGCTGTATAATCAGAAAGACCGAAAGGAAATACGTTGTCCTCGTTGAGAATGAAGAAGGATGGACCCAGATAGGAATATTCTATCCCCAAAAGCCGATGAAGGTTAGAGGGGCTAAGGATTACGATTTGATTGGCGTTATCTGGACTCCGGAACACACGTTCTTCCTTCTAAAAGATGGAAATAGATTTCTAGGACTTTAATTTTTTAGCCTTCCTCTTTATAGGCTCTGTCATAATTGGTTTTTCTGGGATCAATCCTTCGGGCTTGTAGAACAGTATCAGAAGCATGAGAACACCGAAAAGAATGTATTCGAGCCAGACGGCCTCAACCGGCAAATGCAACGCCGAAACTATGTTGCCCTTGTAGAAATCAACCAGCTCCCAAAGCGTTGCGAATATGAAAGCTCCCAACACCACACCTCTGTTATTTCCAGCACCTCCCAGCAGTATGATTAGGAACGGAAAGAATGTCCAGAATGTTCTACCGTAGTTTAGGAACGAGTCCGGCTGGACTCTCAGTGTGTAGAATGTGAGGAGAACACCGGCGATGGATGCGATTCCAGAACCCAATGCCATCGTCTTTATCCTGATCACCATTACGTTTCTACCATAAGCTTTCATGACATCCTCGTTCTCCCTCACAGCCTTTAGTAGTCTTCCGTATGGCGTGTTCACTATCCTGTTTAGAATAACGTAAACCAAAAGGGCAAGCAACAGAACTACTCCCACCAAGAAAGAATACCTCATCGAACTTGGAACGAATGCAAAGAGGTTCGGCACAGAAACTCCGTAGTAGCTTCCAACTATCGCCGGATTGTAGTAGCAGACCATCGTGAATGTTTCCGCAATGGCGAGCAGTGTTATTGCGAGGTAATCCTCCTTAAGCCTCGCACTCGGAAGGATGAAGAGAGCCCCGACTATCGTTCCGATTATCATGGCCAAAAGAAGACAAAGAACGAACAGAGCTATGCCGTAAGCTGGGTTGCTCTGAACGATGTTGTTTATCTCTCCACTTACAGCGGAGCTACCCACAACTATATCTCCATGAACGCCCATTGCCACCATTAGGATCCTCGTGACGATCCCTCCAACCACTACAGCACCGATTATCACCGAAAGGGCTTTGCCGAAGTTTGGGATTCCACAGTAGCCGTATTCCACGTTCAAGCTCAACGAAACTATAACATACAATCCGAACCAAAGCAGGGTGTTCAGTATCAGCGACCAGACTTCCATCTGATCACCTTCCTCCAGTTTATTCCAGCCAAACCGCTCGGAGCCACGAGCAACGTGATCACGATTATAACAAGCGAGACGACCTTACCGTAAACCAACAAGCCGGCATTGTTGGTCAGAACAGATAGGGTGTATGTCACAAGAGACTCGGACATACCGACGATGTAACCTCCGAAGATGGCTCCGGCGATACTGCTTAAACCTCCAACTATACTCGATGCAAATATCGAGACTATTATGAGTTCTGCCGTAGCAGGAACAATCTCCTGCTTGAATGGCAAAAGGACTCCGGCCATCGAGGCCAAAGCTCCGGACAAAAACCAGGAGAACAGCCTCGTCTTCTCAACATCAACGCCCATTATCTCAGATAGCATAGGATTCTCGACGGAAGCTCTCAAAGCGATACCGAACTTGGTTTTATACAAGAGCAGAAACAGACCGATAAGAGTTATGGCTATAACACCAAACGAGACGAGCAAAATATCTTGAACACCGAGAACGGTCTTGACAAGATAAGTAAACATGAACATCTCGCACGGTTGCTTTATGATGCTTCCTAGGAGTCCAGAGTATATCCCTCGAAATCCAAGCAAAATTAGATCCAACGCTAACGTTGCTATCATCAGCGTAACTACGTTAGCTCCCCTCTTTATCAGCGGTTTTAAGACTATCAGATAAGTCCCAGCACCTAATAGACCACCCAAGACGAATGCTATGGGAAGCGACTGATACGGATGGAAACCCCAGATCTTCCACATCGTCAGTGCTACGTAGGAGCCTAACACCGCAAAAGATCCTTGAGCGAAGTTCGGGACGGCTGTGGTCATGTAAGTCAGCGTCAACCCTAAAGCGAGCAGAGCCAGGAGGTTGGAGTATATCAATGCACCCTCTACTACGCCCATGCTACCGAGGTCTTAAAGAAAAGCTTTAAAATTTTAATGGTATCAAGCTGATATGCACAAGAGGGTGTTGGTTTGCCTATTGTTAGCAATTATCTTAGCTCCAGCAATAGCTTCGGCCGAAGAGGTTAAGACGATAAAGATCGGAGTGCTGTGTGATCTCTCCGGCCCATTGTCAACATACGGAAACGACATAAAGAAGACCTTGAGCATTGCTGAAGAGAAGATCGACGAATACTTCGCGAACCACAGCCTGCCTTATAAGGTGACGTTCGAGTTCGAAGATACGCAAGTCAATCCGACGATAGCCCTTCAGAAGGTTCAAACGCTATATTCGAAGGGAATAAACCTGATAATCGGACCGATGGGCAGTGGAGAGGTATCGAACATAAAGGACTACGTAACGTCGAACAAGATAATAATAATCTCGCCGTCTTCGACTGCTATTCCTCCGCTGATCGGTTGCACGAAGCCATCTGACAAGAAGTTCATATTTAGGTTTGTTGCGACGGATGACTTCCAGACGAAGGCCATCGCTGATGAGCTCGAGAATGTCGGAATAAAGGCGGTCGTGATACTCTACGTCGGTAACGCTTGGGGTAAGGGTCTATACGAGTGTATAAAGCCAAGACTCGAGAACTACAGCATAGAGATAAAGGATGTCATCCCATACGACCAGAACACCGCGGACTTTACACCATACATCCAGAAGATGACGAACGATGTTAACGATCTCCTCAAGAAGTATAAGCCGAGCGAGATTGCGATCGTGGCGTTCAGCTATGAAGAAGTAGCCAACCTCCTGTCTCAGATCCCAGACGACTCACCGCTCTTCAACGTTCTGTGGTTCGGTTGCGATGGTTGTGCAAAGAGCAATCAGGTTTTGAATGTCGCTAAGAACAAGCCTAAGGTGATCGGAGTTGGACTCTACAGCACGCTCTTCGACTCGAAGGGGCCGGCCTATGCTGAGCTCAAGGAGGAGTATCAGAAGAGAGGATACGGAGAGTCTCCATACCAGTATGCGCTCGATGCCTACGATGCGGCTTGGGTTCTCTGTCTTGCATACGTCGAGGTCATGAACAAGACTGGTGGAAACTATGATCCTGATCTCATGGCGGAGATTATTCCAGCAGTTACCGAGAACTACAGCAAGGGAGTTTATGGTGTTGAGCCAGTTACGGGCTACATCAAGCTCAACGAGTGGAACGACAGAGCGAGTGGAGACTATGCGATCTGGTATGTTACGGAGAACTGCGAGTGGGGCAAGGCTGGAGTCTGGCACTACAAGAACGAAACGATAACGTGGATCCACAAGCCCACACCGCCTAAGGCGGAGAAGCCGGCTGAGGAGAAGACTCCGGCCGAAGAGGTAACGCCAGCCAAGGAGGAGAAGGGGCCAGGCTTCGAAGCGATTCTGGCGATAGCAGGATTGGCAGGAATCGCATACGTGATGAGAAGGAGAACATGATCGTCCTCGAAACCCAAAACCTTTCCAAATTTTTTGACGGACTCAGAGCGCTCGACGGTGTGAACATCAAGGTCAAGAAAAAGACGATAACGCTCATAATAGGCCCTAACGGAAGCGGAAAGTCAACACTCATCAACGTCATCTCTGGATTTTACAAAGCGACATCTGGCAGGGTTATATTCGAGGGAGAAGACATAACGAACAAGCCACCCCATGAAATCTACGAGTTGGGAATCGTCAGAACATTTCAAACTCCACAACCCTTAAAGAAGCTCACGGTTCTCGAGAATCTGCTCATTGCGGAGAGACACGTTGGAGAGGGTGTTCTGAGTAGTATGAGGTATTCCAAGTGGTTGAAGCAGGAAGAGGAACTCGTCGAGAAGGCTTTTAAAATCTTGGAGTTCCTCAAGATCGACCATCTTTGGGATAGGGAATCGTTCAAACTTAGTGGTGGACAGCTCAAGCTCGTAGAAGTTGGGAGAGCTCTTATGACAAATCCAAAGCTGATAATAATGGACGAGCCGATTGCAGGAGTAGCTCCGGCCTTAGCTCACGACATCTTGGGCAGGCTTACGGAGCTAAAGAAGAGGGACATAACTTTCCTGATCGTCGAACACAGGCTCGACATAATACTTAAATACGTCGATTACGTCTATGCTATGGCCAACGGTAAGGTTATAGCTGAGGGTTTAGGGGAGGAAATAATCAACAATTCAAAGGTTATCGAGGTGTATTTGGGTGCTATGCACTGAGAAGCTCAACGCGGGTTATAGGGAGCTGCATATACTGTTCGATGTCGATACGAAGGTGAACGAGAAGGAGATAACGTGCGTAGTCGGGCCTAACGGTAGCGGGAAATCGACACTGCTCAAAGCTATCTTTGGCTTGGCTACGATATACTCTGGAAGGGTTGTTTTTAAGGGTGAGGAGATAACGAAAGTTCCCCCGCACGATAAGACGAAGATGGGCATAGCTTATCTCCCGCAGACGGACAACGTATTCGTGAACCTGACTGTGGAGGAGAACCTGAAGATCGCCGGATACACGCTTGAGAGAGACGAGCTGAAGGATAGGATCGACTTAGCATTGGAAGTTTTTCCAGAGCTCAAGTATCAGATGAAGAGAAAAGCCGGAACCTTAAGCGGTGGTGAGAGGCAGTTCTTGGCCATTGCAACTGCTTTGGTCAGAAAAGCTGAACTGCTCATGCTCGATGAGCCCACAGCACAGCTATCTCCGAAATTCGCGGAGATAATATTTCAAAAGATCTTAGAGCTTAGGGACAGATTGGGACTGACGATTTTGCTTGTGGAGCAGAACGTCAAGAGAGCTTTGGAGATCAGCGATAGAGCATACATGCTAATAAGTGGCAGAGTGGTCTTTGAGGGGAAGGCTGAAGATCTGCTTCATCATGAGAAGTTCGAGCAGTTCTGCATAGGTTTGCAGTGATTTTTTAATATTTTAATTATTCCCTTATATGCCTCAAATCTTATCGGATACCTTTAATATCAATCACTGGATGCTTTCCAACCTCTCGCAGGTTATGTCGCTCAACCTGATGTTCAGCGAAGCTAACGAAATCCCACCTAAAGCTACGGTTATCAGGTTCTTGATCGTGTGATCTATTAAGGACACGACAAAAGCCACCCCACTGCCAACTCCAGACATCGCAAGTATTCCTGTCATCACCGCTTCATACGTTCCTATTCCTCCCGGAGTTATCGGGATCGCTTTGGCGATGTTTGCAATCGACACGGCCAAGATCACGACCGCAAAATCCGAAATGCCGAAAGCTAGCAGAATTATGTAGCAGACGAGGGAATCTATTAGCCAAATTGCTAAAGTTGTTAAAGCTACGACTGTAAACCCTTTCCTCATCGCTTTTCCCGCATCTCTAATTATCCTGCCAACTACGTTCTCCATTCTCGCGAGTGCTAACATGATTCCAAGAATCAGCATCAAAAACAGAACTGCGTAGATCGGAGTCGTTACGAGTTTATAGCAGTTCATCGCGATTATCGCAACGAACGCGAGCAATATGACTATCAAAAGATCGAACACTCTCTCCACCGTGAGTCCGCTCAGAGATTTGGAAACGGGAATATCTTTCATCCTGAATACGTAAACCCTTGCCAAATCACCGACTCTTGCAGGAATTACGACGTTTGCCATCTGGCTTATCGCAACACCCTCAACGCAGAATCCCAGTGGGACTGAAAAACCCAACTTCGACAGGATATATTCAAACCTGTATCCCCTTATTACGAACGAAATTATGTATATTAGAGACGCCAAAGCAACGAGTCTCAAATCCGCTTTGCTCAAGATTGAAAGATCAAATCCGCTCCAGAGTGCGAGGCAAACAAGTATAGCAACGGAGAGTAGGATTGAGAAGGCCAAGAACTTCTTCGATCTCTTGGACTCCATCCACATCCTCAAAATTTGGGCAAACATATACAAAACGTCTTTCGTGAATCGAACCTTAGTCTCCCCGCTCTGTCTCCACTTTACTGGGATTTCCTTTACTTTGAATCCTCTACGCTGAGCTAAAACCAAAATCTCCGTGTCCCAAAACCAGTGATCGTCCTTCACATCGTCAAGCAAGCTCAGAACAGCCGATTTCCTGAACGCCTTAAAACCGCACTGGTGATCTCTTAGCTTCGATCCAAGCATGAACCTAACGAGGAAGTTGTAAACCTTAGATGCGAAATCTCTCTTGAAGGGTCTTTCCGCTTGACTTTCCTTCATCAGCCTCGAGCCGGTTGCGAAATCGTAGCCTTCCTTAATTATTGCATCTATGAGTTCCTTTAGATGCTTCATGTCCGTCGACAGATCGACATCCAAATAGGCGAGCACATCTCCTTCAGCCTGCTTGAATGCTCTAGCTAAGGCCTTTCCTCTTCCAAGCCTTTTATCCGAATGGAGATGCTTGATCTTCGGATCCTTCTTGGCGAGTTCGGCGGCTATCTTGTCTGTTCCATCCGTGGAGCCATCTTCCGCGATTATTACTTCATAGTCGTAACCCGTTTTGTCCATCCAGCGTTTAACCTCTTCTACAGCTTTTCTTATCCTTTTGGCTTCGTTGAACGCTGGAAGGACTATCGTTACCTTCACTCTCGTTAAAGCTTTCGGCTTGCTATTTAACATTTTGTTTTTCATTTTAACAAATATCAATTATACATGTAAGATGTGGATGTGAGCTCGAAAGCCGAAAAAGTATTTAAGTAGACGGCATTTTGCCAGCGTAAATGAACGCTCGGATAGTCTTCAACTTCCTCGGAAGGATACTCTTGGGATTCTCAGCCATATTCATCCTTCCGATTATCGTTGCGATCTACTACCATGAATCCGTCACACCGTTTATCTGTTCTGCCCTTGTATCCTTACTTTGCGGTTTGATTCTGTTCTCAATGAAGCCGAAGAGTGAACTTCTCAGATACAAGGAAAGCTTCGCAATAGTCGGCCTGAGTTGGCTTCTCATTTCGATCGTTGGTGCTGTTCCCTATATCGTCAACGGGTCGAGCTTCGTGGATGGATTCTTCGAATCGATGTCCGGCTTTACGACCACCGGAGCGTCGGTATTCGATAAGCCCGAGGAGTTGCCGATGTCTATACTCTTCTGGAGGGCTATGACCCAGTGGCTCGGCGGAATCGGAATAATAATGCTTTTCGTGGTGATATTCCCTATAATGGCCAAAGGTGTTCTCTTTCAGGCTGAATATCCCGGTATAACCCTAAGCAAGCTCAAACCGAGAATAAGGGATACGGCGATGATCCTATACGGAATTTACGTTCTGTTCACCTTTGCAGAGATCATTCTGCTTTGGATCTTGGGTGTTCCGCTCTTCGATGCAGTAACCCACGCTTTCACAACTTTATCCACCGGAGGTTTCTCAACCCACTCGAAAAGCATCGCATTCTTCAAAAATCCGCTCGTCGAATTCGTCATAGCGATCTTCGCTATAATCGGTGGTGCAAACTTCACCGTTCACTACTATCTGCTGAGAGGGAAGTTTAGATTTGCCAAAGATCCAGAACTGTTGACATATCTTGCTATCATAGCTATCTCAACCGCCATCATAGCGGTCTACAATCTTCCGTCATTTAGTCCGTTCGACTCCTTTAGATACTCGTTCTTCCAAGTGGCTTCGATAATAACGACCACCGGCTATACCACATTCGACTTCGATGCTTGGAGCGATGGAGTGAAGATGATCCTTTTGATCCTGATGTTCGTAGGCGGATGTTCTGGCTCTACTGGCGGAGGTATCAAGGTCATTAGGGTCTATATTTTACTCAAATACGCTATCGTTCAGATATTCAAATCTGCAGAGCCGAAAACAGTTAGGGCGGTGAGGATGGGCGCAAGGACTATAAAGAGAGAGGTTGTGGAGAGCGTGGTTGCGTTCTTCATCCTTTACGTTCTCATATTCACAATATCATCACTCATCCTCGCGTTGTCTGGTTACGATTTTCTCACATCGATTTCTGCCGTTGCGGCGTGTTTGGGCAACGTTGGTCCGGGTATGGGACTTGCTGGAGCGAGCGAAACCTACTCCACCTTTCCGGACTTTATCAAGTTGTTGCTCACCCTAAACATGTGGATAGGTAGGCTTGAGATCTACACTGTCTTAGCTTTGTTCGTTCCATCTTTCTGGCGAGAGAGGTGGTAGCAAAAGTTTAACATAGCCATCCGCATAACTCCGCAAAAATGAAGATTGCAGTATCGGGGAAAGGAGGAGTTGGAAAGACAACCCTTACTGCAATGCTCGCCTATCTATTCGCGAGGGATGGTTATAAAGTTACGGCTATCGATTGTGACTCATCAATAAACCTCCCGTTCGTTTTGGGGATAAGGGAGAAGATAACTCCGCTTTCCGAGCTCAAGGACATCATTCAGCAGAGAGTCGTAGCTCCGATGGGGATGTTCAAGCTCAATCCAAAAGTGGACGATATATTCGAGAAGTATTCCGTTCGAAATGAACATGGAATCAGAGTTCTCGTTTTAGGAACGATTGAGAAGGGAGGAGAGGGATGCTTCTGCCCGGAGAATGCATTTCTCAGAGCAATCCTCAGGCATGCGATATTTAAGGAGAAAGATGTCCTTCTGCTCGACATGGAAGCTGGAATCGAGCATCTCGGAAGGGGAACGGCTAAAGGAGTTGATCTGCTAATCGCTGTTGTTGAGCCCGGGCTTAGATCGATAGAAACCCTAAAGAGAATCGACAAGCTTGCGAGAGATATAGGGATAGACAGAATTGCGGTAGTGGTGAACAAATTTTCGGAAGCTTATCGCAACGTTCTTGATTTAATATGCTATCCAATACTGGGTGTAATCCCGTTCGATGAATGCTTTATAAGGGCAGATCTGGAAGGCATACCGCCTTTCGAACTCAAATGCCAAATCGAAGCTTTTGAGAAGATTAAGAACAGAATAGTTGAGATTTTAAAGGAATGATGTTATTCGTCGAGCCACCAATCGTCAACGGCTATGAAAGTCTCAAACTCCTTCCAAACTTCTTCTTCCTTTCCCTTTCTATCGAGCTTTCTGACGTTCATGCTCATTATTATGTTATGTCTGAACTTAAAGGTTTCGTGCTAATATATAGCAAGAGCATTGTGTTGCAATAGCTTTGCAATGTAGGAGAGGAAAAGGGTTAAATGTGTCTTAGGACAACCCTAATATTACAGCCATGAAATATGCCTACACATTTTCAGACAAAGTCGGAGATGCCATAAAAATTCGTCCGTATAGGGATTCGGACTGGAAGAGGCTTAGGGACATGTATCTTGAGTGCGACGAGATCTGCATGTGCATTCCGAGCAATTACGTAGATGTATGGTTGAAGTGCATGATGGACGGATTTTCCATAGTTGCCGAATTGGACGGGAAGATTGTGGGGCATGCTGTTATAAGCCCGCTGAACGATAAAGAAGTGTCCCTCTGCATCTACGTTCGAAAGGGATATAGGTCGAAGGGAATCGGATCAGCTATGGTCAAATTTTTGATAGAGTATTGCAAAGCGATGGGATATGAAGGGATAAAGATAGTAACCGAGAAGGATAACATAAAGGCAATAAACTTCTTCAAAAAATTGGGGTTTAAGTTCGTTCGAGCCGGATACGGATACGAGATGATTCTTCCCATCAAATCTGACAAGACTTGAGATCGACTTCGACCACTTCTCCTTTCGGTTCGACCTCTTTGAAGATCTGACCCTCGAATCTGTAAACTTCCGTTCCTTCCATCAACCAGCAGTCCGGAGGAAGTCCCGCCTTCATGCAAGTCTGGCTTAAAAATTCTTCTGCATCGAATCCAAACTCCACCGCAACCTGCGGGAGCAAAAGGCCTGAGTAGAATCCTCTTTTGATCATGAGTCCGTGTCTTCCGATTTCGACGTGCTTCGGCAGTTCTATCGGTTTTACGTTCAACTTCTCTGGAGGAGTTAAAACCGTAACTTCTACAATTATTTCATCCATCTCATCCAACCGGACTGGAGGGAACCTTGGATCCTCCGTAGCTGCTGCTATCGCAGATTCTATTATCGCTTCATCGAGCCTCTTTATCGGATACGGGAATCCTATGCAACCTCTCAGCTCGCCGTGCTTGGTTAACGTTGTGAACACCCCTCTTTTCTGCTCGAAAACTCCGGATAATCTGTCTTGAATAACCTTCCTTTCAGCTAAGTATGTTTCGATCGCCTTCCTCGCGAGCTTAACCGCGATCTTTCCCTCCTCAAGCGTTAGTAGCATATCCGTTATCTCACATAAAACCTACAAAACTTTATCTATCGATAGCCAAACGAGGATCGTGCTCAGAGCGTTGGTGTTCGTGAGCAGGTGGTGTCCATACTGCACATACTTCAAAAAGATAGTTGAGAAACTGAAGCCCAAGTTTCCCGAGATCGAGTTCGAGTTCGTGGATGTTGAGAAAAATCCGGAACTTGCAGAGAAGTTCGACGTTGAAATTCTTCCGACTACGATCATTTTGAACGGAGACGAAGCTGTTGGGGGTATCATGGGATTCGTTGACGAGTGGACTGCCGAGAAGAGCCTGAGAGATCAGCTGAAGAGTCTAAGAAGTTAAACAACAAAACGAAAAATCAGAATATCAACCTCTTAAGGTCATCCCAAATCGCATCGATTCTCCTCTTAACGTCTCCACTCATCTCAACGGCTTCGGGCCACTCCCTCTCATAGCCTTCCTCCTTCCACTTCTTCGTTGCATCTATTCCAAGCTTCCCTCCCAAGCTCGGCTTGTAGGTTGCGTGATCCAAAGCATCTATCGGAGAATCCGGAATGATGATTACATCCTTAGCCGGATCAAACCTCGTCGTCACGGCCCAGATCACCTCCCTCATATCGTGAACGTTCACGTCATCGTCCACGACTATCACGATCTTCGTTAAGGAGAGCATGCCCATGCTCCACAAGGCAAACATAACCTTCTTCGCGTGCCCCGGATACCTTTTCTTTATCGACACTATTGCCAAGTTGTGGAAGCAAGCTTCAACCGGCAGATTGATGTCCACGATTTCGGGATGGATCATCCTGATGAGAGGAAGAAATATTCTCTCAGTCGCTTTCCCAAGCCAAGCGTCCTCCATTGGAGGTTTTCCTACCACCGTTGCATGGTAGATCGGATTCTCGCGATGAGTTATGCACGTGATGTGAAAGACCGGATAGGGCTCTGGAGGTGTGTAATAGCCGGTATGATCTCCAAATGGTCCCTCAATTCTGAGCTCGTCCACCTTCACATATCCTTCAAGCACTATTTCAGCGTTTGCCGGAACGAGCAAATCCACGGTCTCGCACTCCACCATCTTCACTCTCTCCTTTCTTATGAAGCCCGCAAACGCGAACTCGCTGAGATTTTCAGGTAGAGGAGCGGTTGATGCGTAGAGAATGGCCGGATCGACACCTATAGCAACCGCAACCTCCAGCTTGTCTTCTCCCATTTCCTTGAGCTTCTTTAAGTGCAAGGCTCCATGCTTGTGAATCTGCCAGTGCATGCCCGTCGTTCTTTCATCGAAAACCTGCATCCTATACATTCCAGCGTTTAGCTCTCCCGTCTCTGGATCTTTGGTTATTACGACGGGCAGGGTGATAAATCTCCCACCATCCTTGGGCCAGCACTGAAGAATTGGGAACTTGTTCAAATCCGGTTTATCCATGATCACATCTTTGCAAGCTCCTTTCCTGACCTTTTTAGGCATGAAGCTGACTATATCCTTGAGCTTTCCAACACCCTTCAACCCTTCGAAGAACGATTCAGGCTTAAACTTTGTTATCTCAATCAGTCTTTCTCCTATCTCTTCAAATCTTTCTACCTCCAAAGCTAACTTCATTCTTCTCTCAGTTCCAAAAGCGTTCATCAAAACGGGAATATCGTAACCCTTAGGATTCTCGAAGAGCAGAGCCTTTCCCTCACCCTTCACGGCTCTATCAGTTATTTCTGTCATCTCCAAGATCGGGCTGACTTCGTGCTTTATCCTTGCCAATTCACCTTCAGTCTCAAGCCTTTCGATGAACTCCCTAAGGTCTTCATAAGGCATGCTCCTCGTTGAACCTTTAGCTTTTAGTTTTTGCCGTTAACGATAAAGCTTTTTAAACGAAGCGTGATGCCAAAAATTATGCAAGATTTCGTTCAGGAGCTCAGGGTAATCGAAAAGAAGTGGCAGGAGGAATGGAATAAAGCTAAGATATTCGAATCTGATCCCGATGATAGACCCAAGTTCTTCATAACGATCCCCTATCCTTATCTGAACGGTAATCTCCATGTTGGACATTGCAGAACTTTCACGATCGGAGATGCCGTAGCGAGGTTCAAGCGGATGTGTGGGTTCAACGTCCTGTTTCCGATGGGCTTCCACGTCACCGGAACTCCGATCATAGGTTTGGCTGAGCTGATTGCGAAAAGGGATCCCCGAACAATTGAGGTCTACACCAAATATCACGATGTGCCGGAGGATGTTCTGCTTACTCTCACCACTCCGGAGAAGATCGTCGAATACTTCTCCAAGGAAGCTGAGAGTGCTCTGAAGGACATAGGATACTCCATAGACTGGAGGAGGAAGTTCACTACAACCGATCCGCCCTATCAGAGGTTTATCGAGTGGCAGTTCTGGAAGCTTAAAGAGAAGGGATTGGTCGTTAGGGGCTCACATCCGGTGAGGTATTGCCCGAACGATGAGAATCCCGTCGAAGACCACGACCTTCTAATGGGAGAGGAAGCAACGATTGTAGATTTCACGATCATAAAGCTCTACTCTTGGCACGAGAAGTTCGGAAAGATCGTATTCCCCTGCGCCACGCTCAGGCCGGAGACGATCTTCGGAGTCACGAACATCTGGGTTAAGCCTACGAAGTATGTCTTGGCGAAGGTGAACGGGGAACTTTGGTTCTTGAGCAAGGAAGCAAGTGAGAAGCTGAGGTATCAAGAGAAGGAGGTTGAGATCGTTGAAGAAGTGGATGCAAACGACTTCGTTGGGGACTTCGTAGTTAATCCTATACTGGCTGGGATGCTGATAGACGAGATCGTGGATCTGCTGAAGGATGGTAAGAGGTTCGAAGGATTGAGCGATGATGGGAAGCTTAGGAAGGTTGTTGAGGAAATAACTAAGGGAGAACTTGCCAAAGAGCTCATTGAACTCTTTAAGAAGTCTTTGAACGGGGAAGTTGGTAAGTTCGAAGTTTTGAGAAGAATAGTCGTTCCCATTTTGCCGGCTGAGTTCGTCGATACTGACAACGCCACCGGAGTTGTGATGAGCGTTCCAGCTCATGCTCCCTACGATTACATCGCATTGGAGGATCTGAAGAGGGATGAGAAAATCCTTAGGCAATATGGGATCGACAGAAGGTTGATCGAAATTGAACCGATAGTTCTGATCAGAATCGAAGGAGAGAGCTACGAGGTTCCTGCTGTTGATGTTGCAAAGGAGCTTGGCATCAAGAGTCAGAGCGAGAAGGATCTGCTTGACAAAGCTACGAAGATAGTATATAAGAAGGAGTTCCACAAGGGCGTTTTGCTTGAAACGACCGGCAAGTATGCGGGGATGCAGGTTTCGAAGATAAAGGATATTCTGCAGAAGGATCTAATCGATTTAGGCGTTGGCGACATCTTCTACGAGTTCAGCGAGAAACCCGTGGTGTGCAGGTGTGGGACGAAGTGCGTCGTTAAGGTGGTTAGGGATCAGTGGTTCCTCAACTACTCCAATCCAGAATGGAAAGCGAAGGTTTTAAGCTGGCTCGAAGAGATGACGATAATCCCCGACTATTACAAGGAGGAGTTCAGAAATAAGATTGAGTGGCTGAAGGACAAGGCTTGTGCGAGGAGAAAAGGATTGGGAACTCGCATTCCTTGGGACAAGGAATGGCTGATCGAAAGTCTTTCAGATTCGACGATATACATGGCATACTACATCCTTGCGAAGTTCATAAACGAGGGATCGCTTAAAGCTGAGAACGTAACGCCCGAATTTTTGGACTACGTTCTTCTTGGCCTTGGAGATGCAGAAAAAGCTGCTCAATCTTCTGGATTGAATGTCGAGACGGTCGAACAGATCAGAAAGGATTTCTTATACTGGTATCCAGTCGATTTGAGGAGTAGCGGAAAGGATTTAGTTGCTAATCACTTGCTGTTCTTCCTCTTCCACCACATCGCGATATTTCCGAAGGAGCACTGGCCTAGGGCGATAGCTGTCAACGGTTACGTCAGCTTAGAAGGAAAGAAGATGAGCAAGAGTAAAGGGCCTTTGCTAACGATGAAGAGAGCCGTCGCGGAGAATGGAGCAGATGTGACAAGGCTATACATTCTACACGCCTCAGAATACGACAGCGATGCGGATTGGAGAAAGAAGGATGTAGAGGCTTTGGCTGGGCATCTGAGAAGATTCTTCAACTTGGTTAAGGAGCACTACACGAAAGAACCCAAGGAGATTGATCAGCTCGATAGATGGCTGATGAGCAGATTCCAGAAAGCGATAAAGGAGACGAAGGATGCGATGGAAAAACTACAGACGAGGAGGGCCGTAAATTCTGCGTTCTTCGAAGTCATGAACGACGTTAGATGGTATCTGAGGAGAGGGGGAGATAATCTGGTCATCATATTGGACGACTGGCTCAAGCTTCTTGCTCCTTTCATCCCGCACATCTGTGAGGAGCTCTGGCACATGAAGCACGACAGCTTCATCAGCTTGGAGAGATATCCCGAGTTCGATGAGTGCAAGGTGGACGAGAAGGCTGAGGCTGTGGAGGATTACTTGAAGAGGTTCATGGAGGACGTGAAAGAAGTCATGAAGTTCGTCGAGAAGCCGAAAGAGGTCTATGTGGCTTTTGCTGAGGATTGGAAGATCGAAGTGCTCAAGATCGCCGAGAGGGCTGAAAGCATGAAGCAGGCGATGTCGGAGATCATGAAGAACGAGCAATTTAGGACAATGGCCAAGGATATCTCAGCCTTCCTAAAGAGGGTATTCAAGGACAGGGAGATGTTCACGGTGATGGACGAATTGAATGAACGGGAGATCATCGAGAACAACTTGGAGTTCTTGGAGAGGGAGCTCGGAGTGAAGATTATCTTGGACGAGAGCAAGGTGCCTGAGGAGAAGAGAAAGCTCGCGATGCCCGGAAAGCCGGCGATTTACGTTGTCTAACAGACAAACCTTAATTTACAACAGTTTTTTGATCTCCCTCGCTATAGCTCTGGCAAGAGGAACTGGAACGGCTTCTCCAACCATGTCATATTGAACGTTCTTCCCGCCCAAGAAGATATGATCGTCTGGAAAGCCCATAAGTCTCGCATGTTCTCTAACCGTTAGAAAGCGATCCTCAAACGGATGGATGAACCTCGACTTGCCCATCACCGTAGGGGCCAACTTGTATGGATGCAATCTCATAAAATTCGTGCATATCTTATCGGCTCCTTCAAACCTCACCAAGCTTTGTCCCCATCTCAATCTCCTGATCTTCTCAAGCTTACTCTTCGGAATCTTAAGCAGAATTTCGTGATTAGGTATCGATCCATTTGGCTCTGGCAGATCTCCTATCGCATCTATGACAATCTTCTTCTTTCTCGTCGGTTCAGGCTCAATCTTGATATTTGAGATGAAGACTCTAGTCCTCTTGGATGGATTTCCAAAATCTTCAGCCTTCAGCAAGTTGAAGTGAATATCGTAGCCAGTCTTCTTGAATTCTCTCGTCAAAGCATTTTTGAGATCCATTATCTTTGGAACGTTCTCCATAATGAATATTTTTGGCTTCAGCTCCTTGACGAGCCTTATGAAGTGTAACGTCAATTGTCCTCTCTTATCGACGTAAAGCCTATCTTCAGGCTTCGGGAATCTCTTCACGTTTGCAGATGTGAAGGGCTCGCATGGGGGAGAACCTATCAAGATCTCCACATCTCCACATATCCTTTCGATCTCCTCGCCGGTAACGAGCTTTATATCCTTGACTATGACTTCAGTTTCGGGAAAGTTTGTCTTGTAAGTTTCCGCAACTGGCTTGAAGTTCTCGACAGCGACAACTACCCTAAATCCTTCCAACTCGAACCCTCTGCTGAATCCTCCGGCTCCGGCGAAGAGGTCTACGACTTCCATGCCGGGCATGGATAGTTAGGTAAAAAGGTATAAATACTCAACTGCACCTTTAGCTAAAGCCCGATGAATGATGACGAACGGGAAGGAGGTGATGTAGATGGTATACGTAAGGTTTGAGGTTCCTGAGGAGTTGCAGCAGGAAGCTTTAGCTCTGCTCGAAAAGGCAAGGGAGACTGGGAAAATAAAGAAAGGAACGAACGAAACGACAAAAGCCGTTGAAAGAGGCTTGGCCAAGTTGGTTTACATCGCCATGGATGTGGATCCACCCGAAATCGTAGCTCACCTGCCTTTGCTCTGCGAGGAGAAGAACATTCCATACATCTACGTCAAGAGCAAGGAGGAACTGGGTAAAGCTGCTGGAATTGATGTTGCAGCTGCTTCGGCATGCATAATAGATGAAGGGGAGGCTAAGAAGGAGCTGAAGGCGATCGTAGAGAAGCTCAGCGGGTTGAGGAAGTAACCTTTTTATATTTATTTCTTTGGAGGTGATATCATGGCTGAAGAGGAGGACATCGCTCCAGCTCAGGTTATCGAGATAATAGGAAGGACAGGAATGCACGGCGAAGCCACTCAGGTCAAGGTTAAGATTTTAGATGGGCCCAACAAAGGAAGGATCATTACGAGAAATGTTCTTGGGCCGGTAAGGGTTGGAGACATACTAATGATCAAGGAAACGGCAAGAGAGGCAAGGAAGCTGATGGTGAAGTGAGGTGGTTGGAATGGAGAAGAGGATCTGCTCGTTCTGCGGTTACGAGATCGAGCCTGGAACTGGCAAGATGGTTGTCAGGAAGGATGGCAAGATCCTATACTTCTGCTCAAGGAAATGCGAGAAGAATATGCTTGAACTGAAGAGAAACCCAAGAAAGCTCAAGTGGACGAAGTATTACGTTAAGGGCGGAACGAAGTAACGTCCGTTGGGAGGCTCAACCATGGAGAGGACATTTGTCATGATAAAGCCCGACGCCGTGCAGAGGGGGCTTATCGGCGAGATAATCTCAAGGCTTGAGAGGAAAGGACTGAAAATCGTGGCAATGAAGATGCTCAGCGTAAGTAAAGAATTGGCTGAGAAGCATTACGCTGAACACAGGGAGAAGCCATTCTTCGAAAGCTTGGTCAGCTACATCACCTCTGCTCCAGTTGTTGCGATAGTAGTGGAAGGAAAGAATGCAGTTAAGGTTGTCAGAACCCTTGTAGGAGCCACAAATCCGCAGGAAGCTCAGCCGGGAACGATTAGAGGAGACTTTGGAATGGACATCGGTAGAAACGTTATCCATGCATCTGACTCGCTTGAATCTGCAGAAAGGGAGATCTCGCTCTTCTTTAAGCCTGAAGAGATCGTCGAATACAGGAGAATCGACGAGGGTTGGCTTTACGAATAAAGTTTTTTAAACCCATCCACTCACTTCTTTTCTCCGGTGGTAGCAATGGCGAAAAAGAAGTCAGAAGAGCAGAAACCACTTCGAACACCCATCGTTGCCGTTTTGGGTCATGTAGATCACGGTAAGTGTTTAGCGCCAGAGGAAACCATCGTCCATCCGGAGTTCGGGGAGGTAACTTTGAGGGATCTGTTCAACTCCGCCGATAATGTTATCCACAAGGAAAACGGATGCGAAATTAAGGTTCTTAACTTAAATGTTCAGGGATTGAGCAGAGACGCAAAGAGCAAATTGCTTAAAGCTCAGTTCGTCTGGAAACTCAAGCATGAAGGGAATATGCTTAGAGTTAAGCTCAAGAACTGGCATAGCATTACGGTTACACCCGAACATCCGTTTTTGACGAACTTAGGCTGGAAAAAAGCTTGCGAGCTTAAAGTTGGCGATTTCGTAGCTGTTCCGAAAAAGGTAGTTGGAAACGAAAGGTTTGAGAGATTTCTGAGCTACGTTTATTCGAAGTTCGGCGAAGATGCAATATTCAGGATAGATGAAGACAGGCTGAAAAGTATCAAGCTTCCCTCTCAAAAAGAATACAAGATTAGGAGAAATATCCTCAGAATTGAAGATGTAAAGGAGTTTGACCTCTTCGATCACATCAAGGAGTTTGCGTTCTGCTCAAGGAAGCAACGTTGCGGAAAGCCGCAGTTCTATTTAAGATTCCCAAGAACTTACGCTGAGTGGAAAGCTATATTCTACTTGGCCGGAGTTCTGTTTGGTGATGGTAGCGTTTCGAAGATTGCAAACAACGATGAAGAAATTTTTGAAAGGATTAAGCGCATCGAAACATTGGGCGTTGAGGTCGTGAGGGTTAAGGGTCATACCTCCTATGAAATAGAATTTAAGAAGGCAAAGAAAGCTCTTTTCAGGTTTATTAAGCTCGTATTTGATTATCCAGAGAGAAGAAAGTCGCATACGATTACAGTTCCTCAGGTGCTGTTCATAGCACCGAAAAAGCTTGTAGCCGAATTCATCAGGGGATATTTCGATGCCGACGCAACGGTAAACGAGCGTTCAGTTAGGATTGAGGTTTCAAGTGCATCTCACGAATTCATCAAGAAATTGTCCTTAGTTCTGCTGAGGTTTGGAATTCTATCCAAAATATACAAAATCACCAAGAGATACAACGGCAAAAGTCGTAAATATACTCTACTGGTGATCTCCGGCAGGAGAAACCTTGAGAGTTATGCTAAATACATTGGATTCTCTATTAGGCGTAAATCGGAATCTCTGAGGATGATCATTAAGAGGAGCAAGAAGAGCGAACGCTATCCGTTGCAGTCCGAGCTTAAGAGGTTGAGGATTTTGTTCGGATTGACTAAGAGCGAGTTGAACAGACACATACCGTTCTACGCCAAATACGAGAGCTGTCAGATGCCCAGCTACGAAGTAGTTAAAAAATTCTTGGAAGTCTTATCAAAGGGTTGTAAGAACTTGGATAGAAAGATAGCGGTCTTGGAGGGTAAGATTAAAGACGCCAACTACATCAGAGCTTTCAAAGACGACGGCCTGATTGATGAAGACGGCAAACTGACCGATTTAGGTAGGGAAGCACTCAAAGTTTGGAAGAACGAAGAGTTCGATTTGCGTCAGATTGAATACGTCAGAAATCTGATCGACAACGTTGCGTTTGTTGAAGTTGAAAGAGTTGAGGTGATCGATTACGACGGCTACGTCTACGATCTAACCACTCCAACGCACAACTTCGTAGCAAATGGAATAATCGTTCACAACACAACACTACTCGATCGTATAAGGAGAACGAGAGTAACGGCTAAAGAAGCGGGCGGTATTACTCAGCATATTGGAGCTACGGAAATACCAATTGATATTATAAAAAAGATTTGTAAAGATTATTTGAAGAAGTTTAAGGTTACGATTCCCGGTTTACTCTTCATAGATACTCCCGGGCACAGGGCCTTTACTAATTTGAGGAAGAGAGGAGGGGCTTTAGCTGATTTGGCTATTCTCGTCGTTGACATCAACGAAGGGTTCAAACCTCAGACTGAAGAGGCCGTCTCGATCCTCAAGACGTTCAAAACGCCTTTCGTAGTTGCTGCGAACAAGATAGATAAGATTCCGGGATGGCAGAGCATCGAAGATGCACCGTTTTTGAAGAGCTGGGCTCAGCAGGATGAATACGCGAAAAGGAATTTAGAGAACAGAATATATGAGCTCATAGGAAAGCTCTACGAGCATGGGTTTAACGCTGACAGATTTGACAGGATAAGGGATTTCACGAGAACCGTTGCGATAATTCCAACTTCCGCAGTGACCGGCGAAGGCATACCAGAACTGCTGATGGTTCTTGTTGGCTTGGCTCAGAAGTATTTGGAGGAACAGCTAAGGTTGCACGTAGGTGGGAAGGCTAAGGGAACGATTTTGGAGGTCAAAGAGGAAAAGGGATTGGGTGTTACCTGCGATGTAATTCTATACGATGGAACACTGAAAGTCGGAGATAAGATTGCCATCGCCGGAATAGATGATGTTATCGTTACGAGAGTCAGGGGGATTCTGAAACCCCGTCCAGCTAAGGAGATGAGAGTTGAAAGCAAATTCAAGAGAGTGGATAAGGTTACCGCTGCAGCTGGAGTTAAGATAGTCGCTCCGAACCTTGAGAAGGTCTTGGCCGGAAGCGAATTCGAAGTGGTTGAGAGCGATGAGGATATAAAGAAGTTCAGAGAGAGGGTTAGGAAGGAATACGAGGAGATCGCAATCAGAACGGATGAAGAGGGAGTGGTTCTGAAGACAGACACCCTAGGCTCACTCGAAGCACTAATAAACGAGCTTAAAAGCGCTGGAATTCCAATAAAGAAGGCTGAAGTGGGAGATGTGGATAAGAGGGATGTCGTTGAAGCTTCCGCAAATAAGGATGAGGTTAACAGGGTCGTTTTGGCCTTCAACGTTAAGCTTTTGCCGGGTGTTGAGGAAGAGGCGAAAAAGTTCGACGTTAAGATATTTCAGGATCAGGTTATATACTCCCTCGTTGACAACTACGTGAAGTGGAGAGATGAAATTAGACAGCTTAGAGAGAAGCAAAGGATCGAGGCGCTGATTAAGCCGGGAAAGATAAAGTTGTTGAAGGAGTTCATATTCAGAAGAAGCAAGCCTGCGATAATCGGTGTCAGAGTTTTGGCTGGAGAGATAAAGAAGGATCTGAAGCTAATCAAGCCGGATGGAACTCCGGTTGGAGTTATAAGAAGCATGCAGAAGGAGGGAAAGAACGTCAGCGTTGCGAAGGAAGGAGATGAACTCGCAGTGGCCATAGATGGAGTCACGATAGGGCGTCAGCTTGAGGGAGATGAGATCCTTTACGTGGATATATCAGAAAACCACGCGAGGATTTTGGAGAGGGAGCTCATGGACACTCTTAGCGAGAATGCCAAAGAGGCATTTAAGGAGTTTTTGGAGATAAAGAGAAAGCAGAATCCGTTTTGGGCTAAGTGAATTTGCCTTCGATGTTTCTCAGGATCATCTCATGCAAAATCTTGAGCACTTTTCTCCTATCTTCCATCAGAACGACATCTTCCTCCCCGACCAAATACATGTTCAACGCGAACGGGCTCGGATGAGGCAGATGCACTATTTTTACCTCAATATCTTTCACAATCCTTTTAAGAAAATCCAAGGCGTTCTCTATGTCCATGGAATCCTCCATAATCTCCCTATACGTTTCTCTGAGCACAGGAAAGTCGGGGAAGTGTTTCTTCAAAAGTTTGAGCAGAGCATCTGCGCTCATCTGTTGTTTCCAGACGCTCTTCTCTCTGCCAAGATAGTTTCTTAGGATCATGAAAGATCTAACGGCCACATGCCTGAACCTCCTTCTCAAAAGCTCGGTCTTGTCTAGGGATAGCTTCAAGTGTTCCTTGAAATCTCTGATGTCGAAGAGATCGAGTATCTCATGTATTTCAAGCTTCTTTGGCAACTTAAGCAAAAATCCATTATCCGTTACTGCGATCTGAACGTTGCAACCCTTCGCCTTTCCAATTCTGTAAGCAAAAACTCTCGAAACCGCTTCATTCGCCCGTCTTCCTATCAACGTGTGGAATGCATAATAGAACATTCCATCCTCTTCAAACTCTTCGATTACGAGCTTATTGTCCGTAGGGATCTCGCTGAAGAGTTTTTGCTCAAGAAAGTATCTGAAGATAGCTTTTGCTGAGTTCTCCTCAATCTTATATTCCCTTCTTAGAAATTCGATGATCTTACCCTCTTCTATCTCCTCTTTCAGCAACCTGTCGAGCAACTCATCCATCGTAGCTCTGAACTTCTGAATCCTCAAAGCCAAATCGTAGCTTAGGGGGAGTTGTTCCGAAAACCAACTCGGAACAGTCGGCTTCTCGCCCTCAACCTCCTCGACGATTATGCTCATACCCTTCGAACCCAAAAATCTGAATGTTTTTCCGGCTAAAACGAATATATCCCCTTTAACCAACCTTTCGGCGAATTCCTCCTCAACCTTTCCGATGAACCTTCCATCCTTCGTTATGACAGTTATGGCAACCTCATCCGGAATAGTTCCAACGTTTAGATAGTATATCGGCCTCAAAAGCTTAGTTCGCCTTCCGAACTCCTCAGCCTCTTCGTCAAACCAGATCTTGCCGTAAACCTTCTCCTTCTCAAGCTCTGAATACTTACCAGATAGATACTTCAAAACGTCTATCAGCTCTTTCTTCGTCAGATTCCTGTAAGGATATGCCCTCCTTATGAGTTCGAGCGCTTCATCGACCTTCCACTTCTTCTCTATAGCCATTCCAACTATATGTTGGCATAGAACATCTAAAGGCTTCTTCGGAATGTGAATCCTGTCCAGTCTTCTCTCCATTGCCTCTTTAGCTAAAACTGTGCACTCCACAAGATCATCCTGATCGACTACGACTATCCTTCCCCTGCTGATCTCATGCAACCTATGCCCACTCCTGCCTATCCTTTGCAAAGCTCGATTTATGCTCTTGGGTGAGCCAAGAAGAACTACAAGATCGATGTATCCAATGTCTATACCGAGTTCCAAGCTCGTAGAACTAACTACTGCTTTGAGCTTCCCAGCTTTCAGCTCTTCTTCAACCTCAAGCCTTACTTCTCTCGAAAGCGACGAATGATGAGCTTTTATCGGATAATCCGGCAGGAGCTTCTTTAAATGATACACAACCCTCTCAGTTGCACTTCTCGTATTCGTGAATATGAGGCACGTTCTTGAGGATTTAACCAGTTCCGCAAGCAAACTGTAAAGCTTTTGCGATATCTCGTCGGCAGAGGCGGAAAAGAAGTCGTCTATCGGTGAGATCACTTTAATATCCATTTTCTTTTCGAACGTAACATCTGCAACTATGCAGTCTCTCTCTTTCCCATCATCATCGTAGCCAACCAAAAACCTCGCAACCTCATCGAGCGGGTGAATCGTAGCTGAAAGACCTATCCTAACCATCTTTCCCTCTTGTAACCTCTCAAGTCTTTCCATCGAAAGCGTCAGATGTGTTCCTCGCTTGTTTTCAGCCATTGCATGTATTTCATCTACGATCAGGTATCGGACGTTTGTGAGGAACTGGGAAAATTTGGGACTGGCCAAGACTATTGCGAGTGTTTCTGGAGTAGTTATGAGGATGTGAGGGGGCTTTCTGAGCTGTCTCTGCCTTTCATCCTGCGGAGTATCTCCAGTCCTTACCGCTATTCTTATCTCTTGTAGTTTGATCCCTTTCTTATCTGCGAGCTTATATATTTCCCTCAGTGGTTCCTCCAAATTCCTCCTTATGTCGTTGTTTAAAGCTCTGAGGGGGGAAACGTAAATGGCATAAACTCTATCTTCAAGCTTCCCCTTTTCAGCCAAATCGACGAGCATGCTTATAACGGGTAGAAAACCAGCTAAAGTCTTCCCGCTTCCGGTTGGAGATGTGACGAGAACGTTTCTACCTTCTACTGCCGGAACTATCGAATACCTTTGAGGAGGTGTGAAGGTTTTGAACTTTTGAAAGAACCACTCTCTAACGAGTGGATGCAGAACTTCAGCTATCTCCTCGTCGCTGTGCGATTTGCCTCTTACGATCATTCACAAAAATTGGTGTGAGAGGATATATTACAGTAGCTCCTTCTCGGCCAACTCGATAGCTTTATCTATTTCCCTCTTCAACGCCGGAGGAATCCCCTTTATGTCGATCTCCATGAATCCTCTTATGATGGTGGCCGTGGCCTCATCCTGCGTCATTCCCCTCGACATGAGGTAGAATATCTCCTCCTCGGCTATCTTGCCTATCGCCGCCTCATGGCTCAAATCGACGTTTGGACATTTTGCTTCAAGCTCAGGAATTGCCAAAATCTCTCCTTCGTTCAAAATCAAACCTCTACACTCCAAATGGCCTTTGACTTCGGGAGATTCCGCAACGATGTGCCCCCTCGCTATAACCCTACCCCCCTTGCTTATCGTTCTCGAAATGATTTCAGCACTGCTACCCTTTTCCATCAAAATAGCCCTGTTGCCCATGTCTATCGTTGCATTCTTAAATGCGACGACTATACTGCTAAAGACTGCAGTAGCGTTCCTCTTGAGGTATGCGGTGGGATACATCTGAACTAATTTGGCTGGAGCTAGTAAGACATAGTTGCTTATAAACGCTCCGTTTTCCTCCACTATCACTCCGCTCCTCGGCCTGACTTCTATATCCTCGCTCCAGCTATGGATCATCGTAAAAGTTAACTTAGCATTCTTTTTGACGTAAAATTCGGAAACTCCAATGTGCATTCCCATCGCTTTTGGGTGGGATGTGCAACCCGATATTATGTTTATCTCTGACCCTTCTTCTGCGATGACGATGTTGTGAACCTTCTGCTTCTTAACCCTGCTCAGATACAGGCAAGCTTCGACTGGGATCTCAACCTTAGCATTAGGTAAAGCCCTTATGAAGTATCCGTTGAAATCTTCTTCCACCTCTTTGGTGTATTCGTCTTTCACCTTAACGGCCTTCCACATGTAATCTTCGAGCCAGTCGTATTTTTCCAAAGCCCTCTTTATCGGTAGTATTTCAAGTCCTTCCATGAACTTCGCAACGTTCTTGACTTCCTGATCGAGCAGAAGGAAGCTACCGGATCTCTTTTTCGGATTCATCTCGATTCCTACGCTCTCCAATCGATCCTTCAAAATCTCCTCAGACATCTCTTAACACACCCCTCGTATCCGAATTCGCTGATATCCTTAAGCAGATCAAACGGGTTCCCCATACAGACAACTCTGCCCTTGTAAAGAATCACTCCATAATCAGCATCGACATAGTTTAGGATATGCCCTGTGTGGGTGATTATTATTCCAGCCTTGCTCCTCTCATCCATCGGTTTGTCCCTCTCCAAAAGCATCCTTATCGCCTTGCCGATTATCGCTATGTTTTCCAGATCTACACCGCTGTCCGGCTCATCGAGCATAACGAAATCCGGATTCAGGAGCATGAGTTGTAGAAGCTCCGATCTCTTAACTTCTCCACCGCTGAATCCAACGTTCAGCTCCCTATGCAAGAAGTCTTCCATTCCCAAAAGCTTTGCGTATTCTTCTATCTTGTCTTCCGTCTTGCCGAGTTTTGCGCAGTGCTTGAGAACATCTATAAGCTTGACCCCTCCGATTTTGGGCGGATTTTGGAACGCTATTCCCATTCCCCTCTTTACTCTCTCATCCGTCGGTAGCTCGGTTATATCCTCGCCTTTAAATATAATTCTTCCATCGAATACTTTATATTTGGGGTTTCCTACGATAGTCATGAGCAAAGACGATTTTCCTGAACCGTTCGGGCCGAAAAGAACAAATGTCTGTCCCTTCTGAACATAGAGATTTACGTTTTCGAGTATTTTCCTGCCATCAACTTCGACTCCTAAGTTTACCAGTCTGAGCATGTCCATCTCAATCCCACTCTACATTTCTGTTATAAGTTTTTTCATATTTATCAAAACTCAACTATGCTTACATCTCCGTCCTCGAAAATCGCATACGTCCTGTTGCCCGTCAGATATCCGCAGACCTCTCCAGGATTCACCACGAACTTGTCTTCGAGCTTCTCTATTAAGGGTTCATGGGTATGACCGAGCACTATGAGCTTGTAATTCGAATTCCTTAGAACTTCGACTATTCTCCTATCCGTTCCGTGGTAAACCACCCCCTTGCCATCGTTCATCGGAAATATCACGACATCTCCGATCTCCCAGCCGTTATCCTCCGCTATCTTCGTCAGCAGTCTTCTCTCACCGTCGTTGTTACCGAAAGCAAAGTAGATCTTAACGTTTAAGGCTTTGAACTCCTTTATAGCAAAAGGCGAAACAATATCGCCAGCGTGAACGACGAACTCGATTTTCTCAGCTTTTAGCCTTTCTATGAGGTCTCTTATGGCTGGAATGTTGTCGTGTGTGTCTGAGATTATCGCAAATCTCATGAAGTTAGGTTGAACCTACGATAGATAAGCTTATCTGATGTGGTTTAGCAAGATTTTGAAAGCCTCCTTCTCTCTCCTGCTTCCGCACTTCTCCACTATGATTCTGCACTCCTCAATTTTCTTGAGAAGTGATGGATTTCTGTTTATCCTATAACGGGTTGCATGGACGAGAGCTTCTATCAGAGCGTTGAACCCTCTATTGACAGCCCTCAACCATTTTCTTAAGATCGCACCATCTTTAAGCGTAAGTTTGAACTCAGCCGGATTACCATCCCTTACCTTCTCGCATTCGAACTCGCACCAAGCCAAAGAGTTCATTATTACCGGAGGATTCAGACTTTCGAACCATTCTTCGCCCAAATCCTCGAATGTCGAGATTACCCAGACGATCGGATCGTAAGTTAAGTTTGCCCAAAGTTTTCGGGTAGCTACGACGTTCTCTCTCGTGTGCGAGTAGAAGAGTCTAACTTTTGCAAACTCGGAGTTAGCATCCTCGACTATTATGCCAATTGGAGCCGTATTGATCTTTCCATCTCTGCTGAATGTAACCGCTATGATTTCGTTTATGCCTTCGGTGAAGCCGAAATCTGAGAGCTTCAAAACCTCAGTCCCTCCCTCAGCGCGAGGTATATCGAGGAGGCGGTCAGATCCGCAATGCTACCGGGATTTATGTTTTTGGCCAGTAACTCCTCATCGAAATTTCTTAAAATTTCAACGTTAAGACTGACTTCAAACTCGTTTAAAACTTTTTTAGTCCTCTCCCTAACTTTCTCTGCAACCTCAATCCCATGCTTTGCGATTACGAGAGGATCCAAGTGCTCGGAGAGCAGATAGTGGTAGGTATAGACGATAGCCAAGTTCACGTCCTCGTGCTCGGTGAAGAAATCTAAAAGAATATCTTTTCCTCTCAAGCTCCTCGGATAGCCTTGCAGAAGCTCCATTGCAACGATATTCTCCTTTGGGGAGTAAAGCAACCATTCATATAGGTTTAAATTCTCCTCAACGAGCCTGAGTTCGGTTTCCTCCTCCTTCAGGCTGAGTTCTTCTGCATCCATAACCCTCGCTCCGCTCAATCTGAAAGCTTTAAGAACCGCTAAGGAATCCTCCACACCCGTTTTCTTTAGCGATTCTGTGGCAGCTTTTCCAATATCCTCCGCTTGCCAACACCTTATGAGTGGAATCAGAAGCATGAAACAGCCGAAGTGAACGTTTTGAGCTCTATGCCACTCCATGGATCTTTCAACAGCATCCAGCACGAGTCTTCCTATCGAGTCTTCACCCTTTGCGGTCTTGAGAAATATCGGATATACTGCAGAAGCTGATGCTAGGAAGTGCTCGAACCTCAGATCTGGGAAGTTGTGCTCCCTATCGACGTTTCCAGCTTTTGGCGTTCCAGAAACTTCAAGTAATAGAGCCAAAATTCCGGCTGTCGACGCATCTTCAGCACTCTTGAACATTGATGATGGTATTGGTCATTGGGAATATATAGATTCAGAATCTCATACCATCCCCAGCTTTTAGTCTCTCAAGCAATCTAACTCCGAATGGATAATGATGTATTAATATCCTGATACTTCAGCCGAAGAGTTCCCACCTTTGGAGATACTTCAATGAATCCTGAAAACGCAAAACTTTCGGCGCACGACTTGTTTCTATAATCTTATCTTTTCGATCTTCCTCTTCCCAAAAACTCGTAAAGGTTCGGTCGTCTCAAACGATCGATTGGCGAAAACCGATCTTACATTTTTAATTTAGAAGGTCTATGATGATGACATTCGATCGATCAATAATATTTATTTGTAATTTATAAATACAGGAATTCTTATATATAATGGAAGTCAAAATGCAAAAATGGAGTGGCTCGTTGAAGAAACCGAGAAGTTGAAGGGGATAATTGCCAAGGATGAAAAGCTCATGAGAGTGCTGAGCGAAAAGATCGACAACCTCTTAAAGGAATATGGTGTTAAGCTGAAGGATAACGAAACGTTCGTTTTCGTTCCACGAGTATTTAGAGCCGTTAGGAAGGAGATGGACGAGATTCAGGTTAAGGCTATCGAAAGTATGCTCGAACTAATTGAGAGGAGCGGGATCGAAGAGAAGATCGTCAAGATCAGATGTCTGCCCGAGTGCGGAATACCCGATCCCAACCATCTGCGTATCCTCGAAAGCCTCAGAATTAAGGATGAAGAGATTAGAGAAGGAGATATCGCGAAACAGATAGTTTCGAACAAAAAGCTGATGATGGAGTTGAGCAACGCTATTTTTGGAGCTCTCGAGGAGAGGGGTATCAGATTCAGAGGATCCACGGGTTGTGTTTTCGTTCCCTATGTCTTCGAAAAGCCCGTTTTTGCCCAGAGGATTCGATTGAAAGGATCGACGTTTTCTCCCGAAATCCTGACATTCGCTCCCGAAATAATTGAATCTAAATCCATGGATCGTAGGATCGTTCTTAAACCTTTACCCGGCATAATAGTAAATCCACCGTGGGGCGAAATCCCCGGAGTAATAATACCGCCAAGAATTCCTCTCGTTGGAATTCCAGCCCCAGAATTTCTCTTAGCTCTCGATAGACTGAGGGAATCTTACTTTTAAATTTTTATGAGGCCAAATCTCAGCGATCTGCACGTAAGGGATATCGGGGAGGGTTACTTCCTAATCCTCGATCCAGATGTGCCTACGTGGACTGTTGTCAATCGAGATGGGCTCGAAATAATCGAGCTATGCGATGGAAAAAAGACGGTTGAGAAAATCTCGGAGATAATATCCAAGAGGTATGGAATAGATGCCTACGAAATCGTTCTCTCCTTTCTCGAATCGCTCGAAAAGCTTGGATTTTTTAAATCTTCGAGAAAAATCGAGCTCAACGAGTTCAGAGGTGTTGCAATCGAAGTCACCAAGAAATGCAACCTGTCGTGCGTTCACTGCTACCTATCTGCTGGACAAGGTTTCGAGCCGGAGTTCGAGCAAATTTGCTATTTGCTCGATGAAGTGAAGAGATTTGGCGGAAATTCCGTGGCAGTAGGTGGTGGAGAACCGCTGGTAAGGAAGGACTGGATGGATATCTTAGAATACGCCCTCTCACTCGACTTGCTCGTGGTTATCGGGACGAACGGCACCAGAATAAAAGAAGATACGGCGAAACGACTATCGGAGATGCCCGTGAAGGTTCAGATCAGCTTGGACGGTTGAACGAGGAGACCCACGACCTCATAAGGGGGAAGGGTAGCTTTAAGCTTGCTATGAGGGGACTTCAAGCTCTTTTGCGATACGACTGCGACGTTCTTTTGTCCTTTACGCCGATGAAGCCGAACCTACATGAAGTTCCGGATATCATCGATTTCGCTGTGAAAAATGAGATACCCGTGATTCAATTCCCTCCACTCGCATATGCCGGAAGGGCGAAGGAGAACTGGGAAAAGCTCGCTCTCTCCACTGAGGAGAGATTATGGTTCTGGAAGATCGTGGAGAGCAGATCGAACGAACTCGATCTTTTAGCGGACTGCTTCTCGATAGATATAAACAGAAGGAGACCGTTCAAATGCTCCATAGGCTCTCTGCCGAGGATAGATCCGAAGGGAAACGTTTATCCGTGTCAGTGTTTTCATTCAGGCTACATACTCGGAAACGCATACGAAGACGGACTGTCCAAAATCCTGAACAAACTTAAGGATGTCCAGTTGGAGGTCTTTCAAAGGATCGAGAGGATCCCGGAGTGCGCCAACTGCCATTGGAAGAACTACTGCGGAGGCGGATGTGCCGGTAGTGCTTTTAACAAGAACGGAACGATATTCAAACCCGAATCGTGTGAAGTCAGGAGGATTTGGATAGAAATGAAATTCGATGAAATCGTTAGAAGTATTTTGGGATCAGACTGCCAGAGTTCATCACATCTCAGCCAAGGCTGAATTCATCATCTCCCTAAGGTGATGGGTGAAGGAGAATTTAAAAACTGCGCTCAGACCGTCAGTCGTTCATCACTTCTCAGCACCCGCGCCAATCATCATCGGCATTAGCTTATAATGCTTGCTAGCTATTAAACGTTTTGTCGAATTTTTAAAGCTTGGGGATATATTCTAATCATGCTCCTCGCAGTCTACGGAACGCTGAGGAAAGGTGGCGGAGCTAACATCATGCTGAAGCTTATGAACGCGAGATGGATCTCCTGAAGGACTGCGAGCTTGTGAGATGCGGGGATTGGGTTGAGCATATAGCAGGAAAGTGTAATTGTTATGATCGATAGCGTGGCACCACTCAAATCGATTCCATTATGCGCTCCTTAACCTTGTTATAGCTTTTTATATCGTTAAAATTTCCGTATCTTACCTTGATCCGTTTCGTAATCTCGACAACCCTCGGATCTGCGAGTGAAAACTCTTACAGAATTCACGCTTGAAAACCCTGAAATGGTAAAATAGGACGTTTACCTTCCCGCAATTCGGACACCTAACAATGAATGCAGGATAAACGTTCGATCCGCGTTTAAAGAATATCACTCCGACACTTGAGATCATATCCTTAAGAATCCTCAAAAAGATTGTTAATAACGTTGATGCCGTTGGGAGATCTACATATGCGTTATAAAAGAAAAAATTATATCTTTAATGACAAACGCAACTTGTATGAGAACTTTAACCATGATCAGCTTTATAATATTAACCATACTTTTGACTTATCCTTGCGGGGCCGGTTACATCACGGTAAACACCAGTGTCGATCTTAAGGACGTATCTACGTTAAACTGTTCTTTTATAATTAAAAACGATTATCGGAAGAATATCCTTATAACTGGTATCGGCTTTAAGATTTCCGACAGAAATGGGTATGGATTTGAAATGGAGTCCAATATGAGCACTTCCAAACGTATCGATCTTAACGAATCTGTAACGTTTCGTTATAACATTCCTCTTACTAAAGGTGACCCTTTGGAGAAATTCATACGTAAAGGTTATATGGATCTCCTAGTTAGGGGTGAGGTTCGTGCGGTAATTGATAACGAATCTGTTGTTATACCGTTCAAAGCGTCTAAAACTGTTCATCTCAAGATGAACGAGATCATGCGAGCGGTACGTCCAAGCATCGAAGATATAGATGTAAAGGTGAGCAGATACAACAACCAGAGAATATTTGTATATATAAATGTAAGTGTTAAAAATCCCAATCCCGTGGCTATGGAGAACGACTACGGTTACAGACTGTGGTTGTATCGTGATGGTGGTTGGGTTCTCTGCTACGGTTCCGGGGGATTCAACACGATCGAACCAAATGAAACGTGCGTGATCTCTCATAGGTATGAACTATCGAATAGAAATCTGCTCCCATACCTTATGAACAAGAGCCGCGTCAAAATAAAGATAGCTGGATCAATGTTCATGTATTTCAAGGAAGGTAGTTTTTATCCCATATATTTTGAACTACCTTTTGAAAAAGTTTTTGTGGTGAATGTGTCGGATATAACGGGAGAGAAAAAGACAGATGTCACTCATACGATGCATACACCCGTAAGTCAAAAGGCGAGAGTCTATTACAAGTTGTATCGGGATAATAAAACGGGATTTAAAATCGCTTATCCCGGTGATTGGGATATAATCTTCCCAGAAGTAAGTAATATAAGCTATTATAACTTCACGTTTGGAGAAATCGAAAGCTGTGTGATGTTCAAAGATCGACGAACGCCAGCGTGTGTTTTGGTAATAGTTTCAGCTGGTCGGTGTAGTTTGGACGAAATCAGAGAGGTGTTGCTTAAAAATCTCAAAAAATTTGCGATCGTTGTAGATTGTAGAGATACAGTTATCGACGACAAACGAGGGTTCGAAGTCATCTATAAAAGACCGTTTGGTGTTCCAGTAAAGCAAAAACTGGTTGTGTTGGTCTCTGACGGCAGATACTATATGATACAATGTTCGGTTTCGGAGGAACTTTACGATGAATACGAGAACACTTTCGACGAAATCGTAAGTTCCTTTAGTTTGTCGAATAAAACGCCCGGTTTCGAACTAATTTCTGTAATTCTTGGAGTATCGGTGGGATACATCCTGAGAAAGAGAAGTATCTAGCTCAACACTACACCGATGGCAAAATCATTTATTACCATCTTGGCAACCCTAAAACATGGTTAACGTTGAGGAGTTCGTTCAGAAGGCGATAGAGGAGATTAGGGAGAAAGTTAAAGATGGAAAAGCCATAATAGCTCTATCGGGTGGTGTAGACAGCTCTGTTTGTGCTGTTCTGGCCTACAAAGCGATAGGGGACAGACTCATCCCTGTTTTCGTTGACACTGGCTTGATGAGAGAAGGAGAGCCAGAGAGAATCAAGGAGATCTTTGGACACATGGGTTTGGTCTTCATAGATGCGAGAGAGGAGTTCTTCAAAGCTCTGAAAGGTGTTGTGGATCCAGAGCAGAAGAGAAAGATAATAGGAGAGCTCTTCGTCAGGATATTCGAGAAGGTTGCCGAAGAGCGTGGGGCAGAATACCTTATTCAGGGAACCATATATCCAGATATAATCGAAAGCCAAGGAGGAATTAAGAGTCATCACAACGTTGGGGGGTTCCCAACGAAGTATAAGTTCAAAGATGTGATCGAACCTCTTAGGGAACTTTATAAGGATGAGGTCAGGGAAGTTGCCAGATATCTCGGCTTGCCGGAGGAGATATGCGAGAGAATGCCATTTCCCGGGCCGGGCTTGGCTGTAAGAATAGTCGGTGAGGTAACTCCGGAGAAAGTCGAGATCGTTAGAAAAGCTACGAAGATCGTTGAAGAGGAGCTGAAAGATTATAAGAAGTGGCAAGCTTTTGCTGCGCTAGTAGGTAAGGCAACTGGGGTTAAGGGAGATGTAAGAGTTTACGGCTACATAATTGCGATCAGAGCTGTTGATTCGAGAGATGGGATGACGGCCGATGTGCTTGAGATCGACTACGATAAGCTGAGGAAGATAACTCTGAGGATAACTTCGGAGATTCCTGAAGTTACGAGGGTCGTTTACGATCTCACGCCAAAACCTCCGGCGACGATAGAATTCGAATGATTTTTTAACACTCCTTCTAACTTCATCACGTGAAAATCGTCGTCTCAGCTTCGAGTTTTGCAGATGTTGTTGCGGCGATGAGCGTAGCCGACATCATAGAGCTTAGGCTTGACTTATTCTCCACGTTTCCCGATGAGAACAAGCTTAAAGGCATAGGAAAGCCTATAATAGTAACGATTCGAAGGAAAAGGGAAGGTGGGAAGTATTCTGGAGATGAGGATCGAAGGTTGAAGACTTTGGCGAAGTATTCTGTCTATGCCGATTACGTCGATTTGGAAAACGATGTTCCAGATGAGTGGTTCAAAGTTATGAGGTGCAAGATAATCGAATCATACCACAACTTCAAAGAGACGCCAAGTTATGAATACCTTAAAGATCTCGTGGAAGCTAAGAGGGGCGACATATTCAAGATCGCGACAATGGGTAAGGATAAGAAGGATGTTCTCACGATCGTAAGGTTGTTGTGTGAATACGACAACTTGGTGGCGTTTCTGATGGGGGAAAAGTTCGCTTGGACAAGGGTGATGGCTTTATTCTTGGGTTCGCCGTTCATCTACTGCACGGTGAGCAAATCCGTTGCTCCCGGCCAGTTGGAAGCGAGCAAGGTTAAGAAAATTTTAATGAATCTTTAGAAATTCGAGTATTGCCGAGTATATTAGATTCATCACGTGAATCCCGTTCATCTCAAGCAGAACGTTGAGGATCGCTCCGATTACTGCTCCAACTATCAGCGACGACAGAACCCTAACCTTGATTATTATCCCCACGACTATCAGAAAGAGGACGAGCGTTGAAACGGTGCTGATCTGGGAAAGTTGGGCTTGAGCTTCCGTTAGTGTATGTGAGAGCAGATTGAAAAGCATTGCAATTCCGTTGAAGCCGAATAGAAAGCCAACGACTATTCCGATGGCCATGACCGTTCTGTCACTCATAAGTTATCGTTGAACACTCAAGATATAAATTTCATGCTAACACAATCAGCACCGCTATTAAGATCACATCTAAGATCAAAGTCACGATCGCATTCAGCACAACGATCTTAACGCCGAGCCTTCCGAAGAGAGAGATGTGCAGAGGTAGAGAATGTTTAACGAACCTCGTGGAGAACGTTATCACGTTTCCCAATATCAACCCAACGACAACCCATTTCGGGCTTAAAATTCCTCTTTCGAACATCCCAGCCGCCAACACGACTGCTGCTCTAACGTTGACGAATTCTACAGCTGAGATGGTTATAACGTTTGGATCGAGAGGTAGAAATCCGAAGATCTCCTTAAAATTATCGAAGATGCCGTAGGCGGAGAGTATGCTTACGATAAAATACGTTGCGGCCATTATTGGAATCACTCTCTTCAAATTTTCCCACGTAGATTTGAGAGGATCCACTCTTCTGTGTTCGATTTTCCGCTTCACGACTTCTCTCCGATCCCTCCACTTCAAAGCCAAGGCGAATCCTATAGCGGACTTGACCATTGCAACGAGCAATCTTAGAGCAGTATAGATGACACCAGCCCATCCCAAGATGGGTATGACGAAGGGGATAAAGAACGAATATATGTGGCTAAAAGTGGCTGGAAATGAGCTGAGGAACGATGCTGCTATAACCTCCTTCTCGTCGATCTTTTTCTCCTTCAGAGCCTGAGCGAGCATCGAGTAGGCAGCGACGGGACTTACGAAGCAGACAGCCACCGATGCGACGGTAATCTGATCCAAGTTTAGTTTGCTGAGGATGGGCTCTATCTTTGCCGAGATCTTTTCCATGATTCCCTTGTTTATCGAATACGAAACCAGATAGCTCGCTAAGGCAATTATCGGAATGGTGGATGCTAGAAATCTAAGCGTGTCGAGTAAGATATTCATTGGATAGCTATCTCGGAGGACAATTTATTAATTCTGCTGACTACACTACATTACGATGGATCTTGAGGATGCGGTTCTGCTGGCCATTGCCAAAGGCTTAAACGATCCTAAAAGGATAGCTAAAAAGTTGAACGTCAGAATTGAGGACATCAAATTTGCAATAGATAGTTTGGAAGCTAAGGGGCTGATAGTCAGGAAAACCAAGGGTTTGATATTCAAGAAGGAGATCTACGAACTTACTAAGGAGGGTTTCGAGCGGGTAGAGAGGATTAGGGAGGAATTGAGGAAGGTAGCCGACGAGTTTAAAACTGCATACGAATCTGGAGATAGGGAGAGACTGAGGATGCTTTACCAAGATTATTACTATTTCATTCCACTCATGGTCACTTTTGGTCTGCTCGATCTAATCTGGCTCAGCACACTTTTGAGCGATTTTAATATGGTTGGGGATCTGAGTGACACCGAACTTGATGACATCGATGCTGATTTCGACTTCGATATGGAGTTCTAATCTTTGTTCGAGACGCATTCTATATCTATTAATTAATCAAGATTGTATTTAAATAATTTCAATTACCATGAGAGTCTGAATAACAGTGCGGGGGGAGGGATTTGAACCCTCGAACCCCTTCGGGACGGGACCCTAAATCCCTATTACCCCTTGAATCTACCTCTTTTAACGCTTCTTTGATAGCTTTTTCGAGTAATTGGGAAAGATTAAGCTTATTCTTTTTTGCTTTAGCGAGAAGCTCAGGATCAATGCAAACGCTAGTTCTCTTCTTCATTATTTCACCTCTTTTATTTATATAATCTTTAATAATCTGGATCGAGCAGCATGCCTTGAACCTCAACTAACCCAAGTTCAGCTTTGACCTTCTCGAGAATCTCATCGATAAACTTCTCTGGAATCCCGTAAACTATCGCAATCAACTCTCTCAACTGATCAATAGAATTGCCATCTTCTATCCAGGCCTTGACAGATTTCATAATATCATGAACGAGATCTTCTTCATCCACAATCTCAATTATGTCAGCATTCTTGATTACGTAAGTGTAGAACTCGCCATAATCGTCAAACCACCTATTCTCAAGTGCATGGATCACAACTCTCATCCACTTCCGGGGCTTTGAACCCGGAATTGGAAGGAACACGGTTTCACCAGCCTTATAAAGTCAAAACCATTGTAAAAAAACCATGGAGGTTAGACATCTAAAAGCAATCGTGAAACCAAAGAAAATCTGTATCTCTCAACTCACCATCGAATTTGAGTTAGAAATTCCTGGCTTAGGTTCAAGAACCTGCAAAACGACCCTTGATGTAAATTATGAAATCCCTATAACTTGAGGTTCTTTAACATCTTGTCGATCTCAGATTTTACGTATTCGTAGACTTCCTTCTCTAACTTTTTTATAGCTTCTTTATATTCTTTTGGTGGTTCTGGTTTTATCTGCCTTCCACAGTTTGGACATGTCGTTTTTAAATCCTCTAATAGAATCTCAGGTTTATCCCAAAATTCTCGTTTGCAAAGTGGGCATTTATACTTTATTCGCCCTTCATCATCTGTCGGAATCCTAACTTCTATCCTCTTAGGTATTTTTTTACTCAGTTCATCACCCCCTACACCTTAATCAACATCTACCTCCTTCTGAGAAACGTGAATAGCGTTCTTAATCCTCTCTTCTGCTTTTTCTGGTGGCTTCTTGGGTTTTAGCTTACCCTGAGCTTCAAACTCTGCAAGCATTTTTGCAATTGCCCAACGAACAGCATCTAAAACATTAGAAAAGTATCCCACTTTCACAAGCTCTTCAAGTTGTTCTTTGATATATGGCGACACGCTTATGTTTAATTGTTCAGATTTTCTTTTAGTTTTTGGATCTAATGCGGCTTTACTCACGTTATTTCACCTAAAAATTTTAATTTTAAAATTTACTATATTGAACCGAAATAGTTCCATTTTTCTGATAAGATTCATAATTGACTATTGGTATAATTTCAACTGCTGAATCAAATATAGCAGATAATTCTGAATCATCTACATTTTTTTCTATGGAAACAATAGCAAACGCTTTAGGTTGTTTGCACCCTAAAGCCACGTAATATCCCTCTAATTTCATACCCTCAGGCAGATTTCCTAAATCCGAAACTTTGTTAAAAAACATTAGAAATTTCAACTTACCACCTCCAACTTAGCCTTCCACTCCTATTTTTTTAATCTGGAGAAGATGCGATCTGATAGCCTCTTTTACAAATTCAGAAATCGATGAATAACCATACTTTCGTGATTCAACGACTTTTCTTATCTCATCTGCCAACTCATTTGGGATTGATATATTCGTATATCCCGTTTTCTTGCTTGCCATATACATGATATATAATGTATTAGTAATTTAAAATTATTCACGGATTTGTCGTGCATCAATGCGTAAAGCTTATATATTTTTAAATCAAATATCACGCATGGATACACGAAATCACGTTAGTATCAGTCTACCAAAAACACTAATACAAAAGATTAGACAAGCGATTAAGCAACATCCAGACTATTCTTCAATTGCAGAGTTCGTAAAAGACGCTGTTCGCAGAAGACTTGAAGAATTGGGCTGTTATGACGACGAAATCATCGACGCCAACAACTGTGATGCGGAGGTGTTGGAGAGATGAGGACGGGAAAGATTGTAATCGAACCGGGGAACGGACAGCTCAAGATTACGATAATCGGCAAGAAGGCTGTGCTTGGCGGTAGGAAGCCAATAACCCTTGATCAGCTCAAGAACATCGACATCAACGAGGCAGGGATCTTGGACTTGGAAGTTCCGAACAGCTACGATCTGAACGAGCTGAAATCTCTCTTATTAAGGAGGTGATTTTGGTGGGTTGGTTAGATTATTACAGGTTGCTGGAAAAGTATGACGGCGATCTCAGCAAAGCTACACCTGAAGAGTTAGAAGCGGCTGCAAGAGCTAATCCCAACGATCCTGCCACAGCTTTGCAGATTGCAATGGAGAAATATGAAGCTGGGAAGAAGGAAAAAATGCTTAAAGAGTATGGAATTGTCTTGGATAGGGTAATAAGTAGAAATATCTGGAAACTTATCGAACCACATATAAACGCACTATTCAACGGCAGCTCCATTGAAGATTATCACGTTTACGAGCTTGATGCTAAGGCACAGGAAATTATAGCATTCTTAAATAATGCAGATATGGAAACTGAATACATTTATATAAATGACAATGTTTTGTATGACACTCTTGATATCAGCCTTGCTAAAAAATATGATCCTGTATATCTGACATTCATAACAACAGATGTCTTGCTTCTAAAAATGCTTAGAGATAGGGCTAATAACGATGGACTTATCCCGATCTCAGATGTAATTGAAATTGTAGAATCCTATAGACTTCTAAAAATGCTAAGTGCCATTTCTGACGTTTCTTAATTTTTTATTTTGGAGGTGAGCTTGCCATGCCTGAAAAGTTGGAGTTTGAGTGTAAGGTTAAGGAAATAACGAGATCAGAGAAGACATTGAAAAGCAAGGGCGATACAGACATCAACAAGATCGTTCTTGAGGGCGAACTCGCTGATAATCCAGATATCGAGATTAAGGTTACCATAAAGTCAGAGGAAGAAGAACTCAACGGTTTCGCATTGAAGCAGGGTTTCAAGGTTGTCATAGTTCCTCTCGATTCTAAGCTCGACGATTTTGAGTGAGGTGTTTTGCGATGGGTAAGGATATTGTGGGATATTTACAGGTAGAAGACGACAACGATATTACAGATCCAACAACAGTTAACATAAGCATCGAAAAAACTGGAGAGCTAACTGGAAATTGCTTAATAATACAATATGAGGGAACGAAGCTAATTTTCGACGTGAAGGAGTTCTTGAATGCTGTTTTAGACGAACTATTAGAGGGGTGACATCTAAATGGCTATACTCATTGTTGAATCAAGGCTAATAGTTACGAACCATATAAGGGAGGTTTATCCAGCACCGCCAAACAGAATAGTATTCCACTATACCGATGGAAGTCCGGTTGATGTTTATCTCCCAGAAAATATAGATATCCGTGCTCTAATTCGGGAGCTTGCGGAACTGTGGTTTTCCAATAGAGTGATTCACTTTGACAGTTGGGTTAAGAAGTTCAAGAAGGCAGAATCAGATTCTCTTTTGGCAGGTGATGAGGGTGATTAGTCAAATTTCGAGAAGGGTTAAGATCTTAGCAGAAGGATTCGATGCTCTTGAGCTTGCAAGGACGAAGTTCGATGCCATTGGGATCGATGATGCCGTCGAAATCATCGAGAAAGCGATGATTGACATTCACAACCTCATTTTTGGTAAGCCGATTGAACGAGAAGAACCGGAACTTAAGACGCTCGAAGAAGTAGCTGAAGATAATTTGATCTGGATCGAAATTAACGAGAGAGTAAGATACGCTTATGATGAGAAAAACGACGAATTCATCTTGCAGCATAAGAAAGCTGGAGAAGGCTACAAGACTCTCAAGAAGTGGAAATTCGAGGATTTGAAGAAAATATTTGACGCTTTGCCGGATCGTGCTACAGTTGACGATATCCGTGAGATTGCAAAAGCAATCGGGGTTAGCACCGGTAATATGGAGAACTATCTTATCAGGGTTTTCACACACATCAAGTTTGGTTGTGATCTTACCACTCAGCAGACTGGTGGACATCCAAAACTACTTCTGATCAAGAATCCAGAAGGAGACTTCAGCTTAGCTGAAGAGAACAGACGAAGACTTGAGCAGGAGCGGGAAGTCATAGGGAATATGTATTCTCCGTGAGGTGATTCCTATGCGTGCATTTTCTATTTTTAGACAGAAGCAACAGTATAAGCAAAAGCAACAGCAATTAGAGCGTTGTTTTAACTGCAAAGCTTTCAAGCCAGTGCCTTATGCTGAAGATCGAAGCTGGTGTGCTTACAAGAGAAGAGAAGTTTCGGGAAATGGCAGATGCCATAAGTGGGTGGAGGATGAGAAGCGATGAGATTCGTTCGCTTTTATCCAATATTTTTTGACATTGAAACTACAGGGCTAAAGCCCTTGGAAGATAAGATCGCAGCAATTGGTATTCACGTAAATAGCGAGATTTTCGAAGATGAAAATGAAATAGTCACAGATACTAAGATTTGGCTTGCTGAAGGAGATGATGGAAAGCACAGCGAGGAGAAAGAGCTTGAAGCTCTGCTTGAGTTTGGCGATATCATACAGAATCTAATACGGTTCCATAGAGATGATGGTCAAACTCTCTTACTCGTTGGATATAACATCGGCTTCGATTTAGGCTTCATCTCGGCGAGAGGTGCGATCTTATATCAGAGATATCCAAAGTTTGGAGATCCTGCTATAAAGCAGATTCTTAGAGTGAAAAGTGTTCGAAGTTTGGCCGGACTTCTTAGAGAGCTTCCGAGAGTTGATCTAATGCATGTAATAAGCAGATACTGGCTCAATACGAACAAGCATGTGAAAATGAAGGATGTTTGCTCAGCTTTAGGGATTAATTATGACGACTGTGATGGATCCAAGATTCCAGAGCTCGTTGAAGAGGGTAACTGGGTTGCGGTTGAAGAGCACCTGAAAGCTGATCTCTACAGACTAAGCAATCTGTATGGAATTCTAAAATCTCAAGGGCTGATTGCTCACAATTTGCGTGTGAGATACAATCTTTTCGATTGTGAGGTTGATTTGCTATGATCAAGCCCGTCTCAATCCCACTTGATGCTAAATTCGTGCAAGATGCTGCTTATTACGCCTATATCACGGTCTTTGACTCATTTAAGCAAGGATTCCGACCAAGATTTGGAAATGGAGGTTTAGTCAAGCACATGCTTGGAAAGATCGGAGAGCTGGCATTTTTCAGATTCTGCCTTGAGAATGGAATCGCAGTTAAACATACTCCGTTCAGGAACGACTATTCCAAGCTCAACGGGCAGGATGATTTCGTTGTCAGTATTATGGGGATTGATAAGGTCGTAGAAGTTAAGACGCAGACAATTAAGAACCTGCTTGAGCCGGATGAGATGCTCAAGCTTTTCTACAACAAAGCTCAATTCGATCAGAAGCCGGATCGGGATTTCATTGTTGTCTTTGCTGGTGTGAATCCTCAAGTCACACAGGTTGCTTTACTCGGATGGATCCATGCAGAGAAGATTGCCAAAGCATTCATAAATGACAAACTCAAAAGTCCAGCTTACGCTATTCCAATAAGCTGGCTTAAGCCCATGGAGATGTTCTTGGAGGTGCGTTAAGAGTTATGCTTCATTTTTATTTTTTTGTTTAAAATTTAGGAGGTGTTATGTTTGAAAGCCGAAGTAATTTGTAAGGCGGAGCATATCAAGACGTTTTTGAAGGGAATCGGAGCGATAGCAGTATCTGAAGCCAAGTTAAGGTTTACGAGCGACGGCTTGAAAGTGATTGCTGTAGATCCTGCTAACGTTGCTATGATTCACGCAACTATCGATAGAACTGCAATGGACGTTTATTCCGCTCCTGAAGAAGGGTTGGTTGCTGGAATTGATGTTTTTAGGCTGTATGAGATGGCTAAGGGATTCAAGGACAAAGAGTCCGTCGAGCTAATTGTCGAAGATTCAAGGATCAAGTTGAAGAACAAGAACATGACGTATTCGGTTGCGCTAATAGATCCGAATGCTATCAGGAAGGAACCAAAGTTGCCAGAAGTAGATCTACCGATGAAGGTTGTTTTAGGTATAGATTCGTTCAAGCAGGCCGTTCAAGCGGCTAATAAGATAAGCGATCACGTCATTCTGAGATGTGACGGAGATAAATTCTACATCGAAGCGAAGGGGGATGTTGATGCGATAAAAACTATCTTTGATGATACAGAGCTAATAGAGTTCGTTAAGGCTGAAGCTAAGACGATGTTTTCCATTGAATATCTTCTGGAGTTCTGTAAAGCTAGCAACAAGTTGGATGTCATTGATATTCGCTTGGGCACAGATTATCCGGGATTCTTCTCGTTCAGAGATAATGCTGTTGAACTGTTGTATGTATTGGCCCCAAGGATTGAGAATGTTTGAGGAGGCAGAACCTTGAAGATAGTATTTGAGTGCCCGTTCTGCCCTGAACAATTCAATACATTTCAGGGGCTCATGAGGCACGTTAGGAGGTCACACAGTAGTGTTTGCCCAATCTGCGGCAAGAAGTTCAAAAACATCCTGACTCATGTTAGACAAGCCGCAATTTGGGATGAGAACGATGATTACGTGGTTCTATACGGCTTGCTGAGCAATCATACAAATGGGCTATCTGATGATTTCAAGAAGTTCAAGGCATTCTGATGGAGCTTCAAGTTGCGGATCATCCAGCCACATACCCAATTTTTAAAGTCAATCGCAAAGCGAAGAAGGAGGTCGTTGAACGATGATTACCTACAATCCAAATTATATTATCGGCAATATTTTACAAAAAAATTCAATAAAGTTGGTCGTTAACGACGTTTTTACAAAACTTTTACAAAAGTTCAGAGTAACACCACTTAGCAACTACAACCGACACAAGAAAGACACTTTTCAGAAAATATCTTACAAAATTATATTTGGAGGTGATGAAAAAGATTTCTTGGTTTATTCTTAATTAAATTTGTTTAATTTAGAATTAAGAATAGAAGAAGGAGATGATTAAGAATGAAGAAGATAAGAATGAAGGTAGTTGTGGGAAGAGGAAGAGGAAGTAGAAATCAGTTAGAAGTTGAAGAAATTGCAAAAGAATTGAAGAAGTTGAAGAAGTTTCAGTTTTTGCAAAATTTTTGTAAAATATTACGAATTAACAGAATCGTAACAACTCTTAATACTATTAAGGAGGTTGATAAAAATGTCTTTTAAAACACTTGGAGTCCTTCCAGAAGATAAGAAACGGATCAAGGAATTGACGAAGAAGTTGAATCTAAAAGAGTATGAAGTCATTAAGATATTACTTGATTACTACGAGAGACTTGAAGTTCTTCAACATTATTTGGGTTGCGAATCGATAGAGCGGCTTTTCCATGAGATTGAGCGACTAATTCCCAAATCCAAAAAACAACTGGTAATTGCTAAGACGAACCAATACATAGATGAGTTAGATAGACTTGGCATTCCAACATCTGTTCTTGAGAAATTGAGAGAAACAATATATCCAATCATTCTGAACGGAGGGATCCGCTAATGATCGAAGTTCTTATAGATGACCTCATAACGTATTTAGATAAAGAGAAAGACGGTTTTGCCGAGATTCCCGAGGACTTCTTTGACAGGCTAAGGAAAACCATTAACGAGCTTGAGAAGAAATACAAAGCAGGAGATCTTGATCCTATAGAGGAAGATAAGCTCAGAACATTAAAAAGATTGAGAAGACAACTATTCGAGAAGAGATTCGGTAAACTTGTGAGGTTAGCTATGTTACAAGCGTTAGGTTTCGATGATGTTCAGCTTCCACATCATATCTTGCCAGTGGAGGCTAAATTTTTTCAAGATCTTGTTAAGCTCATGGAAGAGTTTAGGAAGGAGATTCTTGAGTAATTTTTTTCTTTTTTTAGTTTGAGCTTACGGGGACTTCTTTAGCGGGCAATTCTTACAATTGGCTACTTCTCCGGTATACGAGCATATCCACGTTATTTCTTCCTCTAATTCGGGACCGGTCATCTCTTTTTTATGCTCAGTTTTTGAATAAATTGGTAATATCCAATATCCTGCAGAACATTTTACAGGGTTAGGAATATTTATCACCATGTACTGTCAAATTGTTTTAAAACTTAATAAAATTTTACTAACAAAATTGCGGTTAAGCTCATTTTTGAAGTCTTTGATGTTATAACATTTCATGCTTGACAAGCTTGACAGCGATAAGGTTGAGCTTGACAAACTTGACGTTCAGTTTATCCCGAATCCTCGGTGTAAGATTTGCCGATCACCCTATGTTCACGAGATAAACCAAATGCTCATCGAAGGCAGGCCCTATAGCGAGATCATCGCCAAGTTCAAGGACAAAATTCCCGGACTGAACAAGCAAAACATCTCGAACCATAAGAAACACTTCAATTTCGTTAGGAAGGGAATTGAGAAATACTACGAGCAACTCGAGCAGGGAGCTGAGAAAGTTGTCGATTCTATCAAGGCCCTTGATGAAACGATCGAACGTTCATTAAGATTTCTGAGAGCTATCGATCCAACTCAGAAGCCAAGAGCTTGGGAAGTCACAACTCGCTCTCTTTTAGGCGCTATCAAGCTGAAGCACCAGATAATGGGTGATTATGATGAAACCGAAGACATCCTCAAAGAAATCTTTGGAGAAGAAGATTCTGAAGAAGTTGAAGAGTGACAAGAAGCTCAAGAAGAAAGTCCTCTCGGATCCAGTAACGTTTGCCAAGATATTTTTCAATTGGGAGGCTCACCCTGCACAAGCTCAAATCTTGCGAGATAATCATCAATTCATCACAGTAGTAGCAGGTAGAAGATTTGGTAAGACGGAATGCATGGCAGTCTCAGCCATTCACTATGCTTTAACGCATCCGGGCTCGATTCAATTCGTCATCGCTCCAAGCTATGATCAGTCAAATATCATGTTTGGGCAGATAGTCCAATTCCTGTCTAAGTCGATTTTAGGGTGCATGATTAGGAAGATCTACAAAACTCCGTTCCATCACATTATTTTCAAAAATGACAGTGTAATCCATGCTCGTTCTGCATCAAAGCCTGAATTTCTGCGAGGACACAAAGCCCACCGGATTATCCTTGATGAAGCTGCATTCATTCCAGACGATGTAATCTCAAACATCATCGAGCCCATGCTTGCTGACTACAACGGTTCTTGGATCAAGATCGGAACCCCATTCGGCAAAAACCACTTCTACGATACTTACCTGAAGGGTCAGAGTCCAGATTTTCCCGATTATTCGAGCTATCGCTTTCCCTCAACAGTCAACCCTCACATCTCTCATGAATTTATCGAGAAGAAGAAGCGGGAGTACGGCGAGAACTCGATCATCTTTAGGACTGAATACTTGGCCGAATTCGTGGAGGATCAGAATGCAGTCTTCAGGTGGGCTGACATTCAGAAAAACGTGGATAACAGTATTGAGCTAATCGACAGGGCTACACATATCAGCAAGCAGTACGTTATCGGTTGCGATCTGGCGAAGTATCAGGATTATACTGTCATCATCGTGTTGGATGTTACCGAGAAGCCCTACAGGTTGGTCCACTTTGAGAGGTTCCATAGACGTCCATATGCTGAAGTCATCATGAGGCTTAAGGAGCTCTACCGCAGGTTCAACTATGCTAAGGTACTGATCGACTCGACTGGTGTTGGGGATCCTGTGCTCGAGGACCTGCAGGATGTTGGGGCTGAGGGTTATGTTTTCACTTCGAAGTCTAAGGTCCAGCTGATTCAGAGGTTACAAGCCTGCCTTGAGAATGGTGAAGTAAAGTATCCATACATTGAGGAGTTAATCAAGGAGCTTCAGTTCTTCGAGTATCAGCTAACGAGAACAGGTGTGAAAATGGAAGCTCGATCTGGATTCCATGATGACTGTGTCATAGCTTTAGCTTTGGCAGTTTGGGCAGCTGAGCAGTATCAAGGCTCGGGGTACATCAGTCTTGGTTATTCTCGGTTTTAGATCCCTTAAAAAATAAAAATAAAATTTAAATCTCGGCTTAGGGCCGGGAGGTTTGCCCCCCGCAGCGGACCGGCAACGCTGCCCGTCCCTTAAAAACCTCCCGACCCCCGTTCGGGTTCAACCCTACCGCGGACGGAATCACTCGGCCAGCGCAAATTAACGCCGGTCTTTTCGCACGGGGGCTGAGATTTTATATCACATTCGGCCGAGTCACATCGGTAGGGGTCCCCTAGTCGAAAAAGATTGGACCACCTCCCGATCAAATAAATTTTTTGTGTTATGGTTCCTTAAAAATTTTCCTCTCAATGCTCACTTTTAAAGTCTATTCTCTTATAGCTCTTCATGATCAAAAAGCTCAAACAGAAGATCATTTCAACACTCAAAACTAAGTCGGCCGATTACAAAGCTGAGAAAGTTCAAATCTTCCCGTTCGCTGAATTATCAAACAACTTAGCTTTTACAACTGGGGTACTGAGCAATTACCAAGCCTACGAAGAGGTATATTTCACAAGCGTGGACGTTTCAACAGCCATCGATTTGATTGCCCATTTTGCTGTTACAGAGTTCCAGTTTGTTGGACCAGAGCAAGATGTGAGGAAAGCTGAAGAGTTTGCCAAGGAAATCAAACTTCGGACCCGACTGATAAACGATGTCAGAACTATGCTGATCTACGGGAACGCCTACGAATACCTCCCAGATGGTGAAAATGGGGTCGAAATGCAATATCTCAACCCAAAGAGAGTCAGAGTGAAGGTTGATGAGTTCGGTGATATATTAGCTTACGTTTATTCAACTGGCAACGAGCAGAAAGATCTTCCACCGGATCGAGTCTTGCACTTCGCTTATGGTAGAATCGGCAACAGCCCCTACGGTTACTCCTTAATCCACCAAGTTTACAACCTGCTCAAACTCAAGCAGAAGCTGGAGATCTTGGCAGCGGTGATGGCGTACAGAATGAGCCATCCGTTGTTGCATGCGAAGGTAAAGAATCCTGCAAGGATCCCGGATGTTGAACGAGTTTTGCAAAACAGGGTGCAGACGAATTACAATGCCACGAACGTTGAGGATCAAATTGTCGTTGTTAATCAAATCGTAACTGATGAATCTACTGAGTTTGAAGTTTTGGAATCTAAGCTCGATTTGAAGGGTCTTGTAGAGATGATCCAGTACCTGCAGAGGCAGATCGATAAAGCGCTTAAGGTTCCTA
>JAMOPJ010000018.1 GCA_027064525.1 Archaeoglobaceae archaeon
TTAATGCGAGCTTAAATTACACATTAGCAAACTTTAAACTTTCGAGTAAATTATTCATCGATAGGGCCGACGAGCTGAATATACTCGAAGAGCGATATAAATCCGATAAGGCGGAATTCGTGGTGATATACGGAAGACGTAGAATTGGCAAAACCGCCTTAATTCTGAAGTTTCTGGAAAATAGGGAAGGAATTTACCTTCTCGCGAGAGAAACGAGTGAAATTGAGAATCTAAAACGCTTATAAGTGATGCTGACGACACATACGACTTTTTAGAGATGCCGAAACTTCTTGAGCCCTTGAAGAGAGGAGATGCTGATTTGGTAATAGGTAGCAGGTTTAAGGGCAAGATTCTGCCCGGAGCCATGCCTTGGCTACACAAATACATAGGAAATCCGCTTTTGACGTGGATTCTGAATGTTCTGTTCAAAGCGGGCGTTAGCGATGCTCACAGCGGTTTTAGAGCTTTTACGAGAGAAGATTTGGAGAAGATGGATTTGAAGTGCCACGGAATGGAGTTTGCAAGTGAAATGATAATCGAAGCTGTAAGAAGAGGTCTAAGGATAAAGGAAGTTCCGATAACATACTATCCAAGAGAAGGAGAATCCAAGCTGAGCTCCTTCAGCGACGGTTGGAGGCACTTGAGATTCATGCTCCTCCAGACTCCAAAGTATCTGTTTTATATTCCGGGATTGATCATGTTTGCCGTCGGTTTTACACTGATCGTGGCTATCTTTGGAATTCATCTCGGAATTCATTCTACGATAGCATCATCTCTCCTCACTCTGGCTGGATATCAGCTCATATTCATAGGGCTGTTCTCTGCAGTCTATGCGAGATCTCTTGGTATGATCGAATACGACAGAATCACAAGACTGATAGCCAAATTCATGTCTTTGGAGAGAGGACTTCTGATTGGAATATTTCTAATGTCGTTGGGTCTTCATAAGGGAGTGGATAGACAGCGGTTTTAAGAATCTGCCGATGTTGAATCAGGACATATTCGGTCTTACCGTGTTTATCTTAGGCCTGCAGACCATATTCTTCTCGTTCTTCCTAAGCTTAGCCTTGGAATCTCAGCAATTTACACCATCTAAGTCCACTGCAACCAAAAGACCGTCCAAAGTCATCAAGCATAAAGCTTGAGATTTATTCCACGGTCACGCTCTTCGCCAGATGCCTCGGCTTATCTATTTCACATCCCCTCTTCCTTGCGGTGTAATAAGCGAGCAACTGCAAAGCTACGGAGTAAGTGATGGGTGTGAATATCGGATCGACCGAAGGTGTTCTTATGACGTGATCCACGAACTTCTCAACTTCCTCATCCCTCTCATCCGCAACCGCTATAACGGGAGAGTTCCTTGCTTTCACCTCCTTTATGTTGCTGAGCATGATCTCGTATGTGTTGTCCATGACGACGCAAGCGACTACCGGCGTCTTCTCTCCGAGCAACGCAAACGGCCCGTGCTTCAATTCGCCAGCCGGATAACCTTCGGCATGTATGTAGGATATCTCCTTCATCTTGAGAGCTCCCTCCAAAGCGATCGGATAGCCTATCGCCCTCCCTATATACATCATGTTCTCGTAATCTGCAAGCTTCTCCGCTATTTTCCTGATCTCATCTTCCTCATCCAGTATCCTTCGAACCTTCTGAGAGAGCATCCTGAGACCGTTTATGAACTCCTCAAGCTCGCTCCTCGGCATCGTCGATAGCTTCGCTGCCATGATGTAGAGAACCATCAGCTGTGCGATGAATGTCTTAGTCGCGCAGACGCTTATCTCCGGCCCGGCTCTCGTGTAGAGGACGTGATCGACTATCCTCGTAACGGAACTGCCTAAAACGTTCGTTATCGCCAAAGTCCTCGCTCCCCTTCTCTTGGCCTTTCTGAGAGCTTCGAGGGTGTCGGCAGTTTCTCCGCTCTGCGTGATTCCTATTACGAGAGTCCTCGCCAAGGGGATGTCGTGGTAGTTGAATTCGGAAGCGTATTCTACTCTGACAGGTATATCCGCCAACTTCTCGATGACGTATTTTCCAACGAGAGAAGCGTGGTAGGAGGTTCCACATGCCACGAAAACTATCTCCGATATTCCAGCCGCAAAGCTCACGTCCATGGTGATATCTTCAGAAACGTATTCGATTAGAGTATCTTCGATTACCTTCGGATTCTCGTGGATCTCTTTGAGCATGAAGTGCTCATAACCACCCTTCTCAGCCGCTTCCAAGCTCCAAGGGACGAGTTCGATCTTCCTATCAACCTTAACCCCGTTGTTGAATATCTCATATCCGTCCTTCGTGATTATCACGACATCCCCGTCTTCCAAATAGATGACTCGATTGGTGTATTCGAGCATCGCCGGAACGTCCGAAGCTAAGAAGAACTCGTTATCGCCAACGCCCAATATCAGAGGACTCTTGTATCTGCAAGCCACGAGTTTATCTTCGTGCTTCGTCAAAGCTACGAAAGCGTAAGAGCCTTCCAGCTCCTCTATTGCATTCATCACCGCTTTTTCAAAGCTCAAACCCCTGCTGTAATATTTCTCGATCAGGTGAGGGATAACTTCAGTGTCCGTTTCCGATTTAAACGTGTGTCCTTCCTTTTCAAGCTTCTCCCTAAGCTTTTGGAAGTTCGATATTATCCCGTTGTGAACAACCGCTATTTCGTTGTTGCAGTCCGTATGTGGATGCGCATTGACATCGGACGGTTTTCCGTGTGTCGCCCATCTCGAATTGTGAGTTATAATTCCGTTGGCCACGAAATTACGGTATCCTTCTACCTCTATGTCATAAACATCTCCATCGTAGTCTACCCACTCCACCCTCAAAACTTTCTGAAATACTACAGGAGCTTCTAAATAAGGTCTAAGGAATTTTAACAAATCTTCGTTTCCATGCTTGAGCACGGTTTTAGCCATCGGGTAACCCCTGCCACTCAACGCTTTTATTCCGAAAGATCTACCGAGTTCATCCTTGGAAAACGGGATCTTTATGTGCTGATAGACGTGTCCCTTCAGCTCGTTTAACAGTCTTTCGATCTCTCTTCTCTTCACACTGCTGACGAACCTTCCAATCTTCTGCAAGAATTTCAAGACATAGTCTTGATTCGATACCTGCAGCCTTACTGGCTGTTTCTTTTGCCTCTTGCTACGCTTAGGGTAGCTTATAGATGCCAGTATCCCTGCTCTGAGCAATAGAATCTGAATAGCTCTCATCGCGAATTCGTCCGTTGTCGATATGGCCAAAGACTTAGCATCTTTTGCAATGAAGCCTTCGGCATCGAACAATCCACCTATAAACGCGAAAACCTCCTCATCCGTTAAACTTCCTATCCACTCTGGGAAATTCTTACTCATTATGTCAGGGAAGTTAAGATCGAGCCATTTCAGGAGCTGAATGCTGTTTATTCTAAGAACGAACCAGTTTCCTTCCTTATGTATCCTTCCCTCAACGGAGAATATATCCTTCGCGAGTTGCAGGTATTCTCTTAGAATTTCGATTTTGGCATCCTTGAACTTTATCCCTCTCTTATCTCTGCTACCATCTCCGAAATAGTAACCCAAAAACCTCATGAGCTTAGGACTCGTTTCTTCTGGGAATCTTACGAAGTTTATGTGATCATTGACGGGTCTGAACCTTTCGTCGGGCACTATTCCGAGTGCGTTCAACGTTTTATTGCTTACGTTTCTTTCTCTTCTCTTCAGATGCCAGTATATGGACATGCTAACCTTGTTTCTACCAAGTTTTTCCTCTATCAGCTTCCATCCTTTCTCGTTTGGCTCATAGTAAACCGTGAGATCTATCGGCTTCAGTTTCCTACTCTTGCCTTTTATCTCAACATTCTGGGGCAATATTAAGAGATCCCCAACCTTTAAGTCCTTGGCAAACTTTTCTACAATTCCTTTATCGAATACGAAGAATTTGTGCTGTTCAGTCGTGAGTATCTCGGCAGAGCTCGTTTTCACTCTCAGAAGACCTTTAGCCTTATGTCTGAAAACTCTCCCTCTCGCCCTGACGAACTTCCCACTTTCAAAATCGTAGGCTATCAATTCAACCTCTTCTGGTAGATCCTTTATCTTTTTAACTCTACCGTCCGAAAGGAGAACTACCGTATCTGGATGCAAACAATGTCCGATTCCGATGTTGCCTTCACCCAACTCAAAATCTTCAACATCTCCGATGGCTCCAACCCTCTTGAACACCTTCAGTTCGTTTCCAGACTTAACCGCAACACCCCATGAATCGTAACCCCTATACTCCAACCTCTTCAAAGCCGAAATGGCAACCTTATCGGCTCTCCTAAACCCAAAATAACCAACTATTCCGCACATAATCTACACCACGATCGAATCGTCTGGAATCACACCTCTAACGATCTTGAGCGACGAAACCTTAACGTTGTTGCCTATTATCGTTCCAGCTTCCGCAACAACATTCGCACCAATCTCACAGCTCTCTCCAATGAAAACACCCGTTCTAACGCTGTGATGTTCATCACCAACCTTGATTTCGGCGAGATCGCTCAAGGCGGTGAACTTGGATCCTATAGAGCAACCACTGTCTATCACAGAATCCTTAACGTAAGAGTTCGGGCCTATCATAATGTTATCACCTATCACGCTGTTTTCGATATATGAGATGGCTCCAATCTTTACGTTGTCTCCTATCGAAGTTGAAGGCATAATAACGGCGTTCGGTCCGATTTCGCAGTTCTCTCCTATTACCACCGGCCCCCTTATGTAAACGTTGCTCCTGATTATCGTGTTCTTACCTATCGATACATCTCCAACGATGTTCGCGTTCTCTATCTTTCCGGCAATCACTTTCCCCGAAAACCTCATCGCGAAGTCGTTCACCTTCGGAATGTCCCAAGGATAGACGATGTCAACCCACGTGTTGGCCTCAACGCATCTAAACTCGTAGCCTTCCGCTATCATGGAATTTATTACGGATATCAGGTCGGTCCGATCCCCTATCTTCTCGAATATCTCCTTGCCGAAGCAGTAAACTCCCGTATTTACGAGATTGCTTATCGGCTCCTCTGGTTTCTCGACCAACTTCTCTATTCTTCCGTTCGATACCACTATTACGCCATACTTCGAAGGCTCTTCTGCGACCTTATACGCCAAAGTCCAGGGCTCGTTGACCTTCTTTATCGTTTCAGAATCCACTATGTTGTCCCCTGCCAAAACCAAAAACACGTCATCTTCGATGAGATCTTCGGCCTGTTTCAAAGCATGGGCCGTGCCGAGTTGCTGTTGCTGAATTGCGTATTCAATTCGAACGTTCCACTTGCTCCCGTTTCCGAAGTGATCCATTATCCTACTTTTTTTGTATCCAACAACTATGACGATATCCGAAATTCCAGCATCCCTCAAAGCCTCTACGACGAACTCCAAAATCGGCTTGTTAGCGACCTTTATCATAACCTTCGGCTTGTTTGCGGTGAAAGGTCTCAACCTTTGCCCTTCCCCAGCTGCTAAAATAACGGCTTGCATAATCCCCCACCTACAAAATTTTAATCCTTGGAGAATACATCTTTTCAACGTCTCCAAATTTTTCTCTATTTACAAGATGAATGTTTACTCTCGGATCGTCCGTTAATGTCTTAACGATTCTGCTGAACCATTCAAATTCGATCTTCTTTGGAATTTCTTTCGACACGATCAGTATGTCCAGATCGGATGAAAGGGTGTGTTCTCCTCTCGCGAAGCTTCCGACTATATACACTTCACAATCGTCAAAGAGTTCTCTTGCTTTTTTAGCGATCTGCTCAGCTATCTCAAAAGCTCTGTCAAAGAACTCCTTATTTTTTTCGAGAATCTCGTAATATTCCTCAATCATGGCAACAACCTCTCGGCAAAATCTTTAGCTAAATTTAAAGCTGATTTTGCCACTCCTTCGCTGTATTCAATATCCAAATATCTTGAAGCGATATAGGCCAATTCGATATCTCTAAATAGATCTAGGTTTGCCTTATAATAGCTTATCAAATCGTTGTCTTTGGTTAATTCAAAAAGCATCTTTAGACTATGCGTTTTTGGAAATTCACCGTACTTCTTATAAAGCAAGTATTTTAAGGCCAATTGAAAGAACTGCTCAACGAAGAACATGGTAAGATTGTAATCTCCTCTATTAAAAGCCTCTTTCGCTTCTTCAAGAAATTTTAAAGCGTTCTTTTTCAAGAATTCCATTCAAAACACCTTTGAATACGGCTCGATGTATCCCTCAACCCTTGCAGAAGGAGCTATGAATACGTCGTTACCTATCATCGTTCCCACGTTTATCGATACGTTTATCCCCGTCTTAACGTTGTCCCCGATTATCGCTCCAAACTTCCTTCTTCCAGTCGAAACCTTTCTCCCCTTAACTGTAGCGTGAATCGTTCCGCCGTCGAGCCTCAGATTCGCAATCTTAGTTCCCGCACCCAAGTTGCAGTTTTCGCCTATCACCGAATCTCCCACGTAGTTGAGATGGGGAACGTTAGTGTTCGACATTATTATCGAGTTCTTTATCTCGACGCAAGCTCCGATGTGACAGTTGTCCCCTATGCTCGTGTAGGGCCTTATGAAGCAGTTTGGCCCGATGATGCAGTTCCTGCCTATAACGACGGGCCCGATTATGTATGAGCCAGCCCTTATCACAGTCCCCTCTCCGATTATCACGTTACCCTTTATGTGAGCTCCATCTTCGATTTCGCCCTCTACCTTCGATTCCCTCAAGTTCTTCAGCATGAATTCGTTCGCCTTCAGCAGATCCCAAGGATAGCCCACGTCTATCCAAGTGTTCATCTCCACAGCCCTAAACTCAACACCGGATTCAATCGCGAGCTGAATGGTATCTGTGATCTCGTATTCCCCCCTCTTCGAAAGGGGAGTTTTCTCCAAGAACTCGAATATGCCGGAAGTAAACTTGTATATTCCGGCGTTTATGAGATTAGAAGGCGGTCTTTCGGGTTTCTCTATAATTCTCCTGACCTTTCCATCCTCAAGCTCTACAACACCGAAATCCTGAGGATTCTGAACCTTAACAACGCCGATAGCCATGCTATCGGATTCGACGAGCCTTGCTATTTCATCGTGGCTCACTATGTTGTCTCCGTTCAGCATCAGGAATTCGTCGTCGAGCAGATGAGCGGCAGATCTCAGAGCATCTGCAGTTCCCAACTGCTTCCTCTGAGAAACGTATGATACGTTTATACCCCATCGACTACCGTCGCCGAAGTATTCGCGGATTATCTCATCCCTGTAACCGACCACCAACACCACATCCCTTATTCCCGCCCTCGCAAGCTCCAAAATGAGATGCTCCAGAATGGGTTTGTTCGCTATCGGCAACATTACCTTAGGCTTAGTGTATGTGAGGGGGCGCATCCTCGTTCCTTCTCCAGCAGCCAACACAACCGCCTTCATGTAATCACATCCATATCTTAGCTTTCGATACACCTTAAAGCTTTTCTATTGTAAATATTTTATGTAAAAACCGTATGTGTTACCTAACGTTTCTATGAATAGCCATTAGCGCCAATCCTACGGACATTAAAACTACCGGTAGCAATTCAGAAACTGGATACGGCGGTTCATCTAACGGGTAAATCAACTTACTGAACTCTTTATCCTTTTTGATGTGCAATTCAATATTGCCATCGATACACTCGACCTGCAAAGCTAACCGACAACCCTTCGGAACGATAAAATCGGTTGTCGATATTGTGCGGCTATAACTTTGTAAACCATTCGAAAGCGTCAGTATTGTATTACCATAGCTTTCAAACGAGTTCCCATTCCAAACTCCAATAGATATCCTTATTTTTCCTGAATCCTTGCCCTTAGCAAATAAAACGAGAGTCCATTCATTTTCGGGGAACGTAATGTTAACTTTTGCAGATTCGTTGGCCACCCAGATTGCCCTTTGAGTGATCGTAACCGTTTTCTTGCCACTGTGAGTAGGGAGTGAGCCTTTATACATTATGTATTCGTCTTGAGTAGTATTTGACGACAGATACCCGATCTGCATCGCAGATGCTGGAACGATTAGGATGAGCAGTATGGCTATGGTAATCAATACTACTCTCTTCATCAGACCATACATATAGATAGATATTATATTTAAACTTTATCTGCTTTTTATTCCTAACGCTATCATGACTAAAGCCGGCAAAGTCAACGCCACGATTCCTATGTATCCAATGACTCCGTATCTATCGATCCAAGTTTCGGCGATCGTCTTCGGCCTCTTGATCTCCTCATACACGAGCCCGAGCAGATCTCTCGCAAAATCCTTCAGGACTCTGCATGTAGAGTTGTAATCCTTAGCCGGAGAACTGAGTCTGAACATCGTAACCCCTTCTACACCTCTGAACATTCGTCTCGGCATCGAAGTTTTACGATAAGATTTCTGAGGATTCTTTGAACACTGCCATAGTTCTTCTTTTCGTTTTCTTCATGATAGTCCTGCTAAAAACGTTGGAAGTCCTATACCCATAGGTAATAGGCCGGACGTAAACGTCCAGTATAACTATTGGGAACGACAGACACGAACCTGATAAACGAAAGCATATACGAAAGCAACGATGTTTCGACGTATGGAACGGTTTACTATAAACCGATTCTCACACAGCCAGCGTTGATAATTCTACCACCAGTTCTAGAATTGGCAACAACACTTTTGATAGTCGCGGAGATCGCTGTCATTACCTCAACGAGAAGAATATTTTAATTTCCTAATTTTTATATTATAATCTTGAACAATTTTTTATCTTGAAAATTTTTAAAGTCGAATGAATTATCCATTCGGTTGGAATGGTCAGAGTAATAGGGCACAACCACCACCTATCAAAGCTCGTAAATAAATACAGAAACAAGATGATAATAACCTCGGCACTTTACCCTCCGGCTTTAGCCTTGGCGATCCTGTATCCCCAGATAATCCCAGCTGTAGCTATTGGACTATCTTTAACGACTGTCAAGCTCGTCAAGCTCTACGGGAAGTTTATCAAATACAGGAAAGGTATAAGGGGCGAGATAGAAGTCGAGAAAGCTCTCAAAGCGTTGAATGACTCATACGTATTGATAAACGACGTCAGAATTCCAAACGCCAACGGGAACATCGACCACGTAGTTGTAGGGCCAACGGGCGTATTCGCAATAGAGACGAAGAACATCCGTGGAAACTTCGTCTGCGAGGGAGATGAGTGGTTCAAGGTTAAGAACGGTAAAGTCAGAAAAATAAGGAGCATAAGCAGGCAAGCCAAGAAGAATGCCTTGGCTTTGAGGAAATTTCTAAGAAAACATGGATGTGATCAGTTCGTTCACAGCATAGTAGTTCTGACTAACAGGAACTGTAGGGTGGATCTTATTAATCCGAGCGTTCCAGTGGTTGAGGTGAAGAATTTAGCCAAATTCATTGAGAACACGAAATACAGGTTGCCTAAGCGAAAGATACACGAGATCGTAGGCATACTCGTTTCCGAGCTCAACTGAACAACACATCTAAATCCCTCAGATCCCAAACAAATTCTCCTTTCGACTCAACGCTCTTGGCGAAAACCCCAAAGTATTTCGCGTAGTCGTTCAATCCGATGTATTTGGAGATCACCATCAACTTTCTCAATATCCTTTCTACCTTTCCAACGTTTTGCCATTTTACAAAATGTCGCTAAGAAGGCTTTGTTCCTCAGAGCGGGATAAATTAAAGTCAGTATTATGATTTTAAATTATTATTCTTTCGAGTATGACAACGATAACCAAACATTTATAATCAGACCTCATCAGCCATCATTTTAATGAAAGTCCTCGTTGCAGATCCTATTTCAGAGGAAGCGATCGATCTTATGCGGAAAGAGGGCTTGGAGGTCGACGTAAAGACCGACATAAGTCATGAGGAGCTCGTCAAGATCATTCCTGAATACGACGCTCTCATAGTCAGGAGCAGAACGAAGGTTACCAAGGAGGTTATAGAGGCGGGGAAGATGTTGAAGATTATCGGAAGGGCTGGAGTTGGAGTTGATAACATAGATCTGAAGACCGCTACGGAGAAAGGTATAATAGTCGTCAATGCTCCCGGAGGAAACACGATCTCCGCCGCTGAGCTTACGCTTGGGCTAATGTTTGCGATCGCAAGAAAGATCCCGCAGGCGGATAGGAGTGTCAAGGAAGGGAGATGGGAGAGAAAGAAGTTCATGGGCGTTGAGCTCAGAGGTAAAACCATTGGTATAATCGGACTTGGAAGGATAGGTTACGAGGTTGCGAAGAGGGTTCGGGCTTTGGAGATGAACATCCTTGCATACGATCCCTACGTAAGCGAGGAGAGGGCAAAGAGCGTTGGTGCAAAGCTTGTGAGCTTGGAGGAACTGCTTAGGAATTCGGACATCATAACGATCCACGTTCCGAAGACGAAGGAGACCGAGAATCTGATATCTGAGAAGGAGTTCGAAATGATGAAGGATGGAGTTTTTATTATAAACGCTGCGAGGGGTGGGATTGTCAATGAGAAAGCTCTTTACGAAGCTATTGTAAAGGGAAAGGTCGCTGGAGCTGCTTTGGATGTTTACGAGAAGGAGCCTCCAGATCCTGACAATCCTCTGCTAAAGCTCGACAACGTCGTAACGACACCTCATATCGGGGCTTCGACGAAGGAGGCACAGCTGAGCGTTGGAATGATAATCGCTGAGGAGTTCATAAACTTCGCGAAGGGGCTGCCGGTGAAGAATGCCGTCAATTTGCCGAGAGTTGGACCAGAGGAGTATCAGTTCCTTCTGCCGTTCATGGAACTCGCTGAGAAGATGGGGAAGATCGCGGTGGCGAGGCTGAAGGGGCAGTTTAAGCTTGTCAGGATAACGTATAGAGGAGCAATAGCAAAGAAGAACACGGAACTCGTTACGAGGGCTCTGCTAAAGGGTATTCTGAGCTACATCCTTGGTGAGAGCGTCAATCTCGTCTCAGCTTTGCCAATAGCAAGGGATAGAGGTATAGTGATAGAGGAAGCAAAGACCGAAGACGTTGAGCATTACGAGAGCCTTGTAGAGGTTACCGTTGGGGATGGCAAGGAGATCTATTTAGCTGGAACTTGCTTTGGCGATGAACCCCGCATACTCATGATAGACAAGTATAAGGTCGATTTCGTGCCAAGAGGACACTACATAATCTCCCTACACGAAGACAAGCCCGGAGTGATAGGAAGGGTAGGAACTCTATTTGGGCAACACAACATAAACATCGCGGGAATGATAGTCGGAAGATACGGCGGGAGAGGTGGGATTCAGTTGATGCTCCTACTTGTGGATGACCCGCCGAGCGACGATGTGCTAAGGAAGATGGTCGAGCTCGACGGGATCTTGGATGCCACATACGTTTATCTCTGATTTCTTACTTTTTCTTGCAAGAGTTTTAGCGAGCTTTATGTGTTGAAAATGATGGCTGTGTAAGTGGATGCTCGACTTTGATAAAGCTTACATTCCGACCGTTTAACTTTAAATATGAACATCTTAGTGATAGGGCCGGCTGGAAGTGGAAAGAGCACGTTTGTCAAATCGTTCCTGAGCTATCTCAAAGACAATTACGATGCTAAAGCTGTTAACTTGGATCCCGCTTCGGATCCGATTTATGAAGCTCACGCAGATATCAGAGACTTTGTGAAGACTGAAGATATTATGAAAAAGCTCAACTTAGGAATAAACGGAGCTCTGATTAAATCAATGGAAATGGCATTGAATCACGTTGACAAACTCATTATTAAGGGAGATTACGTTCTCTACGATACTCCCGGTCAGATGGAGCTCTTTCTCTACTTGAAGGCTGGAACTGAGATTGCAAGGAGGATAGCGGAATCTGATTGGACTGTAGGTCTGTTCATCGTAGATTCCGAAGTAGCTTCAACTCCAGAGAACTTTGTATCCATTTTGGCTCAGAATGCCGTCATATCCCTCAGAACGGGAGTTCCAACGATAACGATCTTCAACAAGTCGGATATCGTGGATCTCACACTCACCCCTTCGAGTGTTAGAGAGATGCTCAGTAGGGAGGAGGGGGTTTTGGCCGAGCTGATGGAGAGACTCGTTGATTTCGTCGAATCGACAACGGTTAGATATCGAATGATCAAGATCTCTGCTCTGAAGGGGGAGGGTTTTGACGAAGTTCTTTCGATAGTGAACGAGGTATTTTGTTCCTGCGGAGACTTGAGTTGAGACTGGACATCTGTCAGGCTTTCAAGAGAAAACTACGAATATCGCTGAGATTTAAATGACATGTCTCATGAAGCTGTGCAGGGGGATGGTCTGGTAGAGCGTAGATGATAAGCGATCGTCTGCCCACGATTATTTCATTATCATTGTAAATTTTTTAAAATTAGATGACAAAATTTAAAAATCTTGCAACATCTTTACACCTTAATGCCCGAAAAGTTAGACTCTCTCGACATAAAGATACTAATCGAACTGCAGGAGGATGCAAGGAAGAGCCTTAGAGAGATAGCGGAGAAGTTGGGTGTTGCGGAGGGGACTGTTTACAATCGAATAAACAAGCTTAGAAAGATGAATGTTCTTGAGAGGTTCATACCGATAATAGACTACTCTAAGTTGGGATTCGATCTAACCGCTATTATCGGAATTACAGCCGAAGGAGGGCATTTGTTAGAAGTTGAGGAGCTCTTAGCGAAGGAACCGAACGTAACGGCTGTTTACGATGTCACTGGCGAGTTTGATGTTATAACGGTTGCAAGGTTTAGAAATAGGAGTGAACTTAACGCTTTCATAAAGAGGATAGCAAGCTTAGAGCACGTTAAGAGAACATACACCATGCTCGTGCTCAACGTGGTCAAGGAGACGCACAGCATAGACCTTTCGAAGTTCGAGGATGAGATCGTAAAACGGTAAAAATTACCTCAATATGGGCCCAACATCTGGAAAACCTTGCCTCTGTCCGGTGCCGGCTAACTTCTGTAACCTTTTGGGATTCAGTAGTAGATCGACCGCATTTCTGACATGCTCCCTAACCCTGTTCTCCGTTATCATGAGCAGCTCCTTCTCATCCTTTGCCTCATCTTCGTGCACGAAAACTTCGATTATGTGCTTGTTCGTCATTAATTGAGCGAGTATTAATCCCATTGAAGCTTCATGTGCGCACTGCTTATCGATGGGCTTCGGGCCGGGCATACCTAAGGCAATTACGAGCTCGCATCCTTTCTCTTCTATAAGCTTCTTCGCCGCAACAGGTAGATCCTTTATCCCTGGAACTGTGTATCTGACGTATGGAAGGGAGCAGATCTTTCTCAACTCGTCTATCGCAATCTTTCCCATGTCAACTCTCGCAAACGTCGTGTCTGCGATGCCAATTCTCATTCTTATACCCCCCACTCCTAAACGGAACATCGCATCGAATCAAGATTTAAGATGGGTGCTCGATTCCAGCGAGAATGTCCATTGCTACATCCAGAGCCGATCCATCGATTATTTCCTTCCTTCTCAAGATGTCTTCGAGCCCGGCTAAGGTGGCAACGAGCTCCATCTTTCCGACGTTTCCCATCGTTCCTATTCTGAATATCTTACCCTTCAGATGCTCCTGTCCTCCAGATACAAGTATCCCGTATTCCGACTTCAACGTCCCTCTAAGCTCCTTGTCCGTAATCCCATTTGGCATCTTTATCGCAGTGACTGTATTTGAATAGTTGCTATATTCGTTGAGCTTTGGAAAGAGCTTCAGTCCCAAAGCTTTGGCCCACTCCCTAACCGCTTTGGCCATCGTTCTGTGCCTTCTTATTCTATTCTCTAGCCCTTCCTCCTCTATTATCTTCAAAGCTTCATGCAGAGCGAAGAATAGCGGAACTGCTGGAGTGTATGGCGTCTGGAGATCTTTGACCTTCTTCCTATACGCCATCAGATCGAGGTAGAACGGACATCTTTCATTGTAGAAATCCCAAGCTCTCTCGTTTACAGCAACCGCCGCTAAGCCGGGAGGAGCTCCCAAGCACTTCTGGGAACCTACTACTGCTACGTCAACTCCCCACTCGTCCATTTTGACCTCATCTCCTCCGACGCTCGTGATTCCGTCCATTATGACTAAGGCACCGTATCTCTTGGCTATCTTAGCTATCTCCTTAGCCGGATTAAGAATGCCAGTGGAGGTTTCGTTGTGAACGAACGCTATTGCTTCTGATCCTTCGGCAATAGACCTCTCCACAGCTTCGAGATCTATCGAAGTCCCCCATTCGAATCTCAGCGCATCGACTTCAGTGTAACGCTGAGCTATTCTAACGAACCTATCTCCGAACTTTCCGTTGTCTATACACGTAATTCGTTTAACTTTCGAGAAAGAGGCGATTGCAGCTTCCATTCCAGCCGTTCCAGAGCCGGATATTATAAAGACATCGTGCTTGGTTCCAAAACATTGCTTGAGCATCTCAATGCAGTATTCCATTATTTCGGAGAAATCCTTCGTTCTATGTCCGATCATCTGTCTTGCCATGGCTCGAATTATTCGTTCGTGCAACTGCACGGGTCCGGGGATCATGAGGAGACTCATAAGCTGAGAAAGATTGGACGTTTTATAATTGTTTACGTTGCCGATTTAACTTTGAGCTTTTACGCGTTTTAAGAAGGAACTATTTTTAACGTTTCCAAGGTCTTTCGTCGTTGAAAAGCTTGCACAGTTGCAGAATGATGGGCGGGGGTGGAAGCTTTGGAAATGTGCGGGTCGCCCGTATCAGCTCCTCATCCTTCCGTTGGAGCCTAACCCCCATGCGACCCGATGAATATGTTTAAAAACAAGGAATATAAAGATATCGTTCCATCGAGTTTGAACGCCAATCAACTGTTGGTTTTTATAACCCACTACCTGTTGCTGGAAGAATAGACGACGGAGCTTTAAATTATGCACGATCCGATAGACCATTAATATTAGACGCGAGAAAATAGTCAACACTATAATTATAACAATATTTAAAATTATTTATTTATGATAATGATTGCAATATACAACTATAAGTAATTATTATGTAATTGGCAGAACATACATATTTTTCATAAATTTGCGGAGGTGATAATGTTGTATAAGTGGCTACTACCGCTGGTGCTTCTTCTCACTTTTGGAGTCGCAAATGCCAACATGCAGAAGGTAACTGGAGATATCGTTTTCATAATAGATGAGTCTGGAAGCATGGCAGGCGATATAAGTGCTGTTAAAGCTAATGCTAAAGCTATATTTAACTATCTTAAGGGTCAAGGTGATTTCAAAGTTGGAGTGGTTTCTTTTGGTGGATACGGTCAAAATCCACGTGTGGTATGTCCTTTAACGGACAATGCTACAGAATTTGAAAAGTGTATAGATAGCATAACTGCTGGCGGTGGTTATCAGCCCGGATTCGATGCGGTAGTATTGGCTACGAATAAGAGTTCAGTAGGTTTGAGAGGAGTAGCGTCATGTATGGTTCTCATAACAGATGAAGATGCCGATAAAGGTGTTTATACCAAAACCGATGCTGTTAACGCTCTAAATTCTGTTCCAGCGTATTTTATAGGAATATTTGATCCCAATTTCGGTAGCGCCCAGAACGATTATGGTGTTCCAAATGGTTTAGCCGGACTGGCTTCTGCAGGGGGAGTTCAGATCAATCTTGCAGATTTTAGAGCTGATTATAATGGAACTTTGAAGATCATACTCATGAATTGCACGCAAGCGATTCAGAATGTAACCACACAATGCAACGATGGTATAGACAACGACGGTGATGGTTTGATTGATTATCCTAACGATCCAGGATGTTTAAGCCCTCAAGACAATGATGAAAAAGATCAAACCATAGCTGCATCAGAATTTCCACAATTTGCGGTTGCGTTGGTTGGATTACTTGGAGGCATAGCCGTTTTGGCTAGAAAAAGGATGAGATGAATAAGTAATTAATATAAAATTTTATTTATTTTTCAACCGGCTTCGAGCAATTCGATCCCGTCTTCCGTAAGCCTGAGCTTTCCGTCTTTTTCAACCACGAACCCGTTTGCAATAAGCCAATCCAAGTTAAATTTAAGCTGAAAATCTGATAATTCAAGTTCTTTTTTAATCTCCTCTCTAGTCTTTCCGTGGATTCCAATGCAAGCTATGATCTTTCTCCTGATCGGATTCATGGATGCTTTAAAGAGCCTCTCGTGATGTTCCCTATCCCTAATCTTTTCAGGCATAATCTATTCTATGTGGAAACACTTAAAATTATTTACTCCCTCACCGATCATCGAAATCCTTTTGCCGCTGGAAATAATCTCCCATTTCTTAACTTTGTCATTAGGTTTTAAATCATTATCATTACTATCATATAAGATTATGAATTTGATGTTAAAAATATTTTGCGAAAACTATTTTAATTAGCTTAAATAAATATCTATTGAGGGTGCCGATCATGTTTAATGAAGATAAAATCCTCATAATTTCTGAACTTGGGGTTGAGGGGTTATCGTTGCTGGTTAAGATTGCGTTGAAATATGGTGACATCGTTTGGCTTTCGTCAAACTCTTATCTTCCGTTTAAGGTTTTAGAGGCGAACTCTTATAAGGGAAACGCAAAAATCTTTGGTTTGTATTCTCAGACAGGTCAAGTAGTCAATCCTCTCGATCTGAATGAAATAAGCTTAGCAATACATCGTGCGGGAGGTGGAAAGAGACCGGACAACTGCGTAATAATCTCGTGCCTATCCGAACTTATAATGTATCACGGCATCAAAAAAACTCATGCCTTTCTACTCAGCATGATGAACACTACGAAGAAGTTCATAGGTATGCTTATCGATAATGCTCAGGATAAAAAAGACGAATTGTTGGTTTCTACTCTTTTCGATGCCGTCTTTAGGCTTGAAAGGAAATCTATGTGTGAAGCCATACTGATCCCAGAGCTTCACTTCTCCGCCGGACCACTCAAACTCAAATATAAAAACGGTATTATCGAGTTTAGCGAATTTTCGGACGATCACCAAGAGATCGTAGCATCCCAATGTGAGGAGATTGATCAAACTTTGATTCGAATATGATGAAACGATGGTCACCAAAGCTTTGTATTGCATCTATTGCCTAGAGGATCTAATTTGCTCCCCGATTATCCTATCCAACTCCTTCAGAAATTCTTCTTCCATACCTCTCGGAATAGTTGCACCAGCTGCGATGCTGTGCCCGCCACCTTGTCCTCCAACCTTCGCCGCAGCAACCTTTATCGCCTTTGCAAGGTGAACACCTCTCTCAACGAGCCTTTGCGTGGCTCTCGCAGAAACTTTAACCCCCTCCTCGCTATAGGCAAAAGCCACTATCGGCTTGTTCAAATTGGCTTTGGAGAAACACATTCCAGCCACTATGCCCACAATCGTATCCAGTATCTCGTTTCCGGCATGGAAGAACTGGATGTTCTCCAACTCAACTATTCCTATCTCATCGACGAGCTTCAAACCTTCAGATAGATTCTTTCTGTGATTTCTCAGCAGACTCCTTGCCTTCTTGAAAGCTTCATCCCTGTCCCCCAAGCACACTTTGAGTCCGATATCGCAGTAGCCGTATCTTGCCGTTGCATTCAAGAGTGTTGAGAACTCCATCGCATCCCTCAATTCCGTTCCCACCTCTTCATGCAAGAGAATGTATGTTTCGCCTACGAGCCTCTTTATCAACTTTATTGGCATTCCAGCTTCGATGCAAATCTTTACGAGCTCTGAAACGATAATTTTTCTCTCTTCCGGCGTTAAATCGATCCATCTTCTCCAAAGATCCCCATCTTTCAGCGGAATGCCTAAGCTCTCGAGGAATTCTATAGCACCTTTTTCGTTCCCGCTTATCCCCGGCAAATATGGATCGAAGGTGTATTCGAGCATCTTGTAGATCGGGCGGGTTTGTTTTCCGAAGAACCTCAAATCTCTAACGACTTCGATGAACTTCCCTTCAACTGCTTCTTCTAAGATCTTCCGATTCAAACCAAGTAGTCTTCCCTCTCTCGAATCCTGAAGATCTCCAACCGCCCCAACTATCGCTATGGAGACGAGATCGTAGTTGAATCCCAAGTTCTTGGCAACTAAGTAAGTGGTCGTCGCTCCGCAGAGATCGTAAGCACCGTCATATCCGAAGTCATGAGGATTCAGCTGGAATCTGTAATAACAGTTTGCGGGATTGTGATGATCCGTGATCACGCAATCTATATCGTGCTTGAGTATTAGATCGAGAGCTCCACTTCCTAAATCCGTAAACCAAACGAATCGATTCGTGTTGGCAAGATCCTCGATGAACTTCGAATCGAGATTCTTGACGAACACTATGTCGGCCTCGACTCCCATTCTGTTCAGAGATTCGAGCGCTATCGCTCCAGAGGTTATACCATCTGCATCTATATGAGTTACGACTATCACATCATCCTGCATCCTTATGAGCTCTGCTATCTCCCTTGCCCTCTTTAAGATTTCGAGCATTGGAATCATTTAGGACAACCTGACTAAAAAGCATATTGGAAAGAGTTTTAAACGTAGATATGGTTGTGACAACTATGGAGGAAATAGAATTTGAATGTCCGGTTTGCGATGATGGAAAAAAGCACAAGGGAATAGTTCTTAAAAGGGTTAAGAGTGATAAGAAGAACAGGGAGATAATCGAAGTTAAGTGCCAAGACTGCGGGAGGGTAGGCAGGATAATAAGACTCGGAGACATAGATACGGAGATTTACGATTTTCCCTCACCGGAAGAGTTCAGCTGATTTTTGGCAATCCCTCCCTCGCCCCAACCTTTTGTATGCACAGCGATGCTACATAGTTTCCGAATTTTCCGCAATCCTCTAAATCCATCCCTTTAAGGTATCCGTATAGAAATCCGGCGTTGAAGGCATCTCCAGCTCCGGTGGTATCCACAGCTTCAACGCTTAAGGCTGGAATTTCAAGTTCTATCTTTCCATCTGTTATGTAACAACCCCTCTCACCCAACTTAACTACGACAACCTCGACTCCCATATTGAGGATCTCTCTTGCTCCCTCCTTATAGTTTAATCCGGTTAATATCTCTATCTCTATCGAATTTGGCATGAATATCGTCGTCTCCTTAATTATATCCTTTAGATCGTTTAACCCTCTCTCAGCGTAAACCGCTCCGGGATCGAAGCTTACGATTCCATCGAACGTCTTAGCGAGCTTCTTCTGCGATCTAAACGAATCTTCTCCAAGCTTGCATATGAAAGAAGTCAGGTGGAGTAGCCTGAACTTGGAAACGTAATCTAAATCGATCTCTTCAAATCTGATGGTGTCGTTAACGCCGGGATCGACCAGTATAGCTCTATTTCCAAATTCGTCCACGAATATTAAAGCGTTTCCGCTTCTCCCTTCTGCCCTTATTACCTGATAGGTATCCACTCCTTCTTTCTCCAAATCCTTCAGCAGGAAGTCGCCATCAGCATCGTTCCCAACTTTCCCGATGTATCCCGTCTTTAGGCCCAACCTCGATAAGCCGACTATCGTATTCGAAGCGGAACCGCCCGCAAAAATCTTAACATCCTTGACGAACGCCTCTTCCTCAGCTTTTGGAATTTTATTTACGAGATATATCTTATCAACATTCAGCGCTCCGAAACCGATTGCATCCATATTCCATTTTTAGCAATAACAATTTATATTTTGTTGCCAACTTTCAATTATGGGTGTGATAATCATCAACTTTAAAGCGTATTCGGAGGGCTTCGGTAGGAAGGGCTATGAAATTGCAAAAGCGGCTGAAGAAGTAGCAAGTAAGGTCGACGACTACATAGCAATCGCCCCAACCTTTCTGGATTTGGCAGAATTTGCAAAGCTTAACATAGATGTCTACGCACAACACGTCGATGCGATCGATTTTGGCAGTCATACTGGCAGAATTACGGCTGAGATGATAAAAGAAGCCGGAGCAAAGGGGAGCTTGATTAATCACAGCGAGAGAAGGCTTAGGCTTGCGGATATCGAATTTCTCGTTAGTAAGTTCAAGAAGCTGGATTTGATTTCGGTTGTCTGCACGAACAACGTCGCAACGACAAAAGCAGCAGCAGCGTTGGATCCTGACTATGTAGCCGTCGAACCGCCAGAACTGATTGGAACAGGAATTCCAGTCAGCAAAGCTGAGCCGGAAGTTGTGGAAGGTGCTGTAAAAGCTGCCAAAGAGGTAAATCCGAAGGTTAAAGTGCTCTGTGGGGCTGGAATAACCAACCACGAAGATTACGTAGCGGCTTTGGATTTGGGAGCTGAAGGTGTTCTGTTAGCGAGCGGGATAGTTAAAGCTAAAGATCCCAAGAAAGCTCTGGAGGAGCTTGTAGGTTTAAGATAATCAAAAAGAAAATCTTTTATTTTAATCATTATAAATTTTAAATGTATGAAGGCGAACGAGACTGCGATTTTGCTTATAGAGTTTCAAAAGGAGTTTTGCTCAGAGGATGGAATTCTTTATGGGCTTGTAAAGGACCAGCTTGAGGGTGTAATTCCAAGAACGGCCAAACTCGTTGAAGAGGCTAGGAGAAAAGGTTGTCTCATCGTTCACATACCCATATCGTTCAGCGAAGATTACAAGGAGCTTGGCAATCCGACCGGAATTCTAAAGGCTGTAGTTGACAGCGGTGCATTCAAAAAGGGATCTAAGGGCGTAGAATGGGTAGACGAGCTAAAGCCTGCTCCGGAGGATATAGTGGTTGAGGGTAAGAAGACCATCGGAGCCTTCGCCTCGACGAACTTGGACTTCATTCTGAGAAGTAGAGGGATTAAGAACGTTGCTGTTACTGGTTTCATAACGAACTTCTGCGTCGAATCCACGGTCAGAGAAGCTTACGACAGAGGATACAATGTTGTAGTTATCAAGGACTGCACGGTTGCGAGATCGGAAGAGGAGCAAAAGTTTGCTGAGGAGAGGATATTCCCAGCGTTTGGGGAAGTCTTAACACATGAAGAATTTTTGAATAAGTTAGAATGAATTTCTATATTCAATTTTTTTGAGTCGAAAGTTGCTTATACGATACCGATGCACAATTATCGATGAGCCTAACGTTTCGTGAATTTGCGGAATTCTGCTCCATCTTGGAAAGAATATCCTCGACTCTCGAAATGACGGCAAGAATAGCCACATTCATAAAGAGGATTGAGAACGATGACGACCTTTACAACGTGATCCTTTTCCTCATGGGTCAGGTTTATCCGAGCTGGGACGAGAGGGAGCTTGGAGTGGGTGTTGGCCTCATCTACGAAGCTCTCAAAGTAGTCAGCGGGGTTGACAGAAGAAAGATAGAGCAACTCGTTAAGGAGTATGGCGACTTGGGTTTAGCTGCGGAGAAGTTGATAAGGGGAAAGTCGCAGATGACCCTCTTTGCCGAAGAACTTACAATTGCAAAGGTTAGAGAAATATTCGACAAGATAGCATCGCTTGAAGGAGAAGGAAGCCAGAAGAGGAAAGTTATGCTCTTAACAGATCTCTACGTTTCTGCATCGCCGATAGAGGCGAGGTATCTTACGAGGTTGATCTTGGGAGAGATGAGGCTTGGCGTTGGAGAAGGAATTATCAGGGATGCGATAGCGAGGGCTTTTTTGGTGGATGCAGAATTGGTCGAGAGAGCATACATGATAACGAATGATCTCGGTAGAGTGGCGGTTGTAGCTAAAAATAAGGGTAAGGAGGGACTTAAAGAGCTTAAGATCGAGTTACATGTGCCCGTTAGGATGATGCTCGCTCAGGTTGCCGAAAGCATAGAGGAAGCGATCAGGGAAATGAAGAACGTTGCAGTGGAGTGGAAGTTCGATGGAAGCAGAGTTCAGGTTCATTGGGGCAATGGAAAGGTTACGATCTATTCGAGGAGGTTAGAAAACGTCACCAAAGCTTTGCCTGAGGTTGTAGAGGCTATCAAGAAGAGCGTTAAGGAAGGTGTGATCTTGGATGGGGAAGTTATAGCCGTGAAGGATGGTAAGCCGATGCCGTTCCAACATGTGCTCAGGAGGTTCAGAAGGAAGCACGAAATAACAAAGGTTATGGGTGAAATATCGCTCATCGTTTACTTCTTCGATATCCTATACAACGATGGTGAAGTAATCGATCTTCCGCTTGAGGAGAGGAGGAAAGTGCTCGAATCCGTCGTTAGGGAGAATGAAATAGTCAAGATTGCGAAGCAAGTGGTTACGAATAAAAAAGAGGAGATAGAGAAGGTATTCAGAGAAGCCTTAGAAGCGGGGCATGAGGGGGCGATGCTCAAAAATCCGAAATCGCCATACATCCCCGGAAAAAGAGGTAAGCACTGGCTTAAGCTGAAGGAGGTCATGGAAACTCTGGATTTGGTCGTCATAGGTGGTGAATGGGGCGAAGGGAGAAGGAGCCACCTCATAAGTTCGTTCGAACTGGCTTGTATTGATCCAGTGACGGGAAAGCTACTGCCCATCGGGAAGGTTGGAACCGGATTTACGGATGAAGACCTTGAGGAGTTGACGGAACTCTTCAAACCACTCATCGAATATGAAGAAGGGAAGAAGATCAAGTTCCAGCCGAAGATAGTGTTTGAAGTAGCGTATCAGGAGATACAGAAGAGTCCGAAATATGAAAGTGGATACGCCTTGAGATTTCCACGTTTCATAAGGGTGAGAGACGACAAGAGTCCAGAGGAAGCTGATACGATAGACAGAGTTGCAAGACTATACGAGAGCCAGTTTAAAAAGAAAACAACTTAAAAAATTAAATTTATTCGCCGATTTCCTTTTTCAGTTCTTCGATCATCCTTTCAAGTTCGTCGAGTTCCACGAATTTATACTCCTTCTCGCCAACTCCAGCCAATTTCCAAAACAACCTCGCGATGATCGGCATTAGCTTTCCAGCATAGCCGGGAGCGTGAGGAAGTAACTCAGCAGCGATGTCACCAAGCTTTTCCAACTGTTCCTTCGTAAGTTTGTCGAGCTTTTCACTTGCGGAACCTAGAAGAGCGATGCCAGCGCCCAAAACCTTTTCCCTCTTGGCGTAATACTTGGCAGCCTCGCTCGTAATTCTATGGACCCCCATATTTAACACCTCCAATATTTGCTATTGCTTTTCTCATATTTAATATTTTCGTCAATTATAAAATTTTGATCAAAATATAGCTTCAGCTAAAGCATTTTTAAGCGTCAGACAATTTGGTTAAAAAATTTTTTGACTAAATTTATAAAGATCGGCCTTGAGAATTGAACGATGTTAAAACTTAAGCTATGAATGATAAAAATTTTGGTTGCGTTTACCTCGAATTTTCTGAGACTACTCGGAATAAAGCTATGTTAGATATCCAGATACCTCATGAACTCCCAAGGTGTGATGTATAAGCAATATTGGTTCCACTCGTCGATCTTTATGCTCATGAAGGCGTCGAAGATGTGGCTTCCGAGAACCTTCTGCAGAACTTCGTCGCTTGCCAAGTGATCGAGAGCGTCTCTAAGCGTTGTCGGTAACTCGCCAACTCCAAGCTCTTTCTTCTCCTTCGGTGATAGCTCGTATACGTCCTTCATCAGTGGGTCACCGGGGTCGATCTTCTTTTTGATACCATCCAAACCAGCAGCGAGCATCGCTGGAATGGCCAAGTATGGGTTGCAGCTCGGATCGGCACCTCTGTATTCGACTCTGATAGCTGAAGGCTTCTTGAAGTAGACCGGGACTCTAACCAATGCAGATCTGTTCTTTGGGCTCCAGCAAATGTAGATCGGAGCCTCGAATCCCGGAACGAGTCTCTTGTATGAGTTCACGGTTGGACAGCATAGAGCTGTCAAAGCCTTAGCGTGCTCGAGCAATCCACCGATGTAGTATCTTGCCGTCTGGCTCAAGCCAAACTCGTCATCTGGATCCGCAAAGAGGTTCTTGCCTTTGAACGGCTCACCCTTCCATAGGCTCTGATGTGTATGCATTCCGCTCGCGTTGTCCAAGTAGAGAGGTTTCGGCATGAATGTCGCTATGAGCCCCATCATCTTGGCAACGTTCTTCGCTGTGAACTTGTAGAGGTAGAACGCATCACCGACATCAACCATCTGCTTCGGCTTGAAGTCCAACTCAACCTGCCCGGCAGCGACTTCGTGGTGATGGTATTCAATCGTAACGCCGAGCTGATCCAAGTAGTGGACGAGCAAGTTTCTGTATTCTACGGTGGTATCCTCTGGCGGTGGTCTGAAGTAGCCCTCCTTTGGCCTTATTATGAAGTTGTTTCCAGCCATGAGCTCGGGGCTTTCGGGCATTACCCTCGGCGGACCCCATGAGTCTCCAGCACCACCGTTCGGAGAAACCCAGAGATCCCATGCAAGCATTGTCGGATCGACGCTCTCGAAGACGAAGAACTCAATTTCTGGGCCGAAGATTGCAGATTTTCCTTCCTCCTTGAGCTGCTTCTCAAGTCTCTCCGCTACGTATCCTCTTGGATCACACTCTGCAAGTTGCTCTCCACCAGCCTCATAGACGTTACCGAACATTATCGCACTCTTCTGAATAGGATCGTCGATCCACGGGATTACTCTTAGAGTGCTCGGATCTGCCTTCCAGACCATGTCACTCTGTTCGATCGTCTTGAAACCTCTTATGGAAGATCCATCAAAACCGATTCCTTCGAAAGCGTCGCCCTCAATAAACTCTCTCGCTGGAATTGAGAACATCATTAGGTATCCTCTGACATCTGGAAACGCACAAAGAACTTGCTTAACGTTGTTCTCCTCCAAAATCTTCTTCGTATGCTCTACGTCCATCCCATCACCCTCTTTTAAATTTTTCATAACACTCATATCATCGCTATATAATTCTTTCGATGATTTGGTAAAATTCTGAAGATCCTTTAAAAATATAATATCGGGCTAAGAATTCTTTAGCCGTTTAAGATTCAATCATAGAGGTTATAAATCATAATCCAATTTCATAAAAAATATATATTATATCAGTTGGAACATATATTCGTAAGATTAAAATAGCTCAAAAACCGAATCGATCATAGACAACAAGTGAAAAATCAGTTTGATATAAAGATTGTAGCTCCGCCAACCGACCCGAGATCATGTTTATCACTCGGGCGTGGACAGCGGAGCGATATATAGTTGGTTAGGATGTATTTAAGCGTAACGGAGAGGTGAATGTATGGCGAAGAAGGATGTTGAGGAGGGAATTGAAGGAAAGATGGTAGATCTTGAAGATTTACCGGGAGTTGGGCCTGCGATAGCTGAGAAATTGAGAGAGGCTGGATTCACGACGATTGAGGCTGTAGCTGTTGCGTCTCCTCAAGAGCTTAGTGCTGTAGCCGAGATAGGGGAGGCTACCGCTGCTAAGATCATCACAGCTGCGAGAAAATTGGCTAATATGGGTGGATTCGAGAGCGGAGAGAAGTTGTTGGAGAGAAGGCAGAGTATAGGTAAGATCACAACGGGTAGCAAGGCTTTAGATGAGCTTTTAGGTGGAGGAATCGAGACTCAGGCTATTACCGAGCTCTTCGGAGAGTTTGGATCAGGAAAGACTCAGATATGCCACCAGCTTGCAGTAAACGTTCAACTTCCGAAGGATCAGGGTGGGCTTGAGGGCTCGGTAATCGTGATCGATACGGAAAACACATTCCGTCCGGAGAGGATAGTCCAGATGGCCGAAGCCAAGGGGTTGGATCCCAAGGATGTTTTGAAGAACATATACGTTGCTCAGGCTTACAACTCGAACCATCAGATGCTACTCGTTGACAACGCAAAGGAGTTGGCTCAGAAGTTGATGAAAGAAGGTAAGCCGGTAAGACTGCTCATAGTAGATTCCTTAACATCTCACTTCAGAGCGGAATACGTTGGAAGAGGAACTTTAGCTGACAGACAGCAAAAGTTGAACAAACACCTCCACGATCTGATGAGGTTCGGCGAAATCTTCAACGCTGCGATAGTGGTCACGAACCAAGTTCAGGCAAAGCCTGATGCGTTCTACGGTGATCCAACGAGGCCGATAGGTGGACATGTAGTGGCTCACACTGCAACCTTCAGAATTTACCTGAAGAAGAGCAAGGGAGAGCTTAGAGTTGCGAGGTTGATAGATTCGCCACACCTGCCGGAAGGAGAGGTAGTTTTCAGAATTACCGAAAGGGGTATCGAAGATAAATAAACTTGAAAATTTATCTTTTTATTTTGAAAATTTACATCCTCTATGATCTTCTTGAAATTCGACGTTTCTCGTGCCATCTACATAAGCGGATGCGTAAGCATTTGCGTAGTCCAACTAAAAAACTTATAAATATCCTACGCAGACCTTTCGCTTAATGAGGCATGATGATGCCAAGAGAGTCAAGACGGGGATCTTGGGGTTAGATGAGCTTTTGGATGGTGGTTATCGTCCCAATACCGTAAATGTAGTCTTAGGTTCAGCTGGTGTAGGTAAAACCATTTTTGCATTGCAGTTTTTGCTTAAAGGTTTGGAAAATGATGAGAAGGGTATATTCGTTTCATTCGACATGAACGAAAAGAGTGTTATTGAATTGGCGTTATCAATGGGCTGGGGGGAAATGGTCGATTATATTGAGAGTGGTAAACTTCTAATTGGAAGTAACTTTCACGTCGAAGATATAGTTTATCTAAATAGCGAGTTGTTGGATTTCATCCTAAGTAATGCTTCTAACAATGGTGTTAGAATTGTTGTGGATTCCTTTACACCACTCATAGCCTCGCTCAGCTTCGAGATGAGAAAGGACGTAAACTGGTTCTTCTCAAGACTTAGAGAAGCCGGAACTTCGCTTATCACGCTTGAAGAACCGTTAGATGGAAATCTCAACGATCCATCCATAACAGTTCCCGTATTCTTGGGGGATAGCGTAATTCACATGAAGAATATCGGTTACGGTGAAGCGTTCAACAGGACTCTAAGGATAATAAAGCATAGAGGTTCTTGGCATGCTGAGGGTGTTTTTCCATATAGAATTCTTAGAGGATTGGGAATAGTAGTCGAAGGTTCGAGTTACGTAGTCAATATGAGAACCAAGATAGAGATAGACGAGATTCTCGATGAATTGGGTGTTAGAAGGGAGGATATCCCGTCTTCCTTGCTAAAAAGGCTGGAAAAGCTTGCTGAGGATGAAGTCCCGTATTCGAGGGAAGACATAGCCAAGATAATAAAGAGGGTGATCGAATGCTATTAGAGATGTCTGAGATTCTTGAGCCTATTACATCCGATCCGAGCGTTAGGATGATAGTCCTTTACAGAATAGACGGCACTCCTATTCTAGCTAAGATAAGGAAGAGGGATCTCACGATTTTAGGCATTCTCTACTGGCTCGAAAACCAGATAAGGGACGCCCTCTACCACATATTTAACAAGGATCTCGACGACCTAAGTTTTAAATTTCGAGATGTGTTGGTTAAGATGTATCCCGTTTCGAGAACCCTCGTGTTGACGTTGATAGTGGATGAGAACGCCTCTCTATACAAATTGGAAGCTGACGTGGAATCTGTCTGTATGAAGATTAGGGAGTTGATATGAGAGTTGAGGTTGTTCACACTCCTTTTACAGAATACGGAGATGTCGTTAGAGATTTAGAGGCTAAGCTTGACTTAGGATTTGAACCCAACTTCTTATTCGTTTTCCTCACTGAGAGTGTCTGGAAAGATCATAATAAAATTATAAAGTTTCTTCAAAGAAAGTTTCCGAACGCCAAGATGGCTGGTTGCTTCGTCGAAGGCTACGCTACGGCCGAATGCGCTTGGATGCGAGGTCTCGCGATGATATTGATCGAAGCTGAAGGCGTTGATGTGTTCTGGGCAAAGGGGAGGAACACAGCCGAAACGTTCAGAAGGTTAAAGGAAAAGGTTGGAACCGGCTGGGATTCGATAATTCTAATTTTTCCGGCTTTCTACTTTCAGAGTAGATTCGACGTGCTGAAGATCGGGATCAATGACAGGATCCACTACTATCTAAAGTATAAGAGGGCAAGGACGCTCGAAGACAAGCTCAGGGTTTTGAGGGAGTATTCCAATATGCTCGAATCGAGGTATATCTATCCGGTGAACAAGGCTTTAAGGATAATGGCCAACGAAACCCCGATAATCGGTATGAACCTCATGCCCTTAGAAGCTCGATTCGGAACTCCGGTGATATTCGCAAATTACGAATGCATAGGAAGGGGAGCGGTTGCAGTTTGCTTTAAGGGTAAGGTGAATACGATCTTTCACGATGTTCTTCCAGAGAGAGGAAACAGCTTCGATGAGACTGTTGAAATAATGAAGAACTACTTTCCAAACGTGGAACTCGTCGATGTTGTCAAGAAGGGAATAGCGATCGGCGAGATAAACGGACTTAGACCAGTTGAATTTTTGGAATCTAAAGTTCGAGCTTATAAGCCAATAGAACAGAACGAAGCTCTAAATAGGCTTGAGAAAGGTAGATTACAGACTGTATCTCCTTACGTTTTGGCTTTTATAAGTAGGGAAACTTTTGGTAGCTCTATACTTGGTCTGCTTCCATATCCTGTGAACTTCCACCCTTCATTATTTGATTTAGATATTTTTTATGATAAATCTTTATTTTTTGGAGAATTATTTAAAGATGGTATAAAAAGATTTTGTGAACTTTTTGAAAGGAAAAAAATGGATAGTTCTTTTGATCTTTTTATAGTAGATCATAATACGATAATGATGTTTGGAAAGAGAATCCATAAGATTACCAGTTTTGCTAGGGAAAGATGTGAAAGATTTCTAGGTGTCTTTTCATCTTATCCCTCTGCTGCTGGAATACCACTAAATAAGAAAAGTCTGACTGAGATTGAGCCAAAAATATGTTTTAGTGGAACTGGAACGTCTGCAATGATTGAGATAAGAGACCTGATATAACAAAGAGTATTACTGAAAGTATACTCGAATATACCATAAGCCTTATGTGCTCCACTAAGTCTGGGGAAATTCTCCATTGAGATTTAATAAATTTTGCAGTTGAGTATATTAGACATACCCATGGTGCTAACACAAAAATTGTTAATTGATTATAAACATTTATATATATAAATAATAATATTGTAATGTAATAGATCCATACCATTAATGTCGAAAATTTCAGTAAAGTCTTTGGTTTAAACACCACTCCAAGAGTTTTTAGACCTGCAAGCTCGTCACCAGTTATATCTCTTAGATCTTTCAGAAATGTTCCTGAAAGTATCAGAAATGTCATCGATGTTGCTAGGGCTATGGCTTTAAAAGAAAGCTCGTCGAAGAATGTCCAAATAAGTAAAGTATACGTTGGCACAGCAATTATGAATGTTAATACCTCAGTAATGTAGTGTTCTTTCCATCTTCTTATAAATCTTCCAAAAAACATCTTATCTGAGTATATCCACGTAACGATAAAAACAGCAAGAAAAAGCATGATACCTGTTCTGTCTTTTGTATTAGTTAACATTGATACAAAAGATAGTATGAACATTGTTATTACTAGCACCACGGCGGATTTCCTGACTCCTGAATTAATAATAAAGATATTGTTTTTGCCCGCGAGTCTATCTTCTTCAATATCATTTATATGGTTCCATAAGTTTACGGCAGAATAGAATAGCAAGGAGAATAGAGTAGCAGATATTAGTGAATTGATTTCCTGTTCTGATTGGGAGTAAATAAGAAAAACTAAAAGTGGCACAGGGTGTATAATGTTTGGAGGTTTTGTTGTAAGCTTTATAATTTCCAAAATTGTTTTGGAAATACACGCTCTCATAGAAATCTATAAGAGTATAAATGAAGAATTAACAAACTAAACATTTTTACAAACTTATTATTATATATAAACTATTTAAATTAACCACCAGCAAGCAACTTTATTCCCTTAAACACCTTCTCGGCCTCTTCCTTCTCCTTCCTAACCTCCGGCTTCCTCTCCATCTGCATCACCTCCGATATAATAGTGCATACTTCTGATATTTATATTTAGCTAAATTTATAAAATAATAATAATTATTATGATGAAAGATATACAAACTTTTAGATATTTTATCATTATTTTTCGAAAAATTAGATATATTTTTAACTAATTCTGTGATGATGATATCTATAATCATCATACAATTCATCATAATAATGCCTATATAAATTTTTCGATTTTAATTAGTTGGTTACTATCTAAAAATTAATGATCATAATTATAATGATGAAAATTTGTAGCAATAAAATCTCCATAAATTATTGAAATTAAATTATTTACAATATAAAAATTTTAGAGAAGAGTTAGTCGTATTCTCTCCAAGTCTTACCGCACTTAGTGCATCTAAAAAATCGAACTTCGCTCTCGTCAGCCGCTCTGAGTTGCCTCATCCACCAGTAAGCCTCTTTGTTCCCGCAAGCTGGGCAGACTACTCTAACTGTCGGTAGTGTCTTTATGTTCTCTCCTTCAATGACTGGAACTTCCTCCTTGTTCTTCTTCGAGACTATGACCACTTCTTCGCTCGAATCAGCCTGCTTTTCGTAGCCGCACTTCCTGCAGACAGCTTTATCTCCCTTATATATCATTATACTTTTACACTTAGGACAGAATTCCACATGACCACCTCCAGCAGGCTTAAGGTTGGACTGTGCTTTTTAAATTTTTATCGCTGAAGTAGTTCGACCAAATAGGGTTTTGCGTCATCTAACATCCTGTTGTGATCAAAGGCTAACTTTGGGATCTTGTCTAACTCGAACAGCGCTACCTCTTTTGCGTCGCTGTCGGCCTTGAGCTTCCCACCCTTTGGAATCGCTATGAAGCATATTGAGACGAAGTGTCCCCTCGGATCTCTGTTCGGATCGGAATAAACTCCTACGAGCTTGTATATCTCGACATCCAAACCAGTTTCCTCCTTTACCTCTCTTATCAAAGCGGACTCGACACTTTCCCCATATTCGACTATGCCTCCAGGCAGAGCGTAATGATCCTTGAACGGCTCGTTTCTTCTCTTTATTAGCACGATTTTGCCCTCGAACGGGATTATTGCATCTACGGTTAGAGTTATGCACTTCATAGCTATTTCTCGATCGATCGAAGTTTAAATTGAATTGCAAAATCTTTATATAGTTCTGCTGACCCACTGATACTGTAACTATTATAAAGGGGGTGTTAAGATGGCCGTTGAGATCAGAGAGATTGCTCAAAAGTTTGAGAGAATCAGCGCTCACTCACACATCAGAGGTTTGGGATTGGACGAGAATCTAAGAGCTAAGGATGTTGCAGATGGGCTTGTAGGACAGAAAAAAGCGAGAGAAGCAGCGGGAATAATCGTCAGACTCATCAAGGAGGGTAAGATGGCTGGTAGAGGGATTCTGATCGCTGGCCCTCCGGGAACAGGAAAAACGGCAATAGCTGTAGCTATAAGCAAGGAGCTTGGTAAGGACATTCCGTTCGTTCACGTTTCAGCTTCTGAATTTTACAGCAGTGAGATGAAGAAAACTGAAGCGCTCATTCAAGCGATGAGGAAGGCTATAGGTGTCCGAATCAGGGAGACGAGAGTGGTTTTGGAGGGAGAGGTTGTTGGCTTAGATTACAACATGGTTCCAAATCCATACAACCCGACGCAAAAGATCCCAGAATCCGCAACGCTTACACTTGCTACTACGGACGAGCAGAAGACGTTCAGCGTGAGCGGTAGGTTGGCTCTACAGTTCCTCTATCAGGGTATAGAGGTTGGGGATGTAATAGTCATAGATAAGGAAACTGGAAGAGTAGCAAAGGTAGGGAGGAGCAAGAGGGCCAAGAAGAAATTCGACATAGGTGATTACGATCTTGTAGATGTTCCAAAGGGAAGGATAGAAAAGGAGAAGGAGTTCACATACGTAATCACATTACACGACTTAGATGAAGCTAACGCGAGGAGAGGTGGAATTTTCAGCCTGTTCGAGCCTGCGAGCAGGGAGATAGACAACGAGATAAGAGAGGCTGTGGACGAGCAGGTTAAGAAGTGGGTTGAGGAGGGAAGAGCGGAATTGGTGCCGGGAGTTCTGTTCATAGACGAGACTCATCTGATGGACATAGAGCTATTCGCTTTCATGAATAGAGCGATGGAGTCGGAGATGGCTCCGATAATAATACTGGCATCGAACAGAGGTTTTGCGAAGATCAGAGGAACGGACATGGTCGCACCCCATGGAATCCCGCCTGATCTGCTCGACAGACTGCTCATCATAACGACCGAGCCTTACAGCGAGGACGAGATAAGGACGATCATAGAGATAAGGGCTGCGGAATCGGGAATAATGCTGAGCAAGGATGCTTTAGACAAGTTGACGGAGTTGGGGGTTAAGAACAGTCTAAGGTATGCGATTCAGTTGTTGGCTCCAGCCCACGAACTCGCAAAGCTGAGAAATTCGGGCAAGGTCGAGCTTGAGGATGTTGAGAGAGCCTCCCAGCTGTTCGTCGACGTTAGCCAGAGCTCTGAATACCTCAAGAGGTGGGAAGAGAAGATGCTCGGAATGTGATCCGCTATGTTTAACTAATTTAACTCCAAAATTTTTAGAGATGATAAAAGCTTGGTTGCTCGATGTAGATTATATTACGGAGCATGGGAGGGCAATAATAAGGCTCTGGTGTAAGAACGAGAACGGTGTGTTCGTAGCTTACGATCGTAACTTCCTTCCTTACTTTTATGTTTTGAAAGATGGTGAAAAGCCCACTGCGAATGATATATTAAACGTTAAGGTTAGGACGAAAACCGAAGTTATCACTCCGCTCAGAGTTGAGGAGGTAACCGTTAGGAGCTTAGGTAAAGAGATCGAAGCTTTTAAGGTTTATACAAGGCATCCCCAGCACGTTCCGAAGTTAAGGGAGGAGATAAAGAAGTTCGCAGAGGTCAGGGAGGCCGACATACCGTTTGCATACCGCTATCTAATCGATAAGGACTTGGCTTGTTTGGATGGAATCGTAATAGAGCCCACTGCAGAAAGGTCTGGAATTATCAAAGCTTACGAGGTTAGGAGTGTTCGAAGGGATGAAAGACCAGATTTTCCAGAGCTAAAGGTTTTGGCATTCGATTGCGAGATGCTCTCTGAATTTGGAATGCCTGACGCTGAGGAAGATCCGATCATAGTTATTGGTGTGAAGTCTAGCGATTTTGAGGAACTCTACCATGGAGACAACGAGAGGGAGATAATTCTGAAGTTCGTGAACGCTATCAAGAAGCTCGATCCGGATGTGATCGTTGGCTACAACCAAGATGCTTTCGACTGGCCATACTTGAAGAAGAGGGCCGAGAAGCACGGAATAAGATTGGATATTGGAAGGGACAGGAGTGAGCTAACTATAAGGGGTGGAAGGCCAAAGATAGCAGGTAGGCTGAATGTCGATCTATATGACATAGCTCTGAAGATGAGCGATGTAAAGGTGAAGAAGCTTGAGAACGTTGCCGAATATTTGGGGACGAAGGTAGAGCTCGCGGACATCGAAGCTAAGGACATCTACAAGTATTGGACGAAGGGAGAAAGGGAGAAGGTGCTGAGGTATGCCAAGCAAGATGTTCTCAACACATACTTCATCGCTGAAGAGCTCTTGCCTATGCACTATGAGCTTGCAAAGCTGATAAGGTTGCCTTTGGATGACGTTACGAGAATTGGAAGGGGTAAGCAGGTCGACTACCTATTGCTCAGCGAAGCTCACAAGATAGGAGAGGTCGCTCCGAATCCGTTGGAGATCGAAGAGAGCTATGAAGGAGCTTTCGTCTTAGAGCCAGCTAAAGGTTTACATGAAAATGTCTTGTGTTTAGATTTTGCCAGTATGTATCCTTCGATCATGATCGCATACAACATAAGCCCGGATACTCTCGTGAAGGGAAGATGTGAGGACTGCTACGTAGCGCCGGAGGTTGGACACAAATTTAGAAAGAGTCCGGACGGATTCTTCAGGAGGATTCTGAGGATGCTAATAGAAAGGAGGAGAGAGATCAAGAAAAGGATGAAGGAGCTCGATCCGGAATCGCACGAATATAAACTTCTGGATATAAAGCAGTCCGCCCTGAAGGTTCTTACAAATTCGTTCTACGGCTATACAGGCTGGACTTTGGCGAGGTGGTATTGCAGGGAGTGTGCTGAAGCCACCACAGCTTGGGGAAGACACTGCATAAAGAAATCGATAAAGATCGCAGAAGACATGGGATTTGACGTTTTATATGGAGACAGCGTTAGTGGAGATACCGTCGTTTACACGAATAAGGGGATGAAGAAAATTAAAGACCTTTTTGAGAGAGTCGACTACAGAATTGGTGATAGGGAGTATTACATTCCAAAGGATTTGAAGGTCTTAACAATTGAGAACGGAAAAGCCGTGTTTAAGCCTGTTAAATACGTAATGCGCCACAAAACAAAAAAGAGGATGTTCAGGGTTTGGCTTTCAAACACTTGGTTCGTGGACGTAACTGAGGATCACAGCCTGATGGGCTATTTGAACAAGAGCAAGAAGGCGAAAGTTGAGAATATTATGGAAAGGATAGTAGAGGTTAAACCCACTGAGCTTGGAAAAACCGTTAAAAGCCTGATATGCCTAAAGAGATTGCCTTACGAGTGTAGAAGTAGAGGTTATCCCAGAGAAGTTTACGAGTTCATGGGATTGTTCATCGGCGACGGCTCATACAACTCTTCAATCGGCAGTAAGAACTATTATCTCTGCTTGAGCTGTGGAAATGACGTCGATGAAATCGTTAAAAAGGTGATCGAGCCGCTTAAGGCGAAAGGTTACATCAAGAATTGTTGGATCAGCAAAAATAGGAAAGGAGACATAAAGGTCAACGGTCTAAGGCTTGTGAGGTTGATGGACGAGTTTAGAAGTTCAAACGGCAAGATCATTCCAGAATGGCTATTCTATGAGAGCGAGGAAAACATATCCGCATTTTTGAGGGGTCTGTTCACAGCTGATGGCACGGTGCTTATTAGAAGTGGTAAACCGATCGTTCGTTTAACCACCACAAGCTATGAGATCGCCAAAGCCGTTCAAAACATACTCTTAAGGCTGGGAATAGCGAGCACAATCTTTAAAGAGAGCAAACCAAACAAATATCTAAATTCCAATCCAACGAGTTATTCTTACCATATCTACGTTAGGGATTGGGTTCTATTTAGGGAGAGAGTAGGTTTTATAACCGATAGAAAGCTTAAAAGGTTAAACTGCTCAGTCGTGAAGGATCAAAAATGTGAATTTAGAGATTACGACTTCGATCTAATCCATCCAAAGAAGGTTGAAGAGATCGAATACGACGACTACGTTTACGACATTGAAGTTGAAGGAACACACACGTTTTTCGGTAACAACGTGCTGTTACACAACACAGATTCGTTGTTCATTAAGAAAAATGCGTTGAGCTTGGAAGAGCTTGAGAAGGAAGCACTGAAGCTCATAGATAGGCTTTCGGAAGAACTGCCAATACAGATCGAGATAGATGAATACTATCGGACTATATTCTTCGTTGAAAAGAAGAGATACGCGGGACTTACGAGGGACGGAAGAATCGTAGTCAAAGGCTTGGAGGTTAGAAGAGGAGACTGGTGTGAATTAGCCAAGAAGGTTCAAAAAGCGGTGATAGAGATAATTTTGAAAGAGAAGAATCCGAAGAAGGCTTTAGATTACGTTAAAAAGGTCATAGAAGAGATCAGGGCTGGAAAGGTTCCTCTTGAGGATTATGTGATCTATAAAGGACTTACAAAACCTCCTTCGAAGTATGAAAGCAAGCAGGCTCACGTTAAAGCCGCTCTTAGGGCTATGGAGATGGGAGTTGTTTATCCAATTGGCTCTAAGGTGGGATTTGTGATCGTAAGGGGTGCTGGGAGTATAAGCGATAGGGCCTATCCCATAGAGCTGATCGAGGACTTCGATGGAGAAACGCTGTCCATTCGAACCTTAGCGGGAATAGACAAAAGGAGGATAGATAAGGATTACTACATAGACCATCAGGTCATTCCTGCGATCCTTAGAATCCTTGAGAGATTTGGATACACCGAAGCTCAGATAAAGGGAGTCAGCAAGCAGAAGACACTCGATGCATTCTTCAGTTAACTATATTAACTTCCCATTATATTTTGATCTTGTGGAGAGGGACATACTTTTGGAAAGGCTCGAAAAGAAGCTAGCAGAAAAGGAGAAGGAGTTAGAGGAGTTGAGGAAGATGCTGTCCTCGAACACGATCGAAGAGCTAAAGAAAGAGATTATAAGAGAGCTTGAAGAGAAATACGACCTCAAAAATTTGGAGGCCAAGATAATCGAACTCTCGAAAGCGATCGAAAACGTCATGTCAGATATTTTGTATATAAAATCTGAGCTTAAATCTTCGCATAAGAAGAGGGATCTCGTCGAGATCAAGGAGCCGGAAGAAGTTGAAGAAAAAGAAGAAAAAGAGGAGAAGAAAGAGGATGAGAGCGAACTGATAATCGTCGATTGAGATGTTCATTCAAAAGGTTACCTTAAAAAACTTTAAATCTTTTAAGAAGGCTGAGATTACTTTTGACTATCCCTTCGTAGCTATAAGCGGGCCAAACGGAAGTGGGAAGTCGAACATCGTCGATTCGATTCTGTTCTGCTTGGGCTTAACATCTTCTTCAAAAGTCCTTAGAGCCGATAAGCTTACGGATCTGATTAGAATAGGTTGCAACGAGGCCGAGGTTGAGATAACATTCAGAAACGGATTGAAAATAAAGAGGAGGGTAAAGAAGACCGACAAAGGATATTACAGCTACTACTACCTTAACGGCAAGAGCGTGAGCTATTCGGAGATAGAGAGAGTTCTAGAGGATCTCGGCTTGCACAACGACTATAACATCGTGATGCAGGGAGACGTTACGCGGATATCTGAGATGTCCCCGATTCAGAGAAGGAAGATCATAGACGACATAGCTGGAATTTCGGAATTCGATGAAAAAAAGGAGAAGGCATTGCAGGAGCTTGAGGTGGTTAGAGAGAACATAGAGAAGCTTGAGGCTGTAATTTCAGAGGTAAACCTTAGGCTTGAATCGTTGAGAAGGGATAGAGAAGAAGCTCTTAGATACAAATCACTTTTGGAGGAGAAAGAGAGGTTTCAGAACTATCTGAAAGCTCATAAGCATTTGAACCTGAAGAACAGAAAGGAATCGCTTGAAAACGAAATTGAGCGGCTTGAACTTGAGAAGGATGAGCTCACGAGAAAGGTCATCAAGATCAATGTCAAGCTCCAAGAGCTCAATTCCAAAGCTGAGGAGCTTTCGGAAAAAATTGCAAAGATAGGAGACGTCAGATTTAAGAAGATTCAAAGTGAAATTGTTAAGATTAACTCCGAGATCGAAGCGATAAAGCGATCTGAAGAGATATACCGTAACGAGCTGAAAAAGCTTGAAGAAGAAAGAACTCAAACCCTTCTGAACATTTCGAAGTTGAGAGATGAACTAGAGGAAGTTGAGAAGGAAATAGAGGAGCTCTCAATTCAAAAAGCGAGCCTAAGTGGTTTGGTTGAGGAGAACCTTCAGAAGATCGAGTTTGTTAAAGCGAGGCTTGAAGAGGCTGGAGAGGAGTTCAGGCGATTGAAAGATGAGCTTATGGAAAAAAGAGAACAGCTTGATGGACTCAAGGAGAAAAGGAACGAACTTATAAGAGAGAGGGACAGATTATTGGAGGCTCTTAGAAGAATTGGAATGGAGATAGACGATCTTGAGCTTGAGAAGGAGAGAATAAGGATTGAGAACCTTTTTGAGGAGCTAAAGAGCAAGAAGACAGAGCTCGAAAATGCCGAGAAGCGGTTAAAAGCTCTAATCGACAGAAGAAATAATACGGACAAAAAAATCTTTGCTTTAAGAGATGAGCTTGCGAAGATTGAGGAGGAAATCAAGGGTAAAGAGATCGAGCTTACGAAAGTTAGGACTGAGCTTTCTACGATGGAAAGGTTTTCGAAGGCAGTCGAATTGATTTTGGAAGCTAAGGAGAAAGGAATTCTTAGGAATATTCACGGAACCGTTGCCCAGCTTGGGGAAGTTAAGGAAGAATATGCGTTGGCTTTAGAAGTAGCCGCCGGAAATGCACTGCAGTTCATAGTCGTTGAAACCGAGAACGATGCGGTTGAGGCTATAAAATTCCTCAAGAGAGTCGATGGCGGTAGGGCGAGCTTCATACCGCTCAACAAGATAAAGAACGTCAGTGTCTATTTGGACTACTCTATTTTGAAGGAAGAGGGCGTAATAGATTATGCAGTTAATTTAATAAAATGTGATAAAAAATTTAGACCAGTCTTTGAGTTCATCTATAGGGATACGCTCGTAGTTGATAACATCGATAGGGCGAAGAAACTAATGGACGGGAGGAGAATAGTCACCCTCGACGGAGATCTTATAGAGAGGAGCGGAGTTATGACTGGTGGTAGCGTTCAGAAGAAGAAGGGAGTCCTTCTTTCCAAAGAACTTCTAAACAAGGAGAGCAAGCTTAGAGAAGAAATTAGCAGGATGATTCAGAGGAAGGAGGAGATATTCGATGAGCTGAAGAGGGAAGAGAATTTGAGGAGATCGATCCAAGCTGAAATCGATGAGTTGAACGTGACCATCGCTCAGCTCAAGAGTGACATATCGGCACTCAAATCGAAAATCGAAGATTCTCGGAAACTTTTGGAATCTATAAAGCTAAAGTTAAACGAGAAAAGAGTGGAGATGGCGGAATTATACTCTGAGACTGAGAAGGTTGAAGAGGAGCTTAAAGAAGTTGAGATGGAGATAACTAAACTCAGAGATGAAATAGAGAATCTTGAAAGGAGTATGAAGGGTAGCGAGGTTGCAAAGCTTACTGAGGAGCTTGAGAAGCTGAAGGAGGAGTATTCGAGAAATAAGGAGATTTTGATGAACGTGGAAGGCAGGCTTAAGAACGCCGAACTCAGAAAGGAGCAGATCGAAAGGAGCATCGAGGAGAAAGAAGAGAGATTGAAGCAGACCGAGCTTAGGACTGGGGAGATTCATAGGGAGATCGAGGATGGGAGAAGGAGAATTGAGGAATTGAAGCTCAGGCTTGAGGAGTTGAGCAGGGAGGAGGAAGAGATCAGCAGAGAGGCAAAGAGGCTCAGAGTAGAGAGGGATAAGATTTTGGATGAAATTAGAAGGCTTGAAGGAGAGAAATCGAGGGCTGATTTTGGGATAAAAGCGATCGAAGATAGGCTTAAAGCGAAGGTTGAGGAGCTTAATGCGATTATCAAGGAATTAGAGGGCTTTGAAGCTGTTGAAGTGGACGATCTTCCACCTCTCGCAGTGGTTGAGAGGAGGCTCAGGGAGATCGATGCTCAGCTCTCAGAGTTTGGAGATGTGAACATGAAAGCGATTCAGGAGTTCGAAGAGGTGAAAGCAAGGAGGGACGATCTGCTGGAAAAGAAGGCCGTGCTTGAGAAGGAGAGGAAAGAAATCCTTGATAGGATAAAGAGATACGAGCAGATGAAGAGAGAGGCATTCTTTAAAGTCTTCAACGCGATAAATGATAACTTCAAGGAGATCGTTAAGGAGCTTGCGAACGGGGAAGGAGAGCTGTATTTGGATGGGAACGATCCGTTTAACAGCGGTTTGCACATAAGGTTCAGACCGTTCGGAAAGAAGGTTCAGAAGCTTGAGGCTATGAGCGGTGGAGAAAAAAGTTTAGCGGCCTTAGCTTTAATATTTGCAATTCAGAGGTTCAAACCCGCTCCGTTTTACGTTTTCGACGAGGTAGATATGTTTTTGGATGGTGTAAACGTTGGTAGAGTGGCTAAGATGATAAAGAGGCTCTCAAAGGATGCTCAGTTCATCGTGGTTTCGCTTAGAAAGCCGATGCTTGAGATGGCAGATGCAGTGATAGGGGTTACGAGAGGTGAGGACTCATCCATCGTGACGGCGATCCGATTGAGATAATTGTGGATATGGCCAAAAAGGGTGAGATTGATCCTTGGAACATCGATGTGGTCGAGTTAGCCGACAAATTCTTGAAGAGAGTCGAAGAGCTAGATCTTAGGTTTTCTGCGAGGGTTCTGCTTTATGCGGCGATTCTCGTCAGGATGAAGGCAGAGATACTCGTCAGTGAAGCGATCTTCGATGAAGAGGAAGTTGAGGAAGAACAGCCAGAGATCGATCTTAGCATGGATTTGAGCTTTGAATTGCCGATGGATGAACCGGCCGTTCCAGAAATGAAGCCGAAGAGACCGAAGAGATACACCACCCTGCAGGAGCTTATAAGGGAGTTGCGAAAGGCTGAAATGCTCGAAATTAAGAGAAGAAAAAGGAGAGGTGCTTTAAAGGAGAAGGTGAAAGAAAAAGAGATTTGGGAGGTTCCGCATGAGGAGGACATCGAAGAAACTATAACCAGAGTTTACGAGGAACTCATGGAGGAGTTTAGGCTTAGGCCGATTATATCTTTCTTCAAGCTTACAAGAGGTTTCGATTCAGGCAAGTTGATATCGTATTACATTTCGATCCTTCATCTGGCCTACAGGAGAAAGGTAGAGTTGGTTCAGGAGAGGTTTTACGAAGATATAAAAATCAGGCCACTCAGCTGATTATATGGATACTGTTAGGGTGGTTGAGGCTATCCTCTTCTCCGCTACCGAACCTCTGTCATCCATAAGCATCGCGAGGATCGCTAAGACGAGTGTTAAAGAGGTCGAATCTGCTTTGGAAAGGCTTATTGAAGAGTATTCCTCAAGAGAAACTGCAATAGAGATCGTCAGGATTAAGGACAAATATCTCATGAGGGTTAAGCCGGCATATCAGAGGTTTGTTGGGAGGTTCGTTGAGAGCGAGCTCGATAAGGGCTGTCTGAGAACCCTCGCAGTAATAGCGATAAACCAACCTATAGAGCTTAGCAAATTGGCGAAGATTAGAGGAAATAGATGCTACGAGCACGTGAAAAGGCTTGAGGAATTGGGATTCGTGAAGGCGGAAAAGAAGGGTAGGACGAAAATTTTAACCACTACAAAGGATTTTGCTGTGTATTTCGGCTTGGATACAGATGATCCGGAGGAGATCAAGAAGTTGCTGAAGTCTGACCTTGAAAAATTCATAAAAACCTAAGCCTGTCGTCGTGATTTAATAAAAAAATAATGGGAGAACTTACTCGCTCTTAAACATCTCGTTGTATCCGTGAGCCAATTCGACGTTAACGTGAACCACAGCCTTGTTCGTATTCTTAAACGGGTAGTCTTCTGTTATGTCTGGCAAGTTGTCGGCCTGTTCTTGTGTAGTAATTACTGATCCAGCCGGAACGTATTTGCCGTCTGGAATCGTTATGATTCCGCTTCTTCCGATTATCTTTGCACCGGGCTCGATTACACAGTTGCTTCCCACTTTTGCTCTGAACACCAACGCCTGCATGCCGACGAAGGTGTTATCACCGACATAAGCTGGACCGTGAATCTGGCACTGGTGAGCTAAGGAGACGTTGTTTCCGATGTAAACGGCATACTTCTTACCGTTAACTTCGATCAGGTTCTTCTCGATCGGATTGCCCTCCTTATCGTATGTCTCAAGAGCGTGAATCACGACGCCATCCTGAACGTTCGAATAATCTCCGATGTATATCGGCATTCCTTCGTCTCCTCTTATCGAAGCGTGAGGAGATACGCACACGTATTTGCCGATATGAACAGCACCAATCACCGTAGCATAAGGATGAACGAAAGCGGTTGGATCGATGTCGGGCATCGTGTGCTTCTTGTTCCATTCTGTTATCGGATTAGCGTGAACATTCGGCGGGATCTCACACTTCTCAGATGTTTCCGTCTGTTCCGTCGCCTCGGTTGTGGTTTTCTCAACTGGCTTTATCTCCTCCTGAGTTCCAGCACAGCCAGCCAACAGCAACGCCACTAAAAGCAGGGGTATGATATACTTCCACCTCATCATCACCAATGATGAAAACAAAAATATATAATAATTATGAATTAGGCACGCCGAAAAATTTAGAGGCGAGTTATGATAGAAGTTGAGAACCTCGTAAAGAGATTTGGGAACCTTACCGCCCTGAAGGGCATTTCGTTCAAAGTTAAGAGAGGTGAAACATTCGCATTTCTTGGACCAAACGGAGCTGGCAAAACTACAACGATCCATATACTGACGACCCTGCTCAAGCCGACGAGTGGAAGGGCTGTCGTGGCGGGATATGATGTCGTTAAAGAGGAGAAAGAAGTAAGGAAGATGATAGGGATAGTCTTCCAAGATCCGAGCTTGGACAGAGATCTGACAGCTTACGAGAACATGCTGATCCATGCTGGGGTTTATGGAATAAAAAATCCGAGGATAGATGAGATGTTGAAGCCCGTGGAGCTTTGGGACATTAGGAATAAGGTTGTCAGGTTCTTTAGCGGAGGTATGCAGAGAAGGCTTGAGATCGCGCGAGCTCTTCTGCATGAGCCAGAGGTTCTGTTCTTGGACGAGCCGACGTTGGGCTTGGATCCTTAAACGAGGGCAAAGATCTGGGAGTTTATAGAATCTTCGGACGTTACGATTTTTCTTACAACCCACTACATGGATGAAGCGGAGAGACTTGCTGACAGAGTTGCGATAATTGATAGGGGTAAGATCGTTGCGATTGGTAGCGTTGAAGAGCTAAAGAGGTTAGTTGGAAGGGATGTAGTTTATCTTAAGGTAAAAGGTCGTTTTAAAGGTGTTGAGCATACGAAACTGCCGGATGGAAAGATAAAGGTCGATGTCGAGAATGCAATGGCGTTTATTCCAAAGCTGTTCGAGCTCGCAAGCAAGAAGGGCTTCAAGATTCTGGAGATAGAGTATCGAAGACCAACGTTGAACGATGTCTTTCTTCATCTGACTGGGAGGGAGATTAGAGATGAGAGAGGGGGTTCGATAAAGGAGATCATAGCGAGGAGGATGAGAGCGTTCACTACGATTATCTACAGGTAGCTGAAGAGATTCACCAGAGCGAAATCAAGAGTGCTTGGAACTATGATAAATTCGATAGTCTGGCTGATATTCTTTGGGATGGGATGGAGCGGATTTATGAGAGGACTGAACTATCTGCGATTCTTAGCTCCGGGAATATTCATGATAACTATCTTCAGCCACAGCGTCTTCAGCGGGATAAGCGTCATATGGGACAAGGAGTTAGGATTTCTAAAAGAAGTTTTAGTCGCTCCAGCTTCGAGGAAGGAGAGCATCGCCGGAAGGATAATCGGAGATTCGATCATCGCGATAGTTCAGGGGATAGTAATCTTGACTCTTTCGTTCTTGCTTGTTAGGATGAACGTTCTCGGAATTCTTCCTTCGATAGTTTTCGGCTTCTTATTGGCAATAGCGTTCTCAAGCCTTGGAGTATGTATAGCTTTAAGGACGAGAAGCATGGAGGGATTCCAGATGATTCTGAGCATTTTAATACTCCCACTGATCTTTTTAAGCGGTGCGATATTTCCGATAGATGCAATGCCGAGCTGGATGAAAGTTCTTGCGTATTTGAACCCTATGACATACGCCGTGGATGGGGCAAGGGTCTATCTTTCAGGAATGCGGAGCCTGCCGATCTTATTGGATTGGGTGATACTCTCAGCGGTTACCGCACTGTCCTTGGGTTTAGCTATGGTCTCCTTTGAGAGGTCGACAATCGAATGATTATTTATGCTGAGAGATTACTGAGAGTATGGAACCGATCAGATTCGTGACACCCCCGCTCATGGCGAACTCCTACCTGTTGCTCGATGAAAAGCCGAGTCTGATAGATGTTGGAGGAGATTCGTCCTTCATAGTCAAAGCCGTAAGCAGGCACATAAATCCGAAGGAGATAAAGTTCGTGTTTCTTACCCATTCCCACTTCGACCATGCGATGGCTTGTATCGATCTGAAACGTTGGTTTGGCTGTAAGATAGTGATGCACGAAAAGGAGTTTGAATTACTCAAAAGTGGATACACTCTCTTCGGCTACCGTTTCTACGTCGAGCCGGACATTATCGTTAAGGGAGGAGAGTTATTCGATCTGGGCGAGCTTGAGCTCGAAGTGATCCATACCCCCGGCCACACTCCGGGAAGCGTTTGCTACTATGAGCCAAAAAAGAAGTGGCTCTTCAGTGGGGATACGGTCTTTGCTCATGGTGCTTTTGGAAGGGTTGATCTGCCCGGAGGAAACGCATTTGAACTGATAGAATCACTCAAGAAGCTTGCAGAATTGGATGTCGAAAGGCTTTATCCGGGGCATGAGGATGTGATCGAGGAGAATGCGAAGGAGCACATACTGAAAGCCCTCGAAATTGCCAAGATATTCCTTTAGCAAACGTTTAAGTATTCTTGAGATGTATTACAAAGTATGCATGTAAAGATCAAGAACTGGCGATGTATCAAAGAGATTGAATTCGATTTGAGCAAGATAAATCTTTTCTTAGGACAAAATGCCACCGGAAAGTCGAGCTTAGCTTATGCGTTGTATTTCTTCTCCAAAGCATCTAAAATAGGTGTTGACAAAACAATAGAATTACTTTATAATAATATAACAAGAATAATTAGAATTGAAAATGATGCTCCATGCTATCCTGCGTCGGTGTGTATCGATGATCATTGCATTGAGTTAAAGTCCAAGCATAGATATTCAGATTTAGGAGAAGATAGATTGGAAGCATTATTACGTGAATTAGAAAGAGAAGAAATAGAAAAAATGAAAAAAAGTCCAAAATGGACTGAGGAGTATCTCCTACCATCGATAAGACTTGCATGTTTGCAAATTCTTAGAATTATACAAAAGGAAGTTATAGGATCGGGACATAAATTAGCTATAGAAATCAATGAAAAGATTAAGGAACTACCGTTGCCCAATCAAGGTCTGGTTTTCCTATTCGATTTGGATAGAGCCATAAGCAAGGGTAAGTTATCTATTTCAAGTAAAATGGGATATATTATGAAGGTAGAGCTTTTACTACCTTATTTAACACTCGAAATCATAGATCCATACACGGATTTAAAGCTCTCACTTGAAGATGCTCCAGACGGGCAAGCAGATCAAGCTTTGATAGATCTAATTTTAGATAGAACTTCCAAAAACAGTTTAATCGTAATTGAGGAGCCTGAGATCTACAAAAATCCAGTTCTTCAATTTGAATTGATGAAGGAAATATCGGAGATTGCAATCAACAAAAATCTTACGGTAGTTATGACCACACATTCGGAAATCATACCTCTTTCAATCGCAAAGCTCGTTGAAGTTGGCAAGATTAAGCCGGAAGACGTCAAGATATACTATTTAACGAGATCGAAGGAAGATCCTTGGACTAAGATTAAGAATATCAAAGTCTATGAAGATGGAACTTTAGAAGAATTACCAGATTCCGAAAAGATCACCACTCATTTATTCTGAGGAGGTAAGTTTATGGGCAAACCAAAGATCAGAGTAGTCATAGATACCAACGTTTTCATACCGTGCGGAGATAAAAGCGAAGATAAGATAAAATCGATCAAGCTTTTCGGAGAAATTTTTCCGAAAGTGGCTGAAACATACGACATCACGATTCTTCTATCAACGGAGATTTTGGACGAATACAAGATGATACGGGCTAAGGTTAAGGATTGCCATCCGTTGCCCAAATTTCATGCGAATTTTATCAGAAATTTGGAAAGAATCCGTAGACTTCACAGACTAAAGAAATGCCGTGAGATAACTGTAGACCCCTTCAATTTTCACGTAATCGAATCGAGCAAAATCGATCGATATGATGTCAGAGATTTCGTTGAAAATGATCCAGATGACGAGAAGTTTCTTAGGGTTGCGTTAGCTGAAGCAAGTAAAGGAGTAGTGCTCATACTGTCCGTCGATGACGAAAGCTTGCTAAAGTTGAGAGATACTGAGTTATACGAACGATTGTGCAGAAAGTTCGATGAAGCAAAAAATGTGAAGGTTTTACTCCCCCACGAGCTAATAGAAATTCTGGAGAATCAGCCATGAGAATCGGAGTCCTTCTGGCCGAACTTAAGATCCCCGAAAACATAGGATTCGTAGCTAGAGCAATGAAGAACTTCGGATTTAGCGAACTCTATCTGTTCAACTGCAACGTTACGGAACAGTCATACATAACCTCTTCGCATGCCAAGGATATTCTTGAGAACGCAGTTCAATTGGAAAGATTCGAGGATATACTGAAGCATGCGAACATCCTGATCGGAACTACTGGCGTTACGGCTAAGGCTCAGGAAAGATACATAAGGAAACCGATTTTCAGCCCTGAAGAACTCAGAGAATTTTTGGAGAGAAAGGAAGGTGGAAGAGCAGTCATCGCATTTGGAAGAGAAGACTACGGACTTTTTGATGAGGAGCTGGAACTCTGCCACATGCTCGTAACCATTCCCACGAATCCAGAGTATCCGGTGATGAATGTCAGCCATGCGGTTGCTGTAATCTTATATGAGCTGAGCAAAGGCAAGTTTAAAACAGAAGAGAAGGTATTTGCCACAGCTGAGGATGTGGAGAACTTGGTAAAGAGTTTCGAAAGGCTCATGCGGACAGTTTGGTATCCAAATCATAGAATAGATAGGACTAAAATCGCTCTCAGAAGAATCTTAGGAAGATCACTAATCACGAGGAGAGAGTTAACAGTATTGCACGGAATCGTTACTAAGACGATAACCTACGTGGAGAAGCTCAAGAAGGAGCTTGAGAACTGCAAACGATGACGAACTGTCCCTCAGCCTTAATGAACTCTAGGAATCTCCTATATGACTCATGCGAGTTCAGAGTTTCCGCATCTCCGACGCATATTAGCTTTCTCTTAGCCCTCGTCAAAGCTGTATTTAGCCTTCTCAGATCGGTTAGAAATCCCAAATCTCCCGATCTATTGCTCCTGACGAACGAAATCACTATTACCTCTTTTTCTCTTCCTTGATAACCGTCCACCGTGTTCACCTCTACGACATCGCCAAGCAAAGAACGAAGTAGATCGACCTGATCGTCGTATGGAGTAATCACTCCAATCCACTCGGCTTTTACACCCATCTTAAGCATTTTCTCGACCATCTCCTTTACTATCTTAGCCTCAAGCGGATTCTCTCTTGAAAAGGATCCTTTTCTCTGTCTCTCCCACTTGTTTGAGCATTTGGATGTATCAACGAATACCAGCGGCTCCCTCGGATCGAGTATCTTGTCCCAGGGATCTCCAAAGCTGGGCTCTGCAATCCCCAAATCTGCGAGAGTGATCTCCCTAACGCTCTCGTCAGCCTTGAGTCTTCCTCCATAAAACTCCCTGTTTGGAAACTCCATCAGCTTCTCGTTCATCCTATACTGAATTTCGAGCATCTTCGAATTCTGTGGAAATTTTACTATAAGCTTTTCAAATAGCGTCTCACTAAGCTCCTTCGCCTTTTCACTCAAAACCGTTGGCGGGAGTTGTTTGTGATCTCCCGCAAGCACGAACCGCTTAGCTTTAGCGATTGGAATCAGAATGCTTGGAATCGTCGCTTGAGTGGCTTCATCTATCACAGCTACGTCGAACTCGACATCTCTAATAAAATCCAAAGCTGCTGAGGAATTCGTGCTGAGTATTACATCGGCCTTTTCGATTATATCCTTTGCTATCTCCTCCTCAATCGTCTTTGCATCGTCTATGAGTTCCTGAATTCTCCTGTTTAATTCGATCCACTTTGCCATGGATCTTATCTTTTCAACGCTCAGACCTCTGGCAGATTTTCCATTTTTCGCAAGTCTTAAGATTTCTTCATCGCTCAATCCTCTTCTAAGCTGTGGAATGGGCTTGGTATGTTTGTCTCTTTGCTCGATCAACGTTTCGGCATCTTCTCTGAGTTTCTTCACTTCTGCAAATTTTGGGTGATTCTCCACCTGAAATGCAAGTGTAGATCGCTTGAGATGTTTCGAAACCCTCGAAGGATGTCCCAATCGGACAATCCTCGCTTTACCAAATAGCCTTTCCACGAGATTATCAACTGCAACGTTGCTCTCAGCCGTAGCTAAAACCTTGCTACCCCTCTTGGCTTCCTGAAGAATGAGCTCCACCAGAGTTCTCGTTTTTCCGGTTCCGAATGGCCCATGGATTAGAAAGAGGTCTTCGCTCCCCAAAGCTAAGCTCACAGCTTTTCTCTGGCTATCGTTTAGCCTTTCGTCGAATGGTTCAAATTCAACCGGTTTCGGCTCTTTTGGTCTTCTCAAGCCCAATGCGAACTCCAAAGCCCTAATTCCACTTTCACTGAGATTTTCGAGGTTCTCAAGCATTCTTCGAAAGGTTATGTCGTTCGCGTAGAGGTCTATTCTGACATTCTTCAACGCCCATCTGGGAACCGATTCCAGAGCAACAACCAAGAACCTCGATCCCTTCTCGGTTACGACTCCTACAAGATCGCTCTTCAGCGGATTCTCTTTGCTAATCAAAATAAGGTCTCCAACGCTTATTTCTGTTTTGAATGGCTTAGCTCTTCCATATTTGACGAGCTTGTAGCCAAACTCCTGCCCGATTACCTTACCGTTCAGGTTTAGAATTGCTCTGCCCAGCCTTTCCCTCTCCAACCCGCTGAGCCTTTGCATCTCCTCTCGCATAGCGTTTATTTCAGCTTGCCGTTCAATTTCCACAAGTCTCCTGAGCTTTTGGATGTATCTGTGCAATTTGTCCATCATGATCGGGCGGGGTAATAAAGTGATCCTCAGCCGCAGGAAATTTCATCACAGATCAGAGCGACCGAAACTCATCATCGGTATAGAAAAATTGGCAAGTAAATCTTAAAAAAGATTACACTAACTCCGTTGCAACCACTTCAACGCTCTCAACGCCCTCAATGCTTTGAATTTTCTCTATTAGCTCGTCTCCAATTCCACCCTCATCAGGCATTACAGCCATTACGAGCAAAGCTTTGAGGCCGAAAGCTATCGGTTCAATTTTGTAATCTTTTATCTCCACCTTTTCTGGAGCTACCTCTTTTATTTTTTCGTAGATCTTCTCAAGATCGACATCGACATCTTCGGGCATTACCTTAAGCTTCATATACACATTTCCCATTTCAATCACCTCATGGGCCTACAAAACCGCAATTTGGACATTTATACGGATTTGCGAGCTTCCTACATTTCTTGCATCTGTAAATCGTCTGACCGCATTCCGGACAGGGAAAAGCAACGTAATTCGTTCCGATCAAATTAGCGCCGCACGTTATGCACCTTGCCTCCATCAACATCACCTCCCCTTAACCAACGTGCCTTTCGCTCTTCCTTTAGCTATATAATCTTTTACCCTATTCGCAAACAACCCGTTGCAGATAAATGTATCTATGCTTAGCTCCACCATCAGCTTCGGAGCGTAGGAATCTAAGCATGTTTTAATTCCGATCAACCTCTCAGCTTCTATCATCTCAACGAGCTTACCGTTCAGAATTATGCCATCCACATCCGTTAGCTTGATGACCTCTTTAACACCAAGTTTAGATGCTATCCAGATCGCTATGCTGTCCGAGGTGACATCCCAAGAGTGGGGGAGTTCATCGTTGTTGATCAGAAGTTCGTAGGGGAGCAAAACCCTGATTCCGGCGAATTCGATATCGAAATTCTTTGGTCTTATCGTTTCTACGCCGAAGTTTGAGATGTAGTATCCGAACTGTTCCATCGCAAGGATGGCCATCCAATGAGCTTTCTCGTCTTCAACGTCGAGCTTTCTAATTAGGTCTGCGAACATCCAGCCTCCGGGAACGATGAGAATTTCCTTGCGAGTGGATTCGAGAGCTCGAACGATATTTGGAATGTTCCCAGCAACGCTCCCTCCTAACTTTACAACGATCATTACCAGTGATATCACAGAACTGAGATTTAAAAAGGCACTTTGATGGGGCCGCCGAGATTTGAACTCGGGTCTCCGCCCCCCCAAGACGGAAGGATGCCAGGCTACCCCACGGCCCCTCTCAAATACTTAAACATCCGCTTTTTAAAGATTTTTCTTGCGCTATCTCTCTACCATGAGCTCCGCTTTATAGCCGAGTTTACGCTTAACACCTTCGAGTATTCTTTCCATTATCTCCAAATCCGAAAGCAAATCTTTAGCTTCTATAACCTTTTTCAATCTGAGCGGAACGGCATCCATCCTGTAGGCCGAACCCTCAGCCTCTATTCCGACGACCTTTGAGGGTATCACGACATCGGCGAGCTTGGTGGTTAGGCTTTCGAACGGATCTATCACTATAAGCGGGACTTTCGCCAGAACCTTCACGGATTCCTTCGGGAAGTGTGCTGCTGGATCCGACGCTATAACGAGAACCGCATCCACATCCCTGTTCTGTAACAATGAGTTCGCATCCGTTTCGCCGGGATTATACCAAGGATAACCCCTCGTGAAGTCCACAGCGAACGGAAAGCCAGACTCCCAGCTCAGAACCTCATTGAATCCAGTTACGTTATAATGTCCCCTCATCGCCATTATGCTGAACTTCGTGTAGCGGTTGAGATCCCGAACGAGCTTTATAGCTTCGGCTATGTTTCTGTGCTTCCCTCTGCTCATAGTCAAGCCTACGCCGAAGAAGAGGATTCCGAACTTGCAGTTTTTCATCCTTTCTGCAAGTTCCTTTAGAGTATCCTTCTTAACGCCTCCAACCTCTTCTTGTGGAATATCTCCTTTATTCAGAATCGTCCTGAGAGCGTTCAGGACTTCGAAGTCGTAACCGGGCTTAACCTTCAGGAACAGATCCGCCATCTCAGCAGTTTCTGTCTTTCTAACGTCCACAACCACTAAGAACCTGTCGAGCTTACCCTTATCTGCAAACATTCCTCTTGGAAATAGGCTGTATCTCGACATGTGCCTCGGATGTGCATGCATAGGATTGCAAGCCCAGTATATTACAAGATCTGCTCTGTTCTTAACCTCTCCAAGCGTAACTGAAGGATAACCGACCTCTTGAACTGCTAAAGCACTTGGCCCATGGCAGACTGAAGCCGTGTTGTCTATGACAGCTCCTAAGAGCTCGGCCAATTCTATGGCAACCTCATGAACCTCGCAACTTGTGGACGAGAAACCATAGAGGAGGGGTTTCTTCGCTTTCGTCAGAATTTCAACGGCTCTGCTTATAGCTTCATCGTAACTGACCTCTCTGAAATCCTGCCCCTCCCTTATCATCGGCTTCTTTATCCTATGTTGCTTTACGGTCAAAAACCTATGCGCTCCGAACTTGCACGCATTCTCGACTTCCTTGATCTCGTTGTTCTCGACGTGAACTATTATATCATCGCAGAGACATCCGCAAAACGGACAGACGACATCCTCAATCGTAGGCATACCTCATCACCAGTTCATCTCCTCTCAAAACCTTTCCACCCGACTTCTCAATTCTAACCCTTATCCCCTTAAAGCTCGGCATCCCCGTTGAATCCGTTCCGACCGGAACTACAGCGTTAGCCCAAGGGCCCATCGGAATGAAAACGATACCTCTATCGAGCCCTTCGCAGGGTTTGACGTAAACCTCCACCTCTCCAGCTTCGGAGATCACCTTAACGATGTCTCCTTCCTTAACTCCTAAAGCCCTCATGTCTTCGGGATTCATCTCGCAGATCGCGCAAGCTTTCATATAATCCTCACTACATTTGCTGTGGAGAGTTTCACCCTGATGCATAGTTCTGCCGGAGATGAGAATGAACTCCATGTTTGTCAGAATTAATACTGATTATTTAACGTTATTGGCGAAGTCGTCACCACTCAAAAAAAACAAATATCACACGGCTGTGAATTCGATTTTTGTCGATTTCCTTTGAATCGATCGATAAATCCTTGTCATTCCTTATCTTAGCAAAATTGTGGCAAGCTTCGCCGCAAAGGATTTTAGAAAAACTCAACAAAGGACGATCGTCGAAACCGATTTAATTCCAATCGATAACTTTGGAAGGATGAAGATAGTTTTGTCCTTAGGAGGATCGGTTCTGATGAGCGATTTTAACGCTGACAGGATAAAGGCTTTTGCCGATGCGATTGAGGAGATAGCAGAGAAGAACAAGGTCTTTGTAGTCGTTGGAGGGGGAAAAATAGCGAGGGAATACATAAGGACTGCAAAAGAGTTGGGAGCCGACAACACGTTCTGCGATTATATTGGTATAGACGTAACGAGGCTGAATGCCATGCTCCTGTGTTCGGCACTTAGAAGCTCTCCGAAGGTTATTCCGAAAGATTTCAGAGAAGCTTACGAACTTTCACTGAATCACAACGTTGTGGTGATGGGTGGAACTTTTCCCGGCCATACCACAGATGCGACCTCCGCATTGCTTGCTGAGTTCGTCAAGGCAGATCTCTTTCTCAACGCGACATCCGTAGATGGAATATATTCGGAAGATCCTAAAAAGAATCCTAACGCCAAGCGCTTCAGCAGGATAAAGGCTGATGAGTTGCTGAAGATAGTTCTAAATCTATCCGCTGAGGCGGGCGGGAACTTTCCTCTCGACATACTTTCGATAAAGATAATTCAGAGGAGTAAGATAAGGACGATAGTGTTCTTGGGAGAGCCCGAAAACATAAGGAAGGTTGTCGAAGGTGATTTCGAAAGCATTGGGACTTTGGTTGAGCCTTGAGGTTAAGCTTATATCCTTCCGAGCAAAATCGTGTGGTTATGAGGCGGAAGAAGGATCGTCAGGATTACTATTACTGGCAGGCCAAGAAGTTGGGATATCGAAGCAGAGCGGCTTTCAAGCTCCTTCAGATGAACAAAACTTTCAAGATCATAAAGGAAGGAGACTGGGTTTTGGATTTGGGAGCTTCGCCGGGAGGATGGAGTCAGGTTGCCGTTGAATTAGGTGCTAAGGTTGTTGCTGTTGACATAAACCCGATGAAGCCTATAGAAGGAGTAGCGTTCATAAGGGGAGACATAACGAAACCAGAAACTCTCGAAGAGATTCGCAAGATCAGGGAAGAGTTCGATGTGGTTTTATGCGATGCTTCGCCGAAGATAACTGGAAAATGGACTATAGATCATCTCCTTTCGGTAGATTTAGCGAGAGCTGCTTTTAACATAGCTAAGCGTGTTTTAAGGAATGGAGGCAGCTTCGTCGTTAAGGTATTCCAGGGCGAGGAGATTCAAAACCTGTTCAACGAATTTAAGCCCTTCTTCAGGTTTAAGAAGTTTCACAGCCCGAAGGCTTCAAGGAAAAGTAGTGCCGAGATTTACTTCGTCGGTAAGGGGTTCAAGAATCCTTAATTTGACTTCCTTCCTGTTTAAGCTCGTGATTGGGACTAAAATCACTTCGTTGTTGCGCTCTTGAAGTCTCAACGTTGCATCGAATAAAGTGGATATCAGAATCTCATCGCTCTTTGATTGAGCTCCCTCGACCATCATGCCAATAATCATTCCACCCTTCTCCTCGATCGAGGATATTAGATGCAATAAAAAGCCGTAAAGCTTGTTTAAGCCGTGGATCGCTAAGAGTTCGGAAAGGCAGGACATTATCACGGCGCATTTTGGGCTTGTATTCCTTGAAACCTGAAGCAGAATTTCCTGTAAGTTCGTCGGATTCAGGCTTATTGAATTGAACCTTCGGGTGTTAAATGAAAAAATCTTAGCCTTTTGACCTTTGAGAGCTTTATGAGCTAAGAATGGATTTGATGAGACCCACAGGATTTCTCTATTTCCCACAAGCTTTAGCAAAGCGTTGTATGCTTCCAGACCGATTTTCGAGATAACGAGTATTCTCGTTAAATCAGCATTTTTAATGATCATGATTCTAATGAGGATAAAACACATATTTAAAATTTTCTATTTTGGAATATTATCTTTTTATGTGCATAATCATAGCCATCGACAGATATTAGCTTATCACAATCTTTTGAACTCCGTCAACCTTCAAAAATTCGTCCACAAGCCTCCCCGGGATCTTGGTATCCGTAACTATTGTCAACTTAGACTCCACGCTGATCTCTGGATCTTCTGCAAGTATAAACCTGATCGATATTCCCTCTCTTGCAAGTATGGATGTTATTCCGGCGACGATTCCAACCTTGTGGCTTTCTGCGTAAACCTCCAAAACTCCAAAGCCCAGAATTCTCGCCACCTCGGTGATGTTTGCCACCGGCCTTAGAGATGAGAAGACCTTCCTCAATTCTTCATCGCTTTCTATATTTTGAATTGCTGAGACAACGACCTTCCTATCGACATCCAAAGCTTCGGCAATCTTAGTTGGGACTAGCTCAATTTCACCACAATACGCTTTCCCATTTCTGACTGAAATTCCCAATCTCAAAAACTCTTTGGCTACTACAATTTGAGAGGGATATCTCTCAAACTTTTCGACGATCTTCTTCCACATCGTTATGAGCTATAACCCGGCGGTAAAATAGTTTTCCTTAATACTTTAGAGATGACTCGTTGGACTATCCTTTGATAACTTTCAACATGTTTAGCTAAAACAAGAGCATTTTTAGTTATCTAAGAAAGTTCTGACTTGATTTGATTAGTCAAATATTAACGACATCCGAAAAACTCATCCGGTCTATGATCTTTTAAATGCTAAATTGATCCGTTCGAAAGTATAAACAGAACTAATGATCACTCCTGCACGATTACAACGTTTAAATTTTTGAAGTGATTGTCGAAGGTGTATATCTCTTTAATTCCGTGCTCCATCATCTTCAGGTAAGCTAAAGCATCGTTTATACTGACGTTTTTCTCTTTAGCTATTAACAGCGCTTTTAGATAGTCCTCCTGCGATACTGGCAAAACCTTAACGTTCTCTGCGAGTAAAAGATTTTCAATGAACTTTAGGAATGTTTTGAGGTTTACCTTTGCTTCAAGAATGTTTGCTACCTCGCTCAAGTGAACAGCAGTTGTAACTACCTTTTCACCTTCCTCTATTCTCAGAATTATCTGTTTGGCCTTTTCCTTTTTCTTTAATATTTCCTTGCTAACAGACTTCTTTGGCTTTATCATTGCATAAAGAAACACATTAGCGTCGATGAACCGCATTACTCCCACAACTCCTCTAGAATCTCTTTTTCTACATCTTCTTCGACCTCTAACTCTATTATGTCGAAAAACTGGGACAGCTTAGACTTTCTCTTCGGTAGGATTTCTATCCTATCTTCGAATTCGATTAGAACTACTTCGTTCCCCCATCTTTCTCGCCACTCTTTAGGCAAAACTATCCTACCTTGGTTATCAATCCTCTTGGTCTCCATCTTCATCTTAAAACACCATTGAAAATGAGTGACAAGGTTTTAATTGAAGATAGTGAAGACAACTTAAAATTCGAAATTATTCAAAGTTTAAATTTTAAATAGAAACAGCTAAATTACTTTAGATTTTAAACTCATTATGAATTTCGTGTTGGTTCCGTTACTGTTGATAACCGGACTGATTGCCGGAACGCTTGGTGGTTTGCTTTGGAATAGGTGGTTGCGTCATAATGCTCCCAGCTTTGGCTTTCATATTCAAATATCCACTGCCAGTTGCGATAGGGACTACGATAACGGCGGTAATTCTGACCGCCACCTCTGGAGCGATAGGTCACATGAAAATGAAGAACGTTGACTACTCCACTGCAAAGATAGTAGCTATAAGCGGTGCCGCTGGAGCGGTGATCGGCTCTATAATCTTCTTCTACATTTCGAACCAGCTCTGGCTTCTGAATCTGATATTGGGCTTTGCTTTCCTCTATGTGAGCGTTAGGATGATATATGAGGGTATTCTCAAGAGGAAGGTAACAGCCAAGCAAGGGAACATCGTTCCCGGTTCATCTGTTGCAAAGGCTCTTATAGGGCTATTTGTCGGAGTGATCACCGGGATAGCAGGTTTAGGAGGATACATGCTCGTTCCGGCGTATATCTACATCCTCGGCTCTCCGGTTAAGATTGCGGTCGGCACATCCCCTGCATCATTCATTAGCATGGCAGTCGTGAGTGGAGCTTTTAAACTCTATCTGGGAGTTGCAGACATAACGGCAGCGATATGCTTAGGATTGGGGACTATCATTGGAGCTCAAGCGGGTGCGAGGCTGACGAAAGTTGTTCCGGCTTGGGCTATAAAGACCATCTTCGGCTTCGTTTTCTTGGCGGTATTTATATTGGACGGGATCAAATGCCTGTGATAGATTAGATAGACCGCAAAATAATATCCATACAGAAAAACGGAAGAGCCACGCTTCAGAGCATCGCCAAAGAAGTGGGATTGTCGACGATGGGTGTCAAGAAGAGGGAATATCAAGATTAAATCTCTCATAAACGCAAAAAAATCTGATTTTGTCGATAATAGCGATGGAGATCGGAGATGCTGAATCCCTGAGGAATATAATAGAGAAGTTCAAGGATTGTCCGAGGATAGTCAGATTCTTCGTAACAACTGGAAGCTTCAACCTCTTTGCCCTAATATGGGTCGAAGATTACCATACGCTCGAAAGCGTAAGCCTTGAGAGATGCTCCCTTAGAGCTCAGGAAGGAATAAGGAGGTTCGAAATCTATCCCGTTCAGGAGGTTCACTACGAATCCTTCATTGACATTAGAGTTATTTCAGAAAAGAGCCTCGAATTCGCACCTTGCGGGGTCCACTGCGGAGGTTGCGGGAGGTATGAGGAAAAGCGGTGCATGGGATGTCCAGCTACGAAGTTCTACAGAGGGATGCTCTAAAAGCCTAAGAGCTTTGCCAAGTTGTGCTTGATGACCTCCGGGATGTTTATGCCCGTTAGCTGCATAATTACGTAAGCCCCGTATATCGTCCCGATCATGCTTCCGACATTCGTCAGAGCGGCTACGAGCAAGATCCTAAAAATTCTATTTTTCATGAGTTCTCGAAGGGTTTCCGCCGTAGCGAGATCTTCTAAATCTTGAGAGGTCGGCTTTCTTATCTTCGCCTCAACTATCCCAGAAACCCAGCCGGCCGCGATCATAGGATTTAGAGATGTAAGCCAAGCTGAAAGGAACGCCGCTAAGGCTGAGAGAGGATGCCCACCAGCTATAAGGGCTCCGATTGCGGAAAGGACACCGTTTATCAAAAACCAGTAAAGGAAAGCTTTAGCTATGACTTCCGAGTTCATCGTCGATAGAACGGCCACGAAAGTCAGAATTACGAACGCAAATATCGTGAAACTTGCGATTTTTAGGATACTGAATTTACTCTCTTTAACGCTTTCGAGCTCTCTTATATCTGGTAGAAGTTCTGGGTTTCTCAGATACTTCTCTATCCCCTTCTTATGACCAGCTCCAACGACTGCTACTATTTTCTCATATCTCTGTGAAGCTTCTATCAGCTTTGCCGCCATGTATGCATCCCTTTCATCTATCAAAACCTTCGCCGCCGAAGGTGCAATATCTCTAAACTCCTTGACCAATCTCTCCAGTATGTCCTCCTTCAGCATCTCATCGACATCTAGCTCCTCATCACCAAACAAACCCTTAAGCATGTGGAAAAAGAGTCTGACCTTTTCGATAAAGGATAGAGAACCCCAAAACCTCTTGAACGTTATGGCAATATCCCTGTCGATTAATAGAACATCCGCTCCGATCTCCTTCGCCTTCTCTATCGCTGCGAGCATCTCCTCTCCTGGCTTGACCCCGTATTCTTCTCCGATCTTTCTCTGGAAGTATGAGAGGAGCATTTGGAACAGAACGAGAGCTACATCGCCCCTCTTTATCACGTCGATTACCGATATCTCTTGAGGTTTGTTCCGAGTTAATGCGAGGAACCTTCTGTAGCAAAGCTCAACCGCCACAGCTTGCGGCTTAACTTCTTCGACAGTTTTTTTTACCTCCTCTATACTTTTCTTGGATACGTGAGCTGTTCCTACGAGGATTATTTCCATCGGGTTTAGCGGTGCGTTAAGTCTATTATACTTTCCGATGAAATGTCTGCGGGATGATGAAGTCCCCTGAGCGCTGAGAGGTGATGAATCAGGGGCTGTCTGACTTTTAAAAATAATAAATAAATTTTAATAATTTATAATTATAACTTTATTTTTCTAATAAAGTATAGGATCAGCACGATACTTATTAACATCAAAGTTAAACCTGACAGTAGGTGTATTTCTGGAAATGTTGGGGCTGGAGTGGGAGGTGGAATTGGGGCAGGTACTGGGATTCGAGTTGGGACTGGAATTGAGGTTGGTTTAGTTGGTTTAATTGTCAAGAACCTGTACACTTCGAACGATCCCACCAACGCACTCGCTATGGCGGAGGATAATAGCAAAATAATCTTTGTTAGGTTATCAGGATGTAAAATTTTCCTGCCCTTTTCTGTAAGCTCATAGTATATCCACTTTCTACCTTCATCAACCTTTCTAATAATTCCAGCCTCTACCAGCTTATCGAGATGCTCCTTAACAGTTGTTTTTGACATATTTAGACTTTCTGATAGCTCTGTTAGTGTCATTCTTCTCTTATCTAACTTCTTAAGTATCTCTATCCTCGTTTCGGATGCTAAAGCGAATAGAGCTTTTCTATCGATAATGATCTTGCTCATAGCTTTCACCGAACGTTAAGTGTTAACCAGCTTTTTCCTGTTCCAACAGTTCCAGAGATGACAATGCAGAGCGTGTATTTTCCAGATGGAAGCGATCGATCAGTCTTTATCTTTATTTTGAAGATGTAAGTGCTGTGCGGACGCACGAGTCTTTCGGACGGTACTACACTAATGTTTAATCCCTTAGGCATGGGCATTTCCTTCGTCTTATACATATCCTCGACCCTGTATATTGTAAGTTTTACAGTTCCGGGAGGCGATTCTCCGGTGTACAGAGTGCAGTTTATCTCGGCGGTCTCACCCGCCTTCAATGTTACGCTTCCAACGTGTTTAATTCCTGGTAAGTAAAACGATGCAAAACCCGGATTGGGGTATTGTGCAACCAAAATCCTCAGCCAGTCATCTATAGTTTTATCGTTAAAGTATGCACGGATCAGAAACGTGTATGTCCCTGTTAAATTTGCACTCGTCTTTATAACTACATCAAAAGTGTATTTCCTGTGGGGCATTAGCTTGGCCTTTGACGGATTTATGCTTACGTTTAATCCACTGGGTGTTGCAATTTTGCAAGTATCGCCGACTTTCGATACTCTATAAACTACAAACTTAATAATTCCTGTTTCGTTTCTCGTATAAAGAATGTATTCCGTTCTTCCGGTTTCGCCAAGTCTTAGATAAATGTGATGCTCAGCAAGACCTCCTATTATTTCATTATTTTTATAATTTTTATATAAAAAATTATTACCGTTATTATTTTTAAATATAATAATAATTGATGCAAAAATAATAGATATTGCTATTATTGTAATAACTGTTGTACTAACAAATTTGACCTTCATTGTCTATTCACACCCTCTAATTCCTATAAACATTAGAACACACTAAAAACTAATATTCCTTCCAAATACTATAACCTTACCATTTGGCTCATAGACAACTGTCGTTCCGTTAGCGAAGTGGTGAACAACTGAACTAGATGGCATGTAATAGCCAGCAACACTCCTTTCAAGGCAGAATTGTCCATTAATTTTGTTTTGAGCAACTACAACACCACTGCAAACTGACAGAACTAGAGCGCTTACAAGTCCAATCCACACAATATTCATGCTTTCACCTCATCTGTTGTTTTATTATGCTCTAAAATGATAATCTAACCAAAATTGTAATTAAACACACGAAAACGTTAGGTTTTAACCTTACAATTTAGTAAAAGTTAAAATAAATTAGCTAGTGCTGGCATCATTCGACAATCCACTAATCTTTTCAATTAATATTTAAATTCTTTATAAATTTTCAAAATAAAAATTTAAAAATGAAAATCGTAATTATTTATAACATTAATCCCATAAAATTGGATAGATCTTATTTTTTGGAATCAGACCCGCGAAATGAGAAAGGTTTAAATACGCACGATCGATCTTGCATCGATGATGTCTCGCATAAAAAATGGAATATACATGTCACGAAAGGAGATCGAAGCGATAAAGGAGAGAAGGTTCAAAAGCATAGTCCGTTACGCTTTCTGGAGATGTCCCTTCTACAGAAAGAAGTTCAAAGAGTGCGGGATAGATGTGGACAAGATAAAGAAGGTCGAGGACATCGAGAAACTTCCCTTCACTACGAAACAAGATCTGAGAAATGCGTATCCGCTCAAGATGTGTTGCGTTCCGAAGGAAGATGTGGTTAGAATCCAGATGAGCGGCGGAACGACTGGACAGCCCGTAATAATTCCATACACGAGGAAAGATGTCGAACAGTGGAAGGAGATGATGCTTCGAGCATTTTACATAGCCGGAATAACTTCGAAAGATATAATACAGATAACTCCAGCCTTTGGACTTTGGAATGGTGGTTTTGGTTTCCACTTCGCAGCAGATGCGATAAACGCTTTTGTTATTCCTATCGGCCCGGGAAACACTCGAAATCAGCTCAGATTTATGAAGGACTTCGGAACGACGGTTCTCTGCGCTACTGCAAGCTATCCACTCAGACTCGCTGAGGTTGCGGTAGAGATGGGAATCGATGTCAAATCCCTCAGCCTTCAGAAGATGCTGCTTGGCGCAGAGCCTTGGAGCGATGAGATGAGGAAGAGGATAGAGGAGATATTTGAAGTTAGAACGTTCGATATTCCAGGACTAACTGAGATGGGTGGAGTTGGAACTGTAGGCTTCGAATGTCCGGAGAGGAACGGCTTACACATGTGGGAGGATAACTACATCGTGGAGATTGTTGATCCAGAAACTGGAGAGGTTGTAGATGACGGGGAGGAGGGCGAAGTTGTTTACACTTCCCTTAACAGAGAAGCGATGCCGTTGATCCGTTATAGAAGTGGTGAAGTGAGTGCAATAGCTTATAGAGACAAGTGTGAGTGCGGAATTGAGCACATGACTATGAAAAGGATAAAGGGAAGAACGGACGATATGGTGATCTACAAGGGAGTTAAGTTCTATCCTGCCGATGTGGAGGAGATACTCGCGAGCTATGGAATAGTTCACTACAAGATAGAGGTTGGAAACGGAATAAGGATCGTTTTTGAGGGTGATGAAAGCCTGATTCCAGCCATCGCGAGAGATGTTAAGGAGTTCTTGGGATTTAAGCCCAAGCTCGTTGCAGTTCCTTCTGGAAGTTTGGAGAGGTTCGAAGGTAAGGCGAAGAGACTTGTCAGGCTTGATGAGGTGATCTGATGAAGAAGCTCGCAATTTTACTCGTTCTGGTTTTACTGTTTGCCGGATGCGCTCAGAAGGTCGAAACTAAACCTGCCGAGACTAAGCCTAAGGCTGAGGAGACGATCAAAGTGGGAGTGATAGGGCCAATGTCAACAGTCTTTGGTGTTGCTGAGAGGAAAGCCGTAGAGTTGGCTGCCAAAGTTATAAACGAGGAAGGGGGAATTTTGGGTAAGAATGTTGAAGTGGTTTGGGCAGACACAGGCATGGATCCGGACAAAGCATCCACAGCCTTAAGGCAGTTGATTCAGGATAAGGGCTGTAAGGTCATAATTGGTGGCTTCGCGAGCGGTGTCACCATAGCTGCTCAGCCCGTAATTGCAGAAACGAAGACCGTTTGGCTCGCTGATGGTGCTGCACCTTCGCTGACCGATTGTGTGGTTAAGGATTACGAGCACTACAAATACTTCTTCAGAGCCGGAACCCTCAACGGAACTACTTTTGCTTACGACATCTTCGATGCACTTCACAACTACTTCAACGGCAAACTCAAGAAGAACTGGACTAAGGTTGCAATAGTGAGGGACGATGCGAAGTGGGCGGCTGGAGTTATGAAAGTGCTGAGGCCGATGCTCGAAGAGCACGGCTACGAGATAGTAATGGAGGCAAAGGTTCCTAAAGGAACGGAAGACTTCTCTTCGATTCTGCTCGAAGCGAAGAACAAGCATGCGGATGTTATAATAACGTTGCTCGCTCACGTGAGTGGAATACCTTTGGTCAAGCAGTGGACGGACATGAAGATTAAGATCCCATTACTCGGGCACGACCTTTCAGCGATAAACCCGAACGCTTGGAATTCGAGCGACGGAAAGATCGACGGAGAGGTTTTCATAGCTACGGGCGGAGCCATACCCATTCCACTCAACGACAGAGCAGAGTGGTTTCTGAAGCTTTGGAAGGAGGAATACGGTGGTTATCCGGATGCGAACACAGCTTACGACATGTTCGACGCTCTGTTCATGTATAAGTGGGCCGTTGAGCAAGCTGCTAAGGCCGGAGAGAAGGATCCGTTCAACTCAAGCGTCGTCGTCAAGTATTTGGAGAAGATAGATGCGAGCAACCCCTTCAAGACTGTTAGAGGTAACTTTGCGTTCACGAAGAGACACGATCCGCTCTGGGGAGATGAATACATCAGAAACTGGATCTGTCAGTGGCAGGATGGTAAGATAGTCATAATCTGGCCGAAGAATGTGGCAACCGGCGATTATAGGCCACCAGCTTGGATGTCTGAATAGTTTTTCTTAACTTTTTTAAAACCATCCTTTCGTATTTGAGCGATGGAAGAGATCCATTGGGCGGACGTTATCGCTGAAGATCTGCTCAAGAGGGGAAAGAAGCACAGGATAGCTACCGGCATAACGCCATCTGGCCACATCCATTTGGGCAATTTGAGGGAGATGCTCACCGCGGATGCTGTCAGGAGAGCGGTTATAGACAAGGGTGGAGAGGCTGAGATGCTTTACATCGCCGATACGTTCGACCCATTGCGAAAGAGGTATCCGTTTCTGCCGGAGGAGTATGAGAGATACGTCGGCATGCCCTTGAGCGAGATTCCAGATCCCGAAGGTTGTCACGACAACTATGCCGATCATTTCTTGGAGCCTTTCTTGGAATCGCTCGAAATACTTGGAATTCCAGTGATCGTGAAAAAAGCCGATCAGATGTATAAGGAGGGGCAGTATGAAGATGCCATAAGGACCGCTCTGCAGAGAAGGGATGATATAGCGAGGATAATAGAGGAAGTAACGGGCAGAAAGCTTGAGGAAGACTGGTATCCATTCATGCCTTTGTGTGAGAACTGTGGAAGGATAAACTCCGCCAAAGTGGTTGGCTTCGACGATAAATGGATATACTACAAGTGTGCTTGTGGGCACGAAGGAAAGGCGAGCTATAGAGGTGGAGGAAAGCTTACTTGGAGAGTGGATTGGGCGGCGAGGTGGAAGATCTTAGGTATAACATGTGAACCTTTCGGTAAAGATCATGCAGCAGCTGGGGGAAGCTACGACACAGGCAAAAGGTTGGCAAGGGAGATATTCGGAATCGAGCCACCTTATCCGATTCCGTATGAGTGGATTAACCTGAAGGGCGTTGGGGCAATGAGCTCTTCGAAGGGCATAGTGATTCCAGTTAGGGAGTTCTTGGATGTTCTTCCGCCAGAGATAGTTCGATACATCATAATTAGAGTGAAGCCGAAGAAGCACATCGACTTCGATCCAGCAAATCTGCTCGAATTGGTGGATGAGTTCGAGGAAGGCATAAGGAAGAAAGACAGAGCTGTCGAACTTTCTCTGGTTGGGGATGTTGAGTATTCGGACATTCCGTTCAGACACCTCGTAGTTGTTGGACAGATTGCGAAGTGGGATCTTGAGAAAGTTCTTGAGATCTTGGAGAGAACAGGATACAGAATCGACGAGAGAGCAAGGAGAGACGTCGAGAGGAGACTGAAATATGCGAAGAACTGGCTTGAGAAGTTCGCTCCCGAAAAGCTGAAGTTCGAGATTGCTGAAAGCGTTGATCCCTCAAAATTCAGCGAGGAAGAGAAGGAATTTCTGAGGACTTTTGCTGAGAAGCTTGATGAGAATATGAGGCCAGAAGACATTCACACTCTCGTTTACGAGGTCGCGAACGAAATTGGCTTGAAACCAGCCAAGGCTTTCCAAGCGATATACAAGGCTATTTTGGGCAAGAGCTATGGGCCGAGGGCTGGATACTTCATAAAGATGCTCGGAATCGATTGGGTTAAAAAGAGATTTATGCAGGTCTCATCTTAAATTTTTGTATGAAGGAAATTAAGCTATACACGTTTGAAGATGCCGAAAAGGACTTGAATGAAGGTTTGAGCGATTCTGAAGTCGCTTTGAAGAAGTGGGAGTCCATTCTGAACGGTTTGAAGGCTATCGAAGAAGTAGCTATTCAGATAACATCATTCTGCGTAAAGCATCAGCAGTTTGAATGTAAGGGTTGTCCTATAGTCAATTACGATTATCCTTGCGGACATCCATACGCAACGTTCACGCTATTTTATCAGGAGCTGAGAAAGGTTATAACGTTAGCTGAGAAGTTATATGCAATCCTTACGGCTGTGGATCGGGATGACAAGGAAAGTCGAAAGAAGTTTGTTTAAGAAATGAAAGATTTTTCCATTGATTTTTGGTTGGCCGTATTCAACAGCTCGTTCAGAACGTCTTCGATTCTCTTACCTTTTCCTATTCCTCTGCAGTTTTTATCCAGATAAATGTAAACATCGCCGAACTTCGCTAGATCGTCCCCTTGCCTTCTGATATAAAACGGATATCTTCTGCAAGCTGTCGGCCTATCTTCGTAAATTAAACATTCTCCGTCGTTGTAGAATATGCATTTTCCGTCGATCTTCTTCAGGTAAACACCTATCTTTCCTCGCCAAAGGACATCACCAAACTTCTTCAGTCTTTCCTCATCTTCAAACGTAACAGGAATGTCGTAATTGCAACAGCACCATCCACATCTCACACATCTCCATCTTCTTGCAATCCTCCATGGGATCAGATCCCCCGGATCGATCATCTTCAAATTTTGACATCTCTAAACTTAAACGTTTTATACAATAGAAGCTAACCTCTTCTGGTAATGGAATACGTCCACCACCCCATGATTAAAGAGAGAACTGTTGAGAGAAGGAGCTATCAGATAGCGATAGCGGCAACAGCTCTGATGCACAACACCCTTGTAATTCTGCCAACCGGCTTGGGAAAGACGGTAATAGCTCTTCTTGTTATAGCCTCAAGATTGCACAACAAAGACGGTAGAGTCCTCATGCTCGCCCCAACCAAGCCCTTAGTTGAGCAACATGCTGAATTCCTCAGGAGAACTCTCAATATTCCTCCGAATCAGATAGTCTCTCTGAGCGGTGAAATCCCACCAGAAAGAAGGATTCAGCTTTGGAAAAATGCGAAGGTCATCGTTTCGACCCCTCAAGTTATTGAGAACGATCTGATCGCCGGCAGAATCACGCTCGAAGATGTTATCCATATCACCTTTGATGAGGCTCATAGGGCTGTGGGTAACTACTCATACGTCTTCATAGCTAAAACCTACTTCAAGCAGGCTAAGGATCCACTCGTTTTAGCACTTACAGCCTCTCCCGGTAGTGATATTGAGAGAATAAAGGAAGTAGTTGAGAATCTGCACATCGAGGAGATCGAAATTAGGACGGAGTTCGATCCTGATGTAAAGCCCTACATCCATGAAAAGAAGATCGAGTGGATAAAGGTTGACATGCCGAAAGAGCTTGAAGAGGTTAGAGAGGCTTTCAAGAAGTGCTTAGAGTTGAGATTCAAGAGGCTCGAAGGCTTAGGAATTGCCGCAAATCCGAACATGACAAAAAAAGAACTCTTGGCTTTGCAAGAAGCCTTACAGAGCGAAGCGGTAGAAACGAAGGATCAGAGGCTGTTCGAGGCTCTTTCGGTCTTAGCTGAGATACTAAAAATTCAGCATGGAGTCGAGTTGATCGAAACTCAGGGCTTAGATGCCCTCAAGCACTATCTTAAAAGGCTTGTGGTTGAAGCCAAGTCGAAGGGAGGAAGCAGAGCGGCAAAAAGCATCATAATAGATCCAACGTTTAGAAAGGCCGTTATTAAGGCCTTGAAGTGCGAAGTAGATCATCCCAAGCTTGAGAAGCTTAAAGAGGTCATTAAGGATCAGCTCGCTAAAAAGCCGGATTCGAGGATAATCGTGTTCACGAACTTCAGAGATACAGCGGATGTCTTGGCTAGGGAGTTACAGAAGATTGGAATTAAGGCTGTGAGATTTGTTGGGCAGGCGAATAGGGCTGATGACAGGGGGATGAAGCAGAGGGAGCAGATCGAGACTCTTGAGCAGTTTAGAGCTGGATTAATCAACGTTCTCGTTGCAACGTCTGTAGGCGAGGAAGGTTTGGATATTCCAGAGACGGATTTGGTCGTGTTCTATGAGGCCGTTCCTTCGGAGATAAGAGCTATTCAGAGGAAGGGAAGAACCGGGAGAGCGAGGGAGGGAAGGATCGTGGTTTTGGTTACCAGAGGAACGAGAGACGAAGCCTATTACTGGATAAGCCTTAGAAAGGAGAGGTTGATGTTCGAAAGACTTTACGAGCTCAAGGAGCAACTTAGAAGAACGCTGAAAAGGCAAGAAAGTCTAACCACATTTGCCAAGCCAGAGGGGCAGAAGAGCCTAACAGAATTTTCGAGAATGGTAAAGCCCGTTGTAATCTACGTAGATTCGAGAGAGATGAAGTCCGAAGTCGTTAAAAAGCTCTACGAGATGGGAATTGCTGTTAGAGTCCAGAACTTGGATGTCGGAGACTACGTCTTGAGCGAGAGGGTTGCGGTTGAGAGGAAAACAGTTGATGACTTCATAGACAGTATAGTTAGTAGAAACATATTCGATCAGCTCCTTAGGCTGAGGAGGGCATATCTCAAGCCTATTCTGATAATCGAAGGTAACGGGCTTTACAAGAGGTTGAATCCAAATGCGATGAGAGGAGCCTTGGCAACGATAGCCGTAGACTTCGGAATTCCGATAATCCAAACGGCAAATGCTGAAGAAACGGCTGAGATCCTCGCAGTGATAGCGAGGAGAGAACAAGAAGGAAAGGAGAGGGCTGTGAGTCCTCATGTTGGTAAAACCAAGATGACTCTGAAGGAGCAGCAGGAGTATGTGGTTTCTGCGATATCTGACATTGGCCCAGTTTTGGCGAGAAATCTGCTTGAGCACTTCCAAACTATTGAAAGGATAGCCACAGCGAGCGAGGAAGAGCTTATGAAGGTGCCAAAGATAGGTAGAAAAATCGCGAGGAAGATTCGAACGCTCATGACGACTCCGTATAGCGAAGCTGACAAGGTGGAGATGGACTAAACTGGTTCGATCTTCGTTGTGAAATCCAAGGGCTTGGCGTAGTAAGGAGATGAGGTCACTATTATATCTGCAAACTTGGCGAAGTCCTTGATGTTGTTCTCGTTTATGTTTCCAGCCACTGCAATCTTCAAGTTAGGATTAATCGATTTTAGCCTCGGAACTATTTCTCCGAGCTCCTCTGGTGTGTAATGATCGAGCAAAAGAACATCAGCGATTTTAGCAAACTTTAAAGCTTCCTCAACGTTCCTCGGCTCTATCTCGATCTTTCTAAGTGATCTGAGGTCTCTCAATTCGTTAACAAACTTGAGATGGTTCGGTGTTATGAGTATCGAGTCGCTTAAGGAGTTTCTGTGGATGTGCCCGCCTCCAGCGATCACAGCCTTAAGCTCGAACTTTCTGAATCCGGGATGAGTCTTTCTCGTTGTAGCAACGATAACGTTGGGATTTACCGATCTGGCCAATTGAACGAGCTTGCTTGTGGCTGTTGCGATCGCACAGGTTATGGATAGAAAAGTCTGCGAAATCCTCCAGAGCTTAAACAGCATCTTTGCATCGCCTTCAGCTTCGAATATGACATCTCCAGCGCTAAATGATTTTCCGCTCTCTATAAAGCTTAGAACATCTACACCCTTCCTTCTGTAGAAATATGCCAGATCTTCCGTGCATGCTGAGATTCCATCCACACGTGTGATTATTCTAAGCTTGGCTCTCCCGTTAATTCCCAAAAGTTCGGTAGTTTCATCCTCATACGGACAGTCCTCATGCAGATAGAGCTCAAAGAGATCGAGCATGTATTTTGGTCATCTTTCGACAGATAAATCTTATTGGCCCATATAAACGTAGAAAATCTTCCCCATATACTCTACCCTTCTTATTCCTTCGATAGTCTCAAGCAAACTCAGATCTTTTCCAAACTTTTTGAGAAAATCCTTAAGCTGGTCCTCTCTCATCGGATGCCTTTTTAGTAGAGTCTTGACAGCTTCTTCAGCTGAGGAGAAACATTCAGTGGAAAAATCGCCAATTTCTGGATCTATAACATCCACAACATCTCCCAGTATCGCGTGAGCCCTCATTATGCCGAATTCGTCAGCTGGTTCGATCTTGCTCGTTGGAGGTCTTATCGGGGTTAGCAGATAGACTCCATTGGGCTTGATTTTCTCTAAGGCCGATTTTATTGCAAACAGAGCTTCTTCGCTGTCATTGTATCCTTTGACGAGCATGATCTCGATGTAGAACCTTCCCCTGTATTCTCTGCCGAATTCGATCATTCCATCGATTATCTCCTCAATTTTCAGGTCTCTGTGTGGTCTGTTTATCCTTCTAAACGTCTTCTCATCAGCAGCATCGAGTGAAGGGATTACAACGTCAGCTTCAGCCAGATCGTATCTGACATCTTCTCTGTAGAGGAGAGAGCCGTTTGTTAGGACTGCTATAGGTATATCTGTTATCTTCTTGATCTCTCTTATCAGCCAGCCGATATCATTGCATAAAGTAGGCTCTCCTTCGCCGGCAAACGTTATGTGATCAGCTTCAACTCTTTCGACAACTTCCGCAACCTCTTTCAGAATCTCTTCCTTCGGGAAGAAGCTTTTACGTTCGTTTATCAGATTGGTGGTTTTTCCGAGCTGACAGTAAACGCACGAGTAGTTGCACGTCTTGAACGGAATTACGTTAACTCCCAAGGATTGCCCAAGTCTCCTTGAGGGAACTGGCCCATACACGAATCGCATCCCACTCCATTAGCATGTTGGGTTTATAAATTTATGCCGAACTGATTAGATGATCCCGAAGAGCTTCAGCGATAAGATCAGACAGCCTGTTCCCAATACATCCATGAGCGATGTTATGAGCGGAATACCAACGTTGTCTGGATCTATTCCTCTCATGAACGAGAGGATCGAGAAGTAGTATGCCATGAAGTTCAGCAGAGCTGTAAGTAGTTGTCCAGCAACAACGGTCGTTGCAACCATGTAGATCGTTGGGATCGTTGGAATTGATAAAGTGTAGTTCACTATCTGCCCAAAAATACCTACAAGGGTGAATATAACCAAGCCCAAGAAGTGCATGATTCCAAAGCTTCTCAAAACATCTCTCTCTGGAATCAGCTTCGGCTCAAGTAAACCCAAATGGAGCATCGACGAGAACCTTGAAGCTAAGATCCCACCCATAGCTCCACCATCTTCCAAGAACGCTGGAATTATCGTTAGAATTCCTGCCACGGTTATCAATCCTTCGACCTCTTTGCCAAGTATTGTTCCAGAACCGAAATCCACTAGGGCGCATGCTACGAGTATGGGCAAGCTCTCCCTCACTACTCTCCAGCCTATCTCGCCCTTGCTGAGTCTGTATAAGATTAGGGTTGCGAGAACTATTATCGCTACGGATGTAAGTTTAAACGAAAGACTCATTGCAAAAACAACATCGACAGATGCAAAAATTAGCGGAAGTGTGACCACATCACCCATTAGAGTTATCAGAGGTGCAGTTAGATTGTCTGGATCCCAGCCCCACTTGTAACTTCCGATTGCTAAGGCTAAAGTTGTTGGAACCATAAAGATCGCTGAAAGGAAAGCTGCCAAAACGGAGATCAAAATGAGGTTCAAAACTAAATCGAACGTAAACGGGTGTAATCCTAAAGCTGAGGCGATTTCAGCAGAAACGAAGCCGTTGAATATGCTCAAAACGAGCAAGAGGAATGTAGATGAGTGGATATTCTCGGTTATGATCGGATTTACCTCGAACTTCGGTTCTATCCTTCCAGTATGTAGATAGGTGCTCAGCCTCGAGCCGAGGGATGCGTATATGTTACCCCTCAAGCCTATACTTGGAGGTATGAGTATGATTAAAGCTGGCAGAACCACGAATTCGTGCGAAAGATAGCCCATAGTCAGTCCGGTGATTAGATCTCCGAACGTGCATAGAATTAACGAAAACAGGCTTTCTCTTATATCTCTTAGCCTAACAGCAATTCACCCCCTAAATCAGTCCCTTCTTCCTTAGCTCGTTGTAGCACCTTCTAAGAATTTTGCGGATTAAGCCCCGTTTCTTCATGCTCCCCAACTTCATGGCGGTCTTCCTTATGCTTCCAGTCTGAACGAACAGTTCGAGAACCTTCCTATCATCCTCCTTCAAATTGAGATTTTCGAGTGCGAGCTTTGCAATCTCAATTAGATCGGCATCGCCGTAATACATCTCGTGTGGATTTATCCCCTCCTTAAATTCTTTGAACTTGAACCTTATAACATAAACCTTCTCCGGATTTCCGTAGAGCTTTCTCAATTCTTCAAGCAAATCCTCAAGGCTTTCGAAGCCGTCAGCTTTCGCATCTTCCTCGGTAAGCTCTTCAAGTTTCTTCTCTTGGATGTCAATGATCCTTGCAGTTCCTACTATCTTCCCACCGCAATGAACGAAAACCTCCTGACCCTTTTTGTATGGACACTGAAGGCGGATCGTTGCAGTTTTTCTTCCACTCTTTAGCAGTTCCCTGAATTTGTCCTTGAATTCCAAGTGTTTCATGCCTAAGTCGGTAGCATTTTGCTATAAAAATACCTTTTGACAACCGTTATATGTCCAGCCAGCCAGCTTCGATCGTGTTCAGGCCGAAGGCAATAGCGATAGACATCGACGGAACTCTGACGAACAAGAAGAGAGCCATAAACTGCAACGCCGTCGAGGCTCTGAGAAAGCTTAAGATTCCCGTAGTCCTTGCTACTGGCAACATATCCTGCTTCGCGAGAACCACAGCAAAATTGATAGGAGTCTCGGATATCGTCATATGTGAGAACGGTGGAGTCGTTAGGTTTAGCTACGATGGAGACGATATCGTGCTAGGAGATAAGCAGAAATGCCTTAAGGCTGCGGAGATCCTCAGCAAGCACTTCAAGATAGAGTTTTTGGATTTAGAATATAGGAAGTCGGAGGTGTGTGTTAGGAGAAACTTTCCGATCGAAGAGGCGAGGAAGCTTTTGCCAGAAGACGTTAAGATAGTAGATACGGGATTTGCATACCACATAATGGATGGGAACGTCAGTAAGGGAAAGGCGTTGGAGTTCATAGCGGAAAGGATAGGGATCGATACGAAGGACTTCGTTGCGATAGGAGATTCAGAAAACGACATCGAGATGTTGGAAGTTGCGGGATTTGGAATTGCCGTCGCAAATGCTGATCTGAAGCTCAAAGAGGTTGCGGATATGGTCACTTCAAAGCCCGATGGCGATGGTGTTGTCGAGGCTCTGATGTTTTTGGGTTTGATTTAAATAGAATGCAACGCAACTCCTATCATGAAATTCAAGATCGTCAGAATCGATCTGAAGGACGACAAAAACGTTGTTCTCTACTTAAAAAGCGTTCAGAAGAGTGGAGGAATTTTGCCGAAGGCGAATCTATCGAATCCAGCAAGCTTAATAGAGTTCAGCATGCAGATGGGTATGGCGATGTCGAAGAAGTTGGAGGAGCTAACATCTTTTGATGCTTTTATCACTCTCGAATTCGAGCAGTATGAGATACTCGATTTGAAGGTCGGAGATATCGTTGAAATAGAGATCAAACACGCCGAGTGATCACAAAATATCGGCTTCCTTATTTATCATTGGATAGATTTCTATCAAGTTCCCTTCAACTAAAGCGCGCTTGATCTTCAGCTTGACCACATAAAGGTCTGAAAGTATTCCGTATTTCCTTAAATGTAGCCATGAATCTTTGGAGATGTAGAGGCAGTCGTAGTCAAAAAATCTCTTTAAGATCAGTTTGGCTTCGAATCCTATCAATTCTTTTAGAGCCTCTATTGGATTGCCGAACCAATCAACGATTTCGCATATCTCGCCAATCAAAATCGCACCATCTGGCAACCAGTAGCGTTCGGAAAGACACCTGCTTAATATAGAAACCCGCAAATTCACAGCATCTCTGGGCGGGGGAATTCTGCCACCTCTTAGTAGATCTTTAAATACCAGTGGCATAATAAAATTAACATTGCCGAATATATATAATAAATTCGATCGTTTCGAAAACGTTATTGACTACCATAACGTCAGCTTTGCTATGGAGATGCCCACGATTCCGAGCGAGAGGGGTGACGACATTCACGGATTGGAATACTTGAATGAAGCTGAACTGATAATCTTCATGGCCGGAAACCAGTTCATGGTGATGGACGAACTGATCAAAGCGTTTAAAGAGGAGACGGGTATAGAGAAGATATTTTACGAAACCCTCCCGCCGAGGCTGATGCTGAAGCAGATCCTTGCCAGCGGTGCTAAATTTAGAGATGTTATCTTGCCCGGAACGCCAGATGTTTACTCATCTGTAAGTGAAGATTCTATGCTTGTTCTCAAGCAGAAGGGGTTGATTGAGGATTACTTCGTGTATCTGCACAACAGAATAGTTTTAATGATTCCAAAGGATAATCCAGCCGGAATCAAGTCTGTGCTTGATTTGGGGAGAGATGAGGTTCGAATCTCTCAGCCGAATCCAGAAAACGAAGATATCGCGAGATACATTATAGAGATGTACAGAAGGGCTGGTGGAGACGAGCTGGTTAAAAAGATTATGGAAGAGAAGGTTAAGAAGGGAACAACGATGCTTACAACCGTTCATCATAGAGAAACTCCAGAAAGGCTGATTAAGGGAATATGCGATGTTGGGCCAGTTTGGGCTACCGAGGCGATGTATGCGAAGATGAAAGGTCTGCCTTTGGATTTCATCGAAGTTGGGGAATGGCTCGATATGAGGGATAAGGTGAAATATTACATCGCAAAATTGAAGAATGCCCCTAATCCCGAAAATGCAGAAAGGTTTTTGGAGTTTATTAAATCAAAAAGAGCACAGGAGATATACAAGAAGTATGGCTTCGTTCCTCATTTCATTTGATTTGGAATGACATTTAAATCCAGAGATGTTGGTGTTCTTAAGATGGAATACGGAAAACTGATTAAAGTGTATTTGGGAGGGGAGGCGGAAGTCAGAATTTACGAAAATGTAGTTGAGAAGATTCGAAAGCCAAAACGCTACAGACATCCCAAGCTGGACGAGAGCTTGAGGAGGAGTAGAACTAGAACTGAGGCGAAGATAATTGCACTAGCGAGAAAGCATGGCGTTCCAACACCCATAATTCTGGACATCGAGGGCGATAAGATCGTGATGGAAAGGATTAAGGGCGAGCCGGTAAAGAACGTGATGAGTCCAGAGATAAGCAGAGAGATCGGGAGGATGGTCGCGAGATTACACAAGGCTGGAATAATTCACGGCGACATCACTCCGATGAACATGATTCTAAGCGATGGCAGGATTTACTTCGTCGATTTTGGTCTGTCGTTCATAGAGGATAGGATCGAGCCAAAGGGAGTGGATCTGCATGTCTACTTCGAATCGCTCAAAGCTGGCTTTGACAACTGGGAGGAGCTCAAGGAGGCCTTCATAGAAGGATATAGGGAGGAGTATGAGAAAGCTGAAGAAGTCTTGGAAAGAGCTAAAGAGATCGAGCTTAGGGGGAGATATGTCGAAAAGAGGTTGGTTTCATAGTTTCAAAGCCTCTAACATGCTACAGTTTCGCGTTTTCGCTGCCCTCCTTTAATCCCGTTCTGAAGCTCTGGTAGAGTAAAAGTAGGTATCCGTAACCGAACATAATCTGACCCGCTCTCTGAATGGATGTATCGTTAAGAAAGATCCCAGCAAACATGAGTAAAGATCCTACAGCAAGGAAATCGTAGATTCTTTTTGAATCGCTCAGTTTGTCTGCTTGTTTTTTGAGTAGATACAACATCGAAATCCAAATGATGACGAACGTGGCTGTGAATATCATAGTGGTAGATCCATCTTTAATTTATATGACATTTTTGACCATATTTTGAAAATTATATTTATATATGGATGAAACAAAAATAGAACTATAGCGATTCTAGTAGAATTAAGATATTCATCTTTTTTGCTTTAGATCGTAGCTTTCTATCAAACGTTGCTATGGCTCCATATCTTTCTGCAACCGCTAAAATAACCATATCGTTAAATCTTGAAAGAGATGAACCTTCTAACAGTTCGAAAGCTCTACTCGTAAATTCTCCATTGTCAGGAATAACTTTGCATTTGGGTGAGTGTATATATTGCTCTAGAAAATCTTTAGTTTCATCTGCGTTAAAGTTGTGATCTCTAAAGAACCAGACAAACTCGTATACGGTAATCGTTGGAATCAGCCACCGCTTAAGATTATCTAGGAGCTCTTTAGCACTCTCATGAAACTTCGAGTCCTCAACCACATCGTAGATCAGAACATTAGTGTCTATTACTGCATGCATTCTTTCATACCCCTTTCAATGCTTTTTTCTATATCTTCAACGTCGAGTGGTTTGCCAAGCCTTATTGTTTTTCTCTTTTGCTCTAATTTTACAATTACAATTTTGTTTCCCTCTAAATCCACTTTGAGATAATCCCCTTCTCTAATTCCGAGTTTACTTCTAATCTCCGCTGGGATAGTAACTTGATAGTTCCTAGTAACTTTTACTATTTTCGTAGTATGCATATTAGTATAGTATCACTTATAGTAATTTAAGTCTACTGCTTTGGCCAAATTTTTCGATATTATCGGCCAAATTGAGAATCTAAAGGAGTACATCTCCCACAGTTCGGAACATTACGAGCACAGTAAGTATTTTCTGAAGTTTAAAGTACTAACAATCAATAATCAATCAATAACGAATTTCCAATCTCTTCTTATCTGAGGAGGATTTCTCGCAATCGCACCTCTCCTAACGAACTTTAAGTCCTCAAAATCCTCCAATTGCTTGAGAATCTCATCCAGAACTACCTTTATACAGCCCGGAATCACAGCTTTAACAAACCTATTACACTTGTAAACGATCTGAAGGTAATCGTAAAGGCTTTCAGATCTTTCCAAGTCAAAGCTGAGCTTTTGCAAATCTTGCAAGCATTCGTTGTAAATGGAGCAAGGCTGGATGAAGTGTTCGTCAACTCCAATCTCACCGAGAATCTCTGCGAGCTTAACCAACTCATCGTCGTTTATGCCGGGCAGATAGACAGATCTAACCGTAACTATGCAGTCCATATCCACAGCTTTTTCTATGTTCTCGAGCACATCGTCGAATTTGTTCGAGCCGGTAATGGTTTTGTAAATTTCAGCATTCGAAACATCTAAGCTTATCATTGCTATGTCTATGAGTCCGTTCAATTCCGTGAAATCTATAGTTCCGTTCGTTTGTAGATCTATTCTAGCATCTTCAAATCTTTCTCTCAGCACTTCGATTATCTTAGCAACCCTATCGACTCCAGCCAAAAGAGGTTCACCGTATTGGGATATCGTAATTGCCTTAGGATTTAAATCACCGTAGTAGCCCGGCTTAGGAGCAGTTTTGTTAAGCAGGGCAACCCTAGAATAGCAGTAAACGCAGTTCAGATTACACTGAGTCGTTATTTCATAGGAAGGGTGATGTTTAGGCTCCCGAATGCCCAAATCAAGACCTTCACAATGAATACAGTGATAGGGATACTCCACTTTAGAAACAAATTTTCTAAAATCGAATAAAAAATCCATGTTAAGAAGCCACGGCTTCGGCTTCTTCTTTCTTAACTTCTACTGGTTGAACCTCTCCTTCCTGTGGCTTCGGTTCGGCTAAAAGCTCAATCTTCCTGATCTCTACCCTTCTGAGCGGGTAGATCTTCTTAGCGTTCTTGTAGACTTCCGAAGGAATCCTGCCCAAGATGCACTCTTGCAGGAATTGGACAAAGTTCTTCTGATTTGCGTTGTTTATTATAATTTCTCTCATAATCTTTCTAATCGCACTCTTCTGCGAGGTCTTGCACCTCTTTATCGTAAAAGCGACGGGCTTAACTCTAAGCTTGTAACCATCTGCAGTTACGACATCGATTACATCGTCGATTTTGCTCGTTCTTCGCCTTATTAAGCTGTTTATGTATTCTCTCATCATCTCAAAGCGGTGGAACTTCGTGTATGCGTTCTCTCCAGAAACCCTATAAACCTTAAAGATCAATTTTTTATATGGGTTCTGATTTGAATAGTCGTTCGTAAGCTCAGCCAAAGTTACTTCGACCGTCCTGTTTATCACTTTGTTTGGGTCATCGGCTGGCGTTTCACCAATTTCCGCCATGCCGAAGTATTCTGGAGCTATGAGCGTGAACCATTTCTTCTGGCTCCACTTATCCTTTACCCTTGCCTTCCTCTTTCTCGCCATGCTAAGCAATGATTGTTGGAGAATTAATAAAGTTTTTGTCATAAGCAATTTTGATGGATGGGTTGATAGAGGAGGTTGCTAAGCTTCTTGCCAATTCGAAGCATGCGGTGGTTTTCACGGGAGCCGGAATTTCAGCAGAGAGCGGAATTCCGACCTTTCGAGGACAGAACGGACTATGGAAGAGGTTCGATCCGGAAGAGGTAGCTTCAATTCAGGGATTCATGAAAAATCCAAAAGCCTTCTGGAACTTCGCAAGAGAGTTGATCTTGAAGACCAAAGCCAAACCGAACGCCGGGCATTATGCGATTGCGGAGCTTGAGAAAATTGGGATCGTAAAAGCCGTAATTACTCAGAACATCGACATGTTACATCAGAAGGCTGGAAGCAGTAAGGTGCTTGAGCTTCATGGCTCGTTGGAGTTCGTGGACTGCTTGGATTGCGGAAAGGCCTATAGATGGGATGATTTGATAGATAAGATCGAGAGAGGAGAGGTATCTTGCGATGAATGCGGAAGTCCATACTTAAAGCCGAGGATAGTCTTTTTCGGCGAGAGTTTGCCCAAGGATGTTTTGAGCGAGGCTATTGAGGAAGCTAAAAAATCGGATGTTTTCATAGTCGTTGGCTCTTCTCTGCAAGTCTATCCAGCTGCGAGCATTCCGTTCGTAGCTAAGGAAAGTGGAGCAAAGCTCGTTATAATAAATGTAGATCCAACGGATAAAGATTGGTTGTTCGATGTTGTCATCTATGGAAAAGCTGGAGAAATTCTGCCTAAGATCGTTGAGAAAGTTAAGGAATATTGTCACGTCAAGTAGGCATTAATGTTTACCTACTGGTAAACATTATATTCTTACCCTACGGAATCCAAAATATGGGAAGTAAATATGTTACCATCTCTGTGAAAATACCAAGAGAGATCAAGGAAAAACTCGAAAAAGCAGGAGTTTCTCCAAGTAAAATTATGAGAAAGGCTTTAATAGAAGCAGTGAAGGAAATAGAACTGAAAGAATTGGAGAAAGAGATTGAAAAGTTCGAGGACGTTCTCAATAAAATACCGATGGAGAGGGTTGTTGAATCGATAAGGGAGGATAGAGAAGGATGATAATTGACGCTAGCTCAATCTTTTTAGCTGTCAAAAACAAGAAACTTACGATTCTAAAGAATGCCAAGTCTTCGTAGCTCGTAAGATACGAGCTGAGAAATGTAGTGTGGAAGGAGATTTATCTACATAAAACCATAGATTTTGAAACTGGCTTAGAAGGTAGTGATGCAACACTGTTGATGGTATTATTTAAATCATACACAATGTGGAGCCACGACCGCTTAGAATTTCTAAAAATGTTAATGGGTGTAATTGATAAGATAGAACTAGTAGAACCAGATTACGTGGATACTCTCAAAACTGCCTGTAAGTATGGGATTACGTTTTACGACGCGATCTATGTTCAAATTGCAATAGATCACTCAGATACGCTCGTTACAGAAGATAAAAAGCTTAGGAAGAAAATCTGCAAGGATATCGATGTTTTATCTGTAAACGAGATTCTTTGAGTTGTGTTTAATCATGTATCTATGCCTATCTTTTTCAGACTATAATTCTTGTTATCCATTTCTCTTCTTTCTCCTCTTCGCTGACAAAAGGCTTTGGTGCGTTATTTTTAAGATATTTAACCAGCTCATTAACTTTTATTGTTTCTGGCCTCTATAAAATTTGATCTAGCTTAAACTCTCTTAGGCTCGATGTATTCTTTTGGTGCGCACTCTATAGGCTCTAAGTACTTTCTCAGCACCTTTGGAATTTCTACCCTCCCTTCTTCGTCCTGATAGTTCTCGATTATAGCTGTAATCGCTCTCGTTGTGGCTATAGCGGTAGAGTTAAGCGTGTGGACGAATCCCTTTGTCGGCTTGCCTCTCTCCTCAGCGAACCTTATGTTTAGTCTGTAGCTCTGCCAGTCTGTGCAGTTTGAGCATGATACCATCTCTCTATATCTTCCTTGCGCTGGCATCCAAGCTTCTAAGTCATACTTCTTTGCAGCAACCACCCCGATGTCTCCTGAGCATATGTTTACTATTCTGTAGGGGATTCCCAAGCCCCGCCAAAGCTTCTCAGCGTTTTCTATCAGCTTCTCATGCCACTCCCAGCTCTGATCTGGCAAGCAATAGACAAACTGCTCGACCTTGTTGAACTGATGAACTCTGAAGATACCTTTGGTATCCTTTCCGTGGGCTCCAGCTTCCTTTCTAAAGCATGGGCTAACTCCAGCGTAAAGCAGGGGTAGTTCGTCTTCTTCAAGCACTTCGTTCATGTGCATAGCTGCGAGGGGATGCTCGGATGTAGCGATGAGGTATAAGTCCTCGTCTTCGATCTTATATATCACCTCTTCAAAGTCGCTGAATGCGGTAACTCCTTGATAGGCTTCTCGTCTCATCATGTAAGGCGGATTTACTATCTTGAATCCTTTCTTAGCAAGAAAATCCAAGGCATAGAACGTTAAGGCGAAGTCGAGCCAAACCAAATCGTCGAATAAGTAGTAGAACCTCGATCCAGCAACCTTTCCAGCTCTCAATATGTCAGCCCATCCGAATTTCTCAACAGCATCGGCATGACCCAGTGGAGGTTTATCTATTATCTCGTATTCGACATCGAATCCCTTCGTTTGTTCCAAGAACTGATCTAAATGTTCTTTATAAACTTTTGGCTTGCCCCAGAACTTTATCGGAACGTTGTCGTTCTCGTCCTTTCCTTCTGGAACCGACTCATGGAGTATATTCGGAATCGAAAGCAGAACCTTGTTGAGCTCTTCTTCTATTTTCTTAAGCTCATCTTCTCCTTTCTTGACGAGTTCAGATACTTCCTTAGCTTTTGCAATTAGCTCTGCTCTCTTATCCTTAGGAGCGGATTTTATCTCCTGAGAGAGCCTGTTTCTCTCGTGTCTGAGCTTATTCAGCTCCTTCAGCTTTTGTCTCCAAAGCTTGTCGAGTTCTATCGCTTTTTCAACTATCTCCAAGCTTTCTCCTCTCTTTTTCTGCGATTCTATGAGAATTTGGGGGTTCTCTCTTAGCGCTTTGAGTATGCTCCACATAACAAACAAGCGAAGTGCTACGCTGCTTAAAATATTTAACCGCTTTTAAATTATCTTGCTCAATCGTCTGGATACTATCGACAAACTGTAGCGTTAGGAGTATATCGTGACAGTAGTATGTAATTGCAGGAAAGATCACGACAATGAGCGTTCCAGAAAAGATAGCTGATGCTGTAGGCTTGCTCAAGATTACCATAATAACCGACAAATCGCTACCGATATATGCGGTAATTTCGGCAGCTAATATGCCGAGTGGGGCACCGAGCCCACCGGGAGATGTGTTCTCGTGCTTCGAGATTGTGTTCACAAAGTATGGCACAACTCAGAAGGTTGAGCCAAGAGGTTACATCGAGTTCAAAGTTCCGAAGAGCTGGTTGAGCGAAACGGGTCACAAACCTGAAGACATCGTGCTCATGAAGCTCAGCGGCGATAAGTGGATCGAGCTGAAGACTGAGATAACTGGAGAAGATAGTGGCTATGTATACTATAAGGCTGAAGTAGGATCGTTCAGCATATTTGCCGTGGTAGCCAAGGCAGCCGCTGTGGTAACGCCTACTGTAACTCCGACAGCCGTGCCAACTGTTGCACCTACGAAGACACCAACAGCAACACCAACAACACCGGCTCCGTCAAAGCCATTCGAATGGACATGGATAGCTGCAGCCATAGTTGTAATAGTAATATTGTTGCTCGTAGTAGCATACTTTACAAGAAGAAAGTAACCTAGACTTTAATTTTTTATTTTTAAAATTTTTACATTTTATAAATTTATACTATTATTGCTATTATAATTGTGATAATTCATGGTTTTAAAAATTGCCGATAATACGTGTATCATTTGTCGATTTTAATTGTTTTTTATTATGCATTCTATAGCAAAAAGCTTAAATATGTCATGGATTTTATAAAGGAAAGGTGACGGCGGGGGTAGCCAGCGGAATAGCTATCTCCGCCGTCACAAAAAGTGGGGTTTATATATGGCAAGGTGTGAGAGTTGTTTGGTTTTGGGAGGTAGAGAAATATGAAAGGTTTGGGTGTTAAAATCGGATTAGCGATACTAGTGACACTACTGATTGCAGTGACTACAGCGAGCGCAGTAACTCCTCCAACATGGTACACGGTATCAACGACAGAGCCTGGTGTAAATGTTTCAGCGGACATCGCAACACCTAGTGTTGCCAAGGAATCTATTGTCGGCGTTCCGATATATATTAAAGTTAATACTACTGGTGGAAATACATCAGCAACGAACTTTACTGTGAGCTATGCATCTGGACTAAGTAGCAATGTTGCTAGTGGAGATACAGTCAATGTCGGTAACTGGTTCTGGGTAAATGCATCAGCGAAAGGAACTTACTCGATTACGATTGCAAATGCTGAGAATTCGTCAGAGAGAGTCACTATAACTGTAAAGTTCATCTACGAGGAGGAAACTGCAGTAGATAAGACAATCAAGGATGCTACTGGCACAATAGCTGTCAAAGTCTACGATATCGATAAGTACTACACCAAGGCTGATATTGGTGCATATGCAATGCAGTTTGATTACGGTGAGACTATAAAGATATACATCTACGGATTAGATTCTGACTATACGACAACGTTCGAGATCAGAGACTGGGATACCGACGAGGCAAAGTACACTCTGAGCTTTGAGGCTTCATCTAAGACAATCGAGATTGATACTAGCCAGCTGTATCCGGGAGACTTCTACATCTACGTTAAGAATGGAAACTATGAGATCAACGGAAAGAATCCAAGCAAAATGGATGTAAGCTATCCGCAGGCTATTACCCTCCATGTAGCAAAGCCAGAAATACACATAAGTCTTGAAAACAAGAGAGTGCCAATCGCTAAGGGTGATTATGCTGTTGTAAAGGTTAAGATCTATGGATTGAGCCTACCATTCGATGCAACATTGAATGTTACTGGTCCAATGAGTGGAACATACACTCAGACATTGCACTTTACAGATTCAAGAGAAAAGACTGTAAAAATACCCACAGCAATGTTCTTCGCTTCTCCATACAATGGATCTACAGGAACATACACAGTTAGCGTTAAGGCCGGAACTGAAGAAGAATCAATGGACTTCAAGATTGATGATATTGAAGTCACACTAGCCATTCCATCCACAGCCGCTCTTGGTACTAAGATAAAGATTCAGGGTACCACCAACATAGCTGAAACAAACAGCACAGATGATGATGTAAAGAATGGAACGAACTGGGTATATGTATACGTGTACTTGCCAGATGGTAGACTCGTAAAGGAAGATGGAACAATAATTGACGCAAAGTATGCAGACACGACAAACTACACAAGGAAGTGCATGGTTGATTCAGATGGTACTTGGGAGAGTGACGTTAAGTTCTACTTTAGAACCGACTGGGATACTGGAAGCTACAGGGTTACAGCAGTTGCGGCAACCACAACGAGCTTGAATGACAGCGAAACCATGTACATTAATGTTAAGGAGCCTGAGATTGAATTTGAGATGGATAAGTATACATTTGCAAGAGGTGAGGAGATAAAGTTCAAGGGTGTTGCAACAGTTGAAAAGGGAACAAAGATCTGGATAGAGTCTGAAGACTTGAACAAGCTCATTGAGGAGACTCATAAACTCAAGTCATACACGGCTACCTCTGGAAAGAAGGTGTATTACCTTGAAGTAGCTGTAGGTTCTGATGGTCACTGGGAGACTGAGAAGCTACACATAAGTGCTAGTGCTCCAAAGACCAGCTATACGATAGATGCGTACATAATTAAGGACGATGGAACTAAGTCTGACTGGAAGGACACAGTTACAATAAGAGTTGCAAAGGCTGTGCTTAATGCATCGATTAGCAGAACATCTGCTCCAAGAGGCGCAGACATAGTAATAAGTGGTACGACTACGCTAGACTATGTGTACATCTTCACAGATGACTATCCAGTCCTTGAGAACGTTGGAGAAATTTGGTCAGACACTGAAAAGTTCAACGCAGATGATATTGTCAAGAATCACGGCGACAGATACAAGCCATACAAGGTTAAAGTCGAGAACGATCAGTTCAGTGTTCAGTTGACAGTTGACAGTAAGGCAGATACAGGAACATACACGATATACGTAATAGCCCCATCTGATCCACCATACGTTGATCCATCAGAAGATGCAATGGCACAGTTCAGCTTAACAATCACGGAGTTTGGATTCATACATGTACCAACAGTGGTCAAAATGGTTAAGGGCGACGAGGTGGATGTCTACGTGAAAGTTAACTGCGATCCAGATGACGTTAAGGTTACAGCAGAGTTCGAGGGTCACGGTGCAAAGGTGAAGGAAGCTGACTTCGGTGAATTCAGCAAGTACAACGAGACCGAAGACGGTGGTTGGCTCTACGCAACGATCTATCCGTTCTACAACGACACTGAGGATAAGCTGGTCTCAGAAGGCAAACCAGACGAATTGCTGAAGCCGGGCGTGTACACACTGACGCTCCACATGTATAACAGAGAGACGGGCGAGGAGATATCGGAGGCTGAGACAAAGATACCTGTAATCGTTGAAGAACTCGAACTCAACGTCGATGTGCCGTCCGAAGTTGTGAAAGGTGAACCAATAGTCGTCAAGATCGATACGAACAGAGGTGAGAAAGGTTACGACTACATATATGTAGTGCTCGACTTGGGTGTCAAGAAGATGAAGTACACAAGGGTAGCACTTGACGAAAATGGAGATGCAGAAGTAGAAATTCCAACAGCTGGAATAGACCCAGGAACATACAAGCTCTACGTCAGAGATGCCATGAGAACTGTGTCTGATGCAGACATCGAGGACTGGTATGACATTGCTCCAACAGACTCATATGCCAAAGCGTATGATGCGCAGGATGATGTCCTTGTAGTCAAGGAGGTTACAATCACCGAGAACGTAACGGCTGTAACTACTCCAACGCCAACTCCAACGCCTACGCCCACGCCAACGCCTACGCCAACCCCGACACCAACGCCAACCCCGACTCCGACACCTACGCCAACTCCGACGCCAACTAAGGCACCGGTAGAGACACCAGCAGAGAAGCCAACGCCAACGCCAACGAAGACACCGGGCTTCGAGGCAGTGTTTGCCATCGCTGGACTGCTGGCAGTCACCTACTTGCTGAGAAGAAGACAGTAATTTCCCCAATTTTTTCCTTTTCTTCTTTTATTTAAAATTCGTTACTTCGACACAACTATTTTAAGTAACCGCCAAATTACAGATATGGAGAACGTTATATCTCTTCTCTTCTCTAACCTCGGATACTCCGAGGAAGATATCGTAAAGGATCTCAAGTTTTACCACCCACTCTTTAAGCAACCGCTCATCATCGACTGCGCGGTCCTGAAATACGGAGAAAACAAATACGGAATGATAATTAAGTTTGGAGAAATTGGCAAAGATGAAGCTGAACTGTGTGGAATCTGCGCTTTAACCGGAGCGGTCTATGGAATCCTCACCGACGGCGTTAACTACGTTGTGATCAAACCCAAAGGTGCATACGAGTGGGAAACCATCGAGAACATTCCTTCCAAGTTCGAATTGGAAGAGGAGCTCGGAATTAAGAGACACCTGATCATAGCGATATCTTACGACGAATACGAGACCAAGGTGGATGACATCGAATTCGTCGTCAACAACAGCAGATATCTGTATTCCGACATGGACAGGGATGAGGTTGTGATAATCCATCCTAACGCAAAGCTCATCAGATGGCTCATAGATAGAAACGTCAGGTTCAGAGAGTTTGAAGATGAAGACTTTCTCAGACTGTTGGATTTGGATTAGGCAAACATTTATTATCTTCCTACGAATTCTAAATCATGCTTCCAACGAACATAAAGCAGATGAAAAAGATGATGAAGCAGATGGGAATAGATATCGAAGAACTCGATGCTGAGGAGGTTATAATCCGAACTTCAAATGAGGAACTGATTTTCAAAAATCCAAGCGTTACTAAGATTACGGGAAGGGGTATAGAGATGTTTCAGGTGACTGGAAGTTACGAAATCGTTAAGAGAAAGCCGGAAATCAGCGAGGAGGATGTAAAGCTCATAATGGAGCAAGCCAACGTCGATGAGGAGACAGCGAGAAAAGCTCTTGAAGAAGCTGGAGGAGATCTCGCAGAGGCTCTGCTCAAGTTGCAGGAATCATGATCAAGCCGCCCGTTGTTTTACTTAAAGGAAAACACAGCTTTTTGATTGAAAGGTTCGAAGGTCAGCTTCACACTCACCATGGGATAATCAACTTGGAAGATCTTAAGAACAAGAAATTCGGCGACGAGATAGAGACGCATTTGGGAGTCAAATACAAGATCCTCCCTTTCAAGCCAGCGGACTTCTTCAAGCACTTCAAGAGGAGTGCAACACCTATAATGCCTAAAGACATCGGAGCAATAATAGCTTATACTGGCCTAAGCCCCGATTCGTTCATACTCGACGCCGGAACTGGCACTGGCATGCTTGCAGCCTACTTAGCTTACTTCAACAAGTATGGTGAAGTTATAACTGTAGAAAAGCGTCCAGAATTCGCTAAAATAGCGAGGGAGAATTTCAAGCTTGCAAAGCTTAAGAATATCCATCAGATCGTTGGAGATGTGAGATTCGTGGCTGAAGGCTTCAAGAAGGAGTTCGACCTAATCGTTCTGGACATGAAGGACGATGTCGAGTTCATTCCCAAAGCAAAAGACCTGCTTACGATAAGCGGATATCTCGTAGTTTACAACCCCTACATCGAGCCTACGAGGAGAGTTTATGAGACAATGCTTAAGGAAGGATTTAGGGAAGTTGAGAGCTTCGAACTCATCCGGATCGATTTGGAGCATAAGAGAGTTGGCACTCGCCCCTTTACGAGGGTTTGGCACACAGGTTTCATAGTCATAGGTAGGAAGGTTTAAGTTTCCAGGTGTGAAGTAGCCAGCTTGCATAACGTATTTAAGTTAATTTTTCAGTCCTTTAATGAGTATGGAAGTGCCATCCGAGCAGGAAGTTGATGAATTAGTAGGTGGTTTGAAGTTTAACACTACAGCTGAGATTGTAGTTCCTAAAAGGTTAATAGATCAGGTTATTGGGCAAGATCACGCTGTTGAAGCTATAAAGAAGGCTGCAATTCAGAAAAGGCACGTAATGCTAATCGGATCCCCTGGAACCGGTAAATCGATGCTTGCAAAGGCAATGGCAGAGCTTTTGCCTAAAGAAGAGCTTGAAGACATCCTTGTATTTCCAAACCCTAAAGATCCAAATCAGCCGAAGATCAAGGTCGTTCCAGCGGGGAAGGGAAGAGAGATCGTCGAAGCTTACAAGCAGGAAGCTCTGAAGAAAGCTCAGGCGAGAAACTTCTTCTTGATGATGCTCGTCTTCATGATCATAGGCTACACTATTCTCATGAGTCCGAGGGACTTCATCTGGGGCATAATCGCGGCGATTCTGCTCTTCATGGTTGCAAGATACATGATGCCAAGAGAAGAAAGAAATGTCCCCAAGCTCTTGGTTGACAACGCTGACAGAGAAACTGCCCCATTTGAAGATGCAACTGGAGCGCATGCCGGAGCACTGTTTGGAGACGTGCGTCATGATCCGTTTCAGAGTGGAGGACTCGAAACGCCAGCTCATGAGAGGGTCGAAGCCGGAGCGATTCATAGAGCACACAAGGGAGTTCTATACATCGATGAGATTAACACGCTAACCATAGAATCCCAGCAAAAGCTCCTTACGGCGATGCAGGAGAAGAAGTTCCCGATTACCGGCCAATCTGAGCGTTCGAGCGGTGCGATGGTTAGGACTGAGCCAGTGCCATGTGATTTCATACTCGTTGCAGCTGGAAACATGGACGCCTTGATGGGGATGCATCCAGCCCTTAGAAGTAGAATCGAAGGTTATGGTTATGAGATATATATGAACGACACGATGCCCGATACGCCAGAAAACAGAAAGAAGCTGGTTAGGTTCGTTGCTCAGGAGGTAATAAAGGATGGCAGAATTCCGCACTTCGATCGCTACGCCGTTGCTGAGATAATAAGAGAGGCAAGAAGGAGGGCCGGAAGGAGAGGACATCTGACTCTAAGGCTTAGAGAGCTCGGTGGTCTCGTAAGAACGGCAGGAGACATAGCAAAAAGCGAAGGAGCAGATGTTGTCAGGCTTGAACACGTTCTGAAGGCTAAGAAGATTGCAAAGACTATTGAGGAGCAGTATGCGGACGAATACATCGAGAGGAGAAAGGACTACCAGCTGTTCAAGACTGAAGGTGCTGAGATAGGAAGGGTGAACGGATTGGCCGTAATAGGGCATTCTGCTGGTATAGTCCTTCCAATAATTGCTGAGGTAACTCCTGCCCTAAGCAAGGAGGAAGGAAAGGTCATCGCCACCGGAAGACTGCAGGAGATCGCAAGAGAGGCAGTTGTGAATGTTTCTGCCATCATAAAAAAGTTCACTGGGAGAGATATATCGAACTACGACATCCACATTCAGTTTGTTGGGACATATGAAGGAGTTGAAGGTGATTCCGCAAGCATAAGCGTGGCCACTGCGGTGATATCAGCTTTGGAAGGAATTCCCGTTGATCAGAGCGTTGCGATGACTGGCAGTTTGAGCGTTAGAGGAGATGTTCTGCCAGTTGGAGGGGTGACGCAGAAGATCGAGGCTGCCATTCAGGCTGGATTGAAGAAGGTTATAATTCCAAAGGACAACTTAGATGATGTCTTGCTCGACGCTGAGCACATGGGTAAAATCGAGGTAGTTCCCGTTTCGAGGATCGAAGAGGTTCTGGAGCATTCGCTTGTGGAGTGCGAAAGGAAGAGAAAATTGCTCGACAAGTTTAGACAGATCTGCCTGGCTTATCCTGTGGAATAATTTTTTATTGAAATTTCAAATGAAAAAAGGAGTAAAGTTAGACATCCTTTAAAAGCTCTCTAACCTCCTTGGCTTTTGCTATGCTAAGATCTATTAGTCTGTCAAAAACTTTCTCGCTGAGCAAAAACGGTCCACTCTTCTGTATTGAAACGATGTTGTCACTCTGATCTGTCGTTATCGTTATCGTGTTCTTACCTATGCTCAGCTCATCCAAACATGGATCGACGAGAATCTTATCTTCGAAGACAAGCGAAGTTATCGCAACGGGCAAATCTCTGACCGGCAGGGGGAAATCGTCTCCGACTTCAAAACGTTCAGCTGGAACTGTTGTGTTCAACAACGCTGCTATAGCTGCCAAGGCCGAAGCATCCATTAGATTTCCGTCATCATCGAGCGCCCATATGTCGATGAATATTATCCAGACTTTCTCACCTTCCTCTATGCAAAGCTTGGAAAGATCTACGGCCTCGCTGTGTCTTATCCCTCTATCTACAACCCTCGCAAGCTCTATGGCATTTTCATCTGGTGGACCGGGCTCAAAGGTTGGTGAAGCCAATGGAACGAGTTCGGCGTTTGTTATTATTATCCCCTGATCCGGGGCATCTGGGAAAGGCTCACCGGGTTGCATTTTAACTCCCGCAACGACCATCGTGTTTCCGAGCTTTACCAGAGCCGATCCTTCTGCCTTAGCTATTAAACCTGTCTGTATCACTATCGGCCTGATCTCGTCAAGTTTTCTTCCATCGATTCTTTCCCCATCTCTGAGCTTCGATAGGACGTAATCTTTCTTTATTTCCATTAGTATGTCTTCGGGCATTATTCAACCACCTCTTCCTCCTTGATGTATTTTCTCATGATAGCATCCCTCTGAAGCTGGTAGATCTGCATAGCCCCCTTCTTCGCAAGCTCCAAAGCCTGCCTGAGCTCTTCAGCCGTCACTTTCCCATCCATCTGCAACAGCGTTATCGACTCGATCTTTCCATTCCTTATGAGGAAAGCGAACGGTATGTCTGCCTCTCCATAATTGTCCTCCTCTTTCATTGGATCCAAAACGAGCACTCCATCCACCTTCGCAACCGCAACCGATGTGACCATTCCCCTCATCGGTATTCCCGCATCGACAAGCGCAACGCTTGCTGCATTCAGGCAAGCTGTTCTTGAACCGGCATCAGCTTGAAGAACCTCCACGAATATGTCTATTGCCGAACGGGGAAACAGCTCCTTCATTATTACCGGCTCAAGTGCCTCTCTACTAACCTTCGAGATCTCGATGCTCCTCCTATCCGGCCCAGGCCTCTTCCTCTCTTCAACGCTGAACGGTGCCATGCTATACCTATATCGCACTATGGCCCTGTCGGGTTCCTCCAAGTGTTTAGGATGGACCTCTCTCGGACCATAGACTGCTGCGACGACCTTATTTTTTCCCATCTCCAAGTAACATGAGCCATCTGCTCTCTTGAGAACTCCCGCTTCGATCTTTATCGGTCTGAGCTCTTCAAAACCTCTACCATCCAACCTCTTCCCATCAACAATAAGCTTGATCTCTTCCATAACGTTCACCTTTCAGCTTCTTCGGTTTTGCTATCTGTCACATCAGAACCGTCATCTGGGGTAGTTACCTCCACTTCTGTAGACTCTTCGACTTCTCGCTCTTCTGCAACTTTTTCTTCTTCAGCTTCTTTTGGGGATTTTTCAGACTCTTCTACTTCTTCGGGCTTGGCTAAACCCAACTCGACTTTCCTCTTCTTTATGAACTCCGTAATTCTGTCAGTCAAACCTTCGGTGTGGGCTTCTTGCTCTATGATGTATATCGCTTCTTCCGCAATGGAAACTTTTCTCCTATCTCCGTTTAGCCATATCAGCCCGTTTTGGCCGACTATTATCTGAACGTCCAACTCCGACTTGAGAAGTTTTATCATGCTCCCCTTCTTACCTATCACCCTCGGCACCCTCGTTGGATTTATCGCCACGATTCTGCCCACTCTGATAGGTCTGCAGAGCTTGTCCTTCATCGTAAGCGTCACCTTCATCTTTGGATCTATGTTCATCACCTTGGCTATTATCGCATCTCCAATGTCGAGCACGTCGTTCGGCCTTCTGTTTGGTCTCATTCCGGGATTCTCTACCAGCGGAAGAAAAGCTATGTATGGCGAGTTTATATCTACTATCCAGCCGTTTGCCGTGACCTCTTTAACTATGCCGATTACGGTATCTCCTATCGAAGGAATGTATCTACCTTTCAGCGGAATTATCCTGACTCCCAAGTCGGTCTTGTCGAGCAATCCCAAAACCCTCGCGTAAACCTTTCCACCTTCGACGTAAGTGCCAGAACCAGCTGCTTTCGGATTCGTCGAAACTAAATCACCCGGTAAAACGATCTTCCTGCTTATCATAGCTGTATCCTCCTCAGGATTTTGGTTAGAGCCTCACCTTTCGCCACCTTACCCAAAAGATCCATCAGATCTCCATGCATCCCAGCCGGAATTCTCATGACACATATCCAGCTTCCATCCCTTTGCCATTCCTCCTTTGTTATGTTTCCAAATGAATAGAGTGCTGATATAGCCTTTCCAGTGTATTCAGGGGGGATCTTTATGGCAATCTCAATTTCCTCAAATCTGAGCGGCAGAATAGGCTTGAGAGCTTTGACGACATCCTTTATTTGGGCCTCAACCGACTTAAATATATCGATATGAACTTTGGCTTCTTCAAGTGCCCTTTCTATTCTTGCAGGAGGATGCGGAGCACCGGTTCTCGGATCTACTGCATTTCTTCTTATGAACTCTATTATCTGTTTCCTCTTCTGTTCAAGCATTTCTTTCCTTTGCTCTGCTGTAATCTGAACCTCCCCTTCCTCAATGATTATTCTGACAATTTTCTGAATGTCCGTAGTTCCGAAGACCTTCTGCAGTTCCTCTTTCGAAACCCTCTCCCCCTTCCTTGCATCTTTAAAGACTTCCTCCACCGCAAGCAACTGCTCAAAGTCAACCTCTTTGCCTTCCTTCAGATCTCTCGCCAAATAAGGATCCACCAAAACTTCGAAATTCTCTCCAGCCTTTCTCAGCCTTGCAATCACTGCCTTCTCTAAGGAAACCATTGTAATACCTCCTTACGATTGCTTCTTTAGCTCTTCCCTAATAATCTCGTTGGCTTTATCTACATAGGGTTTGATTTCCTCTATACTGAGGGATTTGAACAGCTTATCTTCAACTCTAATCAAGCCGACCTCAATACCTTCCGGCGTTAGCTCGCTCTCTATTGCCTTGCCCATCGCAACCATGGCCTTTATTATGGCTTCATCTAAACTCATGTTTTCGTCGTATTCCTTCTCGAAGTATTCCATCACGACATTCCTGCCGGCACCTATTGCCGTAGCTTTGTATTCCAAGAGTGCACCACTTGGATCCGTCTCGTATAGACGGGGCTTCTCGTCAACTCCGGCTATTAGCAAAGAAACCCCAAAGGGTCTGACCCCTCCAAACTGAGTGAACTGCTGTTTGAAATCGCAGATCTTCCTAGCAAGTTCCTTGACGCTTATCGGTTCATCGTATGTTAGCCTGTTTATCTGAGCCTCAAGTCTTGCTCTGTCCACAAGCACCCTCGCATCAGCTACAAGCCCGGAAGTTGCTGCACATATGTGATCGTCAATCTTGTATATCTTTTCGATCGTGTCCGGTTCAAGGAGCCTGCTCGCAACTCTCCTATCTGCTACGAGCACGACCCCCTCTTTAGTCTTGACGCCTATGGCAGTTGCACCCCTCTTTACGGCCTCTCTTGCGTATTCGACTTGGAACAATCTTCCATCGGGACTGAATACGGTTATCGCTCTATCGTATCCCATCTGAGGTAGATGCATCTTTTAACACCTCCAGATACTTCTTTTTACACTTTTTAATTGTTCCGCTAACCCCCAATATCTTGGGAATTATATCGACATCACCAACTCTGCTTATTAGCGTTAGCGCTACTTTAACCTTATTTAGGGTCTCTCTATGACACCTCAAAATCCCTCTCCTTCCGTCGAAATACTCAAGCCAGATGCCACAATGGGCCGAACCAATTTCACCAAACAGAGACAGCATACTCTTCCAAAGTGTGGATATAAATTCTTTTTCATCGATGTCCCTTTCGCCGATAAGCTCGAATGCTATGTATCTCTTCTTTCTCTTTAAGGCTGGAGGCAATCCCTTCATGCTACCACTTCGAGAAGATCAGAGATAAAACGAACACAACGACGATCAGAATGAAAAAGATTGCAAAAGCAAGCTTTGTGAGTCTTTCCGTCTTTTTCCTCTGCTCCATCGTTATTATTTCGATGGATATCTCCTTTCTGCAAGGTTTAAACCTCTCGTCTCCGGCGAACCTGACTTCCACCTTTTTTCTGCCAGTGATGTTCGAGGAATAGCGAAATTCAAAACTACCGTTCGGCTTGGATGCAGTCCTATCGACCTCAATTCCATCCACGTAAAGCTTAACCCAAGCCCTCAGAGGCTCCCACCTTTTGGCCCTCTCGTCGTAAAATTGTAAATAACCGGCTATTGTGACCTCTTCCCCAGCAACCGGCTTCGAATTGTCCGCATGTAGTCCCGCTATCCTCGTCTTCTTCTTTTCGACAGACATCTCTACGTCTCTCTCTTTCTCTTGCCAACGGTCGCGAGGTAAGCTAAGTATGCGTCGAGCTGAATCCTGTCGTGAGCTCCTTCCGTAAGTCTGAAGTCTATCTCACCGAGCCTGTCTATGAGCATGACCTTCGTTTTCTCGTCTATCTTCGAGGCTATTATCTCTCTGAACAGCTGTGAAACTACATCCTCACCGCTCATTCCGTATTCGACCATCATCCTGTCAAGCATCTGTCGAGCATCCATGAACTTACCCTCTAATGCAGTCTCAAGCAACTTCTTGATCTCCTCTGGGCGAGCGGTTGCCGTTATTTGGTATATAGCCTCGGCATCTATCACCTCACCAAAAGCAGCGGCACCTTGCAAAGCGTTTATTGCCTTTCTGAAGTCTCCGTTCGCTATGTAGATGAGAGCTTCGAGACCGTCTTCTGTAATCTTTATTCCCTCTTTCTCAGCGATCTCAAGCAACCTCTTTTTCATTGCCTCTGGCGGAACCGGCTTGAACTTGAAGACCGCACATCTCGATTGTATGGGCTCGATGATCCTGCTCACGTAGTTGCAGCTTAGGATAAATCGGCAGGTTTTAGAATACATCTCCATAGTTCTTCTTAAAGCAGCTTGAGCGTCGGCAGTTAAAGCGTCTGCCTCATCCAAGAATATGATTTTGAACGGAGCACCACCAATCGGAGCAGTCCTCGCAAACTCCTTTATTTTATGTCTGACGACATCTATGCCTCGCTCATCTGAGTTGTGCAATAGAACTGGCGTTGTTCCACCGAAGAATACTTCGGCATTCGGCACGCTGAAGTCGTAAACCCAACCGTCGTAGCTGATCTTTTCGATCTCTTTGATCTCCACAGCATACAAGCTAGATTCGGCCAAAGCTTTGAGTCTCAAATAAGTCTTTCTTTCTTCCTCATCCAGCTCTTCAGTTCTAACAGCCTTCAGAATCTTTAGCAATGTAGCTTTTTTGACCCTTCTCTTTCCGTCATAGGGTTGATGTCTAAGTAGATACTTCCAATTTACGTCGATTTTTCCGTCTATACGCTTAAAGAATCTCTCAAATGGCTTAACTGGTAGCAACTCCGATCTTACGTATGAGAAGGAATTCCAGACAATTCTTACTTCCCTATCGAACATCGATGTCTCTAAACCGGAAATCCTGCCGAGCCAAGCGATGTCTGTTAGTATTTCTTTGGATACCGATGTGTATCTAACGTATTTGCCCCAAGTTCCACAGCCGTCGCCCATGTAGCCCATGAGGAACGAAAGTCTGTTTTGTAGGGTTGTGTTGAATATTATATCTGGAACTCTTTTTGATTTGGCTGTATGCCCGCTGAAGATGTCTCTGAAGAACCTTGCGAGCTGAGTATTCAGAAGCTTGGCGTGGATAGCTGAAGCTTTACTTCTGTCGAAACCTGAATATGCTGGCTGGGTGTATGTTGAGATCCCAAAAGCATTACCAAAGTCCCTTATGCGATCAATAACCTCTTGATCTCTTGCCGATACCGTGAATATTACCTGCCCGGAGGTTCCATCTCTGAAGCTCAGACAGCCTTCTGCTAGGAACAAACCCATTATCCAAGATGTCTGCTCGTTGATTGGAAATTCTGTTAGCACGGTTCTCAGCTTTGGATTGTCATAGCTTTGGAGATATTCGAGCATATCTATTGATAGTTCCGAACCTTTCAAGCACTTCTTGAAGGACAGAAGGAAATCGCCCTTCTTGAGCTCGTCAGCTCTCTTTGAAACGATCTTACCTTCTTCATCGAGCACCATGATCGAGTGGTCGGACGTGGTCTTAACTTCACCACCCTCGAATTTTATTCTTACGATTCTGTCCGCTCTGTGCCTCGCTATGAACGAAACTGGATAGAATCCGACATCATCGTAGAAGCTCAACGTTTCCAAGCCTATCGGGATTACATATTCTTCTTTTTCGTCTTTGAAGAATAGTCTGTCAATTTCCTCGAATGTCGTTCTCTTGATCACTCCATTTATTCTTATGAGTATCGGAGTGTCTGGAGTGACGGAAGCGTTCATCTCTATAAAGTTATCTCGCCAATTCTCGCCAAATAGATCCCTTGCTAAGGCGATAGCGGTAGCAGTTTTACCAGTTCCCGGAGGACCAGCAAATAGAAGGTGGGGGATGTTTTTCTTTTGAACGTAACTCTTGAGCCTCTTTATAACCTCATCCTGCCCAACGACTTCATCGAGCGTTTTTGGCCTGTATTTTTCAACCCAGATCTCAGCTTCCATTGATGTAAAAATGGTTGGCGAAGTATAAAAATGTTGATGCGAAAAGGATATTTTTCCGTTAAGTGAACACTCTTATGCCCGTTAGAACCCGGCGGGGCTGAGAAGCATGATGCCCCGTGGGCTCCAGACGGGCTACATTCTCATGATCTTTCTCATAACAGAATCGTAGGTTGTTTTGATCTCCTTACCTTTCTCGGCACAGACGTGAATTAGGACGTATGCAACTTCTGGGATCTCCTGTAAGATCTTCTTAGCGATCCTCGCAGTCAGCTCGTCCGCCTCCTTTACGGTCATCGATCCGTCCACAGTTATGTGCATATCTAAGTGGATTTTGTTTTCACCCATGTATATCGCGATGATGTCGTGGACATCCTCAACCTCTTCAAATGACTCTACAATGGCCCTAACTCTCTCGTAGAAGCTCTCGTCAGGACTTCTTCCCAAAAGGTAGCTCGCGTTATTCTTGAAAAGTCTGTAGCCATTTAGACTTATTAGAATCGCTATGAAAATCGATGCCAATCCGTCGGCAATTGGATATCCAATGGTGCTTAAGTATATTCCGAAAATAGCCCCAAGAGATGATGTTATGTCGTTTATCAGCTCCGCAAACGCGGACTCCTCAGTTGAACTCCTTTCTCCTCGGTAAATCAGAGTTAGAAGGGTCGGTGGTATTATCGTTGCAATTAGAACAGCTATGGCGAATGTCGGGTATTTACCGGCTGAGGGATGCAAAATCCTTTCGATTCCCTCCAAAAACAGTTCGAATGCTACGACCGTTATAAATACCACAGCGACAACTACTCCACTCAGATTTTTCGCTAATCCATGGCCTAAGGGGTGGAGATGGTCTGCAGGTTTTGCGGATATCCTTTCCGAGTATAGGAGAGTCGTGAAAATGAGTATATCGACGACGTTGTGCAGAGCTTCGGCGAGCATAGCCAGATAACCCGTAATCACGTAACATACGAGCTTCGCGAGAACTATGGCTGTATATGTAGCTATAGTAACCTTCAGTTTCATTTTTGACGTTTAATCTTCCAAAGCATAACACACTTTCGCTAAATTTATTAGCATATTGTGATAATTAATTGTTGCCAGCTCACCCACTCCTAAGCGATGAAGCACCTGCGAGCGATGATGGTGTGGTCCCAGACGGGGGTTCACTTTCCCTATTTTGCTCTTGAAAGATCTTTGGAGATGGTATATTATCTTAAGATGGCAAAGTAGCTCTAACAATCCAAAAAAGTTAAGACTCGAGCATCATCTTAATTATCTGAGCAGTTTCAGCCGGGTTAGCTCTTCCTCTCGTAGCTTTCATAACGTAGCCAACCAAGAAGTCCAAAGCCTTCTTCTTTCCATTCTTATAATCCGCTACAGCCTTCGGATTCTTCTCTATCGCCTCCCTGCAAAGCCTCTCGATCTCATCTTTAGGAATCGCAAACAACCCCTTCTTCTTGATTATCTCGTCTACATCTCCTCCATGATCAAGCTTTGTTCTTATCACTTCAACGACACCTTTCTCTGTGATCTTCTCCTCCTTGAAATACTTCAACAGCTTCGCAAATTCCTCAGGCTTGAGCATCTCATATGCAAACCGGAAGTCCTTGCTTCTGTAGTTCAGCTCGCCTCTCAGAACATCTACCACCCAGCTCGCCGCGAGTTTCGGATCGATCATCTTAGCAACATCCTCAAAATAGTCGGCCATAACCTTATCTAAAACGAGCACTTTGGCGAAGTTATCTCCTATTCCGTATTGAGCCTTTAGCCTCTCCCTCTTTTCCTCGGGCATCTCCGGTAATGTCCCCTTAACCTCCTCAACGAGCTCAGCCGTATAAACCGGCACTAAATCGGGCTCTGGGAAGTATCTGTAATCTTGTTCCTCCTCCTTAGTTCTCAGCGATACCGTTATGTTGTTTACCTCGTCGAAATGTCTCGTTTCCCTCTCGATCTTCCTTCCCATCCTCAGCAGATTCTTCTGTCTCGCAATTTCATAGTTCAGAGCCCTTTCAACGCCCTTGAACGAGGATATGTTCTTTATCTCAACCCTTCCACCACCTTTTATCGAAACGTTCGCATCGACCCTCATCGCACCCTCTAAAGAACCATCAAAAACGTCCAAATACTCCAAAATTATCCTGAGCTTGTTCAGGAATAGCCTTGCCTCCTTTGGGGAGTGCATTACCGGCTCAGTAACGATCTCAAGCAGAGGAACTCCAGAACGATTATAATCGATTAGACAATACTTCGCCGTCGTTATCGAACCTTTGTATGTGAGCTTTCCCGGATCTTCCTCCATGTGGATCCTCTTCAGCGTTATCTTCTTTTCCCCCTCTTCCGTTTCAATCGTCACGTATCCTCCCAGCGCCAAGGGGCGGTCGTATTGGCTTATCTGAAATCCCTTTGGCAGATCTGGATAGAAGTAGTTCTTTCTGTCGAAAACCGTGAAAGGCTGGATTTCGGCATGCAAAGCCAATGCAACCTTTATTGCAGCTTTAACTGCTTCTTTGTTCAGAACGGGCATTGCTCCGGGCAAACCCAAACAAACGGGACAGACGTGAGTGTTTGGCTCGTCCTCGTGGTAATCCAAAGGGCAGGAACAGAACATCTTCGTCTTGAGTTTGTTCAGTTGAACGTGAACTTCCAATCCAATGATTACATCCGGCTCCATTGATGTAGCTTCGTCCATCTGTGATAAAATGTTTGCGTTAACGTGTTACGTTCCAGACGAACATAGCCTCATCGGATGCTAAAACTCTTCCTCTTTCATCTGATACTTGAACAATCACTAGAATTCCATCCCCGTTCTTCGGAACGAGCTTTGGATTCTCAAAGCCGATGTATGCCGTTATGTTGTCTCCCTCGGTGTTTATCGGAAGGCATGTCGATGGCGTTACGAACTGCAGTTTTCCTCCTCTCCAGTCGTAGGCGAACAGTATTATGCTCGGAAATGGCGTATCATACCAAGGATGCAGAGTTGGAGCCTCCTCCTTCGTTATAAAAGCTGGCTCGACCTTCTTTATCTTCAAAACGTGGGTTCCCTTGATGTTGTAGTGCATGAAAACGACCTTTATGGCCGGAAGCTTCTTCTCCTGCACGCATCCCGGAAATAGGACTACAAGCAGGATAATCGCTATCGGTAGTATCCTTTTCATATCAGACCTCCCAAGAAGCTGAATATACTCCTTATGATGTCGAAGAGTGAGAACGGCTTAGCCTTTTTTACCTCAACATTTGATGTTGCGTTAAGCCCGATCTCCTTGCTTGCAGACTTCATGAACTTGTATATCACCTTTCCATGGCAGAAGGCACATATGTCCATGAGAATGTCGCCATGGATCTCGTGGATTCCGCCCTTGTGGCAGTAGTGACAGTCTTTCGTATCTGGACTTGTTACCATATTCTCACCGTGGCAGGCTGAACACTTCAGGTTCTTGTGAGGGATGTGAACCCCTTCTAAGTCAAGATTACTCTCGTTATAGTTTGGACCGCAGTGGCATTTTATGCAGATGTCGTTGCCGTGGAGCTCATCGAGCTTGTCCATATCGATCTTCGTCCCCCTCCATATATCGACGCTGTGGCATCTGCAGCCCGACAGCTTTTTTATCTTCTCGCTCGGAGGTATTATCGTGTCGTGACATGGGAAGCAAATCTCTCCGTAGCCCGGAGGATGAACCCAAGCTGAAACAGGAAATATCAGCAAGATCAGGATCGCTAATGTCAGTATCAGCCTCATCACAGACAATTTATTCTTCGAATATAAATCGATTTCCATCCGTTACGCTTATCTATTGGCTCACGAATCTCTCGATTATGAGAAGCTATGAGGAGTTGCTTGAAAGAGCTCTGGCCGAACTTCCCAAGAAGAAGGTTGTTAGGAGTGAAAGATTTGAGATTCCTCGCGTCAGGGTTCAGAGGGAAGGTAGCAGAACGATCATCAAGAATTTCGGGCAGGTTGCAAAAGCGTTGAACAGGAGTGAGGATCATCTTTCGAAATATCTGGTGAAATCGCTTGGAACTGCTGGATTCTTAGAAGCCGGAAGGCTTGTCTTGCAAGGTAAATTTACCGAAGACGATGTTCAGAAGGAGATAAACGACTACGTCAGGAGGTTCGTGATCTGCAAGGAGTGTGGTGCGCCAGATACGGAATTCGTGAGAGAGGAGAGAGTTTTGATGATAAGGTGCTTAGCATGTGGAGCGAAGTATCCTGCGAGGGGTCTGAATGTTTAGACTCAAGATCTATAGAGTCAGGGGGGAGGTGCTCGTAGCGGTTTGCGATTCGGATATAGTAGGAAAGACTTTTAGAGAAGGAGATCTAAAGATCGAAGTTAAAGAGAGCTTCTACGGCGATAGAGATGTTGGAGAGGAGGAAGTTAAGAGAGCCCTGAGGATGGCCACCATAGCAAATATAACCGGAAAGAGGGCAGTGGAGTTGGCGATAAAGTTGGGAATAGTCGATAGGGAGAACGTTTTGAAGATCGGTGAGTGCTGGCACGCTCAAATGGTAGTCCTATGATATACACTCAGGAGGTAGCGGCAGAAGTTTTGCAGATAATCGACGAGACTCTGCTATCTGAAAAGGAGGCTCTTAAAAAGAGACTTTCGGAAATGAAATTGGACTATAAAGTAAGGGCTAGCATCCACGCATACGTGTTCGAAACTGAGAAGCGGAAGAACGTAATAGATTTCATCATATCGAAGTGCTTGAAGGGTAAGAAGATAGAAGAACTCGATCCTCTTTTCAGAAACCTACTGAGAGTTGGCGTTTACGAGATGCATTTCAAGGGCGTTCATCCAGCCCTCGCTACCGATTCCATCGTCAGGATAGTCAAGCGTAGGTTTGGGGGGAAGCTTGCGTCGCTCGCGAATGCTGTTCTCAGGAGGGCGGAGTTCGTAAATTTGGAGAGAGAGATCCGCAAGCTGAAGGACGAGATAAGACAACTCGCTCTCCAATATTATCATCCTGAATGGTTCGTGAAATATGCGATCGAGCTGCTCGGAAAAGATGAGGCTGTGAAACTCATGATGGCAAATAACGAAAAACAGATTGTTTACATCCGGGTCAACGAGCTAAAAGCATCTGTTGAGTCTGTTAGAAGGTATCTTGAACAGAACAAAGTTGAAGTTGAAGAAACTCCCTTGCCGGAAGTTTTCAAGGTGTTATCGTATGAGAGAGCTCCGGCATCTCTTGACTGGCATTCCGAAGGCAAGTTCGTAATTCAGGATTTGGCTTCAGCTTTCGTAGCTCACGTTTTGGATCCTCAGCCGGACGAAGTGATCCTCGATTTAGCTTCAGCTCCCGGCTTGAAAGCCAGTCACATAGCGATGCTCATGGAAAACGGAGGAAAGATAATTGCAGTTGATAATTCTGAAGATAGGCTCAGGAGGATGAGGGCAAAGATGAAAGAGCTCGGTGTGAGGAACATAGAATATAAACTTGCAGATGGAACGAAATTTTACGTTGGTGATGTGGATAGAGTTTTGGTCGATCCTCCGTGCTCATCCACCGGAAGCTTCAGAAACTATCCTTGTGTGAAGTGGAGGTTCGACGAGAGAAAGTATAGGGAAACTATTAGGGTTCAGAGGAACATGATAAAGAACGCATTTAGAAACCTCAAAGAAGGAGGAACCTTAGTCTATTCGACGTGCTCTATAACGTTCGATGAGAACGAGGAAAACGTCCTTTTTGCATCCCAGTTCTTTAAGGTTGAGGAGGTTGAGCCAGTAATCGGCGTTAGAGGAATAAGAATATTCAGGAATAGAGAATTCCCATTCTGGGATAAGGTCGTTCGCACTTTTCCACATCTCCACGATTGCGTCGGATTTTTTATATCGAAGCTAAAGAAGGTTTAGCTCCACGATATCATTAGCTCTCCATTTGCGTTTTCTCCGAAGAGCTCAATCTTATAGAGTCCTTGCCTTGGAACCTTTATGGATACGTCTTGTTCATTGCTTATAGTTCTGTTCAAAAGAACGATATCGTTCTGTTTGACTACGATTCTTAGCGTTCCGCTATCGATGCTCGCTTGAATTCTCAATCTCTGCCCCTCTTTGAAGAACTTCTCCTTTGATTTGTGCCCGCTGAAGTTCTCGTAGCTATCGCTCCAGCTGTTGCTGAACGCATAGAACATGCTACCTCCCATTATGATTGTAGTAATTGCCATTATTATGATTAAATCTTTTTTCATAGTTTTAATTGCTTTTATTACTACTTAAATCTTTACTTTCGTATAGATTGCTATGTTTAGACAAGTCAAGCGTCGATGCCTTGCTAAGATTTAACAAGCAACGTTAACGAAAGCTTATTATATTTATCAATAACTTTAAATTTCGATGCTTGAGGAGGATTTGCTTGTCTATATTGACGGTGAATTCGTTCCAGCGAGTCAAGCCAAGATAAGCGTTTTTGATCATGGATTCCTTTATGGGGATGGAGTTTTTGAGGGGATAAGGGCTTATAACGGCAAGGTCTTCAAACTCAAGGAGCATATAGATAGGCTGTTCGATTCTGCAAAGGCGATTGACCTTCAGATTCCGATCTCGAAGGAGGAGTTCATGGAGATAATCCTTGAAACGCTCAGGAGGAACGAGCTCAGAGATGCATACATCAGGCCTATCGTGACGAGGGGAATCGGAGATTTGGGGTTAGATCCGAGGAAATGTGGTAAGCCTTCGATCATCGTCATAGCCCAGCCCTGGGGAAGACTCTACGGAGATCTATACGAGAAAGGACTCAAAGCTGTGACCGTGGCTGTGAGAAGAAATGCGATCGATTCTCTTCCGCCAAACATAAAGTCTCTGAACTATCTGAACAACATCCTCGCCAAGATCGAAGCCAATGCGAAGGGTGGAGATGAAGCGATATTCTTGGATCACAACGGCTACGTTAGCGAGGGAAGCGGAGACAACATATTCATAGTCAAGAACGGCGAAGTTATCACACCTCCGACTATAAACAACCTAAAGGGTATTACGAGGGAAGTCGTAATCGAGCTTATAAAAAAGCTTGGAATTCCGTTTAAAGAAGCAAACATAAGTCTATACGATCTCTACACTGCTGATGAGATCTTCGTAACCGGAACCGCTGCAGAAATATGCCCGATAACTTGGATAGATGGAAGAACCGTTGGAGATGGAAAGCCGGGCAAGATAACGAAGATGCTGATGGAGGAGTTCAGAAAGCTTACTGAGCAAGAGGGAGTTCCGATATATGCTGATAACGATAGTGGTTGAGCTCAAAGATCAGCCGGGACAGCTTTTAAAAGCCTTGGAACCGATTTCGAGGTTTGGCGGCAACATAGTGAGTGTCTACCATCAGAGGGACAAGATAACACCGTTAAAAAGGATTCCTGTAGAGATAACCATCCAGATCGATGAGAAGAGAGTCAACGATCTCATAGAGGCGATAAGGAAAAATGGCGTCATCGTCAGGAGCTATAACGAGGTCAGGCTTACCGCAACTACATCTCTTCTGCTCATAGGACACATTATCCACACGGATTTGGGCGATACGATAAACAGAATAGATTCCACCGGTTTTGCGGAAGTCGTCGATATGCACATAAGCATGCCTCAGCTAAATCAGCCTTCAACGGCCATGGTCACCATTTCCGCAACCAACGAAGAGAAGCTTAAAAGGGCAATAGAGATTCTGAAGAACACCTGCAGAGAAAAGGATATAACTGTAATAGAGCCTTTGGAGTTGCAATGATAAAGATCGCGATCTTTGGGTTTGGTGCTGTTGGGCAGGGAGTAGCTGAAGTTCTGCTGACTAAGAGAGATAGCCTCAGAAGGCTTATAGGCGATTTTAAGGTTGTAGCGGTAACCGATTCCAGAGGAGGAATCGTTGACGAGAACGGAGTCGATTTGGCGAAGGCTCTCGAAATAAAGAGAAAGAATAAACGTCTGCCGGAAGGGATCACGACTTTGGACGTGATAGAATCCTTAGATTTCGACGTTTGCATCGAGGTTACGGTTACCAACATAGAACACGGTGAGCCGGGGTTAACGCACATAAGGGAGTGTTTGAAAAGGGGAATTAACGTTGTGACATCCAACAAAGGTCCTTTGGTTGTTGCATACAGTAAGCTTGCCGATTTAGCAGATAGAAACGATGCGAAGCTGATGTTCGAAGCTACAGTGGGCGGAGCGATGCCGATAATAAAGTTAGTAAAGAACGACTTGGCTGGAAACGAGATCTACGCAATCAAAGGGATATTAAACGGAACGTGCAACTACATACTTTCAAGGATGGAGAAAGAGAAACTATCGTACGATCAGATCTTAGCCGAAGCTAAAGAACTGGGGATAGCTGAGGCGGATCCAACATACGATGTCGAAGGAATAGATGCCGCAGCGAAGCTCGTTATAATCGCAAACTCCCTTATGGGTATGAATGTGAAATTCGATGACGTTGAGAGGGTGGGAATTACGAAAATTACGCCTGAAGCCTTTGAGGTTGCGATGGATAAGGGATACACGATAAGACTCATAGCCGAGGTAGATAGGGCTGAGGGAGTTCTGAGGGTTTCTCCCCGCCTGATTCCGATTCAGCATCCTCTTGCGATAAGCGGAACGCTGAATGCAGCTTTGATTAAAACTGATTTGGCCGGAGATGTGGTCGTAGTTGGAAAAGGTGCCGGAAGCAAAGAGACTGCAAGTGCTATAGTCTCGGATTTGGTGGAGCTATACAGGTGTTGAGCTTGATAGACGTGATCAAGGTTCTGATAACCCTTGCAATATTTTTAAAGGCGAGTGTTCACGATATTAAGGAGAGGGAGGTGCCGGATGAACTTTGGATTTTTATGGTTGTTTGTGGGTTGATCTTAGATGGAATTCAATACTTTATCCAGCCTTACAGCCTCTTGATTGCGATCCTTCAGTTTGTCATAATATTTGCCCTCGCGAACTTCATGTTCTACGTTGCCGGCTTTGGTGGAGCAGATGCTAAGGCTCTAATTGCTCTGTCCGTTATGTTTCCGGTTTATCCGAGAATGGGTATGTTCCCAATTCTGAATACGGGAATTGGCATATTTGCTTTTTCTGTTCTCTCGAATTCGGTAATAGTTGCCCCAATTTTGGCATTGATGCTATTCATTCGAAATTTGAAGGAGAGAGATGGTAAGTTAATCTACAAATTCATTGGACTCAAGGTTGATGCTGATAGGATTCCGAGGTTTTATAACCTGCTCGAATATGTGGATGAAGATTGGAAGGTCGTTAGGGTTGTTAGAGGAGTTGAACCGAGTAATTCGATGTTAAAAAGACTAAAGGAAGCTAAAGAGAAAAGGATCATCGACAGAGTTTGGGTTACTCCCGCTCTACCGTTTTTAGTTTTCATGACAGCCGGATTCGTCATAGCTGTAGTGTTTGGAGATATCTTGGTTTGGTTAATGTGTTTAATCTTAGCTTGATATGTTTTTCGAAGAGAAATTTTCACAATAATTTTTATATATAAAATTTATTGAGAATATATAATTATATATTTTGACTCTTGGAAACCAAAAATTAAAAATACCCCTCAGTTCAACAATAACATAAGCCCGGGTAGCTCAGCCAGGGAGAGCGCGCGGCTGAAGACCGCGTAGTCCCCGGTTCAAATCCGGGTCCGGGCATATGTAATCTCTTCTTTAAGACCATTTTCAATTGGAATTCTGAGCTGGTGATGTTACAACACTGTTGATAGGATATTTAAATGGCACACAATACGGTGTCACGACCTCTGAGCTTTATCTCAAAGAATTAACTCAGCTCTATCCAACCTCTTTTTGACATATTGAATTCCATGTGAAGGGGAAGGAGACCATGGGCAACTCTAAACCGTTTAAATTTTCATATTTTTATGAAAAGAGAATAATAATTAAAGTAAATTCTTCACTCAATCCTATTTGAATCTAATATCGCCATCAGCTCCGAAGAATCTATCTCGCCTATACCTATCGCCGAGTCTCCGGCGCCGTAAGATATGATTATGCTGTCGTCTATTAGCTGAGCACCGCAGGGAAATACAGTGAACGGTCTATCTCCATAAACCTCGTAGCTCTCCTTTGGCTCCATTATGTAGTATGGTGTAACTGCTGTAACTTCGCCGTTCTCGTTCATGAGCATCGCGAATACCTTATACACTTTCGTTTCTAAGTCCACACCGTGAAGGAAGAACAGATACTCCCCGTCAATCTTAACTGGAGGAGATCCCCATCCAATCTTATCCTCGAACTTCGCGTGCTCCAAAACTAAAACCGTGTCCGTTATGCTCACCTCTTTGAACTCCGTGAAGGAGAAGATATCTTCCGGAACATCGCTCATAGCCAAGTAGAACTTCTCATCCCTCATGTGCGGCCTGTGGAAAAGCTTTAATCCGTCCTTCATCTTAACCAGAAAAGCGTCCTTATCGCTTATTAGAAATCCTCTCAGAGGTTCAGGAAGCCTGAAAACGCAAAGTTTTCTCCACCCGTCCTTATCGAGGATGGCCGTAACAGGTAGAGTTCGTTCCACTCTTATCGAAGGATCGAAGTAGTTCACGGTTCTTCCGCAGTATGTTATCAGCCATTTTCCGTCTATCTCGTATGACCTAGGATCTTCCACCCCCCAGAGATCGAACTTGTTCGTAGGATGAAGAACTATTTCGGCGGTGTAGTGACACGTGAATAGGTTGTTAAAAATGTCCTTTATCGGAACCCTAAACTCCGCAACGGCGCTTGCGTAGGTGAAGTATCCCAAGACTATTCTGCCGTAAATTATCAGCTCATCTTCATCAACCATTATAGATGCGTTGAAAATCGTAACGGGATTGTCGATCGGATACTTCTTGAGATGAACCTTGTTTGCCGTTATTACACCTCTCCTTTTCACTATGTCTACGGTTTTGTTTTCCCTTTTGATATCCTTAGCCTTACAGATCGATCTGAACATCTCCATTCCGAATAAGATTCAACTTTAAAATATTTACGATTGTTGGTTAATGATGATGGAAACCTCATGAGCTTCGAGTTTGTCCGCTGTTGTCATACTTGCTATCCCGATTCATTTTAACGAAAGTATTAAATGTTGACTCCGTTCAGAGTCTTTGGTATGGCTAGGACTAAGAAGGTAAAGATGGCCGGAAGGTTCGGCCCAAGATACGGGCTCAGAGTCAGAAGGATGATAATCAAGATCGAGGAGCTTCAGAGGCAGAAATACGTTTGTAAGAGGTGTGGAAAGAGGGCTGTCAAGAGAGTTGGATCGGGCATCTGGGAGTGCAAGGCTTGCGGATACAAGTTTGCCGGAGGTTGTTACGTTCCAGCCGTTGCGACGAAGATACTTGAGCAGATAGGCAGATGAGGGGGTGTCCGAATTGGGCACCTACGTCTGCTTGGTTTGTGGTGCTGAGGTCGATGTGGATTTGGAGAGAAATCTCATTCAGTGCACGAAGTGTGGCAACAGAATTCTGATGAAACCTCGCCCACCGGCTTTGAAGAAGAGGGTTCCCGCAATTTGATTTTTGACCATTTTTAGAATTCGAAAAATCAATATATACTATTCTAACGCTCAGCCATTATGGAGAAGATCAAACTTGGAATGGTCGTTGCAGAGTTCAACAGAGATATAACCTACATGATGGAAATACTTGCAAAAGAACATGCCGAGTTTTTAGGTGCTGAAATAACAGATATAATAAGGGTTCCCGGAGCATTCGACGTGCCAATTGCGGTGAAGAGAATCCTCGATAAGGGCGATGTCGATGCCGTAGTTACCATTGGAAGTGTCATTGAAGGTGAAACCGAACATGATGAGGTTGTAGCTCAGCATGCGGCGAGGAAGATCATGGATCTAAGCTTAGAATACAACAAACCCGTAACTTTGGGCATAGCTGGTCCAGGTATGGGAAGATTGGCAGCTCAAGAGAGAGTTGACTACGCTAAGAGAGCTGTTGAGGCGGCCGTTAAGTTGGTTAAGAGGCTTAGAGAATACGATAAATCTAAGGAGAAAAAATAATTTTATTAAAATATTTTAAATAATATATCTTACAAAAAGATAAGATTTTTAAGCATACTAGTTGTAATTCTCGACCGCATGGTTGAAAGACTCAGCGGAATTAAACCATCCGCAACCTTGCGAATATCTGCAATGGCGAAAGAGCTTGCGAAGCAGGGAAAGCCCGTAATAAACATGAGTGTAGGTGAGCCTGATTTCGTTACGCCGAAGCACATCGTTGAAGCGGCGATTAAGGCTTTGAACGAAGGGAAAGTCTTCTACACTCCTACAAGGGGAATACCTGAGTTGCTGGATGCAATAGCTGAGAAACTTCAAAATGAGAATAAAATCCCAGCAAAGCCGGAAAACATCATAGTTACGCCCGGTGCCAAGTATGCGATTTTCGAGGCTATCATGGCCACCGTCGAGAAGGGGGATGAGGTAATACTGCTCGATCCCTCTTGGGTGAGCTACGAACCCTGCATTTTGATGGCCGAAGGCAAACCCGTCTGGGTTCCTCACGCTGAGGGGTTTGAAGATGCACCCATAGAGGATTACGTCACATCCAAAACGAAGATGATAATAATAAACACCCCGAGCAATCCACTCGGTGTCGTTTATCCGAAGGAGTTTCTGAAGAAGGTGAGGGATATAGCGATCGATCACGACATCCTCGTCCTTTCGGATGAGATCTACGAGAAGATTATATTCGAGGGTGAACACATAAGCATAGCTTCGCTCGATGACATGTTTGAGAGAACGATAACGATAAACGGATTCTCGAAGGCCTATTCGATGACCGGCTGGCGTTTGGGCTATGCTGCTGCGAACGAGGAAATAATAAAGAACATGAACAAGATCCAGTCGCATTCGGTAAGCCATCCGACATCTTTCGTTCAATACGCTGGAGTTGTTGCATTGAAGAGCGATCAGAGCTTCGTTAGGGAGATGGTCAAAGAATTCAAAGCGAGAAGAGATATTCTGGTTAAAGGTTTGGACGAGCTCGGGATCAACTACGCACCACCTAAAGGGGCGTTCTACCTCTTCATGGATGTTGGAATGGACGGTGTCAGATTCAGCGAAGAAATTCTGAAAAAGGAGTTCGTAGCCGTAACACCCGGGGAGGCTTTCGGAGTAGCATACAAGAACTGGGTGAGGGTTAGTTATGCTACATCACGAAGCAACATCGAAGAATTCTTAAGAAGGCTCGAAAGGTTTATGAATTCGTAATTCAACCGTGTCTTATATATCGAATGGCTCATCATTAAACAGCAGTCTTTAAATACAGCTAAAAATAAAAATACAAACGTTCGAGGGATGAGGGATGGGCGATGTTCTGATTATAGGTGAGCCGGGAACCGGAAAGACAAGAATGATATTCAAGTTCCTCCCTGACTTTGATAAGGTTGTTTGGGTCACAACTATAAAAAGTGCCGAGATTATTAGAAGAACGATTGAGCCTCATTTTGATGTTGACCTCTGGGTTGTTGACACGCACACTTGGGTTAGGAGAACAACCCATACGGAAAGAGATGTTATCGTGAGCAATCCGATAAATCTTAACGAGGTTAGCTTGGCAATTGGCAGGGTCTTGGATCTGGTTGGGGAAGGGTATTTGCTGGCCTTCGACTCTATTTCCGGACTTTTGCTGTATCATGCAACTCAGAGGGTTGTTCACTTTTTGAGGAACATACTTGTTAGAATTGAAAGCGATAAGGCAAGCGGGATTTTTACTCTCGTAAAGAACGCACACGATGTTTATACCGAAACATCTGTCAGTTTGATGTTTTCTAACATAATCGAGCTTGAGAGGAGATTCGATGATAGCGTTAAGAGGTATGTTAAGCTCGTGAAGACCTTCGGTTATGTTGAACCCGAATTTGCCGAATTTACGATCGATTCTAAAGGTATTCACCTCCCAAAGCCGATTGAAGATTTTATAAGGGATCAGCTTAAGAGAACGTTCGCATGATTTTAATATCCGAGAGGACTATTTTTAACGATGGCAAATAAGCTCAAGGTTGCGGACTACATGACTCGGAATGTCATAACCCTATCACCCGATGATACTGTTGAGGATGCTATAAACCTTATTGAAAAAACCGGACATGACGGTTTTCCAGTTATAGACAACGATAGAAGAGTTATAGGTTACGTTTCCTCAATAGATCTGCTTAGGAAGGATCCTAAGATGAAGATAAAGGACGTTATGAGCAAGGAGTTATACGTTGCGAGAGACTTCATGGATTTGAAGGATGTAGCGAGAGTTATGTTCAGAACTGGCCACTCCAAGCTTCCGGTTGTAGATAGAAACGGTAGATTGGTAGGTATAATTTCGAATGCAGATGTGATAAGGAGCCAGATCGAGAGAGCAAGTCCTGAAAAGGTTGAGAAGCTTAAGAGAACGTTGGAGAAGATCCACGGGATCAAGGTCAGCGTTGAGAGGGGGAAAGTGAAGATGGACAGGCTTATTCCAACCCAGACTAAGGTTTATGCCGACGAGCTGAAGGGAAGGATCCACGAGTTGCGGAGGGGTTTAGCTGAGCCGATAGTAGTTATAAAGAAGGACAACAGGCTATATTTGGTTGACGGACATCACAGAGCTGTCGCAGCACTAAAAATCGGGGTTAGAGAGCTCGATGCTTACATACTAAAAGTCCCAGAAAATGTCGAGTTGGGGATCGAGAAGTTGGTTAGAAAGAAAGGAATTAAATCTCTGAAGGATGTGGAAGTGATAGAGGACGTTCCTCATCCGCTCGTGGAAATAACGTTTAAGAAGACGGGATGATCATGATACTCGACGAACTTTACGAGGTTTTGATGGATCGAAAGCTGAATCCAAAAGAGGCCTCATATACATCCAAGTTGCTTTACCACGAGAAGGGGATCAACGCGATACTTGAGAAGATCGGCGAGGAGTGCACGGAACTCATATTGGCCGTCAAGGATGGGAGGAAGGGAGAGATAATATACGAGGCGGCGGATTTGATCTACCATATGATGGTCTTGTTCGTAAAGCTCGATATTAGACTTGAAGAGATTTGGAATGAACTCGAGAGGAGGAGAAGATGAAAACGTGCGTAATTTGGACGGTGAATTTGGACAGCAGGAAAACGAGGAGTGAAGGTAGAAAGATTCCGCTGAAGTATGCCGTTCCAAACGTCAAGCTCGCCGAGCTCGTTGAAGCTTGCAAGGCTTTGGGAATCGAGTTCGAGGTGGAGGAGAAGAAGTATCCGAAGTGCTGGTGGGAAGATTGCGGAAGGGTGATCGTTCCGAAGACAAAGTCGAAGATTCATATCATGATTGAGATAGCGAAGAAGATAGCCGAGCTTAGGGAGAGCAAGAGGAAGAGATGAGGCTGATATTTTTTCTTTCGGGAGAACATCCCGAATTGGCAAGAGAGGAAGTTTTAGGACTGCTGGGCAGTTATGGAAGGATTGAAAAGTTGGATGAAGACGAGCAGATTCTGATAGCTGACTTCGAAGGAGAACGTAAAGTTTTCGAACGTTTGGCTTTAACCCATGAGGTCTCTCAATTCTTCGCGAGTTGCGAATTCGAAGAGCTCGAAGATGTCTTCCGGGAGGTTCCGATCCTTCCCGGCCGTATCTGCGTTAGGGTCAGAAAGATCGGGAAGAGATGGGAGAATCTAAGCTCCTTGGAACTCGAAAGATCTTTGGGTGCTGTATTATGGCGAAGGGGAGCCAAAATAAGCGTATCGAAACCAAATTACGTTATAAGAGTTTATTTAGCTGAGAAAGCTCATGTAGGAGTTCTCATACACAAAACAAATACCAAACAGTTTGCAGAAAGAAGACCCGACAAGAGACCCTTTTTCATGCCTAGCGTTATAGTTCCGAGATTTGCGAGAGCTCTTGTCAACATAACTGGCGTTAAAGGAATGATGCTTGATCCAATGTGCGGGACGGGAACTTTTCTGATCGAAGCCGGTCTTATGGGTGTAGAATTTGCAGGAGTGGATGTTTTTAGGAAAGTGGTCTTCGGATGTGCTAAGAACCTGAAATTTTTCGGATTGCCGACGAACGTTATTTGGGGTGACGCGAGGAATTTGCCCTTCAAGGACGAAAGCTTTGATGCTGTAGTTACGGACTTTCCATACCTCAGAGCCACTAGGAGTTATGGAGAGGATCTTTACGAGAAGGCAACCGAGGAGATCTGGAGAGTTCTCAAAGAGGGTTGTAGAGCCGTTTTGGTTATAAACGTCGATGCGGACGACCTATTTGCCCAATTTTTCGAAATAGAAGGTAAGTTCTATCAGAGAGTTCACAAGAGCTTAGTAAGAAGATTTTTTATATGTAAAAAATAATATCGAGCTAAAAAGCCTTATATGATAACTGTTGAGCCATAAAAACGGGGATCGACGTGATCTTCGGCAGTAGGAGGGAGAAGGAGGTCATAAAGCTAATTAAGGAACATTTAAATACAGTTCTTCAGGCGTGTGAGAAGTTTAAGACTGGGATCGAAAGAGATGACGAAAAAGCTTTAAAGGACGTTTGCGAACTTGAGAAGATCGGAGATACTATTCGAAGGGACATAGCTTTGAAGTTGTATGAAGGGGCGTTCATACCAGCGGTTAGGGCCAACCTCTATAGGTTTTCGGAAGTTGTCGATGAGGTTTTGGATACGTTGGAGGACTGTGCGATCGAATATCTCAACCTGCCGGAGAAGCTCGATGAGGATGTGAAAGCTTACTGCGTGACTATAGCTGAGATAAATCTCAAAATGAGTAGAGATTTAGTGTTGGCTTTCGAATCTCTCGAAAAGAAGGCCGATCTGAAGGATGTCACCTTGAAGATCAGGACGAGGGAGGAGATGATCGACAAGATCACCCATGACCTCTACAGACACCTCATGCAGAAGGATGTAGATAGCTTTTGGAAAGGAAAGGCGATTTCCGACTTCATAGTTAGCCTTGTAAACGTAAGCGATCTGATCGAAGACGCTGGCGATATAATTCAAATTCTGAACGTTAGCATGAGGTAGCGGTATGTTGGAATCTCTCATTCCGCTGATCTCGTGCGTTCTAATAGCGTTCAGTATAGGATCGAACGACACATCGAATGCTTTCGGGATCAGCGTCGGAGCGGGGATAATCACGTTTAGGAAAGCCATCTACCTTTTGGGAGTTTTAGTCTTCATCGGAGCGGTCTTGCAAGGGAGAAACGTTATGAGAACCGTAGGAAAGGAGCTCGTAGTTCTGAATTTGAAAATATTATGCGTTTCTCTACTCGTTTCAGCTTTCGTGATCATATTCGCCAATTGGAAGAGGTTGCCGGTTTCGAGTCATCAGGCCATAATCGGAAGCCTTGTCGGTTCGGGCTTCGCCTTCGGATCTGTCGTTAGATTCGACACTCTGCTGAAGATAGTGGAGTCTTGGGTGATTTCACCGATAGGCTCCCTTTTCTTGGCGATCGTAGTTTACAGGGTTATGGAGGACATTTTCCACAGATTGCCGGTGTTCAAGGTTGAAAGAATTCTCAGAATGCTTCTGATCTTAAACGGGATAATAATTGCATACAACACTGGTGCGAACGAACTTGCTACGGCTTTAGGACCGATCGTGTGCTATGGCATCCTTACACCGTTGCAGGCAGCAATAATAGGGACTGTGATGCTCTGGCTTGGAGCGTTCATGCTGAGCGAGAGGGTCGTTGAGACGGTTGGCAAGGGAATCACGAGCTTAGATGCGTTTTCAGGATTTTCTGCGCAATTCAGCGCAGGGATAAGCGTCCTCATTTTTACAACCTTGGGTATGCCCGTTTCTACTACATACTGTATAATAGGCGGTATAATCGGCGTTGGAATGCTTAAGGGCGTTGAAACTATAAGATTTCATCTTCTTAGGAAGATAATGTTAAGCTGGGTTGTTACACCTATCCTTACCTTTGGAATCTGCTGTTTGGTTGCTAAGGTGATCTCACCTTATATTTGAAATCATAAGATACAGATCGTGCAGTCTGTCCGCTAAATCTATCAGCATATCAGCGTCCTTCAATCTGTTGATCCAATCCTTAGGAATGCTGTCCATCCCAAGCTTACATCCTTTCATCCCGCAAGCCATCGCAGCTATGGAATCCGCATCACCTCCTGCGTTTACAGCCTTAAGAGCGCAATCTTTGAAGCTTGAAGATGAAAGATAGCAATAAAATGCTAAGGGAACGGAATCATAGACTGACATTGAATTTCCAAGTCTGGTAACGGCGAAATCCAAATCTCTGTCCGAGATCTGGTGGGCGAGGGATATCTTATCCGCTACTAACTCATCGAACTTTTTCGTCCTCTTAATGACCTCTTCGATAATCTCCTCATCTTCCCAATCGTTCAGGATGCACGCTATCGCTATCGCAATTGCAACCGCCCCACTTATGGCCGCTCCTTTGTGCGTGATAATCGATGAGAACAGAGCGTATTTTTCGACCAAATCCAAGCTGAAGGAGTAAACCAAACCAATCGGTAAAACTCTAACCGCTGAACCGCAAGTTTCGGATTCTATTCCAGATCTGTTCCACGGAACACCGAAGGCCAAGTTTTTCAACGCCGTCCTCGTCGTTGGACCTATTCTGTTGCTCGTGATTAGCTTTAACCTTTCGGCAAAGTCGTCTGGGTTGAAGTAGACCGTCTTGAGTATTGACTTCGCCAGCAGGATCATCTGCTCCGTGTCGTCCGTCCATTCCCCAGCCCTTAAGTCTCCGTATGGGGAGGGCATGAAGTCCTCTACTTTCCCGTAGATTCTCTTGATATCCTCTCTGCTTAAACCCTCAACTGGCATTCCCAGAGCGTCGCCTATTGCAAAGCCGAGCACCGCTCCTCTAAACTTTTTTATCATTGCTACGGATTTGAGTCAAATTTTATATAATGTTATGCCAAAGCTTAGCTATGGATATCCTCGTAATGAGAAGTGAAGTCAACGGCTCCGCAACTCCACCACCTTCGAAGAGCTACACCCATCGTGCTTTCTTAGCTTCGGCCCTCTCAAGATCATCCAAGGTCCTGAACGCTTTAATTTCGGACGATACCCTCGCAACCCTGAGCTGTTGCAGGAGGATCGGAGCCGAAATCGTTCGTGCTGGAGATGAGTTCAAGTTTAGAGGTTGCGATGAAGTTGAAGGTGGGAAATACTTCTATTGTGCGAACTCCGGAACTACGATGAGACTTTTTCTTGGCATTCTTAGCCTGTCGAAGCTTAAATCGATTCTTGACGGGGATGAGTCGCTAAGGAAACGTCCAAATAGAGAGCTCGTCGAGGCTTTGAAGGGCTTAGGAGCTGAGATAAGAGGTTTTGGAAACTTCGAACCTCCGATCTGGGTTAGAGGTATCGTGAAAGGTGGGGAAGTTGAGATCAAAGCCAAGAGTTCTCAGTTCATATCCTCTCTGCTCTTCACGCTTCCCTTGGCGAGAGGAGATTCCGTTCTAAGGGTTTTGGATGTAAAGTCGAAGCCATACATTGAAATAACGTTGCACGTCATTGAGGAGGGTGGAATCAAGATAGAAAGGGAGGACTTTACGTTTTACATTGAAGGCGAGCAGGAGTTTAAGCTTAGAAGATTTAGCGTTCCTTCCGATTTCTCATCTGCGAGCTACCTAATAGCGGCCGGAATTCTCGCTGGGAAGGTGGAGATTAAGAACATGTTTGAATCGAAGCAGGGAGACAAGAGGATTGTCGATATAGTTCGCGAGATGGGTGGCAGAATTAGATGGGATAAGGAGAGAGGAATAATTGTGGCCGAGAGGTCGGAACTTGAAGGAGTCGAGGTGGATGCTGGAGATATTCCCGATCTCGTTCCTACGATTTCCGTGCTTGCGAGCGTTGCAAAAGGAAGGACGGTAATTTACAACGCAGAACATCTCAGGCTTAAGGAGATAGATAGGATCGAGGGAATTTACCGCAACCTTAGAAGTTTGGGAATCGAAGTAGAGAAGAGGAGAGATGGGCTCGAGATAGTAGGTGGAGTGGTTGAAGGTGGGACTGTGGATTCCTTTGGAGATCACAGGATGGCCTTAGCGTTTTCTTTGCTAGGATTGGTTGCTGCAAGGGGTGTTTTGGTTAGAAATGCAGAGGTAGTTTCCGTTTCTTTCCCGAGCTACTTCGAGATCCTGAAGGATCTGGGTGCCAAAATTTTGCTAAAACCTGCTACTTCTTCCTAACTCCAAGTAAACGTAGAGGGCCGAGCAGATTAGGATTATGGCGAGCGCGTAATTCTTGAAGGCTTTGACGAGATTCTTGTAGAACATATACTCCTCCCCGAACGGGCCTATCGATCTGAGCTCTTGAGCGTTGAGTATGAAGTATTTTCCTACGCCCGGTATGACTATCGGCTTTCCTTCTATCATCACAGCCTGAGCGATCACATCCTTCTTCGTTATAACCCACGGATCGGGGCCGGATGCGTCTCCTCCGGTGTATATAAGGTCACCCTGAATCTTCAGAACTCTGTGGGTGATCGGAAGGTATGAATCCGGCCTCTTGAACATGATTATATCTCCAACGTGTGGATCTATGTGGATGGCCTGAACCAGTATTATGTCACCTCTCTTCATCGTAGGATACATGCTGTCCGAAACCACGACGGCCCAGAACAGCTTGTGGGTGAAAGCCAAAAGTAGGAGAAGGACCACGAATCCCAAAACCGCAAACGTCCTGAAAACGGGTTTCTCCTTTTTCTTGAATAGCTCGACCCTCGACTGGATTATCCTCCTTCTTTCGCTCCTTTCTGATATGAGCCTGAACCTCTCCAAAAAAGAGAGACGATAACCTTTAACTTGGAAGTATGCGTAGATGATTATGAGCAGTGATATCAAACTTATAAGCTCGACTATCATCTCGAAAAATTTTAGCCGTAAAGCTTTAAAAGGGTTGTCGTTCCTGTGGCTAAGAACCAGACGCCGAAGATTATGAATATCGTAACCGAAATCGCCGTTAGAATAAGCTGAGCTTTTCTGCCCCATATGTCCGAAGCCTTGTTTGATGTTAGAGAAACGAACGTCAGCCAAGAGAAGTCGCAGAACTCATGCAGGATTATGAATAGCAGAAGCCCAAACAATCCGTATTCCATCGACTGCATTACGAGCATGAATCCAACGGTGAGCCACCAGATAATAAAGTATGGGTTGCAAAAACTCATGAGTATGCCGGTTACGTATCCTTTCGCAGGCTTTGCCTCTACATCCCCACTTTTAAGCTCGAGATAGGCTAAGTAAAGCAGAACGAATCCACCCAAAACTCCAACGATCGCCTTTATCAGATCCGTCGCTATGAAGGATCCGAAGAGGAAGAGTGCGAGGATTATCGGGATCTCAACGGTGGCATGCCCAAAGGATATCGCAACTCCTGCAAACCTGTTTTTCCTTCCTTCAGCGATCGTAGCAGCAAAAAGGGGACCGGGAGCCATGACTCCACTTAAAGAGATGAGAATGATTGTTATGGCGAACTTTGGATCCATGGTGAAATTTCGGCATAAATTTAAAAATTTTGTTACCGATGTTGCATCGATGTGGAGGAAGTGGAGACACGTAACGAAATTGGATCCGGACAGACCGAATCCGCCCGAACTGATAAAAGCTGTGGTTGAGAGTGGGACGGATGCGATCATGATCTCGGGAACTCAGAACGTAACGCTCGAAAAGGCGAAAGCTTTGCTTGAGGAGGTGAAGCAATACGGACTGCCGACCGTCGTTGAGCCATCTGATCCGTCAAACGTGATATACGACGCGGACTATCTGTTCGTTCCCACCGTTCTCAATTCTGCCGATGGGGAGTGGATAACCGGCAAGCACGCGAGATGGGTTGAGATGAACTTCGACAGGCTTGAGGAGTTTTGTAATATTATAGACAAGACGATATTCGAAGGCTACATCGTTCTGAATCCCAATTCTGCAGTTGGCAGAGTGACGAAGGCAAAAACCGATCTGACACCGAAGCAGGCTGCGAGTTACGCGATAGTTGGAGAGAGGATATACAAGCTTCCGGCGATATACATCGAATACAGCGGAACTTTCGGAGATCCTGAAGTTGTTAAAGCTGTGAAGGATGTTTTGGATAATGCCGTGCTGATATACGGTGGAGGTATAGACAGCAAAGATAAGGCCATGACGATGTTGAAGTTCGCGGACATGATAGTCGTTGGAAACGTTCTATACGAGCAAGGCGTTGAGAAGTTTTTGGAGACCATCCCATGATCAAAGCTGTCTGGGATCTTCTGAGGCTTGAGCACGGATTCATGTATGCTTTGGGGGTTGTAGTTGGAATTATCGTTTCGTCTGGCTTAAATTTTGGCTTGAAAGACATTATTTTTGGAAGTCTAACTGCCATCTTCTGTCAAGCTTCCGCTTTTGCATTGAACGACTACTTGGACTACGAGGTCGATTTGGCGAACGAAAGGTTCGACAGACCTCTCGTCAGGGGAGATCTGAGCAGAAGAAGTGCTCTACTGATTGGAATTATTCTTGCTCCCCTCGGCTTTCTCTCAGCATTCGCTATCTCTCTAAACGCATTTCTACTCGCTTTAGCGATCACACTATTGGGCTACCTATACAACTTGAAGCTCAAGGAGTTTGGGCTTATTGGAAACTTCTACATCGCCTTCTCGATGTGCGCTCCGTTCATATTCGGTAGCGTCGTTGCAACGAATACGATCACTCCGCAGATTGCGGTTCTTTCAATAATAGCATTTCTTTCGGGAGTGGCAAGGGAGGTCATGAAGGGGATCGAGGATGTGGAAGGAGATGCGTTGAGAAACGTCAGGACAGTTGCAAGGGTTAAGGGCGTTGAATTTGCTTCAAAACTCTCTGCATCTCTGTTTTTGATAGCCGTAGCTTTGAGCTTCGTTCCCTTTCTTTTCGTTGAAGGTTACGTCCTCGATCTGAAGTATCTCCTGCCCGTTCTCGTTACGGATTTTATGCTCGCCAAGATCTCATTCGAACTCTTGCGTAGGCACGAGCCGGAGGATATTAGAAGATTCAGGAAGCAGACTCTCTTAGCTCTCCTATTCGGCTTGATAGGTTTTCTCTTGGGCGCTTTGTGAAACGTTAAATATTCGAGCATCGATTGTCGGATATGATTTTGAAGGAGGAAGAGTTTAGGAAAGAAGCCATTAAGTTTGCAGCTTATCTAATGGCAATATCTGCAAGAACGGCTCCGAAATCTAAGGGAGAAGATGACATTGAGATAATATATGTCGATGGGGAGGACAAGGATCGAATTGCCGAAAAGATGATTGAACTCGCCAACGAAAGGGGAAAGGGCTGGAAGAGAGACGGGGAGAGTGTTAAGAAGGCCGAAGGAATCCTTATAATCGGAGTGAAGGGTGGAAAGCCTCTTGGCTTGAACTGTGGGGCTTGCGGTTACAACTGCGACGAGTTTAAGAAGATCGATAGAAGAGGGGGAGATTTCATCGGCCCGAACTGCGTTTTTAAGATCCTCGATTTGGGAATAGCCTTGGGATCGGCTGTAAAGCTTGCGAGCATTATCAACGTGGACAACAGGATAATATACAGAATAGGGGTGGTTGCGAGAATGCTTGGAATCACCGATGCGGATGTAGTTATGGGAATTCCTCTGGCAAGCTTGGGTAAGAACCCGTTCTTCGATAGGAAGGAAGATAAATGATTTTGAGGTTCAATCTCCTTAGCCAATCATTATTAAATTTTTAAATAAATAGGGTGGTGATGCAACACTGTTGATGGAATTGTTTAAATCATACACAATGTGGAGTCTCGACCATTAAAAACTAAAAATACCTAAAGATTAGCCGAGGAAGCTCGTTCTGATCTCGAACGTCTGCTTGGTCAATGTGAAGCTAATCTTTTTGCCGGCAACCTTAACCTTTGGCATTATGTCTATCTCCACCGTCGTCTTTTCGCCGTTCTTTATATGAGTGACCCACCAATCCTTCAGTTTGTCGTTTTTGATCTTCGTTATCAGAGTTAGCTTTGAGTCGGACTTTGGAGGAATCACAGCATTCAGATCCTCGCTTCCATCACCTACAAGTATTCCATTCATCTTTATCGTGTAATCGAAACTTATTACCGGAATCGGGAAGGAATTCGGATTGTAAATATCGGCTATCGTGATTATCTCAGTCCACTTATTGTTAACGTTGCCCCAGTGCGATTTTACAGACCTTATTTCGATGCTGGCTAAACCATCGACGGATATGGTTTCGGGCTTACTTAGGGAGACCGACGACAATATATCAGTTTTTATCGGATTCGAGAACTCTATTGGGAATTTGAAGTCAAAAACCTTTAAGTCGAACACTAAATAACCCTTTATATCCATATCGGTCTTCTCTCCGTTCCTTATGTGGCTAACCCACCACTCTGGGATCTTGTTGTTATCAAGGAGGATCGCTATTACAAGAGTTGATTCCGAATTCGCCGGAATCTCAGCCTTGATCGCGTGTCCTTCGCCCATCTTGATTCCGTTCATGTATATGTTCATGACAATATCCTTCAATGGAATTGGAAACGGATTAGGATTGACCACGTCAACGTTCACAAGTATTTCCGTGGTGGATTCGTTTACATTGCCCCACTTGTAGGTTATCTTTTTGATTTCTGGCTTGCCGACGGATGAGCATCCCGCGAGCAGGAATGCCATGATTATGGCAATTATCAACAGTTTTCTCATGGCTTATAGTTTGATTGAGGTGATATTTAAGATAAACGCAAAATATTTTAAAGGACACAGCCCAAGAGAAACCATGCTTGACAAGCTTCTCGAAATCTCGAAAAAGCATCACGAGTTCTTCAAATATTCGATTCCCCTAATCGCAAGCGAAAACGTAACGAGTTATCTCGTTAGGAGATTCTACACGAGCGATTTTGGGCATAGGTATGCTGAGGGGAAGATCGGTAAGAGATTCTATCAGGGTTGTAAGTTTATAGACGAGCTCGAAGCTCTCGCAGTTGATCTAACTAAGAAGTTGTTCGATGTTGAGCATGCGAACGTTCAGCCGATTTCTGGAACGATAGCAAACATGGCGGTATTCTTCGCTTTAACCAATCCGGGAGACACGATCATGTCTTTATCCGTTCCTCATGGCGGTCACATCTCTCACGATAGGTTTTCAGCCGCTGGCTTGAGAGGTTTGAACGTTAAATACTACGCCTTCGACAATGAAAGGTTCAACATAGATGTCGATGCGACGAAAAGGAAGGTTGAGAAGCTTGATGATAAACCGAAGGTTTTCGTTTTGGGGGCGAGTCTGTTTTTGTTTCCGCATCCTGTTAGGGAGATAGCGGAGATAGCTCAAGAGGTAGGGGCGAAGGTAGTTTACGATGCCAGTCACGTTTTAGGCTTAATAGCTGGAAAGCAGTTTCAGGATCCGATTAGAGAGGGAGCCGATGTAGTCACAGCATCAACCCACAAAACTTTCCCAGGCCCTCAAAGAGCCGTTATCATGTGCAAAAAGGAGCTCGCGAAAACTATCGATAAGGGTGTGTTCCCCGGAGTAGTTAGCAACCACCACATCCACAGCTTGGCTGGCTACGTAGCCGCTTGCTTAGAGATGATGGAGTTTGGAGAGGCCTACGCGAAGCAGATAGTCAAGAACGCTAAGAGATTGGCTGAAAGCCTCTACGATAAGGGTTACGATGTAGTTTGCCCGGACTTGGGATTCACCGAATCCCATCAGATTGTCGTGGATGTTTCCAAACTCGGAGGGGGTGATAAGATAGCGAAGATGCTCGAAGAGGTTGGAATAATCCTGAACAAGAACTTACTGCCTTGGGATGATGTTAGGAACGCTGACAATCCTTCTGGAATCAGGATAGGAGTGCAGGAGGTTACGAGGCTTGGAATGAAAGAAGATGAAATGGACACGATTGCTGAATTGATAGATATGACAATTAAAGAAAAGAAGAGCAAAGAAGAGATTCGCAAGATGGTCAAGGAGTTCAAGTCTCAGTTTACTACGGTAAAGTATACGTTTGAGGAGTGTCCCGCATACGATTTCCCAGAGCTATGCTGATTTTTGTTCTATTTACTCTATTTTATTAAAATTGTGTTGCAAATTTTGATCTATGCTCTTAAAAGCTCTTAAAATAGGGAAAATTACTTGCTAATATATCCCTCTTTAACCATAAGCTCAGCATTCAGAATGCTCGCTCCAGCCGCCCCTCTGACGGTGTTGTGCCCCAAAACGAGATATCTTATCACGTTCTCCTCAACCCTCTTCAGCCTTCCTACCACAACGCTCATCCCGTTGCCAGCATCTCTATCTAGGCGAGGCTGTGGTCTGTCCACTTCATTTCTAACGATTATGACCTTCTCAGGCGAAGTCGGCAAATCCTTCAGAGGTGCGAGTGATTCGAAAGCCTTTACGACTTCCTCCACTTCCACTGCCCTATCAAACTCGACCCAAACAGCTTCAAGATGTCCATCGATAACAGGAACTCTGTGGCATGAAGCCGAAACCTTGATGTCCGCTGGAATCACCTTCTCGCCATCGAACTTGCCCAAGAGCTTAAGTGGCTCTGTCTCAACCTTTTCCTCCTCTCCCTTTATGAAAGGAATCACGTTATCCATTATCGCAAGCGACGGAACTCCCGGATAGCCCGCACCGCTCAAAGCCTGCATCGTAGCGACCGTCACCTTCTTCAATCCCAAATCCATCAGAGGCTTGAGCGTTATGACAAGCATTATCGTCGTGCAGTTTGGGTTGGTGACTATAAAACCGTCCCAGTTTCTATTCCTCTTCTGAACCTCTATCAGCTTCAGATGATCCGGATTGACTTCTGGAATAATCAAGGGCACGTCTTCCTCCATCCTGTAAGCTGAAGCATTGCTCGCAACGACAAATCCTTCCTTCGCAAACTTCGGCTCTACTTCCTTCGCCACATCCGAAGGCAGAGCAGAGAAAACGATGTCTGCTTCGCAGTGCTTCGGATCCATCGGAGCCATCTCTATGTCCTTCGCACACTCTGGGACATCGGATGAAACTACCCAGTTGACCTCATCACCATATCTCTTTCCTACTCTTCTCTCAGAAGCCATCAGAGTCGTTATTTTGAACCAAGGGTGATCAGCCAAGAGCTGAATGAACTTCTGTCCAACCATTCCGGTAGCTCCGAGCACAGCCACTTTGAACTTCATATGGCCAAGCACATTCGAGGTGTTAATAATATTTTTTAAATCATCGAAGTTTGGTAGTGTTATGAAGGTTAAGATCGGTAGCTTCGATGAGAGAACATCTGCGGAGTTGGCAAAGGCTCTGAAATCGATTGGAATCAGTGTTGAGGTTAGGAAGTATATCGATCTGGACTTTTATCCGCTTTACTTCGTTGAGGGTAAATTCAGCGAGCTGAGGAACAAGTATGAAGAGACCGAGTTGATCGATGAGATAAAACGCTGGAAGAGCTACTTGGACTTGGCCAAAGACGTTGAAACGATCGAAGAGTTCGAGAAAATAATTAGAGAGAAGATTGAAGATGAAAGAGACGCTTACGTGACCTTAGGCATTCTCTACGACATGCTTGAGATCAACGGGATGCTAGAAAACGGAAAGGTTAAGGATCCACCAGAAGATCCGATAATAAGATTTCCATACGATGCCGATGAGGATAAAGCCAAGAAGCTCGATTTAAAGCAGAGGTTGATAGTCGTAGCTGAGATTTTTTGCGACGTTTTAGCAGAGTTGAGCGACGCAATCTTTAACGATAGGCTTACAAAGCTCTGCGAAGAGTATGATGAGGCGCTCGGACTTTTGATGATGGCGGGCGTTGCGGAAAGCATGCTCGAAAAGGTTGCAGACAGAAAGATGGATGTCGAAGAAATTTTGAACGCTAATAGGATCGAGTTTGGCGAGAGGATTGAAGTAAGAGCTACGAGTGAAGCTTTGGAGGCTGTCTTGGAGAATCTCGAAAAAGCTGGATTCATTAGAGTTAAGAAGGGCAAGGTATCGCTCAGAGGTTAAACATATAATTGACAAATCAAGGTATAAAGAAAGATTGAAAAAGTGCAACCGTCTCATTTAGAATGGTGATCTGCTGGCTTGGTGTGCTGATACTGCTGAGCCTCATCACTCTACCAATCGCTTCCAAACTTAGATTGGTTTATGCTTCAAAAGTAATTGGCATTGTCTTCCTTAGCTACACCGTTTGGCTGTTTGCGAACTTCTTAGATTTTAAAACCGCAAGCTTGGTCGGTTTGCTCGTTTACGTCGCCGTATGCGTTCCCTTGCTGATAAGGTGTAAGCTGAAAGATCTGATCGGAGATCTGGTGAGGTTTGAGATCGTTTTTGTCGTTTCATTCTTGGCGTATCTGCTCTACACCTCCTTCAATCCTAACATATTCGGCGGAGAGAAGATGATGGATGTGGGGGTTTTGAGTGGTATCTTGAGGAGCAGAGGGATGCCGCCGATAGATGTCAATTTGGCTGGGTTCAGATTCGACTGCTACTATTACATGGGCTACCTCATCGTCGCCACGCTCACGAGCATAACTCATACACCTATAGGTGTTGCCTTTAACTTGGGGTTGGCAACGTTTTTTGCTCTGGTTCTGTCGTTGTCGATCGAATTCGCCATCAGAAATAGGGCTAAGATCCTACCTTTAGCGATTTTGGCGGGGAATTTAGCATCTTTTGCGATTTTAATCGGTTGTTGTTTTCAGCATATGGGGTTTATACATGTCGAAGGTTTAAGGCTTGAGAGAGCTTTCGATTTTTGGACGGTGACAAGGGTGATTCCGGGCACGATAAACGAGTTTCCGTTTGCAACTCTTACGTTCAGAGATCTCCATCCGCATCTGATGGACATCCCTTTTCAAATTTTGTTCATCATACTGCTTTACGAATACGTTAAGCTTGGAGATCGCAAAATTTTGATTTTTCTGTCGTTTTTGCTTGGATTCATGTTTACCGTAAATTCTTGGGAGTTCCCAACCTATCTAACTTTGCTTGTCCTTATAGTTATACTTTTGAGGAGATTCAAGGATCTGCTTGCGTTATCGCTCGCCGTTGTCCCTTTCACTCCATATCACATTAAACTCCATGCTTACGCTGTCAAGGGCATAGGAATAGTTACAGAAAGAACATCCCTCTTGCACTTCATAGCCGCTCAGCCTCTGATCTTAATTCCACTTTGCTGGATGGCTTGGAAGAACAGAAAGATATTCTTTATCACTTCGCTAGCCTTGGTTCCGGTGGCAGTCATATTTAACTTTCAGTTGTTGCCGATACTAGCTTCGCTCTTGGTTTTAGCAGGTATTGGTATGTGGAAAAACCCTAAGGATCTCAAGAACGTCTTGATATTCGTATCCGCATTGACCCTTCTGCTCGTCGAGGTGTTTTACGTCGATGATCCATATCCTCAAAAATGGGAAAGACTAAACACGGTGTTCAAAACATATATTCAGGCTTGGATCATGCTATCGTTCGCATCAGCGCTCATATTTTCCGAGTTAAAACGTGGGAAATATTTCATTGCATTGTTCTTAGCCATCCTCTGGATATATCCGTTTGGACATCTCGTAACGTTGAACGATTTTAAGGGAACGATAGATGGCATGGCTTATACGAAGAACTACGGTGAATATGATGCTTTGAAGTTTCTTCAAAGCTGTCCTAATGGTGTCGTGCTGGAGTTTCCGGGGGATAAGCCGTTTGAGTCCTACACATACACCGGAAGAGTTTCCGCCTTCACGGGCTTGCAGAGCGTTATGGCGAGAGGAGGACACGAACTTTTTTGGAGATATTTCAACAATTCAACGGTTCCAATGCTCTATAAGAGATGGAACGATGCGAATAAAATATATTCCGCGAGCAGTATTGATGAAGTCATACCACTACTTAAAAAATATAATGTAAAATATATTTATGTTGGATTTTTGGAAAAACAACACTACAACGACAAAGCGCTGAGAAAGTTTGAGATATTCAAAAAAATATACGACGATGGCAAAGTTGAAATATATGAAGTAACGTTTTTAACTGCGAAATCGAAGGTGTGATGCCGATGATGATTGATGGGCGAACTGAAACTATGATGAAAGGGAGAGTTCTGAGGCTTTTACTGATGTTGATGAACATTTGTTAGCTAATCAATAATTTGGTTGTGACTTGTATCATCATTTTTCAGCTATAGCTAAATCACTGCCAACTATAACTAGCTGTTGTGGTAATTGCTTAGAATCAACTATTTTCATCTAAATAAATATCAAACTCGAGCTTTGAATATAGGAATCTGCCTAAAAAAACAAAATAAAAGAAAAGGTGGTTAGCCGAACAGAGCTCCGAGTCCTTCTAGAGCTTCTTCTTCTGCCTTTTCTTCTTCCTCTTCCTTCTTCTCCTCTTCTTCCTTCTTCTCTTCTCCGGCTTCTGCAGCAGCTTCTGCGGCAACTGGAGCAGCCGGAGCTGCTACGGCTGGGATGGCAGCCTTCGAAATAGCCTCGTCGATGTCGATACCCTCCAAAGCTGCAACCAATGCCTTAACTCTTGCTTCATCCACCTCTATTCCAGCTGCGCTAAGCACAGCTTTGATGTTCTCCTCGTTTATCTCCTTTCCAGCAGCATGCAACAACAAAGCCGCATACACATACTCCATTCCAATCACCCCCCATTAACCAAATAAGGCACCTAAACCTTCCAAAGCTGACTCTTCAGCTTCCTCCTCTTCTTCTCTCTCCACTTCCTCTTCTTCCTTCTTCTCCTCTTCAACCTTTTCTTCTACCTTCTCAACCTTAGCCTGTAAGCCTGAAATCCTGTTCTTGAGATCATCATCAAGAGCATCATCCGGCAAGCGTGAAGCTAAAGCTAACATCTCAGCATATGCCTTCGCAAGCAAGTCCGCCATGACATCCTTCTCGAAGATTCCAGCGTTTATCGCTAAGTTTCTCGCATCGATCACGGCCTTCATTATAAGGATTTCTGCCGTTTCTTCCGTTACGTATGCCGCGTTCACGGCTAAGTTCAAAGCCTTCTGGAAAGCTTCTGCGAGTTGTCCCTTTACGGCTTCTTCGTCGATCGCGAGCACATCTGGCGTCAGAACGACACCGCTGTCGTAGATCGCTCTCACATCTAAACCCAACTTTATCGGCTTGATGTCCAACTTCTCCAGAGCCCTCGCAACCTCTGGCTTGACAACTTCCCCAGCCTTAACGACGGTAACGGTCTCCTTGATCACGATCTTTCCTCTCTCTATTGCGGCTGGCAGTCCCGCTGCCTGTAGTTCTCCGATTATCGGGCCGGGAGGGAATGGGGTTGGTCCCTTTTCAACGACGACATCCACTGGCGAGACCTGCCCCGGCTTTAGCGGTGACGGAATCTTTGTCTCTTCGATCATCCTGAAGAGCTTGAACGGATTTATGTCCGTTGCAACTATCGCCGTCTGATCGTAGATGAACTCCTTGAGCTTCTCAAAGTCACCGCCTAAGGCGTCGATTGCCTTCTCCAAAAGTGTGTTCTTGACGACCTTTATGAGTGCCTTTCCTCTAAAGTCCCTTCTTATCTTCTGCATCTGCCCTGAAGGAACACCCCTAAAACCGACGATCGCCACTACCGGATAGCTTGAAAATATCTTCCTAATCTCCTCAACCGCCTGAACCTTCCACTTCGGCGGGGATCCTCTTACAGCCGCCATTTTAAATCACCCTCACAGCTGGACCCATAGTAGTTTTAACGTATATCGACTTTATGTTCTGACTTGGGTTTTCATACTTACTCTCAACGACCTTGAGGATCTCCAAAGCATTCTCCGCCAACTGCTCTGGATCCATATCCCTCTTGCCGATCGGTGCGTGGAATGTCGGCTTATCTCTCGTTCTTATCTTCACAGACTTCTTCAACCTATCGATGAACGGCTTCGGATCGGCCAACGGTGGAATCGGCTGTGGCATCTTTCCTCTTGGACCCAATATTGGACCCAGTTTCCTACCGATCTCAGGCATCAGAGTGGCTTCGGCTATGAAGAAGTCCATCTGCTTCGCCAACTTCTTAGCCTGCCTCTTATTCTTCGCGAGCTCATCTATGTCTTCTGGGCCAAGAACTATGTCCGCTCCAGCCTCCTTAGCTTTTAAGGCGGTTTCTCCTCTCGCGAAAACTCCGACCTTCCTTGGCTTGCCCAAGCCGTGGGGTAGCATCACTATTGCATCTATTCTATTCTCTGGTCTTCTCATGTCAACGTTTTTCAGGTTTACTGCCATCTCCACGGTTTCAAGGAATTTCCTCGGTTTCGCCTTTTGAATGGCTTCACTTATTGCCTCGACGAGTCTCTCTTTTTCAACTAACATTTATTATCACCCCGTAGTCCCAACGGCGTCCGCCTCCTACGGACTCTCTCATGCCTTCACTAAGATATTTTAAGTTATCGCTGATTAGGACGATGCTGACCCTTTTATGATTTAATTGAGGTAGCTGGGATATTATTTAAAGATTGATGAAATCTGAAGAAATTGTAGAAGACTTCGAAACCTTTGAGATTCAGGTAAAAGCTATTGAGGTTTTGGA